>CAYGRT010000007.1:27883-118457 GCA_964352355.1 uncultured Pseudohongiella sp. | reverse complement strand
TATCAATGCAGTAACCAAAGACAACGAAGCTAATCGAACCTTTGCCGGCGAAGCGGCCGCCATGGTGGCACGTGGTGCCCAAGCGGCGATCGAAGCAGCGCAAGCGGCAGCAGGAATCGCCAGCGCCGCGGCGGTCAATAGTGCTAGAGCAGCTCTTGAATCAAACAACCAAACACAAGCCGCGGCGTTTAGCTTTGCGGATAATCTAACCAATGACAGTTTTAGCCTGGTCGGTGAGGGCTTCTCGCGGGCGATCGGTGGCATTGAGATGGCCAACGATAATAATACTCGCCTATCGTCTGAAACTTTAAATTTCACCGGCTCTATTGTCGATCGGTTTGCAGATTTCACTCAAGACACTGTAAGCAGGATTAACGCAAATTCAGCCGAAAACCTCGGCACAGTTATCCAGGGCAGCAGATCCGATGCCGCCGCCTCGCTAGATCAAGTCACTAAGGTGGCCGGTGTAGCTTTTGTTGTTTTAGGCGTTGCGGCATTCGCATTATTTAAGAGGTAAACATGGCACGATTTACTAGAACAATTGTTGCCGGCAGCGGCACGCGCATCGATGTAAGTGGCACGGTCATTAAGGTGGTCGAGTCCAGTGGTGTAGTCAATGTATTGCCCGATAATCGCAACGAAGCGCGCGAAATGCGCGGCGGTGATAACTGGATTTTACGGGATCCCGTGAAGGATCCAACGTTTAAGGTAATCGAGTTTGCCAATACCACGGCAGACGATGTCACATTTACCATCGATGTTTTTAACAATGGCAACGACAGCTACGAGTCAGACTCAGCGGCGATCGTCAATGTCGGCGTCCACGGTGTTACTCAATCGGGTAATTGGAACGTGGCCACAACTGAAAAGCCGCCGATTGGCAATGCCGATGGCAATGTTGATGTGTTAGTCACTAGCACGTTGGTGGTTGCAGCCAACGCACTTAATCGCCGTGTATCGATCCAGCCCCAAGGCGGCACGATTTACGTGCGCAAAGGATCCGCGGCGACCACTAGCCTGGGAATAAAAGTCACTGATGGCAGTCTGTACGAATGCGACACTACCCAGGCGATCTATGCGATCAGTCCAGTGGGAACAATACCAACTTATTTTGATGTAACGAGGCTATAAAAATGCCTTTATTTACAGCAGTTGGCGGTCTGGCCGCGAACGTTGAGGAAATACTAGCTTCTAAAACCTGGACACCGCCAGCGGATGGATCCGGCACCTGGGCTTTGATCGAAGCGATTGGCGGCGGTGGCGGTGGAAAGACAGGCGCAAGCGGTGGCGCAGGTGGCGGCGGCGGTGGTGGCTATAATTCAAAATTAATAAGACTGTCTGAGCTTGGCTCTAGCGTTACAGTAGTAATAGGCGCGGGTGGCGCTGCTGATTCAAACGGCGGTGATACGAGTTTCGGTTCTCATCTTGTCGCGTATGGTGGCTTAGCTGGGCAATCATCTGGCTGGGGAATGGGTGGTAATTTTTCTCAATCGAACAGCTCTGCGGGAATGCTTGGGCATGGATTCAGTGACGCATCAGGCGGCAATGGGCCAAATTTTGGCACTGGCTCTGCTGGTGGCAATAGTCGAAAAGGTGGTGCCGGTGGCGGTGGCGCTGGTAACAGCGGCGGTGGCGCTGGTGGTGTGAGCAACGAAGGCGGCAACGGTGGAGCTGGCCAAGGCGTTTCTGGCAACGGCGCGAATGGTGTACAGCCAGGCGGCGGTGGTGGTGGCGCTTACAATGGCACCGGCGGCACTGGTGGAGCTGGCATGGTTAGGGTTTCGATATGGTAAAAAACTTCGCAATTATTGAAGCTGGCAAAGTAGTTAATCTGGCTCTTTCTGAGTCAGCGCTCGCTGATAATTGGATTGAGTCCAACACAGCAAAAATTGGCGATTCTTATGCTGATGGCGTTTTTACTACGCCGGCAGCGGCCGCGGTGGCGCCTCAGTCAGTCACTAGCGTGCAAGCACTAACGGCACTTCACAATGCCGGCTTGCTCGCCTCAGTAGAGACACTCATGGCAAATAGTCAAACGGATCCACTGGCAGTAATTGCCTATCAACGTGCGACCAGTTTTAGGCGAAATAGCCCTTTTATCGTTGCAGTTGGTTCAGCAATGAACCTAACCGAAGCACAGATAGATGCGCTATTTATAGCGGCATCTCAAATTGAATAAGGAAATCGGCTGGCTAGTAGCGGCGGTAGTTTTTATGGCGTTAATTAATCACACTAAGCCAAAGTTGGCGCGCGGGATCCGAAACAATAACCCGGGCAACATTCGCCACAATGCAGCCAATAATTGGGTTGGCGCGATCGGCATCGATGACGCTGGCTTTGTCATTTTCGATACGCCAGAACACGGCATTAGGGCCATGCGCAAAGTACTGGAAAGCTATGGCCGCAGGGGCATCGATTCGATGCGTGGAATAATCGAGACGTGGGCACCTAGAGTTGAAAACAACACTGATTCTTATATTCAAAGCGTGGCGCTTCAGACTGGCTGGAATCCCGAAACAATACTTTCTACCTCTCACTATCCCGAGATGGTGAAGGCAATCATTAAGCATGAAAATGGATCACAGCCTTACAGTGACCAAGTAATTTTTCACGCGTTACAATTAGCATAGGAGATCTGCCATGGGATGGCTAAGAAAGAGAATAGGACAACGATCTACCCATCAAGGCATGGGTTTAATCACAGCCGCGCTCGGGATCTACTTAGGGCCGGCCCAGGCTGATATCGTCATCACGTCAGCATTGAGCCTGTACGGTGTTTACGAGGCCATGCGCGATGAAAGTTAATAGCAACATGGTGTTGTTCGCTGCCGGCGCTTTGGCGCTGTATGTGGTGTCTCAGCGTGCGACTGCTGCCGGCATCACCGTGACCGAAGCTGGGCGCAATGCGTTGAATCCAGCAAGGCCGGATAACATAGTCAATTCAACCGTTGAATATTTGACGGGCTTTTCGCTGTTTGACACTGGCGAGAAACTCGGGGGCTATCTTTATAAACGATGGAATTAGTTCTGATCGAACAACTGCTGGAGGCGGGTGGCAACGTCAGCACCATGCTGCTAGTGTATTTTTTCTGGCGCTTTGATAAGCGCCTTTCCTACATTGAATGGCAAACCGAGGACCATAAAAGTGAGCTCACGAAGATTAAGAAGGCTACGAGCGCAACAGCCAGTAGCATCAACAGCCAGCGATAAGCCCTGGTTGAATCCAGAAACTAGCCGGCTAAATAAAGGCTGGAAATATGTACCAGGTGGCGTAGTACATATCGAAACCGGCGCGAGCTTCCCGCGCGCTTAATTTATCAGTCAAAAGGAATTGACCATGGCACGTAGAAAATCGAGATCTAAAGCAGGATTGAAGGCTAACGGCACGTTGAAGAAAGGCTTTCGATTCAAGAAAGGCGGCGGCGTAGTGAAGGCTAAGAAGCGCCGGTAAACTGTCCAATAATTGGCCGCTAATACAGGTTAAATAGTGCTTATTTGACCTGTATAGTCTGCTGAAGCCCGCGTAATTGCTGCAGCCCGCGAATTACGTGTATGTAAGTTGGGGCTTAAAATCCCTCGGTAGAAATACCGTGCCGGTTCGATTCCGGCCCCGGGCACCATACGATTCATACTCCTGAGATTGGCCAAAGATCCTAAGTGGAATTCTTCATATTAATCCAATTGCTGAATTTTTCTCTTTTGTATTCTTAACAAATAAGGGCTAAATTGGTATCTATGAATACTCTTCTTCAATCAATTCTCGCATTGGCCGTGGTATGGGTATTTGCCTATAACCGCGCTCGCATGTCCACCATCTTAATCAGTCTCGTTATAGCGCTTGTTGCGATGACCTATCAGTGGGGTATCGCTTTGCTACCTTGGCTGGTGCTGCTTCTGGTTGGCTTTTTTTACCTAGCCAAAGACATACGCCTACAGCGTCTTACACGGCCGGTGTATGATTTTTTCAAGAGCGTGCTGCCACCAATGACAAAAACGGAAATGGAAGCGCTCGAGGCGGGGGATGTGTGGTGGGACGCAGAGCTCTTTCAAGGTGAGCCAGATTGGAAAAAATTTCATGCTTACCCAAAGCCCACTCTCACCGAAGCCGAACAATCATTTCTAGATAACGAAACTGAAACACTATGCGATATGTTAAACGATTGGCAAATCGTTCAGCATGATCACGATTTATCGCCCGAGGTTTGGCAGTACATAAAAGATGCCGGGTTTTTAGGAATGATAATTCCTAAAGAGTATGGCGGCCTTCAGTTCTCTGCCAGTGCGCATTCCGCAGTGGTCACCAAAATAGCGAGCAAAAGCAGCAGCGCTGCTGTCACTGTAATGGTGCCAAACTCTTTGGGTCCGGCTGAACTGTTAATGAAGCATGGTACCGAGACTCAGCGGAATCGTTATTTACCAGGCCTCGCCAGCGGAGCCGAGGTGCCTTGTTTTGGTTTAACTAGCCCAGAGGCAGGCAGTGATGCAGGGGCGATAATAGATTCAGGCGTCGTTTGTAAAGGGCAGTTTGAAGGAAACGAAGTAGTGGGGCTGCGGTTAAACTGGAACAAGCGCTATATCACTTTAGCGCCAGTTGCCACAGTTTTAGGATTGGCTTTTAAAATGTATGATCCTGACAAGCTGCTGGGCGGCAGTACAGAGCTCGGTATCACGGTCGCGCTCATTCCCACTAACCATTCTGGTGTTGTTCACGGCAATCGCCATTCGCCGATGGGCATGGCGTTTATGAACGGACCAACTTAGGGCACGGACGTCTTTATCCCACTGGATTGGATTATTGGCGGAGTCGACTATGCGGGCAAAGGTTGGCAAATGTTAGTGGAATGTTTGTCTGAGGGCCGCGCTATTTCTTTACCCGCCCTTGGCACAGCTACCGCTAAGATGAGCTATCGGTTAACGGGCGCCTACTGCCGCATTCGTCGCCAGTTTAATTTGCCAATTGGCAACTTTGAAGGGATCGAGGAAGCACTGGCGCGAATCGCTGGCTACTCCTATCAATTAGAAGCTGCCCGTGTAATGACCGCGGGTGCAGTGGATCTACATATTAAACCCTCGGTTATCTCCGCGATTGCTAAATACCATATGACAGAGAACGGTAGGCAAGTGGTGCAGGATGCAATGGATATTCACGGCGGTCGGGGGTTGATTCTTGGAGAGACTAATTACTTGGCCTATGCATTCATGAGTATGCCAATTGCCATCACGGTAGAAGGGGCAAATATCCTTACCCGCAACTTAATCATCTTTGGTCAAGGTGCAGTGCGTTGCCATCCGTTTATCTACCGCGAAATGCAGGCCGTTCAAAACGAAGACACAGATGCCGGGCTCACTGAGTTTGACAGCTTATTCTTCCGTCATGTGGGATACACCATTAGCAACTTCATTCGCACCTTGAGCCTTAGCGTCACAGGCGCATGGGTCACTCGCGCACCCGTAGATGGCCAAGAGGCAAAGTATTATCGCCAATTAACGCGTATGAGTTCTGCTTTAGCCCTCGTGTCTGATATTTCTATGATGCTATTAGGTGGAGCCTTAAAACGTAAAGAGCGATTGTCCGCGCGCTTAGGCGATGTATTGAGCAATCTTTATCTGGGCTGTGCTGTTTTAAAGTTTTATCGTGATAATGGCAGTGACCCAACCGAAATGCCTTACGTTGATTGGAACATGCAGTTAGCCATGTATAACTGTCAAATCGCCTTTAAAGAGTTTTTTGAAAACCTTCCAAACCGTCCGATAGCGTGGTTATTGCGAGTGGTTGTCTTTCCTTTTGGCGCACACTTTAAGCTGCCAAGCGATAGACTCGAACACGAATTAGTACAGCCCATGTTTACAGACAATCCACTGCGCGATCGCATTACTAACTATATGTACATCGGCAAAGATGAAAAGGACCCTGCATTCATCATTGAAGACGCCTTTAAAAAACTACTGGAATGCCGCGAGGTAAGGGAGCGCATTCGTGAGGCGGTGAAAGCAGAAAAAATTAACAGCGGCCTAAGTGTCGAAGAGCAGGCCACGGCTGCAGTAAACATCCAGCTGTGCACGCAAGCTGAAGCGGACGCGTTTGTGGCTGCCGAAAAAGCCCGCAATCTAGCGATCCAAGTAGATGACTATCCAGCGGAATTTTTTACTCAGTAAAAGTTGGAGAGCAAATCAGAGCCAGCACAAAAACTCGCTCTGATTTGTCCGCAAGAACTAAACGCTGATAGGAGATTTAAAGCCTTTGGGCTTGATGGTTAAAACAGAACAATCTACATTGCGTAGAATTTTCTCTGCTGTGTTACCAATAAAGAACCCTTCGATACCAGTCCGAGCAAGGGTGCCCATCACAATAACGTCAGCATCCACTTTCTTCACATGATCTGGGATTGCCTTACCTGGCGCACCTTTGACCAAATGGACTTTGCTCTTCACTTTGCTTAAATCAAAGCTTTGCAGCAATTCATCCATGTAGCGATGATGTGAGGTTTCCACGTCTTTGACCATGGCGTCCACTTGCTTAGGTGTGAGAGACGCTCGGTTGCTTCGAAGCAACTCTTCACCTTCGATGTGCCAAGCGTGAACTATGTCCAATTCGGCATTGTCCTTCTCGGCTAGAGCGATCGCCATATCCAAAATATCTTTGTTGAGGGCAGCATGGGATGCGATCTCGGGATCTGGATCAACGGCGGCTACTATTTTGTTATAGGACTTCTTGCGTGAGGGCTTAACAATCCACACTGCAGCCGGGCATTTGCGCATTAGGTGCAAATCGGTTTCGCCAAATAAACTGCCAAACAAACTGCTGCTTTTCTCGGCCGTCTTGATCACAAGATCGTGCTTGCCACGCAAAACCTGCTTAATGATTTCGATAAACGGCGTACCCGAAAGTTGCTTAGTCTTAGCACCAAGTTTTTCAAGCTCGCCTGGTTCGAACTGGGCCATCATTTGATCTTTGTGGATTTTTTCTAGCGTTTTCTTAAGCTGAGGTAACGAGCGGGACAGTTCCTTGCTTGCATCAACCAGTGTGAGCTTCGCTGAGTTTTTTTCAGCAATATGAGCTGCTCGGCGCGCAGCCGACTTTGACGTAGAACTTGGTTCGTTAACGAACAAGATGTTTTTAAACTGCTTCATATGTCCTTCCTTACTATGGGTTAAGAAACGCTTTATGCTGTTTCATTTTTATTGTCCGTAATTTAAATTGCGGCAGCCTGATACAGGTCAAGAGTTTTGGCGCGTTGGGCTAAAAATCCACTGTTTTAGGCGCTGCAGATGATCTAGATCATCTTTTATTCTAGGTGGCTATCAATTAGTTGTAACTTAAACTTGCCACCTTTCGTCCTATTTAATAAGTAGTGTAACTGTGTTTGCAGCACAACGAAATATAATCAGCGAGGACGTGTCCATGAAATTAGTCAAAACTCTGCTTCTGTTTGTGCTAGTTGCCAGTGGTTCTAGTTCTGCAGAAACCTATAAGCACATCACCGAGTCACTAAGCAGTGCTCAATTCGAACGTCTAAGACTTGAACTAACAGTTGGCGAGCTAGAAATAGAAGTGTGGAGCGGAGACACTATCGAGCTCGATATTGAACTGCGGGGGGAGCGAAGCTGGTTAATGTGGCGTCGCCGTAATATCGAGGATATCGAGGTAGAGATTAGAGAAAATGGAAACGAGCTTTATGTGGGCATCGAAGAACGTAATCTTGAACAAGAATGGCACCTAAAGGTCCCCGAAAATTTAGCGCTGGAAATCGAGATGGGCGTGGGTGACGTCAACATTAGGGGCTTAGTCGGCTCATTGGCATTAGAACTAGGGGTTGGGGCGGTTTCGATTACTACCTTGGCACAGGATTTTGAGATAATCGAAGCCTCGGTGGGCGTGGGCGATGTCTCGCTGCATGGCTTTAAGCAAGGCACTGAAAACGGTCGCAGCTTCGTCAGCGCGGATGCGAATTATCATGGCAGTGGCACGAGCCAAGTGCTGGTCGAGCTGGGAGTAGGCGACGTATCGATTCGAAAGCAATAGTGGTTCAAAGACCACCACTGCCTGCGCATTAAAGAAAGTTATTAGGCCAGATCATACTGCGCCACATATGCGCCACTGGGCTGCCGTCGAATCCCAAACCTTCTTTTGGCTGTCGAAAATGACGCCCGATAATGTCCGTAAAATCGTCTACATCCACCACAACCCCTGGCTCAAAAGAATAAAGGTCATTTAAGGTTATCAAACGAGATGTCATATACCACTTGTGGTTTTTGGCTTCTTCGTGCGCGGCAATAATGTAGGTTTCCGGCTTATAATCTGCACCAAAGAACCGGATATAGGCCTCCGGATACTCGTAACCTACCGATAAATCCGGGAAAAACCGCAGTGCCTGATGTTTTTCTATTGCCCACGCGATTTCTGGATCGACATAAGGTGCAACCATTTGCGCGCACCAGTAGCCATGGTCGGTTCGAATCAAATTGCTCACGCAGATATCGTGCAGTAAGCAAGCCAACACCACTTTCTCATCCATGCCATTTTTTTGCGCCAAGCGGGCACTCTGCAAAACATGGTTGGCGGGAGCAAACCGAAGCTTAAAAAAATCAATTAGTGTGGGCTTTGCCGGCATTTTTGGCAGGCGCGGGTCATTATGCTGATACCAAGGCCTTGTATCTCCGGGGATGGATTCTGGCGTCGGATCAATAGTGCAAAACACCGGAAGCGCAATCTGTTTGTCTAGCTCCAAACTCATCGCATCTTCTAGCGCGTCAGCTTTTTGAGACAGTGTAGCGCCGCCAGCTATGGTCGCCACTGTAGCGGCACTGAGGTTATTTAGAAAAGAGCGTCTATCCACGGGGTATACCTCCCTTGCTGTTTTTATTGGGATGGTGTCGCGGTGTAATGTGCAAGGCGCCTGTGGGCGCAGATGTTAGCAGCACTAAGAAACTGCCACCGATATGCTTTTGTATCACAACGTTTGGTCTCCCGCTACATTTTCATTTCAGCCTCAATAACGGCAGTTGCTAGCGCTTGCCCAAGCAGCAGAATTACTTATACTCAAGCAGCTACTTATCGCTCAATTGCGCCAAATGACTACGCTGGCGATTAAATGGACCATTATTCGCCGGAGAATGGCATGTACGAAATAAGTTGGATGTCAGTAATACCGCCGCTTTTGGCCATCATTCTGGCTATTGTGACGCGTCAAGTAATCATTTCTCTGAGCATAGGGATTTGGATAGGCTTTTGCATTTTAGAGTCTGTGAACCCACTGCGCGGACTTGCTTTAGCCCTTGATGGCGTAATCAATGTATTTAGCGATGCTGGAGACACTCGCGTCCTGGTATTTACGCTGATCATTGGTGGCTTAATTGCCACAATAGAGAAGGCAGGGGGAGTTAGGGGTTTTATTCGACTTTTAGAGACCCGTCAATGGGTGAACAATGGCAAGCGAGCACAATGGCTGGCCTATTTCACGGGCGTGGTGGTGTTTATTGAATCCAATATCACACTGCTTGTTGCAGGCTCTATCTCTAGGCCTTTGTTTGACCGCTACAAGATTTCAAGGGAGAAACTGGCTTATATTATTGACTCAACATCAGCTCCTATCTGCATTTTAATTCCTCTCAACGCATGGGGCGCTGTAGTAGTCGCGCTGCTATCTTCAGCAGGCATCGCCAACCCTATTGATGTGTTTATTGCTTCAATTGCCATCAACTTTTATCCAATTGCTGCGATTGTCGTCACCGCTGTGGTGATCTGGAAGAACATCAACCTTGGGCCCATGAAAGCTGCCGAGCAGCGTACGCAAAACGGGGAGATGCTATGGCCTAATGCAACACCAATGGTAGACCCAACTATTCTAGCGGCTCTATCTGATGAACACGTCGATGATGAATCTGACAAAGCCAGGGTGATGATTCTGCCAATTGTAGTCATGGTTTTGGCCATGCCGGCAGGATTATACGTTACCGGCAACGGAATTATTAGCGACGGCTCCGGGTCGACCTCGGTGCTATGGGCAGTTCTGGCGGCACTGGCAACAGCGTGGTTACTGGTCCTGGGCCAAGGCAAAGCCAAAATCGATGAACTTATGCAGACATTTTTAAAGGGGGCAGGGGGACTTCTCCCTGTTGCTATGATTTTGCTGTTCGCGCTTGCCCTAGGTGATGTGGCGAACCTCTTGGGAACCGGCCTTTACGTAGCCCAACTAGCACAGGAGTCCATTCCCACGTCCCTGCTTTTACCGCTGCTATTTGTCATATCAAGCTTTATTGCGTTTTCTATAGGTTCGAGTTGGGGCACGTTTGCCATTATGATCCCATTGGCCATGCAAATCGCGACAGCATTGGATGTTTCGGCGGCAATGTTTCTCGCTGCGGTATTAAGCGGCTCGGTGTTTGGCGATCATGCATCACCCATTAGCGACACAACCGTAGTCTCATCCATGGCATCCGCTACTGATCACATAGACCACGTAAGAACGCAGTTGCCCTATGCTCTGATCAGCGCAGCTGTGGCCACTTTATGCTTTTTTATGCTCGGATTGGTGTCGATGTGAGGGAATTTAGCCGGAAAAGCTTCTAATCTCAGTTATAGGAAGCATTTCTATGTCTTTGAATTTACTCTTATTTAACTCATCCTCAGACAACAAGTTATCAAGCCTGGCGTAGCTATCTGAAACGAATACGGTTTCGTTGCTATTTGTAGTGCGATTAATGCCGAAACCGATCTTTTTGCGCAGATCCCCGGGGATTTGGTTGAGCATAGATTTCGTGGCCCAAATTGCGCCGCCTCGGGCAAAATCGCTAATCCGGGATGCATGGTTGATAGTCTGGCCCAACACGGTAAATTCAACGTGCCCGCCGGCGTGAAACGAGCCAAACCATTCTTGGCCTTCATTGATACCGATATTCAGCAATACCTCACTAAACCAGCCCTTTCTTGCTTGCCATTTCTGGGTGATAGCCCGCATCATTTCTTTAAGTTCTAAAGAGCACTGAATCGCGTTCAACTTGTAATCACAATCTGGTTGAGGAAAAAAATAGTAGACCATGCCATCGCCAACGTGTTTTCCGTAAGTTCCATAATACTTACGGAATATTGGCTCACTTTGCTGCCAAATATCATTAATTAGCTCGAAGTACTCTTCGGCAGGTAGCTCTGAACAAATTCTCACTGAATTTTGAACATCAGCCACCATCACGGCAACATTAGTGAGGTGAGGTTTGCGGCTGCGAAGCAGCTCATTAATGACATAGTTTCGTTTGCTAAGAAACTCTAGCAAGAAATCGTCTTCCAACTTTACTGGAACATAGGTAAACAGAATGCCTTCACGGTAGAAACACACATAAAGATCGCAGTAGAGCGGGTCGCCATCTTCCCCGGGCAATATAACCGGATAATGGAGCATAGGAGCCTTACCTGCAGCCTCTGTCTCATCAAACAGCTCTTTTAGTAGATTAAGATTAGTGGCGCTTAAGGAAGAATAAATCTTTATCAATGCCTGTTGGCTTAAGCGCTTTTTAGAGGCAGCGATATGAGGCTTAACAATGTCTTTTAACACATCCTCATTTGGAGATAAGTTGCTAGAAAACAGAAGCTTAAAGAGACTACGTGACTCTAAATCTGAAGAGATTGATTCATCTAAATTAAAAAATTTCTGAGCCGCGCTGTCGTTCCACCAAATTAGCTCAAAATTATTATTCACCATATAAGAAGGCCCGGGCAGGCTGTCTATGGAGCCGTCGATACCCAATTTACTGAGAGGTGAATGACTACTAACGTTACTATTGTCGGATTGTTTATCTGAGAGTTGAGACGAGGGGCTACCTAGGGTCTCTGCAATGTCTGCCATACTACGACCTTGCTTCTTTAGTGTCTGCACCTGCTCAATGGTCGCCAGAGCAGACTCGTCAAAGTAACCCAGCCGGGTTGCGCGCCCAGCATCGTCAGGCGAAGTTTTAATGACGGGGTTTGGCAAAATTCCTAATGCAACATAGTTGTTCAGGGTTGCTCTTGAAATCCCCGTCATTTCAATTAACTGCTTGCTGTTCAGCATGGACTGCGCTCGACTAAATTTTAGGCAGTATAAATAGGCTGTCTAATTAATGTCAACTGTACATTTAGACAGTCTAAATATCCCGGTGAATTATACGCATATTTAGACAGTCTAAACCGTCATAAACCGCGAAAGTAGTGATGGAGCGCTAGATGTATCAGTCCAAATTTGGTAAAACGACGCCTCGTTGACTAGGAATAAACTTTATGAATTTTAAACGCATCAGCGTCGCCGAAGCACAGGAGCTGATTCAGGCCAATCCAGCTACACAGATTATAGATATTCGAGATGAAGAATCATTTGAACGGGGGCATATTGATTCTGCCCAACACATTCATAATAGCAATGTGCAGGAGTTTTTGAGTGGAGCTAATACCGAGCAGCCACTGCTGGTGTGTTGTTACCACGGCAATATGAGCCAAAGTGCCGCAGCCTATTTCGCCGAGCAGGGGTTTGAGCAATCCTATAGCTTAGATGGAGGCTTTGAAGCATGGCAAGAAGCTAACCCCTAGACCCGCTTGGCTAACAGTCAAGCTTCATCAGTTCCAGCCGCTTCAGCATCGGCTTTTTCAAAAATGCGCTTGGTCGTCATCAGCGCCACCATATAAATCATGTTTAGCATCGCCCATGCGAACAACTCTAGTGGCCACAATCTATGAGCGTCTGCATCAATTAGCTTTGACGCCATAATAATAGATGCCCAGACCAACAGCACAGTAAAGGGGAAAAGGGCTCCCCAGCGCCAATTATTACGCCAGTGTCGAAAGGCTGCCAAGGGCAGCGCTGCACTCGCCAAAGCGGCCGCTAATACAATCAATGCAATAACCAGATCCCAAAACCATAGTGCTTGGGGGGAATCGTCAGCTGCGAATATTGGCTGGAAAGACAGTGCGGAAAATACTACTAAAGCTACTAAATAAAAGCGCATAAGATTGTCAGTCTAAGGAGTTAGAAACTGGCTGGCTTGCCGGCTAATAGCGCATTAAAGCAGAGCATTCACTAATAACAAAGAACAAACACGCCGCTTTTGCTGTTTTTAAGTATACTGCGCCCAGTTCCGATATGCTCAATCCTATATAAAAAGAGGCACAACAAGAGAATTACACATGGCAAAGAAGAATGTAGCAGCGTACGAAAACCTTGTTGAACTAAAATATCAGCTCTATAACGGTTTGTTTCTGACATTACCCTTAGACGCGGTAGAACAGACTGGATTGTTTTTGCCATTGCTAGAAAAGGCCTGCGCAAAGGGATTGGAAGAAGGCTTGAGCCCAACCAATATTATTGACAAGTTTTTCGATCAGCACCGACCCAATTTTGGTGAGAAAGAGCAAATTCAATTTCTCTTCAAAATTATTCAATATGTTGAACGTCAAATAGTGCTGGTTGACGCTTTAGAAGATGCCGCGTTTACCAAGGTACATCAAACCGACAAATCTGATGAACTACGCAAGCTGTTCGACCGCGTAGCTGCCGATTCACTCACTGAAGGCATGAAAAAAGTCCTAAGCGATTTCGCGACCAGGGTAGTGCTTACTGCTCACCCCACGCAATTTTATCCAGGCCCTGTACTTGCCATTATTAATGATTTGCAAAACGCAATTAAGGATAATGATATTGCCGAGGCGCGCACGCTGCTGCAGCAACTAGGTAATACACCATTTTTTAACAAGCAAAAGCCCACGCCAAAAGACGAAGCCATTCGGTTAACTTGGTATCTGAGCAATATTTTCTACCCCACGATCGGCAAGATTCTTGATAATTTAGCAAATCGGCTAGGACCGACTGCATATTTAAACCCACAGCTATTAAGCATTGGTTTTTGGCCAGGAGGTGATCGGGATGGCAATCCTTTCGTCAAAGTGCATACCACTATCGATGTTGCTGCCATGCTTCGAAAGCATATCGTCGAGTGCTATCACAACGATGTCAGAAAATTAAAACGACGATTAAGTTTTTTGCACGTACAAGAACCCTTGGATCTCATTGAAAAACAACTATATCGAGAACTAAGCGAAGAAGATTTCCTCAGCTACACCGGTATCGAAGAACTTATAGCCATACTTGATGGCATTGAGCAAATAGTCAATGAGCGTTATCAAGGACTTTTTGCAGAGCTTGTGGTTTCTTTAAAGCGCAAGATTAAAGCCTTTGGTTTTCACTTTGCAAGCTTAGATCTGCGCCAAGATGGGCGAGTGTTAAGCAATGTGCTGAAGGAAATAGAGCAAGCCCACCCTCAATTGTTTCCGACCGATTGGCGTGAGAAAGATCAAGCCAGTCAGATTAAATTTTTATTAACTATCGAAGGGGTTGTTGTTGCTGACACGCTCGAGAGTGAAATAGCTATCGATACGATTCAGACCATCGCTGCGGTAAAAGACATTCAGCGCACAAACGGTGAGTTAGGGTGCCATAGATATATAATTAGCAACTGTTCCGGCGCTTACGATATCGCTGTATTGAACGCCTTATTTAGATTAGCTGGTTGGGGCAATCAACCAATCACCGTTGATCTCATTCCACTTTTCGAAACAGTAAAAGATCTTGCCCGCGCGGGTGAGAATATGACCGAGCTCTATAGTTTTGAACAATACCGCAAACACGTGGCAAGCAGAGGCGACAATCAAACGGTAATGCTTGGCTTTTCTGATGGCACCAAAGATGGCGGCTATTTGATGGCTAACTGGGCTATTTATCAAGCCAAAGAAAACATCACTGAGGTTTCCCGAAAAGCTAATGTTGAAGTAGCATTTTTTGATGGACGCGGGGGGCCACCAGCCCGTGGCGGCGGCAACACCTATAAATTTTTCGCAGCGCTAGGCAAGAAAATAGAAAGCAACGACATTCAAGTTACCATTCAAGGGCAGACGATTAGTTCTCAATATGGTACGCCGACGGCTGCTCGCCATAATTTGCATCAATTGCTCGCCGCCGGGATTGAGAACAATTTATACGACAGGCCAGAAAGGGAGTTAAACACTCATCAAAGAGACCTCATCCAGTATCTTGCTGACATAAGTTTAGATAAATACCTATCCCTAAAAAATGATCCTCTCTTCCTACCCTATCTGGAAGAGATGAGTCCTATGCATTATTACGGACAATCGAATATAGCAAGCCGGCCTACGAAGCGAGGCGGCGATTCAAAGTTAAAATTCGAAGACCTAAGGGCAATACCTTTTGTTGGCGCATGGGGTCAGTTAAAACAGAATGTGCCTGGCTTTTACGGGGTAGGCTCGGCAATCAAGAAAGCCGAAAAGGAAGGAAGGTTAGCTGAGGTCAAAGCGCTGTATCGTGACTCTAAGTTTTTTCGAGCACTCTTGAACAACAGCATGCAAAGCATGATGAAAGCCAATTTTTCCCTTACTGCGTATATGGCGGAGCACCCGGTTTACGGCGAGTTTTGGAAAGGGCTAGAAAAAGAGTACAGGCTGAGTAAGGCGATGATATTAAAAGTCGCGGGTCAGGCTGTATTGTTAGAAGATGACCCGAGCAGTCGGCAAAGTATTGGACTGCGGCAACAAGTGGTTTTACCGCTTTTGGTTGTACAACAATACGCATTGATAAAAGCGGCTAGCTACGAAGACGGGGATGAAAACAACTTTGAGGAGCTGTACGACAAGATGATTATTCGAAGTTTGTTTGGCAACATTAACGCATCGCGAAATTCAGCCTAGTTTCAATCAGGACGCAAGGTGTTAAAACTTTGTGTCCTGCAGCCAGATGTCGGCATAACTGAATGCCTCGTCTAAATCTTGATCAATGTACCGCTCTGAGCGGCCTAGCTGTTTTAGCGCCTGTTGAGCCCCAAATAAGGCCCAGAGGTTGTGAGGATGATCTTCAAGGTCTTTACTAAATTCTCCATAGGCTCGCTCAAAGGCGCCCATTTGGATATAGACAGACCCTAGCCAATGACGGGGAGAAAACGGCAGCGGCTCTGGTTCATCATAGTTCAACTTATCATAGAACGTTGTCGCCCTGCGAAACGCTGCAGCCGCTCCCTCTAAATCGCCTTCGCTAACTAAAATTTCACCTTCTAGTATGCCTGCTAGTGTTCCGACAATGTCTTTTCCATCATGAAACCTAAATCTTGCAGTAGTAGACTCAGTTAGCGCTAGTAAATCAGTCAGCGTTTGTTTGGCTTTAGCTAACTCTCCAAGCTTCAACGCGGCATACCCTTTAGCGAAATCAACCATGCTTTTATTAATCTCACCAGACGGCTCATTGGTAATTCCTTCGAGTTCATCAAAGCGGCCGAAACGGATCAACGCGAGGGCGTGCATTGCGGTATTTTTATTGAGCTTTGCCAAATCTTTAGCTGCCTGAATAGCAGTGGCGCTTTCTCCGCCCATGCTGGCAGCGTAATAAAGCATAGTCAGATTATGCGTTGGATAGATTGCAAAACCTTTGCCAAACGCCGCTTTCTGATCCGAGTGCCATGCGATGGTATTAGCTCTTACAGCGTCGTTCCATAGGCCCATTTCGTTCCATGTGTGACTTGGCATATGGTTAATGTGGCTTGCTCCTGGAATCGAGCTGCCTAAGTAATGAGCACACGGCGCTGCAATTTCCGGCTTTGGCGTGGATTCTGTCGCGTGCACTAGCAGATGGCAGGCGCCAGGGTGCCTAATGTCTTCTTCTAACACTGCGAGCAGTACATTATGTAAACGAATCACATTAGGATCTTCTAAGGAACGATATCCTCGTCGCTCCTCGAGCAAAAAAAGTGACTGAGCGTATAGAGTCCGAATTGTTAAGTCGTCCGCGTATTTTATCGCGAGTTGCGCCATTACATCGCGATAAGCTTCATCTTGCACACGACGCTCTTCGGGCTTGAAGTTTTCGACATAACGAGCTTCCAAACTGCGGATCAAGTCGGCTTCCTTTGGGGTAGCAGAATCAATAGTTGATAGCGCTTTTTGTAGAGCGGCCCAAGCCAAAGGAGCTTGAGAGGTAGTCATGGCACCATTTAAGTAGGAGCCCCAACTCCAAGCTTCTCCCCAATAGCAAATCCCACATTCCGGGTCCGCTAAATGAGCAGCTTGAAAAGAGCGAGCAGCATCTTCTTTGGCAAAGGCAAACATTAACTGAAAGCCTTGATCGAAATACTGCTGTGCCAAAGGGTTTGGTGAAGAGATAGGGTAGTTAAAATCACCCATTGCCTCTGGTGTGAGTGCCATTGGCTGATTAAATGAATCAGGATAAACCAACCCCTGTGCTGCTAGATCAGAAAACATTAAGCTCGTGAAAATCAAGGCGCTTGCATTTACTTTCCTACAAGTGTTTTTCCCGATCGTGCTTTTCATAACAACCAATCTCCAAACAAATCCTAAGACCGACCAATGTGATCTTTCAGCTGTTCCCACTGCCCACTACCCACAGTGAGAAATAATTAATGAGCGTGCTACGGCTTAGGGCAACATGTAGTTAACAGAGGCACCTGGCCCCAATGGTAAGCCGACAATCACCCATAGCATGGTTAACAAAATACCACCTGCAAGTAGGCCCATTGAGTAGGGAAGCATAGTTGCAGCCAAACTACCTAGCCCGAATTCTCTATTCCAACGCTGGCAAAAAACCAAAATGAGTGGGAAGTAGGGCATTAGGGGTGTAATGATATTTGTAGCACCATCACCCACACGGTATGCGGCTGTGCTCATCTCCGGGCTAATTCCAATCAGCATTAACATCGGCACCAACACGGGTGCTAATAAAGCCCATTTGGCGCTGGCTGAACCAATAAACAAATTAATAACAGAACCAAAAATTATGATGAGTGCCAATAAAATTGAATCAGGTAGTGAGGCTCCCTCTAAAACAGCAGCACCTTTTATCGCAAAAATAAGCCCTAGATTCGACCAATTGAACATGGCGACAAAATGGGCCGCAGTGAACGCGAGCACCAAGTAATAAGACAAATCAGCCATAGCTCCGCTCATCATTTTAACCACGTCCCTATGCCCTTTAATAGTTCCTGAACCCGTGCCATAGGCCCAGCCCGCGGCAAGAAATAATAGGAAAAAACCGGCGACTAGCGATTGATAGAACGGATTCCATTGACGCTCGGCTGGCGCAGCTTCATCAATTAGCGGCGTGCCCGGACCTAGGGCTAGAAAAGCCCACAACAGAACGACACCCAAAGCCGCAAACCCGGCGCGCTTTAGACCAATAATTTCAGCCTCACTAAGCTCGGTGCCAGGGTCTTTCATCACAGCGGCGGTGCTTGCATCGAGTAGGGCGACGTTTATTGGTTTCAACTTGGGCTCGATCAATTTGTCAGTAACGAACCAAATAACAGGCAGAAATACGAAGGTCATCCCAATGATAAACCAAGCATTGCCCGCTATATTGTCTTGCCAAGTCGGGTCAATGGTCACAGCGGCTTCCCGAGTGATACCAAACAATAAGGCATCTAGTTGGCCAGGCAGCAAGTTAGCAGAAAATCCTCCGGACACGCCGGCAAAAGCAGCGGCAATGCCTGCAATAGGGTGGCGACCAGCTGCCGCAAAAATCACACCTGCTAAAGGAATTAGCACCACATATGCAGCATCCGCCGCTAGATTGCCCACCATCCCAATCAATGCTACGGCTGGCGTGAGTAGCAGCTTTGGCGCTTTTGCGACTGCGCCGGTCATAGCTGTGCCAAAAAAACCTGAACGCTCGGCAACGCCTGCACCGAGCATGACAACCAAGACATAGCCTAAAGGGTGAAAACCGGTAAACGTGGCGGGCATTTCAACTAATAGCCGACGAATATTATCTCCAGATAACAGGCTTTCGGCACTAATGATTAAGGCCCTTCCCGTGTCATCTAACTGAGTGGGATGAGCAGCACTAACGCCTGCTATCGCCGCAAGGACACTAAGAATTATTACTCCTAAAATGCACCAGAGAAAAATGAACACCGGATCAGGTAATTTATTCCCAGATCGCTCGATCCAACCTAAAAAGCCAGTCATTTCATGGGGTTTGCTGTCGCTTAATACTGTCATTGGTTCCACGCTTTATATTATAAATAATTGTTTTTAAATGATTTATTTCTGATGATCAGCTCATCGTAGTTGACGGAAAAAGGCGCGCACATCGTCCAAGTAGAGCTTGGGCTGCTCCAGCGCAGCAAAATGCCCGCCCGCAGGCATTTCAGTCCAACGTCTAATATCATATGCAGCCTCTGCCCACGCTCTGGGTGTTACATAGATCTCCGCTGGAAAGACGGCGGCACCGGTAGGCACATCGATGTATCCCATTGGTTTTACCGGACTTGTTTGGGAGTTCTCGTAATAAATTCGACTGGAAGAGGTGATGGTTTGAGTAAACCAATAGATGGAGATGTTGGTTAAAATGTCATCCTTGCTTATATAGTTGTCCAAGTTACCCTCAGCACCTTGGGGCATATCAGTCCAACCATGAAATTTTTCCACAATCCAAGCAGCTAATCCGGCAGGGCTATCGTTTAAACCATAACCTAAGCTTTGTGGCTTAGTTCCTTGTATTTGTTGATAACCTACTTCATTTCTCATGTAGGCAATTCGGGCGGCACGCTTTTCTGATTCAGTCTCCGTTGGTTGTATTTCGGCATTCTCAGGAGGTGCCGCGAGGATAAAATTGGTGTGAAGACCAATAAGCCGATCCGGATAATGATTGGCCAAGTGCCTATTGATAATGGCGCCCCAATCCCCTCCCGCAAGTGCGTATTCGTCGTAACCTAGCTGCGCCATCAAGCCAGCCAAGTATTGAGCCATCTTTTCTGGATTTACCCCACGACTTTTAGGCACTTCAGAGAAGCCAAACCCCGGCAACGACGGCGCGATGACATGAAACGCATCTGCGCTGCTACCGCCGTAGTCTTGAGGTTCGGTAAGAGGGCCGATAATGTGCATAAACTCGCTTACGGAGCCGGGCCACCCGTGAAGTAGAAGCAGGGGGATGGCATCCGGGTTTTTTGATCGCTGATGTATAAAATGTAGATTAATATCATTAACTTGCATTTTATATTGATCAAACTGATTGAGTAATTGCTGCTGCGTGTTCCAGTCAAATTCTGTCTGCCAATAATTGAGCAAGTCCTTTAGATACCCAATATCCGTTCCATATTCCCAAGTAGTGCCCGGAATTTGATCGGGCAGGCGAGTAATGGCGAGCCTTGCTTTTAGATCAGCAATCTGCGCCTCTGAAACCGATAGGGTGAAAGGCAGCGCTGAAGCGCTTGAGTTTGCAAACTTTTCCATGGCAGGCCTGCTTGATGTTGGAAGCGAAACAGCACTTCTCCCGTCTTGAGAGAAAGTTAATGAATCTGCAACAGATGAAGGAGTTTTTGTGTTTGTAAATGAACCAATAATGCCACCATGATTAATGCTTTGGGATACACTGGAGACGCTTGCCAGCGACATCAGTAGACTCGCACTCAGCAAAGCTTTAGTTCGAGCTCTTTTAGGCCAGATGTTAGATAAAAAATTTGGGCTGATTGATTTCATAAGAGGACCTACCAACGAATCGAAGCCCCTAACATACACTGCAAAGGCCTCAAAAGTCAGGTTTGCTGCGCATTTTTAAGCCTGTTTAACTGCCCCTTGAATTTGGTCTCGCAAAACCCATAATGGGGACTCTAGCGCGGTCACACCAATAGAGCGTGTTGCTGCAGTATCCTCCGCTTATGCATGCGCCACACTTAGTTTCATTAATTTATGGTATTCAATATGTTATTTAATTTATCCAACAAAAAGCATGAGCTTCCCACCGCAGCCACAGCGATCAAGGATCGCAGCGAAGCTGTTGCATTCAATCCCATTCATTTTGTAAACGGCAATCCTATTGTAGACGTGACAGATGAGCGTTTGGAAAAGGCAGTTTTTGGACTAGGCTGCTTTTGGGGGGCGGAACGTCTGTTTTGGGAAATTCCTGGGGTGTATAGCACCGCTGCCGGGTACTGTGGCGGCTATACAGTCAACCCAACCTATCAAGATGTGTGCAGTGGACAAACCGCCCATACGGAAGCTGTGCTAGTCTATTTCGATCCGGACCAGGTTAGCTATGACACACTGCTTGCCGCGTTTTGGGAGTCTCATGATCCAACTCAGGGGATGCGCCAAGGTAACGATCTTGGCACTCAGTACCGCAGCGCTATCTATACAACCAGTGCCACCCAAGCGGAGGCGGCAAATGCAAGCGCAGTGCAATTTCAAACCGCGCTAACGGAGCGGGGTTACCCTAAAATAACTACTGAAATCAAACCATTGGAAAGCTTTTACTATGCTGAAGATTATCATCAGCAATACCTAGCAAAAAACCCATCCGGTTACTGCGGCCTTTCCGGAACCGGAGCATGCATGAAGCCTCTGGATAAAACCGCATAAACCCTGCTCATAGGCGAATTGGCAGGCAACGATGACTGCCTTGAACTTGTTGAGGGCACCTTTCAAGTAAACTACTTGAAAAGCCCTCTATCAAGCATCGAAAAACTCTCTGATAGACTGCTCTTGCTCCATTGCGTCATTAAAACCAAGTTCACATAGAGCCGTGCAAAAACCAGGCTCGAACAGGATTAAACTGAGCAAGGTGCCTGACGATCCTTCCTTAATGTAACGCGCCATGCGTCTTGGCAACTCGTCATAGTGCTCCATCGCCAGCACGTTCAACTCTTTACTGGGGGAGATTTCCAGTAGGTCAACACTTTTGCGATTTAAATGATGCAGTTTTGCCTGCTTCTCTGGAACCAAAGCGACTACTTCATTGATATGCTGGAGAAACTCCAGATCATTTTCTAAGGTGTCGACAAACGCGCTATTCATAATGTGGCCAACAATTTGCAGCAATGATGGCTGATCTGAAATCTCATCATGATCGGATGCTTTTGTTCTATTCGCACTAACGCCCACAGCCAATATGCGTTGGGCGCCAAGATTTAGTGCAGTGCTAATCGGTGAGATTTGCCTAACCGCACCGTCGCCATAATAATCGGTCCCTAAGGCGACTGCGGGAAATATCACCGGAATTGCGGTAGATGCCATTAAATGCTCAAGTTCTAGCTTAGCTCGCTTACCTATTTTGTGTGCCCCAGACCATTCCTTAACGCCTGCCATGGCCTCAAAGAAAGAAACTGATTCACCAGTGCTGTACGAGGAGGCGGTCACGCTTAGGGCATCAAGGTTGCCAGCATCGATGTTGCGGCGAATTCGCTCAAATCTGATTACCCTTGCTAATAGTTGCCGAAGCGGATCGTTGTTTAAAAGCGCTACAGCTGACCCCGCTTTGGTGCCATTAAACACCGACCACATAATGCCTGTAGCACTGGTGATTAAGTTGCCAGAATAGGGCGTGTAAACCTGATCGCTACGAATGTTCTTCCAAATATGCTCAAGCAGCCTGACGCCGGTGCGAAGCCTTTGGGCGTGGGTTGCAATTGTTACGGCATTCAGCGCTCCGGCAGAGGTTCCAGCGATGATTTGAAATGGATTTTGAGCGCCTTTTGGTAAAATGTTTGCAACGGCGCGCAGTACTCCCACTTGATACGCGGCACGAGATCCTCCCCCGGAGAGTATCAAACCAGTTTTAGGGCGAGTTTTAAGAGGGAGCAAAGACATGTGAATAGTATAACGTTACTTAAAGACTAAAAACTATAATAAAAATATGAGGTTAGCTATTTATAGTAAATTATTTTCTAATTTAAAGTATGAAGTGACTCAAGCAACGCTGTTTTCAACTTAGCTACATTAAACTCGAAGTCCAATCTGTAGAACCCAACCCTAAGTCTAACTCAAGCTAATTGGCTCGCAGTACCCGATTTTAGGGAAGCGGCGCAAAAATAGTTTCGATTGGAATAGAGTGGTGCTGAGTCGATAGCTCATCCGCATTAGCTGAATTAGCAAAAGAATAGGCTATAAAGCACAACGGTACTAACACGGCGAGAAACACCATTAAACGAAATGAGCCTGCAGTGTTATCAACCCGATTGTGAAGCTGATTAGGACTTGGCCCATCAAACGCAAAAGGATTAGCCTGTGGGCTTAAAGAAGAAGGTTGAGGGTGGGTTTGTTTTCGCGTTGAACTTGAGGAAATGTTGTTAAGCCGTTGAGCTAGAAGCTTATTTTCGCGCTCTAAAAGCTCATTACGATTAAGCACCGACTCTAGAGTCGCCTGAGTTCGAATAATTAAATTCTGAGACTGCTCTGTAGAATGCTGGAATTTTGACACCGATGCATTGAATTTGCCGTTTTGACCATTTGTCTCTGCCAGTGCCTTTGCCGCACTGCGTAGTAATTTCTCATTATTTTCAAGCTTTTGCTGCGCTTCGTTATACTGCTGCTCACTACGCTGTTGTTGGACAAGCGCATCTTTTAGCTTTTGCTCTGTTAGTTGAAGCTTGTTTTCATATTTCTTTGCATTCTCGATAGTTGAATCAAGCTCCTGGCGCAGCTCTTCGTGACGAGTTTGCGTAAGATCAAGTAAGGTAGTCTGCTGGTCGTTA
The DNA here is from genome assembly GCA_964352355.1 of uncultured Pseudohongiella sp. GTDB lineage: Bacteria > Pseudomonadota > Gammaproteobacteria > Pseudomonadales > Pseudohongiellaceae > UBA9145. Next base: position 94,949 of record CAYGRT010000007.1, on the reverse strand, counting down.
AGTTTAGCAGTATGCTGCATTTGACTTCTTGTTTGGCCATTAAGTGTTTGTTGTGCATGCCTTTCTTCACAAATATCAAGCTTTAGTTCTCGTAGGGAGTCGCGCAGACTTTCACACTCTGATTTGGCACTGCGAAAATCTGCAATCAACTCATTAACCTCGACAGTTCGACCTTGAACGCTATCGTTGGCTAAATTTAGTGATTCAAGCAGACTTCTAGATTCTTCTGTTATCTTCCTAATTTCAATGACTTTATTATCGATTTCTGCTGCTTGAGATTGTGCATTAGAGGATTGCTTGGCAAATGCATCTAGGTGCCGATCAAATTCTGCTTGCTGCTTTTGGCCATGCTTTACCAACTCATCAAGCCGGGCTATTAGCGTTGATGATTGCGCGTTGTTCTCACAAGACTGCCGGTTTTGCTCTGCCGCAGCCACCCCATGGCTCCGCAATTGCTCATTCAGCTCCTCACTTAACTTTTTAATCTCGATAATTTCATTAAACTGTTGATCTCTATGAGATTCTGAGGATTCGAGTTCAGTTTTCAGACTTCCTAAGGCCGACAGTAAAACCGCAGATTGGGTATTGTATTTTTCCGATTCTTTATTGAGTTGCCTAGTTTCAACTAGCAGTTGCTTGATACGAAGAAGTTTCGCATTGAGCGGGGTCGCGCTGCGTTTAATGCTATTGGTTTCCAGTTTTTCCTTAAGCAGTGCGACTTGCTCCCTAGCCGCAGCGTCATCACTCTCATTAAGGCTTTCAGATTCAGCACCTATGTCATGTTCCTCATGGTTAGTCGTTGCCGTAAAGACAATTTCCGTTTCGTGATAAGGTTCATCTAACTCGTAATCTGAGTTTGCAGACATCGCATCTATCCTATGATCGCTGAATAAAAGTAAACTAGGCGCCAACATGTTTCGGCCCCTAATATAGGTGTAGACTTAATCGGGATTTCGCGCCATTAAAATGCCTCACTTTTTGCGGGTTTTAGTCAAACTATTGAACGATAGAATAGGGGAGATTTAGATAAATTCCGTTAATTGCGAGGTAAACTCACTAAAAATGCAGTAAAACTAAGGTTCTAACCCAATATCACACAGATCACTCCCAATGAGTCACAGGCTATATGACAAATCAGACAGTCACTAAACAACCTTCTATCGATCGCTTAGTTATCGCCATTTCATCAAGGGCTCTATTTGATCTGGCTGAGAGCCATAAAGTGTTCGAAGAAGAAGGCCTAGATGCTTATAGAGACTATCAAATTCAACGGGAGAGCGAGCCGCTGGAGCCTGGTGACGCTTTTGCACTAGTCAAAAAATTGTTGAATTTAAATGACTTATTAGACCAATCTCCAGTAGAAGTTATCCTACTGTCTAGAAACAGCGCAGATACTGGTTTACGAATTTTTAACTCCATAGAACACTATGGACTCGATATAACTAGAGCAGCATTCTGCGGCGGTGATAGCCCTTATCGTTATATCTCGGCCTTTAACAGCCATCTATTCTTGTCTACCGACGGTCTTGATGTGCGCCAAGCCTTAGAGCTTGGTGTGGCCGCGGCCACAATTTTGCCCTCAAGTAAGTCTCTGACCCCTCAAGGGCAGTTAAAAATAGCCTTTGACGGGGATGCCGTTCTGTTTTCCGATGAGTCAGAAAGAATATTTAAAAACAAGGGCTTAGCAGCTTTTACTCAGAACGAACGTGATGCTGCTAACGAGCCCATGACTGGAGGCCCTTTTAAGCCGGTACTAGCAGCCTTGCAACAAATCCAAAAAGCATTTCCCCGTGACGAAGTTCCTTTGCGAACCTGCCTAGTAACAGCGAGAGCTGCCCCCGCCCATGAACGAGTGGTAAAGACACTGCGCGCTTGGGATATTCGAATTGACGAATCTTTATTCTTAGGCGGCATGGACAAAGGAAAATTCCTGCATGCTTTTGATGCTGATGTATTCTTTGATGATCAAGAAGGACATTGTGATTCAGCGCGCAACCATGTGCCCACAGGGCATGTACCACACGGTGTGGCCAATAGCAGCTAACTAATAAAATCATATAGTTAACGGCATTATCTATTTAATTTCATGCGCCCAAGCTAGCTCAAGGTGTACAGCAGACCTAGAACCCACAACAACACCACTAAGGCGATCTGTAATAGGCGATCAGGCACGCTGCTGCTCAATCGGCTGCCGATGCTAATAGCCGGTAAAGACCCTAATAGCAGACTTAGTAATAACATCAGATCCACATAGCCTGCTACTAAATACCCCAATCCTGCGATAAGCGTCAGCGGAACGGCATGAGCGATGTCGGTGCCGATAATGTGAGCAGATGGGGTTTTCGAGTAAATCGTCAGCAATATGGCAGCGCAGAAAGCCCCCGCACCTACAGAGCTTAATGTCACACAAACCCCCAGCACTACGCCCATAAAAATTGTAACGGCAGATCGGTGGCGATGTAACTTAGCCATCAAGCGCCGAGGCTTGTTTTCTATGGCGTTTTTCCTTAATTTTTCTCGAAAAATCAATATAGAAGCGGTCACTATTAACATAATACCTAAGCTTTTAGTGAGCAATGTTTCATAGGCTTGTGTATTTTGTTTGCCCACGTCCAAGAAAAGGCCGTGAATCAATAAGGTAGTAGGAATGCTTCCCAAGGCCAAAAAGCCAACGATCTGCCACTGAACATGTCCCCGTTGATGGTGAGAGAAAGCACCGCCCGCTTTTGTAATAGCAGCGAAAAGCAGATCTGTCCCAATCGCCACAGGTGCAGGGTAGCCAAATAGCAAGAGCAGGGGAGTCATTAAAGAACCTCCGCCAACGCCGGTCAGGCCAATCAGTAATCCAACTCCAGCCCCCGATAAAATATGTAGCAAGAATTCCATGTTGGTCTACATTGATAGTTAGGCCACTAATCTGCGGCATGTAATTGAACGCACTGGACAATAGAAAATTTATTCTATTCTTTAAAGGAATATTTAAGCATATTAATATAACCAAAACGCATAACGCGCTTTAGGGGCTTAATAGGCTTAGGAGGAACTATGAAACTGCAGCAACTGCGATATATCTGGGAAGTCGCGCATCACGACCTTAATGTCTCCCAAACCGCCCAGAGCCTCTATACCTCCCAACCGGGTATCAGTAAGCAGATACGATTGCTTGAGGATGAGCTTGGTGTGGAGATTTTCTCTCGCAGCGGCAAGCATTTAACACGAATTACGCCAGCGGGGGAGTCGATACTCCGAACTGCCGGCGAGATTATGCGTAAGGTCGAAAGCATAAAAAGTGTCGCGCAAGAATTCTGCGATGAAAATAAAGGCGCCTTGGCACTGGCGACCACACATACTCAATGCCGTTACGTACTGCCCAATGTTATCGCGTCGTTCATCAATAAGTTCCCAGATGTCGCTTTGCATATGCATCAAGGCAGCCCCATGCAAATTTCCGAGCTTGCCGCAGACGGCACAGCAGACTTCGCGATCGCCACTGAAGCGCTTGACCTATTCAGCGATTTGATAATGATGCCCTGCTATCGATGGAACCGCTCTATAGTGGTACCAAAAGATCATCCTTTAGCTCAGATATCACGTCCATCTATTGAAGAAATATCAAAATTTTCTCTTGTTACTTATACCTTTGGGTATACCGGAAGGTCCAAATTGGACGAGGCATTCAGTGCTCACGGGTTGGTTCCCAAAGTAGTGTTCACTGCAGCCGATGCGGATGTTATCAAAACCTATGTCAGACTGGGCCTAGGTGTCGGGATAGTCGCGTCTATGGCTTATGATGCACAGCTAGACAGCGATCTCGTAGCCATTGATGCTAGTCATTTGTTTGAACCGAGTGTAACCAAGATTGGCTTTAGAAGGGGCTCGTTCCTGCGAGGCTATATGTTTGATTTTATTGAAATGTTTGCACCGCACCTAACCCAGGATCTTATTCAAGAAACGAGCTATCGGCACTCGAAAGCGGAGTTAGATGATTTGTTCAAGGACATTGAGCTACCCGCAGTTTAATCTGCGTCTTCAGAGGGTTGCAAATGCAAGCCACATTCTTTGATTGTGGCTTCTTCCCACCACCAACGACCCTCCCGCTCGTGCTGCCCTGGCCCAATTTCACGGGTGCAAGGCTCGCAGCCGATACTGACCATGCCCCTGTCATGCAGCTCGTTGTAGGGTAACTCAAGCAATCGAATATAGGCCCAAACCTCAGCGGAGCTCCAATTGGCGAGGGGATTGACTTTGATGACCTGATGCCCCTGACTAGAGAAGTTTCTGTCGATTTCGATAATTGGAACTTCAGCCCGAGTAGGGCTTTGGTCTTTACGCTGCCCCGTCACCCAGGCGTCTACTTCTGCCAGTTTAGCCTTTAACGGCGCCACTTTGCGAATTGCACAGCACTCTTGATGCCCATCTGCATAAAAGCTGAATAAGCCTTTGTTCTTAACCAACTTAGTAACTTCCTCGGCATTAGGGAAAAGCACTTGAATGGGCACTTTATAGGTGTCTCGCACTTCTTCGACGAAGCGATAGGTCTCTGGGTGCAATCGTCCTGTATCCAAGGTGATTACCGCGGGGACTAGATTGTTTTTAACCGCCATATGGATAAGAACCACATCCTCAGCGCCGCTAAAAGAAATCACAAAATTAGGAATCAATTCGCTGACAGCCAGCAGTATGTCTTTTGGCAATTTCTGCTGAAATTCAGCGTTTAGATTTGTAACTTGGTCTTCAGTGAGCATAGACAAGGTGTTTCCCTTAAAGTTAGCTTTTCGGCACCGACGCATTTTGGTTCATTTGGGCTTGGCGGTAAAGACGCGCATCGCTGTCGCTTTGTTTCGCCGCGTTAGTCTGCAAATCGTGTCACTGCTACTTGCTATGTTTCACGTGAAAAACTTCAATTAAATTAACAACTTAGACAGTATAAATGGATTCGAGTACAAAATGTCGGTATTCCTATTGCAAAAACACCAATATATGGTGCTGTCTAAAACCAATGCTTGATACCTCTAGTCCCCAAGGCAACGATCTGATAACGTTCGCCTGTTATTTTTTTTGGACAAATTACACTATGGAAATTGCTGCGCTTGACCTAGAAGGGGTATTGGTTCCTGAGATTTGGATCGATTTTGCCGCGAAAACTGGAATAGATGAACTACGAGCGACAACTCGTGATATTTCTGATTACGATGTGTTGATGCGGCAGCGACTATCGTTGTTAGCACAGCACAAACTAGGACTCCCTGATATACAGGCCGTGATTGCCACTATGTCTCCATTACCAGGCGCGGCCGAATTTGTCGATTGGCTCCGGGAGAGGTTCCAAGTAGTGATTCTGTCCGACACGTTCTATGAGTTTTCGCAGCCCTTAATGAAGCAATTAGGATATCCAACTCTGTTTTGCCATCGGCTTATCGCCGATGAGACCGGTAAAATAGTTGACTACAAACTGCGCCAAGCAGACCCTAAACGGCAGTCTGTTAAAGCTTTCCATAGCCTGAACTTCAGAGTGATCGCCTCTGGCGACTCCTATAACGATACCACCATGCTTTCTGAGGCTGATGCAGGAATTTTGTTTAGAGCCCCTAACAATGTGATCGAGGAATTTCCTCAGTATCCCGCGGTGAGCTCTTATGAAGAGTTAAAACAAGAATTTATCAAAGCTAGTACAAGAGATCTTAGCCTAGCTTAAGGCGTTTCTAGCGGACAACCTTGTCCGCAAGGAAACCTACTTGATCCCGCTTATTGCTTAGTCTGAACCGTGCTAAGGGCGTCAAGCAGGTTTTGAATCTTGTGAAAACACTCTGCATACTCTTCATCACAGCTTGAATCAGCCACGATACCACCTCCCGCCCAACACTCGATGGAGTCATTAGGGCTCTCTTGAGTTCCTCGCTTCCAGCGCAGAGTTCTGATCGCGATATTTGAATCCATTTGCCCAGCGGAATCCCAGTAAAATACAGAGCCGCAGTAGGGGCCCCTGTGGCTCACCTCAAGCTCTTCTATGATCTCCATCGCTCGAAGTTTAGGGGCACCCGTAATGGAGCCACCCGGAAAGCAAGCTCCAAATGCATCCATAGCATCCATAGCATGAGCGAGCTTAGCGGTGATGGTGGTGACTAAATGATGCACATTACTAAAAGTTCTCAATTCGAATAGCTCGGTCACTTGTACGGTACCTATTTCGCTCACTTTGCCCAAGTCATTTCGTAGCAGATCAACAATCATTAGGTTTTCGGCACGATCTTTCTCGCTTTTTAGAAGCGCCATTTTTTGCCTGTGATCCGCGGCAGGGTCCTTTAGCCGCAGGCGAGTGCCTTTAATAGGCTTGGTTTCTAAGCTGCCGGCTGCGCTCCATAAAAACCGCTCTGGGGACAGGCACAACAGTGCCTCATGCCCAAAGTCTAAATAGGCATTAAAGGGACCTGGGCTTATCGCCCTTAACAATTGGTAGGCTGACAGGGGAGAGCCGCTGCAGGGCGCCGTAAACTTCTGAGTTAGATTAACCTGGTAAGCGTCACCACTGTGTATATATTCTTCAATAGAATCAAACGATTGGGTGTACTTTTCGAGATTAGTTTGAGGATTGAATTGCTCAGTGATAGACAGGCTTGGCAACTCCACGGCCGTTCCAGTTCTCCCTTCAAGCCCATTACCTATAAGCGCTGCCAGTTGCAGGCGAGTCTCCTCACTCACGCTTGGGTGGAACGCCAGCCGGCTGGTCTTATCTAACTGATCTACGATTATTGCCCACAGATACACCCCTACAAACCCAGAGCCAATGGATAGCTCATTGCGTCCATTTAGCTGTGGATAACCAAGAAATCCTGCCACAGCTCCCCGAAAGGGTAATGTCGGCAACTTTGCTATTGCTTCACTCGATTTAAAATATTTTTGATGTAGCCTTCTGATTTTTATTACTAAATCGCCAAGATCCATGTGGCTTGTTGCACTTTCGGGGTCAACAGACCCAATGGCAATCGACTCAACCGGCTGGGCGGCAAAGATGCTATAGCGGCTGTCCGCAGCCACGGATGGGCCGCTTTCCAGTGCAATAGGCGAGGGCAGCCCAGCAATTAGCTGTAAATAAACCCCCGAATCCTCAATAAAGGGAAGCCCTATGGTTAAATCGGATTGCATTAATAAATCTCAGTAAATTACCAAGCTACCTTGATTCAAAAGGCGCAGAGTATGCTCCATAGCTGTAGGGGTGCTAAGTAATTGAGCGGCAATTTCGGCCAATAACTGGTTATTGCAAAGGGCTTCACCAAACCAGCGAAGGTCGTCGCCCAGCAGGATGCTCTCACCGTCTACAAATAGGACAAATCTGCCAGAATCGGGCAAGGTTGTGAAAGCGAACCGAGATGAGGGGTTAGGAACGAGCTGGCAGCACTCTTTCAATGCGTCGATCAACTGCAGGCGCGAGATTTGCTGTAACGGTGCTTCAATTAGGTTCGGATATTTGGGAAGCGTGGCATTGCAACCAAACCATATATAAAAGTTCTCTTTATTATCAACAGCTTTGAGCAATTGATTAAAGCTCTCTTCTAAGCTGCTCGGTTTTATTTCACCGCGCATCATGGGGCGCTTGGGATTTGCATCGATATACCTGTCTTCTGGCAACGCACGATCAATTAGCATATCGCTAAACCCCTCAAGCATTTCAGCTTTAGAGGGCGCCCTGCAGCCAACTGAATAGCAAAGACTTCGACCTTCCGACACACCCCAGTGGGAGAATTGCGGAGGGATATAGAGGACATCGCCGGAATAGAGCGTAAATTCTTCCACCTGGTCGAACTGCTTGAGGATAGAAAGGCCTGCGGCGCTGACGCAACCATCAGCAGAGCTGCATTTCTTGCCAATTTTCCAAGTACGCTGACCTAAGCCTTGCACTAGAAAGACATCGTAAAAGTCATAGTGAGGACCGACCCCAGCTCCGTGGGCCGCGAACGACACCATTACATCGTCAAAGCGCCAACTTGGTATGAAGTCAAACAAATGGAGTAGATCTTGAACCGGCTCATGCCACTGATCCACTGCTTGCACTAACAGAGTCCAGCCATCTTCAGGAAGCGATGTGAAACGGGATTCAGTGAAGGGGCCTTCTGATAATTGCCAGCAATTTGGGTCGGTACCTTCTATCAGCCTGCTTTCAGTTCCAGCTTCCATACTCAGCCCTGCCAGTTCTTCGGGCGAAAGCGGGTCCTTAAAGTCAGGCAATAACTGCCTGATTAGCATAGGCTTTTTCTGCCAATAAAGGTCGACGAATTCGTCTGTATCAAAACCCTGATTGAAACCCTTCAAGCTCAAATGCTCTTCGCTTGAGAAATGGCATTGCCAATGTACGTTCTTGGCGTTAACGCTAATAGCTGACGTTTGGCGTCCTCGGGAATATCTAAGGCATGAACAAATTCGGTGAGTGCGGAGGCACTAATCCCTTTGCCGCGGGTGAGGGCCTTCAGCTTTTCATAAGGTTCAGCTATGCGGTAACGTCTCATGACGGTTTGAATAGGTTCAGCCAGCACTTCCCAGCACTCATCGATATCCCGATTTATTGCGGAGGGATTAAGCTCGAGCTTGCTGAGCCCTTTTAAACTCGCTTCGTAGGCTATTAGACTGTAAGCCCAGCCCACACCGATGTTTCTGAGCACAGTCGAGTCCGTAAGATCCCGCTGCCAACGAGAAATCGGCAACTTCCCAGACATGTGATTCATCACTCCATTTGCCAGCCCAAGGTTTCCTTCGGAGTTTTCAAAATCGATTGGATTAACCTTATGTGGCATGGTGGATGACCCCACTTCACCGGCTATCGTCTTCTGTTTGAAATAGCCCAAGGAGATATACCCCCAAATATCTTTGTCAAAATCCATCAAAATCGTATTAAAACGGGCTAATGAATCGAACATTTCTGCAATAAAATCATGGGGTTCGATTTGTGTAGTAAAGGGGTTCCACACTAAACCCAAGTTCTCAACAAAGTGCCGAGCCGTTTCCGACCAATTTAAATCTGGATAGGCAGATAAATGAGCATTGAAATTGCCTACGGCTCCATTAATCTTTCCAAGTGCCTCGTTCTCACTAAACTGCGCTAGTTGTCGCCTTAACCGGTGCACTACATTTGCAAACTCTTTACCGACAGTGGTGGGGGACGCCGATTGGCCATGTGTGCGCGATAGCATTGGTTGCTCTGCATAGTCGTGTGCTAGCTGTGTCAGCCTATCAATGAGCTGACTCATCACAGGCACCATCACGTCATCGCGGCCTTCTTTGAGCATTAGCGCGTAGGCTAGATTATTGATGTCTTCCGATGTGCAGGCAAAATGCACAAACTCTAGTTTACCAGCTAGGCTAGGGTGCGCTTCTAGCTTCTCTTTGATGAAATACTCAACCGCCTTCACATCATGATTAGTGGTGGTCTCTATGGCTTTCACCCGCTGGGCATCCGCTAAGGAAAAGCGAGTGACAAGCTCATCTAACACAGCGGAATCCTGATCGCTTAAGCTTTTCAACTCAGTAATCTCAGGCGTCATTGCCAGCATTTGCAGCCACCGTACTTCAACCCGCACTCGGTATTTTATTAAGGCAAACTCACTAAAATAATCGGCCAAAGCATTGCACTTATTGCGGTACCGGCCATCAATAGGAGAAATGGCAGTAAGGGATGTGAGCGGGTTTGTTTCCATAGAATGCACCTAACATAAGTCCGTTAAATTTTTGTTTTTACAAGCTTACTCAATTGAGTAGTTTTTTCCGTATACTTTCGGCAGTGGCGAGAATTCGGCCACGATAGAGCAATAAACGCCAACGTCGCCCCCCCACTTGGTGCCAAAGCACAGCCCCGCGAATCCCCGCAAGCAATAGCGCCCGAATTTGTTTGGCTATTTGCTCGTTTTTCAAATAGTCAGATCTACCTTGAACCTGAATCCTGTAGCTTAAAGTACTAATGGTATCGCGATATAAATTCGCTAGCTGATCAATAGTTTGGGTTTGCTTGATGTTTTCATTGTCGACACTACTATGACGCTCATAGGCTGTGGGTAAGGGATCTATAGACGTCAAACGACTGCCTATTTTTTCAAGCATTTCACTGTGTTGCATGAGGATGTTACGCAACTGCAGCAAACCTAAAGTGTAGCGAACTACTTCTGATTTTTGACCACCAGGCTCGGATGCAAACAGCGTTTCGATAGCACGTAGACCACGGGTGAGGTCCACAACGTTGGGATACACGTCAGCAAAGGTGTCGGGGTTTGTTACCAACAGGGGGTTAATGCAAACGGCCATTTCGTAATCATCGCAATTCCCTTGAGTGGCCAGTTTATCCACCAAGGACGCGCATTGAGCCACCGCCGCAAGGGCAATTATTTCCTGCTCCCAGCGAGTGTACTTAGCGTTGGAATTGTTCAATGACTGCTCCACCCAAACAACGGTTTGCCTCGTAAAACACAATGTACTGCCCCGGGGTTACAGCTCGTTGAGGGGAGGCAAATCGCACTCGTAAGCCACCACTCGGCATAGTCGCCAAAGTGCAGGCTTGATCCGCTTGGCGATAGCGAATCTTTGCCATGCATGAAACAGGCGGGGATTGAGAATTAGCATTTATCCATGCGGGTGCCGATGTGATCAATTCTGATGACAATAATGCATTATTATCATTGCCTTGAGCGACGACTAATACGTTTCGCTTTAAGTCTTTGTCCACCACATACCACGCCGCCTCTGGGTACTTGCTGTTGCCTCCGATACCCAACCCCTGACGCTGACCGAATGTGTAATACATGAGGCCAGCGTGATTACCAATTACATCACCCTGAGTGGTCTCAATGTGGCCTGGTTGCGCCGGCAAATACTGCTCTAGAAAATCTTTGAATTTACGCTCGCCAATAAAGCAAATTCCAGTGCTGTCTTTTTTATCGCGAGTCGCCAAATTCAGTTGAGCGGCGATTCGTCTCACTTCAGGTTTTGCGAGAGCACCGACTGGGAACAGGCTCTTCTCAAGACACTTTTCTTGAACCTCACACAAAAAATAACTTTGGTCTTTGTTTGCGTCCAAGCCTTTCAATAGGTGAGTCTCAGCCCCAGCGGAAGTGGTTTGCACGTAGTGACCGGTGGCGATGTAATCTGCTCCGAGATCCATGGCATATTCCATAAATGCCTTAAATTTTATTTCTCGATTGCATAATACATCAGGGTTAGGTGTGCGGCCCGCTTTATACTCAGCTAGAAAATGCTCAAACACGTTGTCCCAATATTCAGCTGCGAAATTAGCTGTCAGCAATTCAATGCCTAGTGAATCACACACAGCTTGCGCGTCCGCTAGGTCTGTTTTGGCAGTACAATATTCAGTCCCATCGTCTTCGTCCCAATTTTTCATGAATAAGCCAGTTACCTGATATCCCCGGGCTTTTAGCAGGTGAGCGGCTACAGAAGAGTCCACGCCGCCTGACATGCCAACGATGACACTGGGGGCTTCTGGTTGCTTCAATACGCCTGGCTCTTTCATTTAGTTAACAGCATGTTAGCAATGATAAAGGATAAAGTGGTTTATTCAGATAATCATGGATTGCGGTCAGCACTAAAGGACTCCGAAGCTTACTTGCAGCAGCTTGAATCTGCTTATGGGTTAGCCACAGCGCCTGCTCAATGTCTGCATCTAGTTCAGCATCTGCGATTTCTGCTAGTGGCTTCGCCGCGAAACAATGACGCACATAGGTAATACCGTTTGCAGCAGACTTGAATTGATAAATGCCGATTAGCCCATGCAGTTCGACCTGCCAACGGGTTTCCTCTAAAGTTTCACGAAGTGCCGCCTCAATAAGTGTCTCACCGAGCTCTAAATGACCGGCTGGCTGATTATAAACCAGCGCACCTGTCGATCGCTCTTCAACCATCAGAAACTTGCCATCTTTGTGGACAACCGTAGCGACTGTAATATGAGGGTAATCTGTCACGTTCTATCCAAAGGGGCGAATGCTAGCGCCTTACACCCAGTAGGATCAATGTTACAAAGACATTTCTTGAACTTGAGAGCCAATTGACTGGATTGGCTTTTGATTCTCCTGACAAACAGGGATAATGCGGCTGATTTAGAGACAGGTAACACAGAAACATGAGTCAACTTAGTCACATTGATGAGTCCGGCAATGCCAAGATGGTGGATGTTGGCGACAAGCAAACCACCTCCCGTGAAGCTATCGCGGCAGGTGAAGTTCAAATGAATGCCGAAACTTTCGCATTAATCGCGAATAAAGGCCATAAAAAGGGCGATGTGTTAGCAGTTGCCAGAATCGCTGGTATTCAGGCCGCAAAAGCCTGCGCCAGTCTAATTCCCCTATGCCACCCTTTAATGCTCACCTCGATCGATGTAGATTTTGATTTAGATTCAAAGAGTAACACCGTGTTGTTAAAAGCAAGCTGCAAGGTCACCGGACAAACAGGCGTAGAAATGGAGGCCCTCACTGCAGTTTCCGTGGCTGCACTGACCATTTACGACATGTGCAAAGCAGTCGACAAGGGAATGGTAATAAGTGAAATCCGCTTACTAGAAAAGCGCGGCGGCCGTAGCGGCCATTACACTCGGGAATAGGCCAAGGATTATGCTTTCAATACATTATTTCGCCAGCACGAGAGAGAAGGTAGGCATTGCATCTGAGACGCTAGAAAAAGACGAATCACTGGCAACGGTTAACGATTTAATCGATCAACTGAGTGCTTCTCACGAGGGGTTCAGACTGGCAAATCAGGACACTAACAAATTGCTAGTCTCTGTAAATCAAGCAGTAGTGGGTCGAGATCATGCTCTTCATGATGGTGATGAAGTTGCTTTTTTTCCACCAATGACGGGCGGTTAAAATGATTTCAGTCCAAACCGAAGACTTTAAGCTTGATGCTGAATACCAAGAACTAAAAAGCCGGGCAGGGGATCCTGGCGCCATAGTCACTTTTACCGGCTTGGTTCGCGAGTTCTACAACTCATCTTCTACAGACGAAGACGCTGTTACCTCTTTGTTTCTCGAGCACTATCCTGGCATGACCGAAAAATGCCTTGGGGACATCCTTAACAAAGCCTGTAACCGCTGGCCCCTTCAAGCTGCGCGGATTATTCATCGAGTAGGAGAACTTCATCCGGGTGACCAAATCGTCTTTGTGGGCGTCGCAAGCGCTCATCGTAACGCCGCGTTTGAGGCAGCGCAATTTATGATGGATTACTTGAAGAGCGAAGCGCCTTTTTGGAAGAAACAAAAATCAGCAGATGATGAAGTTTGGATTGATAGCAGATCAAGTGATAGCGAGGCACTTGATCGCTGGAAATAGTAAACAATTTCAATAGTTTAGTCTTAACTTTTAAGACTTTTTACGAGAAAATTTTCATCAATTGAAAGTAGCTTTGACTCTCCGGGTGCCAATCCGTCTAGGTTCCAAGGCCCAATTGCCGACCTGATCAAGCGTAAGGTTGGAAATCCGGTCGCAGCGGTCATTCGCCTCACTTGTCGGTTTTTCCCTTCTTTAATTACTAGCTCAATCCATGAGGTTGGTATATTTTGTCGATGGCGAATAGGCGGGTTTCTGGGCCATACCATAGGCTCATCTATTACTTTAGCTAATGCAGGTAAGGTCTTGCCATCTTTAAGCAATATCCCCCTGCGTAAAGACGCAAGTGCGGCTTCGGAGATTGTGCCTTCCAGCTGTGCCCAGTAGGTCTTGGCGAGCTTAAACTTGGGGTCTGAAATTTTAGCTTGGGTTTTCCCATCGCTGGTCAGGATAAGCAGTCCCTCTGAATCCTTGTCCAGTCGACCTGCGGCATAAAATCCGGGATTGCTTATATAGTGGGTAAGCGTCGCTTGAGGCTCGTCACCGGTGAACTGTGAAAGCACACCGTAGGGTTTATTAAAGAGGAGAAATTGTGGCATTTAGGAGTTGAGTAAATCCATTTACGTTGAGCCGCGGTTCCCTGCCGACACTGCCCAGAAGACGTGCTTATATGACACTACCATCGCTCTCTACCCGTTTTGAAAAGCTGGGCTTTGGACCCTGTTAGGTAACTAAAGCGACCGATTGCTCATCGGTTTCAGACTCCCGATCGGAGGAGGCATCGGACCCTTCACTAGACTCTACCGCATGAATATTAGCAGCGTGGAGCCCCTTGGGGCCTTCGATAGTATCGAATGTGACTAACTGTCCAGCTTTTAACGTTTTATACCCATCCATACCGATGGCCGAGTAATGTGCGAATAAATCATCTCCGCCGTCGTCGGGTAATATGAAGCCAAATCCTTTTGCATTATTAAACCATTTTACTTGCCCGGTACTCATAGGCTTGCTCCGTACTTCTTATTATTTATTGTAATTATTAGTGTGGATTTAGTTCCACTGAGCAAGAGTCTTACACTAATGATAATTGCTTGTCAAAACCACCTATCTAATTTAAGCGTCTAATGAGCTAGGACGGTGCCTTGAAGCTCTCAGATTCGACCCCACATAGAGTAAACCAATCGAGAATTCATGGCGTTAGAGTTACTATAAAAGCCTTTTATTGCGGCTGATTCTGACGCAAAATAATCCGACACATTTTAAGTAAATAATTCCCCCCTTAGACGTTCTTGTTATGAGTATGTACAAAAAACATCTACTAGAATTAGAGATGACGAAATACCCAGTTGGCCCAGTCAACGCAGGTAACGATGACCACGAAGATATTAACACTGGCTTCGCCACCACAACGGAAAAGCCAAAGCTGCAACGACCGCCGCTTTACAAGGTCGTGTTAATCAACGATGACTATACCCCTATGGAGTTTGTCGTTGATGTGCTGCGTTCGTATTTCAATATGAATGTGGAAAAAGCCACGCAAATCATGTTGAAAGTTCACACCGAAGGCAAAGGTGTCTGTGGCGTCTTCAGTAAAGATGTTGCTGAAACGAAAGCGGCCCAAGTGAATGATTACGCCCGAGAATGCGAACAGCCACTGCTGTGCGCAGTAGAAGTAGATAGATAATTCCATTGGCCAGAAAGTTCTGATCAATTACAAGGAACACTATGTTAAGTAAAGATCTTGAAGCAACACTGAATTACGCATTTAAAGGTGCTCGTAAAAAGCGTCATGAATTCATGACAGTAGAGCACCTACTGCTCGCATTACTGGATAATGAAGTTGCCTCCAGCGTGCTCATTGCCTGTGATTGCGATTTGGGTCGATTGCGCGGAGAACTATTGGATTTTGTAGACGCAACCACGCCATTGATTCCCGAGACAGAGAATGGCCGCGAAACTCAACCCACATTAGGCTTTCAACGGGTTTTACAACGCGCTGTTTTTCACGTTCAGTCCTCGGGTAAAAGAGAAGTGACCGGTGCCAATGTTTTGGTCGCTATCTTCAGCGAGCAAGAGAGCCAGGCGGTGTATTTCTTAAAACAGCAAGACATTGCGCGCATCGATGTAGTTAATTTCATTACCCACGGCATTTCAAAAATCCCTGGCCACGCCGGAGAAAATGAGAACCCAAGCGAGCATCATGATGAGGAAGGGGGTAGTGAATCCTCAGCCAGTGCACTGGATAATTTTGCGACTAATTTAAATCTAGAGGCCGAGCAAGGCCGCATTGATCCCCTAATCGGCCGCGAAGATGAAGTCACTCGCGTTATTCAAGTGTTGTCTAGGCGCCGAAAGAATAATCCACTGCTGGTGGGCGAGTCTGGCGTTGGTAAAACTGCTGTTGCAGAAGGCCTAGCCAAACTCATCGTGGAAAAACAGGTTCCAGAAGTACTCGCTGACAGTGTCATCTACTCATTGGATCTGGGCGCTTTGTTAGCCGGCACCAAATACCGTGGAGACTTTGAAAAGCGTTTTAAGGCCTTATTGGGTGAGCTCAAGAAAAACCCCAACGCTGTGCTCTTCATTGATGAAATACATACAATTATTGGTGCCGGCGCTGCGTCAGGCGGCGTGATGGATGCCTCTAATTTACTCAAGCCCGTACTGACCTCTGGCAATATGCGCTGCATTGGCTCAACCACTTATCAGGAGTATCGGGGAATTTTTGAAAAAGATAGAGCACTATCGAGACGATTTCAAAAAATCGATGTTGATGAGCCGGATGTAGACACCACGTACCGCATCTTAAAGGGCTTGAAATCCCGTTTTGAAGAACATCATGACCTGCGGTACAGCGACAAATCGTTACGGGCCGCGTCGGAGCTAGCAGGCCGCTACATAAACGATCGATTTATGCCAGACAAGGCAATCGATGTCATTGATGAAGCGGGGGCTTTTCAGCGTTTACAACCTAGCAGCAAACGCAAAAAGCTCATTCAGGCAAGCGACATGGAAAAAGTGGTGGCATCCATCGCACGCATCCCACCTAAACACGTGTCAAGTTCAGACGTGGAGTCTCTAAGAAACTTAGAGCCCAATTTGAAGATGGTGGTATTTGGTCAAGACAGAGCAATCGAGTCACTGGCCACCGCTATCAAGCTCTCTAGAGCTGGCTTAAACGAAGGTGAAAAGCCCATTGGTTCTTTCTTGTTCTCAGGCCCTACCGGTGTCGGTAAGACTGAAGTGAGTCGACAACTCGCAAAAATCATGGGCATTGAGCTTTTAAGATTCGATATGTCCGAATACATGGAGCGGCATACGGTATCGCGCCTAATTGGCGCTCCTCCTGGCTATGTCGGTTTCGACCAAGGCGGACTGCTTACCGAGGCGGTTTCTAAAAACCCGCACTGCGTTTTGTTATTAGATGAAATCGAAAAAGCCCATCCAGATGTATTTAACCTGCTGCTGCAAGTTATGGATCATGGCACATTAACCGATAACAACGGCCGCAAAGCCGACTTTAGAAACGTGATCTTAATAATGACAACCAACGCAGGCGCGGAACAAATGTCGCGATCCTCTATCGGGTTTACAGAACAAGATCATACTGCCGATGGCATGGAAATCATCAAAAAGGCTTTTACACCAGAGTTCCGTAATCGCCTCGACTCCATAATCCAGTTTGGCAACTTAACTCAAGAAACCATCCGCACTGTTGTGGATAAGTTTTTAGTGAGCTTACAGGTGCAACTTGATGAAAAGAATGTACTTTTGCATGTCGACGAATTGGCTGTTGATTGGTTCGTGAAGAATGGTTATAGCGAATCAATGGGCGCTCGCCCTATGGGACGCCTAATCCAAGAGAAGCTCAAAAAAGCCCTTGCTGAAGATATTCTGTTTGGAGACTTAGCGATTGACGGCGGGGAAGTTGATGTGACCGTGCGCAATGACGACATAGCCATTGATGTCAAAAGTAAGAAAGGTCAAGGTAAGAAAGAGCTGAGCGACGCGAAAGGGTAGTTTGTCTCGCCAAGCAATAATCCGCTGAATACCAGCGGATTAGCGCGCGCGATAGGTGATGCGGCCTTTAGTTAAGTCGTAAGGGGTAAGTTCTACTCGCACCTGATCGCCGGTTAAGATGCGAATGTAATTTTTGCGCATTTTACCCGAGATATGCGCGGTGACGATGTGGCCATTTTCAAGCTTGACGCGAAACATGGTGTTAGGCAGGGTATCAACCACTTCACCTTCCATTTCGATTTGATCTTCTTTTGACATTTAGGGTCCTTTAAGGTCTTAAACTGCGCGCGCATTGTGCCCGATTTTGAAGAGATAAGCAAAATGCTTAACGCTTATTTCATCAGCACCCACTGGCCATCCACCAACATCTGCAATGGCCTGTAACTGCTTTTATAATCCATCTTTTGACAGCCCTTCACCCAATATCCAAGAAACAAGTAGTCTAAATGCATTTTCTTGGCCAATTCGATTTGCCAAAGTATTGCAAAGCTGCCAAGCGACCGTTTGGCCTGGGACGGTTCAAAAAAAGTATAGACCGCCGATAAACCTTGGTCTAAAAAATCAGTAACACTTACAGCAAGTAATTCATCACCGAGAAAAAACTTTAAAAACCGTGTATCCACAGTCTTGGTTTTTATAAACGCCTCAAACTGCTCTGCTGAAGCCGGGTACATATCGCCATCATCGTGCCTAGAGTCTATGTAGCGTTGATACAAGGCGAACTCAGTCTGGCCAGACAATTCCGTGGCCACCTCAACCTCTAAATCTTGATTGAGCTTTAAGGTTTTTCGATGCCGACGACGGGGTTCAAATTGCTGTACGGGAATTCTGCAGGACAAGCAGGCAGAGCAGCTTTCGCAATCGGGACGATACAAATGCGCCCCCGATCGGCGGTACCCTAACTCGCTGAGCTTACTGTTAAGATTTTTGTCGATCACCAAATCTGGATCCACAAAAACCGTTGACGCAGCCAAGCCAGACTTATAACTGCAAGGATGAGGAGACGTGCGAAATAACCGCACTGAACTCAATCCTTTAGAACTATTAGTTGAACTCATGTATTAGCTATTCGCTTAAAGCTTGAAGGCAAATCAGCATCAAATTGCCATGTCCTTTGACGATTTCCTTCTCGGGCATACTCAGACAATAATTCACAAAATGTCGCACGTGAAATCTCATAAGCACCTAGCGAGAATAAATGCTCGCTGCTAACTTGGCAGTCTATCAGTTGAAAGCCCCATCGATCCAATTGAGCAGTGAGAAACGCAAAGGCGACTTTAGATGCATTAGCTTGGCGAGAAAACATGGATTCACCAAAAAATACTCTGCCTTTGCAAACACCGTATAGACCACCAACGAGGGTACTATCCGACCAAACCTCCACGGAGTGGGCAAACCCAGCCTTGTGGAGTTCACAATAAGCCTGCTTAATTTCAGCCGTAATCCAGGTTCCGGATGACCTCCGCCTCGACTCAGAACAAGCCTCAATAACCTTCGCGAAGCATGTATCAAAAGTGACGCGAAACGGGTTTTTACGGAGGAGCTTTGCCATGCTGCGGGACAGCAAATACTCAGAAGGGTGCAATACCATTCTTGGGTCAGGGCACCACCACAGAATAGGCTGGCCTTTCTCAAACCACGGGAAAATTCCCTTTGAGTAGGCTAAATCTAACCAAGGGAGTGTTAATGCACCCCCAGCTGCAAGCAAACCGTTTGGATTATCAACGGCCGTGTCAACATCAGGAAAATAAGCAGGTTCCGGCTCTAACCATATGATGGACATAAATATCTGCTAGTGATTTTAGGCGTCTAAGAATTTCTCTGCATCTAGCGCCGCCATGCAGCCGAAACCCGCGCTAGTAACCGCTTGACGATAGACTTGATCCGCTATGTCGCCAGCCGCAAAAACGCCGGGGACACTAGTGGCGGTTGCGTTGCCGCTAATGCCGGTGTTTACGGCGACATATCCATTTTTCATGTCCAATTGGCCTTTGAAGATCTCTGAGTTGGGCACATGACCAATCGCGATGAAAACACCGTCGACAGCAATATCCACTTGCTCTTTGCTATCAAGCTTATTGAGAGTCACTCCAGTCACCCCCATGTCATCACCGAGCACTTCCGCCAATGAGTGATTCCACAAAATGGTGACTTTGCCCTCATCGACTCGCTCAAAAAGTTTTTTCTGCAAGATTTTCTCAGCTCGCAAAGAGTCACGGCGATGCACCAAAGTCACATGGGAGCAAATGTTAGAAAGGTACAAAGCCTCTTCTACGGCCGTATTGCCGCCACCCACCACAAGGACAGGCTTGTTCCTGTAGAAAAAACCGTCGCAGGTTGCACAGGCGCTGACGCCTTTACCCATAAAGGCTGCCTCAGACTCGAGCCCGAGATACTGAGCCGAAGCTCCTGTGGCTATAATCAAGGCATCGCAAGAATAGGTGCCACTATCGCCGACCAATTTGAAGGGGCGCTGCGACAATTCTACGGCGTTAATATGATCAAAAATAATTTTAGTATCAAACTTTTCGGCGTGCTTTTTCATGCGCTCCATGAGATCTGGGCCTTGTAACCCTTCCACATCACCAGGCCAATTATCGACATCGGTTGTGGTGGTTAGCTGACCACCTTGAATTAATCCTGTGATCACAACCGGATCAAGATTTGCGCGAGCTGCATAAACCGCTGCAGTGTAACCAGCTGGGCCTGACCCTAGAATAATCAATTTATGGTGTTGAACGTCTGTCATATGGAGTTCCTGAGCAATGCTTTACGAGGGATAGTGGTTTCATCAATGTGATGGCGCTTTTTCGAAATAAAAGGGGCAGGGGGTATTGTACCCAACTTTCTCCCAGTAATTGACTCAGAAACCTTAATTCATCAGGGTATTTGCACGATAACCCTATGAGTAAACATGCTTTTGCTTACAGCGCCGTTACATCCGGCGCACCAATAGATGAAGAAAAGCTTAATTTTCCCCTAACTATTGTAGAAATGATCGTATAAACTACGCGCAGGTATATGAAAAAATTGAAGAATATGGCCGCAACAAAGACACCGAATGAAACACAAGTAGAGAACATCCTGCAGCGATTGATGCGCGAAGGTTCGCTTATTATTTATTTTCTGCTTGCTGTGTTTTTGCTGGTTGCGCTGTTTAGCTATTCCGCCGAAGATGCTGCCTACACAACTACAGGTACCAATGCTGAAGTTGAAAATGCAGTAGGCGTCTATGGTGCTTACCTCGCGGACATCCTTTTTCACGTGCTAGGTTATTTGGCCTTCGCATTTCCCACACTACTTGGTTACAAAATCATTGAAGCCCTTCGCGAGCGTGACGAAGAGGTTCCGTTTTCTTGGCCGTTATTCGGATTTAAGAGCCTCGGTTTTTTCTTGCTGCTGATATCCGCCTGTGGTCTTGCTATTATTCATATCGAGGTCCCGCCAGATTCTGCCTACATGGCGGGGGGTGTTCTTGGCGCATTGGTGGTTAATTTATCAATCCCAGCATTTGCAAATCTTGGCAGCACTTTACTATTGTTCGCACTGTTTCTGTTCGGCTTAACCATTACTGCTGAAATTTCTTGGATTGCCACCGTAGACCGAATTGGAGCGTGGACACTGAATGCCATCAGCACGGCGCAAAGTAAGCTATCAAAATGGATAGAAGCGAGAAAGCAGGCCGCCCAGACTAAAGCCCGGCTTGAAACTCGCAAAAAAGTGCTGGACGTTCATATCGAAAAAGAGAAAAAGCGGGTGCCTCCAACTATAGCGGCAGCGCCAACAGCGCCCCCTGTTAAAAGCGCGCGAGTTGAAAAAGAGCGCCAAGGCAAACTTTTTGCCAGTTCCTCAACTAAAGAACTTCCGGCTATCGGGCTTTTAGATGCATGGCAGCAAAGCAACGATACTGGATTCTCTAAAGAATCTTTAGAAGCTATGTCCCGCCTATTAGAACTAAAACTTAAAGATTTTGGGATTGAGATAGAAGTTACTGCTGTTAATCCAGGGCCGGTCATTACACGCTTTGAAGTTCAACCAGCACCAGGGGTTAAGGTGAGTCGAATCACCAACCTGGCAAAGGATTTAGCTCGATCTCTGGCAATAGTTTCTGTGCGAGTAGTTGAGGTAATACCAGGTAAGACAGTTATCGGTATCGAGATCCCCAACGAAAAACGCGAGATCATTCAATTCAGCCAAGTCTTAAGTTCACCAGAGTTCGACCACGCTATTTCGCCTCTTAGCATGGCTCTTGGGCACGACATTGTGGGCAAGCCGGTGATAGTAGATTTGGCAAAAATGCCCCACCTACTGGTCGCAGGAACTACCGGCTCAGGCAAATCAGTTGGCATCAACGCCATGATTCTTAGTTTGTTATTCAAATCTACGCCTGACGAAGTTCGAATGATAATGATCGACCCTAAAATGCTAGAACTGTCTGTTTATGATGGCATCCCTCATTTGCTGACGCCTGTCATTACCGACATGAAAGACGCTGCAAACGGTCTGCGATGGAGCGTGGCCGAAATGGAAAGGCGCTACAAATTAATGTCTGCCCTAGGGGTGAGGAACTTAGCTGGATTTAATAAGAAGGTAGAGGACGCCAAAAAAGCGGGCGCTCCTATCATAGACCCCACTTGGAAGCCAGATCCCATGCTGTTGATCGAAGAGCAAACAGCACCTGAATTAGAGTCATTACCAAACATCGTAGTAATCGTCGATGAACTGGCTGATATGATGATGGTAGTGGGCAAAAAGGTTGAGGAACTCATCGCACGGATTGCACAGAAAGCCCGGGCGGCTGGCATTCACTTAATATTGGCAACTCAAAGACCCTCGGTGGACGTGCTTACCGGCTTGATTAAAGCCAATGTGCCTACGCGTCTTTCCTTTATGGTTCAGTCAAAAGTCGATTCGAGAACCATTCTAGGTGAAGGGGGTGCAGAACAATTGCTTGGGCATGGGGATATGTTATTTCTTCCTCCAGGCGGTGGGGTGCCGACTCGCGTCCATGGCGCCTTCGTTAGCGATGAAGAAGTCCATCGAGTCGTCGCCGATTGGAAGGAGCGCGGCGAACCTGTCTATATCGATTCCATTACCGCTGCCTCGGAAGATTCTGATTATAGCGGAGGTGGTAACTTCGATGGTTCGGGAGAGGGCGAGGAAGACGATGCCCTGTACGATGAAGCCGTTCAATTTGTTACAGAGTCTCGCAAAGCCTCTATTTCAGGGGTACAGCGCAAACTGCGTATCGGCTACAACAGGGCAGCCCGCATGATTGAATCAATGGAAGCCGCAGGTGTAGTATCGGAGATGGGCAGCAATGGTTCGAGAGAAGTTCTTGCACCCCCAGCACCCCGCGATTAATTAGCATTATCCCTTCAACCTCTTTAATAGAATATCTTATGCCAAACCCAATACGTTTTTGTTTAACACTGTTTTTGGCTATGGGTTTAGCAAAATACGCTAGCGCCTCTGACGCTGAGCGCCTAGAAAGTTTATTGGATGATGTGACGACTTTAACTGCGGATGTCACTCAGCTTATTGTTGAGTCCAGCGGCGGTGTTTTGGAAGAAAGCACAATTAGAATGAAATTAAAAAAGCCCGATGGCTTCTATTGGGAGACGGTCGAGCCATTTCCAGAACTTGTGGTTACCAACGGCATTAAACTTTGGAACTATCAACCTGATTTAGAGCAAGTAGTGGTGGAGGATTGGCAACCTGATCAATCTGAGCTAGCGGCGCAGTTGCTTAGTGGTCGAACAGAGACCTTACGAAGCGAATACGAAATCGCATTGACTCAACTTGACAATAACACTGAACTTTTCACCCTCACACCATTGGCTTCTGACAACGTCTATTCAAGCATTGTCATTCAGTTTAACGCTACGCAACTGGACTCTATCTATATCAACAGTAGGAACGGCGAGCAAACCGTGTGGCAGTTCAGCGAATTAGTCGCGAATCAAGCACTGGAGGATTCGGATTTTAACTTCGTCCCACCAGCAGGCATCGATATTATTGAAAACAATTATGGCCGATAAACTGATTACGGCCCCATCTGCAACCGAGCCCCGGCGAGTAAACAATGCAAACAGCTAGCTTGACCGTTTATATGGCTATCGCAGCGGGGGGCGCACTAGGGGCAATAACCCGCTATTGGCTTGCCAATCTTGTACAGGCGAGTAATTCTTCGGCTTTCCCTGCCGGCACATTTGCCGTTAATGCACTGGGCTCACTTTTGATAGGACTATGCTTTGTACTATTGATGGATAAGGCACAGCTGACGGAAACATGGCGTGCACTGCTAATGATCGGCTTTCTTGGTGCAATGACGACATTTTCAACTTTCTCACTGGATGCGCTTTTGTTGTTACAGCAAGGCCATTACAATACGGCCCTGGTTTATACGGTAGGCAGTCTAGTGGTTTGTTTGGCAGCTACTTTCGCGGGTATGCAGTTAGCAAAACTAGTTATATAGCGTAGAACCCAGCCTTCAATTTCGCCCAGTTGTCTCAGGAAAAAATCATGTTAGACCCCAAACGGCTTCGCACTGAACCAGAACTTATCGCTTCATTACTGAAGAAAAAAGGCTTCCAACTTGACATAGAAAAGCTAGTTAACCTTGATGAGCAACGCCGCGGACTGCAAGTAGATACAGAAACTCTTCAGAACGAACGTAATTTAAGATCGAAAGCTATCGGCAAAGCAAAAGCCGCTGGGGAGGATGTCAGTGAAATCTTAAACTCCATGGAGTCGTTAAAAAGCCAACTGGAGACAAAGAAAGAGCAGCTTAATAAAGTCCAGGCTGAGTACGATGACTACGTTTCGGGAGTGCCCAATATCCCTGATGAATCAGTACCGGCTGGCAAGAATGAAGAGTCAAACGTCGAGGTGTCTACTTGGGGCACGCCGGGCAATTTTGATTTTCCGGTGAAGGATCATACGGAAATAGGGGAGGGCTTAGACTTTGCCAGCGCAGTCAAACTTACAGGCTCTCGCTTTGTGGTGATGAAAGGCAATACGGCTCGACTGCATCGAGCGCTCATCCAATTTATGCTCAATCTTCATTCCCAGCAGCATGGCTATACTGAATTAAACGTGCCTTATATGGTTAACAAAGAGTCTTTAAATGGCACTGGTCAGTTGCCAAAATTTGAAGAAGATTTGTTTAAATTAACTGCAGAACAAGAGTACTACTTAATTCCAACGGCTGAAGTTCCTGTCACTAACTTAGTACGGGATGAGATTATAGATGCATCCGACCTGCCCCTGAGATTCGTTTGTCATACCCCCTGTTTTCGATCAGAAGCGGGGAGTTACGGCAAGGACACTAAAGGTATGATACGCCAGCACCAATTCGAAAAGGTCGAACTAGTGCAGATTGTGCGACCTACCGATTCAAGTGCTGCTCTAGAAGAGCTAACTCACCATGCGGAATCCATTTTACAAGCATTAGAGCTTCCCTATCGGAAGGTGCTGCTCTGTGGCGGAGACATGGGGTTTGCGTCCGCCAAAACCTATGATCTCGAAGTATGGATACCGTCACAACAGTGCTATCGTGAAATTTCTTCTTGCAGTGTGTTTACCGACTTTCAAGCAAGACGCATGCAAGCAAGGTGGCGCAATCCAGAGACAGGCAAGCCGGAGTTAGTGCACACTGTAAACGGATCAGGACTCGCGGTCGGTCGAACTCTCGTTGCTGTGCTTGAAAACTATCAAACGAGCGACGGGCGCGTGAAAATTCCTGCTGTATTACAACCCTACATGAATGGTCTTGAGTATCTAGAGTAATGGAACTGCTGCCAATTTTTATCAATATCCGAAATCGGAATTGCGTAATTATTGGCGGCGGTGAAGTAGCGTTTCGCAAGGCATCCCTGTTAACGCGAGCAGGCGCAAACCTTACCGTAATCAGCGAATCGATCTCGCCTCAGTTGAGCGAGCTGTGCCAAGCCTATGGTGCAAATCAAATTGTGGCAAAGTTTAGCCCCCCTCAGTTAACTGGCGCTACACTGGTGATTGCCGCAACCGACGACATTCAAGTCAATCGCGAGGTTAGTGTTACTGCCAAAGCATTGAATATCCCGGTGAACGTTGTCGACCAACCTGACCTTTGCAGTTTTATTGTGCCGTCCATCGTAGACCGGACTCCCATCGTTATCGCCATTTCTAGCTCTGGTTCATCTCCGGTGTTGATACGCAAACTCAAGGAGTTAAACGAAACATTGGTGCCAGGCAAAATCGGAGACTTGGCACGTTTATTACAATCCTTCCGAGGCGCAGTTAAGTCTCGAATTAAAAACTTCGATGATCGAATTCGATTCTGGGAACACGTGGTAGACGGCGAAGTTGCTGAATTGGTGTACTCCGGCAATGAAGCCCTAGCTAGATCCAAACTTGAACAACAGCTGGCAGATGCTGAAACACAGAAAGTGAGGGGAGAAGTCTACTTGGTTGGCGCCGGACCTGGAGACCCTGATTTACTAACGCTTCGCGCACTTCGCCTGATGCACAAAGCGGACATAGTTCTCTACGATCGTCTCGTATCTGCTGACATACTAAAAAAAGTGCGAGCCGATGCGGAAAAAATATATGTAGGGAAGCAGCAATCCAACCACAGTGTTAAACAAGAAGGTATTAATGAGATGTTGGTTCGTTTAGCGCAGGAAGGAAAGCGCGTGATGCGCCTAAAAGGCGGCGATCCTTTTATTTTTGGACGGGGCGGCGAGGAACTGGAATCGCTTGCAAAAAACAACATTCCATTTCAGGTAGTGCCTGGAATCACGGCGGCTTCGGGTTGCTCCGCTTATGCTGGCATTCCTCTTACTCACAGAGACCATTCCCAATCTGTGCGATTCTTGACTGGTCATTTAAAAGAGGGCGAACTGGAGCTTGATTGGAAAGCACTTATCAGAGACCAAGAAACCCTGGTATTTTACATGGGCTTACTGGCTCTAAATACCATTTGCAAAAAACTAATTGAGCACGGTATGGATAGCCAAACTCCTATCGCGCTAATTGAGAAGGGGACCACTGCCGATCAAAGAGTAATAACAGGAACCTTAGAGTCGCTCTTTGAAAAGGCAACAAGTGAAGAATTTGAATCTCCTTCCTTAATAATCATTGGTAGCGTGGTGACATTGAGGCAGTCTCTTGCGTGGACTTGAGCTACGATTATTTCTAAAGACAATTGTCCGGTTTGGGTAGGCCAGCGATTTTGTTGCTAATTTTGGCCGGGCTTCCTGTAAATAGCTTCATTAGATAGATGCTTTTCCCTTTCTCTGCACCTAGTTCTCGCTTGACGAGACTGACCAGTGCTCGATTAGCCAATGTGACCCCATGGGTTTGATAATACGTTCTAATAAGGTTCAGGATTTCCCAGTGACTTGCTGTTAGGTTTACAGATTCTGAGGCGGCGATAGCACCAGCAACCTCAGCATCCCAATCACTGAGATGATTAAGAAATCCCTCTGGATCAACACTTATAGATCGCTCACCAAGAACCAGATACTTAGTCATAGTGGCTCTCTAAAACCAATTCAGCACTTTATCGAAGCGGACACAAAGATCAACAAAACCAGCCGTGTCTGCGAGATTTACATGGGCCAACACTCTGTTCTTTAAACCTCTCGCTATAACATCTTCGGCTAGGGCATAGATTTTAACGCCCGATTTTTCCGAAAGATTAATATCGTTGTTAATACAGTGGTAAACACCGTCCTCTATGAACAACACGGCGTCACCTCCCTGCAATAGGTCTTCGACCCGTACCCATAAGTCCGAAGCGGGGGATTTGCTTATAGTATGCAGCGTCGTCATAAGCTAAAGACGCAGTCTGCTTTATTAATCAGCAAACGCAGTTCCTCATTGTCCAAAGGTTTTGCAGTGATCCCTAAGTCGCCTATTTGCAGATTTCGAGCCTCTAAGCTTTCTATGTCTACATAGACTTCATCGATACCATAAAGTTGAAATGAGTCCAATGCTCCGCTAATTGGTTTGGCATGTATTTCAACCGGGTTTTGCTTAGCCAATAACTGAAACACACCATCATCCAAGAAAGCAAAAATAACGTCCTGCTCAAAAACGGCACTTGCTAGCGCGATGTCAATCGCTTGTTGCGCCTTATAATTTCCGTAAGGCGCTTGGCGGGATAGGATTAAAAAAACCTTACGAGGGGGAGATTCAGTCATTGGCGCTACCCAAAATTGATAACCTTGTCCGACATAATCACAGCATCGACTAGCTGGCCTAAGCCTGCTATCTGAGAATGTTCTGACAGACTTACAACATCAAACTCATACCGTGACGCTTCACTTTGATTCAGTATCCCGCGCTTAATAGCAGAGGACACACACACCACAGAATCTAATTCATGCTTACGTATCAGCTCATCCCACTGCGTTTGCAAATTTAGTTCATCTTGAGCGACTACGGTTAATCGGTTTGCATTTTGGACTCCGTCCCCAAAGAAAAAAACACGATAGACTGTGTGACCTGATTTTAGGACAGCATCAGCGAAGCGATAAGCCGTTGCGGCGGCTTCACTAGAGTAGGGGGCAGAATGTACTACGATTGAAAAATTCATTGGCCATTGAGACTAGTTAGCAAAAAAGTAGGCATCGCTAAAATAAAAACGCCCCAGGCTAGCTGAGGCGTCGGAATGTCACCTATCGACAAAGACTATTCTCTGCCTGTTAGAGCACCAAGCAGGTGTAACAGGTGAACAAAAATATTGAAGATGTTCAGGTAGAGGGAGATAGTAGCCATAATGTAGTTTCTCTCGCCGCCATTGATTATGCGACTGGTATCAAAAAGAATGAACCCAGACATCAACATAATCACACCCGCCGACAGCGCCAAACTGAGCGCTGGGATTTGAAGAAATATATTGGCAATCATCGCGACTAACACGACCATCATTCCCGTAAACAGAAAGCCCCCAAGGAAATTGAAAGACTTGCCAGACGTTAGGGCATAACCCGAAAGGGAAAGGAAAATCAATGCTGTACCACCAAGTGCCTGTGCAACAATGGCCGAGCCATTGGCATAAGCAGCGAGATACACATTAATTGTGGGCCCAAGCGCTGCCCCCATAAGACCTGCGAATACAAACACCGCGATGAGGCCTTTGGAAGAGTTAGCTGTAGCACGCACTACAAACGTCATGACGAAACCACCGATCAGCAGCATGAAACCCATGCCTTGTCCGACCTGGAGCACCATGGAAGTAACTGCCATTGCAGCGCTGAATAGGAGTGTCATGGAGAGCAACATGTAGGTGTTGCGAATCACCTTGTTAACCGAGAGCGCAGATTCTTGGCTTCGGCCTATATTTAATTCAACTTCGTTCATACTATTCTCCAGCAAAAATGGTCATTAGAGTAACGAACAATACAGATTTTGCTATCTTACTATATTGGGCTTGGGCCTTTGTTTTTCAATGCTTTAGCTAAACTAAAAGCTGCAGGCTAAAGCTAGATGATACCCTTACAAGGGGCAAAATCAATACGTTTCGAGCCCTGAGCAATTGTTCGAGACTTTCACCAGTTGTATTGACTGTTTTGTGGATTGCTGTAAGATTCTGAGCCTGTCGCGGAGGGGTGGCAGAGTGGTTGAATGCACCGGTCTTGAAAACCGGCGTGGGTTAATAGCCCACCGAGAGTTCGAATCTCTCCTCCTCCGCCATTTTCTGCCACCGCCCCTTGCAGTACTAATCTCCTGGCCCATACGTAAAGTAGCCCGCACCCAAAGCAGCGCAAGAGCCTAAAACTTCACTGTTTAAGCCTATCACCGTTAGCGCCATAAAATTGCCACATTCTATCCCAACAAAGCCCTTGTTTAGCTGAGAAGAGGGCATATTGCTGTGGTTCAATTAACACTCGTTCAGCAAGGAGTTGAACGATATCCTAGAAATCGACCCTGCTCATTTTGCCCTCTCTTCAGAGGGCATTTTTTTGGGCCCAGATCAAACCTTACTCACTAACAGCGATGGGTTATTTTCCCATGCGGGGCAGTTGAATCAAGATCAGCCAGGGCTTTAACCGCACTGGCTGATCGGGTGAGGGTGTTTAAATACTATTACGGCGGGTTTCTACAGCGCTTACGCTGCGAAGATTTAACTCAATAAAATCTGCAAGAACTCGACCGCTTTCCAATAAGAGAGGATCTTTTTCCTCCTCTTCATCTTCGGTTTCTGCGTCCGCCACAGATGTCAGTGTGTCGTCATTAGCAGGTGGCTGATCAGACTCTTCGTCTTGCTCTGACTCCTCGTCTACCCATTCTTTGGTAGGCAGTCCTTTCAAAAATCTGCGCAGATTATCCGCATCAAACTCAGCGCGGCGGGCAGCCTCACGATCAGCCTTTACTACCATTTCGTTGAGTGAAAGTTCGTCACGCTCTCGCAGTGTTCGAGTGCGATTAATTTGATCCACTAAGTAGTTAAAATCAGGTGAAGACTCAGCCCTGGCCTCATAACGGGCTTTAAGTTCTGGTAGAAGCGATTTAATAGGGGAGTAACTGCGGTACTCAACCGGGCGAACCGTATCCCAAGGCAATGCACCGTCTAAACTACTTTCGCCGATGTCGTCATAGGCGTTAAAAATATCTGGAAACTCAATGTCGGGGATTACGCCTCTGTGCTGCGTGCTTTCACCAGACACTCGATAGAACTTTGACCGCGTAAGCTTTACCTGTCCATAGTCCATAGGGATGATTTCTTGAACTGTTCCTTTACCAAAGGTTTGACCACCAAGAATTACGCCACGCTCGTAGTCTTGAATCGCTCCCGCAAAAATTTCCGATGCGGAGGCGCTCGTGCGATTTACAAGCACTGCTAAGGGGCCGGAGTAGGCAACTTCGGGATCGTTATCACCAAAGGAGCGTGTAAAACCGTTGCGGATGCCTGAGTAGCGAATTTGAACTGTCGCTCCGGTTTCGATAAACAATCCCACCAACTGATTGGCTTCACTTAAACTTCCGCCACCGTTATTTCGCAAATCAACAACCACGGCATCAACTTCGGCTTCTTTCAACTCTTCTAAAAGCGCTTTAACGTCCCGGGTCGAACTCTTAAAATCTTGCTCTCCCCGTGAGGCTGCTTCAAAATCAAAATAGAAGGTGGGCAGGTGGATAACGCCAATTTTATAATCGTTACCATTGTAAGAAAGCTCAATGACTTCTTGCTTGGCCGATTGATCTTCTAGCTTAACCGTATCTCGCGTTATGCTTACTAAGGTAGCACTTGTCTCAGATACAGCATCGGCAGGTATAACGCTTAAACGAACTACCGTACCTTTTTCGCCGCGAATCTGCGCCACTACGTCGTCAAGCCGCATGCCAACGACATCTTGAATCTCGCCATCTACCCCTTGACCTATGCCAATAATGCGATCACCTTTCTTAAGTTCGGAACCGCGCTCGGCAGGACCACCTTTTATCAATTCAGCGACCTTGGTGTATTCCTCATCGCTTGTTAATTGCGCACCAATGCCTTGCAGGGATAGAGATAATCCCATGTTGAAATTTTCAGAATCCCGCGGCGAGAAGTAGGACGTATGAGGGTCAACTGCCTTGGCTACGTTTGAAAGGTAAGTTTGGAATACATCTCGCCCATTAGTCTTCAGTACTTGATTGAGCTGATTGCGATAGCGTTTGCTAAGTTTCTCTTTTATTTCGTCATCAGTATCGCCGGCTATCTTTAAACTAAGCACACTGTTTTTAACTCGGCGCCGCCAAATTTCATCCAGTTCTTCGATACTTGCTGCGAAAGGTGCTTCTTCGCGATCTAGTTGAATAGTTTCATCTAGTGTGAAGTCCATATCCGGAATGTTGTTTTCGACGCGATTAATCGCGTAAATCAGTCGCTCCAATACTCGCTTGTAGTAGCGATTATAAATATCAAATCCGGGTTCTACGTTACCGTTTTTCAATGTATCGTCTAGCGTGTAACGGTAGACACTCAATTCATCAATATCGTTCTTTGTGAAGTAGAGGTGAGCACTGTCCAAAGTATCTAATAAACTGTCAAAAACGATTGCCGAGAAATTGTCGTCAACCTCTACGGAGGAATAGTGTTTAGTCTGCAATTCTTCAAGCAGCGCCACTGCAGTTTGGCCATGAACAGGCTGGCTGGTTACAGGCCCATAAAGGGCATCGATGTCCAGAACGATGTTGAGTTCTCGAGACTCTGTATCTTGCGCGACTAGGCTCGCTGATTGAATAGTAAATAAGGCAACAAACGCTGCTTTGGCAACTTGGTTTAGAACAGACACAGATCTACTAGTTTGCATATTTCCCCGCTAGTGAGATATTTGAAGTATTTTATAAGACAGTGAATCCGATGAAATATTTCACACAGACACAACGAGATGACAGACTATGCTAAATCCTAGCCTCTGAGAAGCTCTTTCACCAGTTTTTCCGGTACTTTGCAGGCTATTGGCGATGAGCGTTAACGAATCGTTTTCGATTTAGCTGAAGCATGTCGTTCAGCCCTTTCTACATCAATATATCGGTCGGTAATAGCGCTTGAACCATGTCCGGCATCGTCCCGCACATGCTCCCTGGGGCGGTGTTTCACATCTTCAGAAATACCAGTATGACGGAGCCAGTGCACAGTTGCGTCGGCTAGACGTTGGGAATCCTCCACAAAGCCCTCGGCGTGCATCTTTGCTGCCGCCGCATCAAAACACTGTTGCACTATAGAGCGAATTTGACGGGTGCTTGAAATACCACCTTTGCCTCGAGTTTTATGGATCAGCGGGCTAGACTCGCCGGGGCTTGGCAAAGAGGGGAGGCCGCGGGATATGCGGTAGCGTTTTAGTGCCGCGAGCATGGCATCGCTTACAGAAACTTCTCGCTCCTTATTTCCTTTGCCCACTGTGATAAACCACCAATTTCCCTCTTGGTCCAGCTGAAAATGCCCCATCTGGGGCTGCCAGCGCGGCGTATCCACTAGCTCTGAGATGCGTAAATACATGGCGAAGAGGGCATTCATGATGAAAAGCGTGCGTTCATGTACCACGGGATCGCTAGCTGCTAGCTGCTCGGCGGTTTCGATCACATAATCCCATTGCAAAGGTGACAAACGTCGAATCTTGCCTTGGGACTGGTGTTTGCGCAGAAATTTGCTCTTCTGGCGAATTTGAGCGACTGGATTGGCGGATAGAATATTCTCTTGAATCAGGAAGTTAAAGAAACTACTTAATACACTAAACAATGATTGCAGGCCGGCCTGCGAACAGACATATTCTTCGCCGGAACTGACATAAGGTCGCCACAACGAGTTGGCGACTCGCTCCCCACCTTTTTCTATAAAACGCGGCACGTTCTTATCACCTATCCAATTTTTGGGTGGATGGCGAGCAAATTCGGCATAGCTTTCGATGTCTTCTCGACTGAGCTGTTTAAGTGACTTTTTAGCCACCAGCCAACACCAGTGCAGCAAGTGTTCTATTTCTCTGCGATAGGTACTGAACGTGTCAGGACTGCCGCGATAGCTATAGATAAACTCGCTCGCAGCTTGGTAATCGGCTAGGGCATCGGTTGGTACGTCAGCGGCCAGATGAATCACAGAACGAACCGGCGACTTAAACGGGTTCGCCATTTCTTCCATTGTGTCGAAGAACGGGGTGGGGGACTTCATAAGTTAGTTAAAGATAACATTATAGGGTGTTGTTATAAAACTAGAATATTTTAGGGGAGCTAGAATTTACTTGAAGTTTGAGTTGTTTCAAGAGATAAGAATATAACTGTTGTCGGTCACTACGCTTTAAACTTTACCTTTTCCGTGTCCGCAGCATTACACCTGAGACTGATTTACTTAAGAATACCCACCCTTGGAAAAGGATGATTCTTGCCCTCTTTTAGAGACAAGAGCAACCCAGTCACTGGCCACAAATCAGGCTGAACTGCCCCGCGACAGCCAACCTGTGTTTTCCCCCTTATCAGCTGAGAAGCCCGTATTTCGCGGCCCAGCCATCTCTATAAAGGCAATTGAAGAGATAATATGGCTTAAGCCATCGCGATCGGGCTGGCGATTGCTAAAGAGCTTTATTTGTAGTTGAACCCACCGCAAAGCTCGATCTTGATCCCCATGCCAAGTGGTTAATTTGCCCCATAGATTCATGTCTAAAGAGACGTCTCTGAGACGGTTTGACCAATCCATGCCTGTGATGACAATGTTGTTAGTGTCGCTCAAGGCCACTGCGCATAACCCAAATTTTATTTAACTTAAGACTCAAATTATAAACTATAACTTATTGTTATATATCGTTTAAAACTTAGAGACTACGAATAGTATGACCCATTGATTAGTTTCTTGCGGCCACCGCGACTAGGGGCGTATCAATGGCTTTAATTACGACCTGATTTCGCCCGTTAGATTTTCCCCGGTAGAGGGCCGCATCAGCCTCTTTAACCAAATACTCAATGCTGGAGATTCGACTGCCTGCCATTGAAATTACGCCTATCGTAACCGTAACCAGATCGCTACCTTCTTCAGTATAGGTCAAATTTAGAGAAGCCATGGATTTACGCAGATTCTCTGCAATATGATAAGCGCCCTCTGGATCAGTATCTGGCAGCAGCAGGGCAAACTCTTCACCACCAAAGCGACCTGCGAAATCTCCGGGACGATTAAGACGGGAAGCGATTAGATTAGATATCTTTATCAAGCATTCATCCCCTGCCTGGTGCCCCCGAGTGTCGTTATAACGTTTAAAAAAGTCCACATCGATTAATGCGAATGAAATCCATGCATTGTCCCGCTTCGCTCGTCCAACTTCGCGAGACAGTGCCTCGTCTAGCGCTCTGCGGTTGGCAAGGCGCGTTAAATGGTCAGTGTTAGCGTCAGTTTTCTCAATATCAATGTAATGCTCTTTGTCTTCTGCCAACGCCCAGAGCAGCCAAGCGCAGCTGACAGTAACCACCGTAGAGCCAAAAAAATGTGAGGTTAAAAGCCCTATGCCAGTTTGTGGGTTGGGCGGCACCAGCCCCTTTAATTCGGCAACATAAATACCGGAGAGGAGGGCCACCACTAAACCAGCCATTACCATCCCTGCAGCTCGGTCAAACCATAAAATCGCCACCATAGGCAGCACAGGCGCTACCAATATGATTCCACTGGAATACCCTCCAGAATAAACCGCGCTGCCAGTGAATCCTGCCAGCAACATAAACATCACAAAAAGTTGGGAGGATTTAATATTTCCTCCTAACTTAATGTAAATGATGTTGCCAATTAGCACAGGCGTCAGAACGAAAGCGGCAATGGGAAAGTGTTCAAGCCCTAAAAAACTGTACTTCAATAACCCAAAGCCAATAGCTAACACCAATATGAGAAGGCAAGTGGAGATAATGACTCTGCGTTGAATATCGATGCTTAACACTATTTTTACCGTTGCACTCTCAAACGAGCGGTCTTAACAATTTTCAAGGAAGTCAAAATGATCTATAGGATTAAGTCTAGGCTAGAAATTGGCTGCTCGTGTTTTTATTACCTCGAGAACATTAGCAAGCACTATGCAAGCTGCTTGCCATGGGTTAGCTTGTAAAAATAACCTCAGTCAGCTCAAGCTAGAATTAAGGTATTAATTCAAGAAATTCCATTAACTACATGGTAAATATATGAAAACTAGAAATTTCATTCTCTCATCAGGGCTTTTTTGCCTGTTACTTTCAGGCTCGGTCCTAAGCCAGGATTGGCAACCGCCAAGAACCGCTTCTGGCAAACCTGACTTACAAGGTATCTGGACCAATAAAACCCTGACACCACTGACTAGGCCTGCGGAATATGGCGATACCTTGATTCTTACGGAAGAAACGGTGCAAAGAGTAGTATCGTCTAATGAAGACTATCTGGCCGCAGAATATGCGAGCAGTGACCCTAACCGAGAAGCAGGCGCGGGTGCTCAAGCCGGAGACGATGGCGATACAAACGATGGTTATAACGAGTTTTGGAAGGATGTAGGCACGAATATCCTTCAAATAAATGGTGAATACCGGTCATCGATAATTGTAGATCCTGCAAATGGACAAATTCCGTATATTGGTGATCCTCGGGCCCGATTTCGGCGAGTGGAGGGCGCTCCTGGCCCATATGATGGACCAGAAGGGCGACCATTGGCTGAGCGCTGCTTGCTCTCATTCGGCTCCCACTCGGGCCCGCCCATGCTTCCTGTTATGTACAACAACAACTATCAATTCGTACAGACTGATGACTATGTGGTAATTCTGGCAGAAATGACCCACGACGCCCGCATTATTAGGCTCAACGATGAGCAACACCAACTGCATTTAGAAAAATGGATGGGCGACTCTATAGGTTACTGGGAAGAAGACAGCTTAGTGGTTGAAACTAAGGGATTTAACTCTCAGCAAAACTTTGCGGGCTCATCGTCAGAGCTTGAAGTCACGGAAAGATTCACCCGAGTTTCGAACGAAAGCATCCTTTACCAGTTCACCGTAAAAGACCCCAATACCTTTAGCCAACCCTTTACTGGGGAATTAGTGTTCAGTTCAAGGCCGACTCAGGAATCGATGTATGAGTATGCCTGTCACGAAGGCAACTATGCCCTCGCTGGCATTTTGGCTGGCGCTAGGCGCTTAGAGCAACTAAAAAGCAGGGAAGGCCAGTAGTTAACGGGTTGGCAAGTGCGATTAGGCTTAGGAAGATGATTAGTTGACGATTGACGCGGTGGTTGAGTTTGCAGGCGTACCAGGCTCGCCCTATACCCGAAAAATGTTAGCGCTGCTCAGATATCGTCGAATCCCCTATCGGCTCTATCCTAGCTCACGCCACCAGCTAGCCTCTGGGCATGCAGAGTTAAAAGTTCGACCTTCTCCAAAGGTTAATTTATTACCGACTTTCTATTTTACAGACGAAGCAGGGGCCGAGTATGCAGTCTGCGACTCTACCCCTATAATTCGAAAATTTGAATTAAGTCATAAGCTTAGGTCCGTAATACCGCCCGGAGCCCTGGGTTTTATCAACTACCTGATCGAAGACTATGCCGATGAGTGGCTCACCAAAGCGATGTTCCACTACCGCTGGAGTTACCCGCAAGATGCGCACAAAGCGGGACAAATGTTGCCGCGCTGGAACAATACCTGCGCGGACGAGGCGCTGCTGCAAGCTAAATCTGACGAGATTACGAAACTGCAAGTATCACGACTAAGCTATGTAGGCTCCAATCAGTACACCAAAAAGACCATCGAGGATAGCTTCATTAGGTTATTAAGTATTCTAGATAACTTATTGAAAATAAATCCTTTTATCTTTGGAAAATATCCATCATCAGCAGATTTTGCGCTGTACGGGCAATTTACCGCGCTCGCGCTATTTGACCCAACACCCCAAGGGCTAATCCTCAAATTAGCACCAAGATTATATGCGTGGACCGAAACTATGGACGACTTGTCTGGATTGGAAGCAGAACAACATCATTGGGAATCCTTATCCTGTTTGACACAATCATTATCAGAGTTGCTCAAAGAAATAGGCCGCGTGTACGCGCCGTACTTAATTGCCAATAGCACCGCGGCAGCCCAAGGGAAAAAACAATTCACTACAACCATCGACGGCGCGACCTGGCAGCAAAATACCTTTGGCTATCAAGCAAAGTGCCTGCAATGGATAAGGGAGGAGTTTGCAAAGCTCGATGATGATAGCAAGGCTCAGCTAAAGGAACTAAGCCGCCAATACGATTTCGAGGTGTTATTGGGGGATGGCTAACTGCAGATGGAATCCCTGAGGGTAAACCGAGTAAATGAGACATTGGGCCAAGGGGAGCGCATCTATCCATCTACGCTATTTCCGGTAATCTTTATTACCGGAAATAGCGTATTGGCAGTTAAACTGTGAGTTTGTGTTAACTGTAGCTATATCAGCCTGTTACAGGACGTTTCAGACTACACGTCCAATTAGCTAGCTCTCGCCGTGCGCATGGTAACAAATTCTTCAGCGAGCGTAGGATGGATTCCGATAGTTCGGTCAAAATCTGATTTACGCGCGCCACAGTTCATAGCAACAGCGAAACCTTGCACCAACTCACCAGCATCAGGCCCAACCATATGAAGCCCTAAAACCAGGTCAGATTTTTTATCTACGATGAGTTTTAAAAAAGTCTTTTCCTCACTGCCACTCAAGGTGTGCTTTAAAGTTCTGAATGTAGATGTGTAAACATCGATAGCAAATCCTTTGGCCACCGCATCCTGCTCGCTAAGACCAACCGTGCCGATATTTGGGTGGCAAAAAACTGCAGTCGCGATGTTTTCATAAGACAATGAGCCCGAATTAGTGTCAAACAGCGACCGCGCGACTAATTGCCCCTCTGCCAAGGCAACCGGCGTCAACGCGACGCGCTCAATGACATCACCAACGGCATAGATGCTTGGCTCCCCGGTCTGAAATTGCTCATTCACCTCGATCCCGCCTGTGGCCGACAAGACAACATTGACGTGTTCAAGACCTAAGTCTGCTGTTAAAGGGACGCGGCCTGTGGCCATTAGCACCTGGCCAGCTAAAACGTCTTCTCCAGATTCAAGAGAAATTCGTAGCTCATTGTTTTCTTTTACTATTTGGCTGACATTATCCTCTAGCTTGATAGTCACATGGCGAGCAATTTCGCCGGTGATGAAATCTCGAATATCCTCATCAAATCCCCTTAAAAACTTATTGCCTCGATAAACTAGCGTGGTCTCAACGCCTAAGCGGCTAAAAATGCTGGCAAATTCCAAAGCTATGTAACCACCGCCAACAATCACCATTTGCTTAGGCAGATTCTCCAAATAAAAAACGTCGTTAGAACTGATCGCCAGATCACTGCCCGGAAATTCAGGGATCCAAGGCCAGCCCCCAACCGCAATTAATATATTCTTCGCGCTAACGCGCTGGCCGGCAACTTCAACCGTATGAGGATCAACTATGCGCGCTCTGGCTTCGAAAATAGTCACGCCATTTGATTTAAGTAAATTCTCATAAATACTGTTTAGTCTACTGATTTCATTATTTTTATTTTGTACTAAAGTTGCCCAATTGAATGTAGGAGCTGTCATTTCCCAGCCGTAACCCGCGCTGTCAGCAAAATCATCATGGAAATGAGCGGCATAGCTAAAAAGCTTCTTTGGTACACAGCCAACGTTTACACAGGTACCTCCGAAATATCGCTCCTCAGCAACCGCTACCCGGGCGCCCAATCCAGCCGCAATGCGGCTTGCTCGCACCCCTCCAGAACCCGCGCCAATAACAAACAGATCAAAATCAAATTCAGACAATTTCATGTATCCTTTAGTGCTTAAATCAATTGCAACATACGTGCAGAATGCAGTGTTGCGGCATTATGCAACAGCTCAAGACGACAAGACAGCCGACGCCATGCAATCATCCTTATTTGATGCTAACAACGACCCGAATTACAAACTCCTGCACAAATTGAAGGGCGGTGCGATTGACGAGTACCCTACCGCGTTTTCTCAAGAAGAGTCCGCTAAGTTTATGGGTTTATTGTTGGATTTAGTGCCTTGGCAACAAGATCACATCATTATCGCTGGCAAGCGAATAGCAGTGCCAAGGCTGCAGTGTTGGATGGGCGATAGCGGCAGCAACTATGGTTATTCTGGAATTCGCTTATCCCCAACTCCATGGATTAAGCCAGTTGAGCAAATTCGCGAAAGAATAAAATCTCTCTCTGGCTGCGACTTTAACTCAGTGCTTCTCAATTATTACCGCAGCGGCCAGGATAGTGTCG
The DNA here is from genome assembly GCA_964352355.1 of uncultured Pseudohongiella sp. Classification (GTDB taxonomy): domain Bacteria; phylum Pseudomonadota; class Gammaproteobacteria; order Pseudomonadales; family Pseudohongiellaceae; genus UBA9145. The sequence goes on along the minus strand of CAYGRT010000007.1, from coordinate 55,869 downwards.
CCTGGCATGCCGACGACGAAGCGGAGTTGGGACCCGACCCTGTCATCGCTTCCGTCAGTTTTGGCTGCGAGCGCAAGTTCCAATTAAGACCAAAAGCAAACCCGTGCAGCAGGAGCGATAAACATGAGCTTTTGCTGCGAAACGGAAGTATCTTAATAATGAAAAATGGAATTCAAAACAATTGGGTACATCAAGTTCCTAAAGTAAAAAAGCCAATTGACGGGCGCATCAATCTAACCTTTCGCACAATTCTTAGCTAGCCGCGGATGCTTTTATGGATCAAGTAGACATCTGTATTGTTGGCGCCGGAGTTGTAGGCCTCGCCATTGCCCGGGAATTAGCAGTGAGCCGCAGGGTTAGCAATCCCTCAATTGTGTTATTAGATCAACAGAATAGCTTTGGGCAAGGCATAAGCTCTCGCAACAGCGAAGTCATTCATGGAGGCATTTATTACGCACCGGATAGCCTTAAGGCCAAGCTGTGTATCAAAGGTAAGGCGTTACTCTATGACTACTTAAGGGAAAAGCAGATCGCCCATCGCCAAATAGGTAAACTCATTGTTGGGCAGAAGCACCAAGAAGCCGAGCTCAAGAGGATTCAGGAAAACGCCGCTCGCTGCGGTATGGATGACCTTCACTGGCTAAACAAACCTCAGATAGAAACTCATGAACCATCAGTATCTTGCTGTTTTGGCTTGCTTTCTTCAAGCACAGGGATCGTTGATAGCCATGCGTTAATGCTTAATTTACTACACGACTGCCAACAGCAAAACGTAGTGTTTACTCCAAATACTCAAGTCCTCAGAGTTTGCCCGCAGTCTGCTGGCTTCAACATAGCAACCGGCATCCGCAGTAACAATTCCAACTTAGTTCAGGATTATAGTTTTCACACCAAGATTTTGATTAATGCGGCAGGCTTGGAGTCTCATCTTTTGTCACGGCGCATTGATGATCTGCCCGATTCGGCTACCCCAGGTGTTTATTACTGCAAAGGAGATTACTTTAGTTACAGCAAACGATCCCCCTTCTCTCATCTTATCTATCCAGTTCCGGAACCAAACACTGCAGGACTGGGGATACACAGCACTTTGGATTTAAACAATCAGCTTAAGTTTGGGCCGGATGTTGAATATATTGATGAGATTAGTTACCGAGTTAAACCTGAGAAGCGACTTCAATTTGCTCGCTCCATTCAAGCTTACTTTCCCCAATTAGATGCGGACGCCCTTCAGCCGGCCTACGCTGGAATTAGACCAAAGCTGTCTGGCCCCGGCGAGCCTCCTGCCGATTTTCTCATTCAAACTAGCGAGGTTCATGGGCTGACTGGCTTGGTTCAGTTATTTGGGATTGAGTCTCCAGGGCTCACAGCGTGCCTAGCAATTGGCAAAGAAATTGCCGCCCTGGCAGAAGTCGATTACTAATCGCCGAGCCCTCTCTATTAACAAATCACAAAAAACTAGCGCTCTGGCTAATTTGGTCTTTACTTAAGATATAGGGAATAAATTCTTAGCCCCCTACTTTGAATTTAGTGCCAAGAGCCCAATCTCTGCACACCCCTATATGTGTTACTCCTAATGAAAGTGTATTCGCCTGAAGCCTGCCCCGGCTTCAGGCTTTTTTTTGGGTGTTATTTGTATTTGTATAACAATCGCTTAATTTGATTTTATAAAGTAGTCTGACAACTAAGGAGGCTAGGTTTTACATGGTGTTAGTGGGCGTCTGTGCCTCGAGTTGGCCTACTAGAATATTCTCAATCCTAGTTTTCGCAATTTTGTCCGGGTCATTAAATTGCACGCCAACCCCTCGAACCCTCACTCCCTGCGCCCTAGCTGGAGTAATCCAAACTACTTTTCCTGCCACCGGCAGCTTCTCTGGCTCGTCCATCAATTTCAACAACATAAAAACCTCGTTGCCGATCTGATAAGGCTTATTGGTGGGTATAAAGAGGCCGCCAAACTTAATAAACGGCATATAAGCAGCGTAAAGCACCGCCTTATCTTTAATGGTGAGGGATAAAATTCCGTGCCCGGCCAATGGAAAAATCCTTTAATTTCACATAAAAAAGTCACTTAAGAGCTTGATTTAAATACTCTTATAGCTTTTTTTTAAAAACCACTAGCTCGCTAATTTGCTCCAGCGCCACAGCATCGATTCTAATACTAGCTGCGGATTAGGATTGCCGGCGCTCATTAACTTGCGTCTCGCGTCCTGTAATTCCTGTTGATAGGCCAATAATCTGACTGCAACCTGCTTTCGCGAACACCCTGAGCTCAAAAACACCTCGGCGAGGTTTTCAAGCGGTAGCGTAAGTGCTGGCGACTTAACATTCGTTATCAGGTACTTAATTAATATAGTAGAAACTTCCTCTAAAAACCCAATAGTCGCCAATTCTCCTAGTTTGCCACCGGCTGCAACCAAGCCACGCAGTGCCTGTTCCGTGCTTAAAGCGCTCTGCAGGCCTTTGAGGACCGCAGCAAGCGCGAGAGGATCGGGAATGCCACCAGGCTTGAGACATAGTAGCGGCTGCGTTGGGGCAAGATCTAAGCCTGCGGCGAAAGACTCGCTCAAGGATTCCTGCTGACCGAGCCAATACGCTCCCTCCCGTGCTGATGGGCTTTCGATCTTAATACGCTGACAACGGCTGCGAATGGTGGCACTAAGAGCTCCGGGCAAATGAGTCACTAGAAACAGATAGGTGGTCTGTGAAGGCTCCTCGAGGGTTTTCAGTAGGGCGTTAGCCGCAGCATTGTTGAGGCTGTGGGCGCTATCTATAACGATGACCTTCCCTCTGCCGCCGTGGCTCGATTTAGCAATGAAATCTGTCACGTGACGAATTTGTGCGATCTTTATATCTCGTCCACCCTCTTCTGGTGCCACCAGCAGCAAGTCAGGAAGAGAGCCACTGTCTCCTAAGAGACATGAATTGCATTTACCACATGCCCCCTGAGGGCTTGGGGAAGCGCATAAGATCGCCCTGGCGACCGCTTCCGCAAACAGGGACTTGCCTATTCCAGCAGCGCCAGAGACCAAATAGGCATGAGCCATAGTATTGGATTGAAATTGCTGCAGAACTTGAGCCCAAGCCGTTTGCTGCCAAGGCAGTGGCGTCTCGTGCAGCAAAGCGCACCTTACACCGGTCGATGGGTCGATGGCGGACGAACTCATAGCCGGTACTGCTTAAATTGTTTTTCCAACTGATCGATCAATTGGCGCTCTACAGACTCTATCGAAACAGCAGCATCGATAACCAAATAGCGATCAGGGTCGAGTTTGACCCTTTCTAAGTAACTATCCCTAACTCTCTGAAAAAAAGAAAGTTGTTCCTGTTCAAAGCGGTCAAGCTCGGCTCGTTGACTGGCTCTTGAGAGACCAATTTCGGGATCTAGGTCAAAAATGAACGTCAGGTCCGGGCGCAAATCGCCCTGAGTCATGTTTTCTAACAACGCGATGGCATTCGAGTCGATTCCCCTGCCTCCCCCTTGGTAGGCGTAGGTTGCGTCGGTAAAGCGATCACACAGCACCCAGACCCCACGGGCGAGGGCCGGCTTGACAAGCGCTTCAAGATGCTGTGATCGAGCGGCAAATACTAACAATAACTCACTGATTTCATGTATTTTTTCTTCTCTATTGGCTAACAAAAGAGCGCGTATTTCTTCTGCTAAAGGTGTGCCGCCCGGCTCTCTCGTCACTATAAATTCGACGCCTTTGCTTTCGAGAAAGCGTCTAATTACATCGAGATTGGTACTTTTACCAACACCTTCACCTCCCTCAAGAGTAATAAACTTGCCACTGTTTTTGCGACTCATTACTTTTACAATCATTCCTTATTGTGGCCGGGCTTGCTCAGTTAACAAAAAGCGATTCACCGCGGAGTTATGCTCGTCTAGCGAACTTGAAAAATAATGCGTGCCATCGCCTTTAGCGACAAAATACAGGGCATCGCCAGGCAGTGGATTTAGCGCCGCGCGTATTGATTCAATGCCAGACAAAGCTATCGGTGTGGGTGGCAACCCATTGATTCTGTATGTATTGTAAGGAGTGGTTTGGCGCAGGTCGGCACTACGTATATTACCTTGATAAGTTTCCCCCATACCATAGATCACCGTTGGATCTGACTGCAAGCGCATGCCTTGCTCTAAGCGCCTTACAAATACCCCGGCAATATGTCCTCTCTCACTGCTTGCAGCTGACTCCTTTTCAATGATTGAGGCCATTACCAGCGCCTCATAAGGTGTACTGTAAGGCAACGCGCCCAGCCGTGATTGCCATTGGGAATCTAAGACTGCATTTAATCGCTTATGGGCCCGGGTTAGGAGTTCGATATCTGTCGTTTTTGCTGTGAAAAAATAAGTATCCGGAAACAGTAAACCTTCTGGATTACTGACTGTTAATCCCATTTCCTCAGAAATTACATTAATTGGTTTGCCATAAAGGGTAGGGTTGATTTTGGGATGACGCTGAATCTCAGCCAAGGCCTGCGCAAATGTCCAGCCTTCTACTAGGGTAAGACGGTACTGCACTGTTTTCGCAGCAATCATATTAGCTAGCAGGGCGACTGGCGACTCCGCGTCGGCAACCGCGTATTCCCCAGCCTTCAATCCCTCTGCCTCTCCATTAAGTCGAGCCCAGAGATTAAGAAACAATGGGTACTTAAGCACCCCAATTTGATTTAACTGCCGCGAAACCGAGCTCAATGTGCTGCCAGGCGCTACCTCAAATACGGTTTGCTCTGTTTCGGGGGGTAAGGGAGAGTAGAGGAAATTTAGTGCGAAAAGCACAAAACCTACTAGCAGGGCAGCGCATAGCCCCGCCATCAGAGCGGCTGCAAGTCGAGCTTGCTTAGTCATGAGTGCCGAATAATTCATGTTGAAACGCGATCGCCTGACGGCTCACTTCCCCTATCGTCCACTGTCTGACACTAGCACCTTCAAGCAGCTTTAGCACTGGCCACACACCAAATACGCTGTTGCAAAAGAACAGTTCGGCGCTGTCATAAATATCATCCATTGTGAAGTCGGCAAACTCAATGGGATTTCCAATTGCGGCAAACTGATCAGCCAGTGCCGCAAGCATTATCCCACGCACGCCGGCTTTAGACAGATTTGGTGAGTACAGCCTACCCCGCTTCACCATGATCAAATTACTGCGTGACCCCTCGATCACCAGCCCTTCTTGATCAAGGCAAATAACCTCATCTATGGCCTGGGAAAGATCAAAGCTGGCCATCACCTGATCCAGTCGATTCAGATGTTTTATACCGGCTAGATGGGAGTTATGGCTTAGTCGGTGGGAACTGACAGCGGTTGTGATGCCTTCACCGCCCGGAGAGGCAAGGGACTGCTCAAACCATTGAACCACACGGGTCACAGTGGCAGTTGACGCTGCTCGGTAGCCCCTCCCCGTTGCACCACGGGTTAGGATGATCTTGCAGACCCCATCACCTGTCGCGAGCTGTTTTAGTTGTCCTAGGTCGGAGTCAAGAGCGTCTCGAGGCAGAGGCAGGCGTAAAACCTGGCACGCCCTCTCTAATCTCTCTAAATGCGCATCAAGCAGTGTGTATTCATTATTGCGCAGGGTGAGGGTTTCAAATGCGCCGTCACCGTAGAGGAAGCCTCTATCTTGCACTGAAACTGAGTCCTTAGCTAATCCGTTAATTAACACTAACACTATTCGCTAAGCCTCTGTTTTACATACCCTTCCAGCGTTTAAAAATTAAACTTCCGTTTGTCCCACCAAAACCAAATGAGTTTGAAAGAGCCGTTTCCACAGGAAGCCCTCTGGATTCATGGGGAACGTAGTCAAGATCGCAGCCTTCGTCAGGGTTATCCAAATTAATGGTTGGTGTCACTATCTGATCTTTAACCGTCATTACTGCGACAATCGCCTCGACGGCGCCTGATGCGCCTAATAAATGACCGATCATTGATTTAGTTGAACTGACATAAAGGTCTTTTACATGATGTCCAAACACAGATTTAATCGCTTGCGTTTCAGCAATATCGCCTGCCAAGGTAGAGGTTCCATGAGCGTTTATGTAATGGATGTCTTCGGGATTCATCTTGGCGCTTCGAAGCGCGTTTTTCATACATCGAGCAGCGCCAGCGCCGCCTTGAGAAGGCGACGTCATGTGATAGGCATCGCCACTCATGCCGAAGCCGGCTAATTCGGCATATATCCTAGCGCCTCGTTTGCGCGCATGAGCGAGATCTTCCAGCACCATGACCCCTGCACCGTCACTTAACACAAAGCCATCTCGATCTTTGTCCCAGGGCCGACTGGCTCGCTGAGGGTCGTCATTTCGACTGGAAAGCGCCCTTGCCGCACAAAACCCACCGAGACCGACGTTTGTGGTGGCCATTTCAGCACCACCTACCAGCATTAAATCGGCTTGGTCGTTCATGATCATATTAGCTGCAATGCCAATATTGTGAGTGCCGGTAGTACATGCTGTGGTGACAGCGATGTTAGGCCCTTGAAGATTGAAGCGGATAGAGAGCATGCCAGAGATCATGTTAATAATAGATCCCGGCACAAAGAACGGAGAGACTTTACGCGGCCCAGAGTCGCGAATTTGCAGCGTTGTGCTTTCTATTTCGCTGAGGCCGCCGATACCGGAACCGATCGCAACCCCGGCACGTTCTGGATCCCATTTGGTAGTTTCAAGCGCCGCGTCAATAAACGCCTGAACCCCCGCAGCAACGCCATATTGCATGAAAATATCCATGCGACGAGCTTCTTTTGGCTCCATAAACTCTGATGCATCAAAGTTCTTAACAGAGCCACCAAACCTAGTGCTATAGGCGCTGACATCCATATGGGTAATGGGATTAATACCGCTACGGCCCTTGATGATCGCCTCCCATGAGGCATGAACATCGTTCCCAACCGGGGAGACCATTCCTAAACCAGTGACAACGATTCTGCGCGAGCTCAAATTGGCTTCTCCTGATTAGTTTTCACACGCCATATAGACAAAAGCTACCCTAGATAACTCTAGAGTAGCTTCGGTTTGCATCAATTTGGGAGGACTTACAGGTTGTTATTGATGTAATCGCAGGCAAGCTGAACAGTTGTAATCTTTTCAGCTTCTTCATCAGGAATCTCTGTTTCAAATTCCTCTTCTAACGCCATTACCAATTCAACGGTATCGAGAGAATCAGCGCCTAAATCTTCTACAAATGAAGCAGAAGGTTTTACTTCGTCTTCTTTTACGCCAAGCTGTTCGCAGACAATCTTTTTAACGCGCTCTTCTATGCTACTCATATCTTATATTAGCTCCTAATACTCTGTTTTCTAAGGCTTTTAACACACCCTTTTGCACACGACTGCCTCGCAAATGACTAACCGTGTAAATTAGGTTGGCAAGTTTACCTCTATTTAACTCTGTTGTAATGCCTAAATTTAAAAATTAGTCAGCTTGCTTAAAACAGCCCTATTTACTGGCTAAATTTATGAATCAGGCCATGTACATTCCGCCATTTACGTGAAGGGTTTCGCCCGTAATGTAGCCGCCTTTATCCGACACTAAAAATGCAACAGCAGAGGCTATTTCTTCTGGCTGACCCAACCTTCCAAGGGGGATCTGCGCCAACAGCGCTTCAGTTTGTTTAGTTGGCAGATCTTTTGTCATATCAGTCTCTATAAAACCTGGCGCAACCGAGTTCACCGTGATGCCGCGAGACCCGATTTCTTTTGCCAGCGACCGCGTAAACCCTTCAACCCCAGCTTTCGATGCACAGTAATTGGTCTGTCCCGCGTTGCCACTAGAACCCACCACCGAAGAAATATTCACAATCCGTCCGAAGCGCTGTTTAGTCATGGACTTCACGCAAGCTTTACAAAGTCGGTACATCGACCCCAAGTTGGTGTTAATGACCTCACTCCATTCGTCGCTTTTCATTCTCATTAGCAAGTTGTCGCGGGTAATACCGGCATTGTTCACCAATATGTGGGGAGAGCCATAATCTGCCTCTATTTTGGCGATCAAATCGGCCACGGACTCGTCGCTTGATACATCGACCGCAAACCCTTCCCCTTTGATTGAGGCTTTTTGAAGATAATTAGTAATGTTTTGCGCACCCGATTCGCTCGTTGCTGTGCCTAAGATAACGTAGCCCTTTGCCCCCAACTCTAGCGCTATTGCCTTACCGATGCCACGACTCGCGCCTGTAATCAACACAATCCTAATCGACTCATCCATGTTTAACTCCCTCTGTTGCCTATTATTTCGTTAAAGCTTAACCCGCCATCTCAGCAATGGCGCTACCAAAACTTGCTGGGTCGTCACTACCAAAGCATGCAAGATCAGGTTCGATGCGCTTGATCAGACCGCTTAGCACTTTACCAGGGCCGCACTCAACCGCTTTGCGTGCACCCTCTGCATGCATTTTCTTTACACAATCAACCCATAAAACAGGGAGATACAGCTGTTTAATAAGGTTTTGCTTTATGATATTAGGGTCTTTGCTGATGCCTGCATCCACATTTTGCACAACCGCTATCTGCGGACTATTGAACTCAACTTTTGCCAGCACAGACTCTAGCTGAGCAGCAGCGGGTTTCATTAACGCACAGTGAGACGGCACACTAACGTTAAGGGGCAAGCATCGCTTTGCACCCGCCTCTTTACAGGCTTCTAGCGCTTTATCAACAGCATCGGCATTGCCAGCGATGACGGTTTGACCGGGTGAGTTGAAGTTAGCAGCAGAAACGATTGACGCACCCGATGCGGCCTCGCAAATGGCTTGAATTTTATCATCGTCCAACCCCACTATCGCAGCCATTTTGCCAACACCCGCTGGAACCGCAGCCTGCATAAATTGCCCCCGCTGATGCACTATGCCGACTGCCGCTTTAAAGTCGATTACGCCGGCACAAACGAGCGCAGAGTATTCACCAAGGCTATGTCCACTCAAGACTGACGGTCGAGAGTCGGTAGTCAATTGCCAAAGCCGCCAAATCGCAACAGACGCAGCAAGCAGCACAGGCTGTGTAATATGGGTCTGATCAAGGCTATTCGCGCTATCGAATTGGCTGATTTCCCACAGATCGATATCCAGTACCGCTGATGCCTCGGCAAATGTTTGATGCACAACATCATTTGAGGCAGCCAATTCGGCCAGCATACCAAGCTTCTGGGAACCTTGACCTGGAAAAACAAAACCATATTTTTGCATAGTTACTCTCACCATCTTTTAGGGGTTTTTCTATTGTTAATCAGCGGATTGTTCATGGTTCATGATCGCAGCTACTTTTTCCGCGATCAATTGCGGAATCGCTAAATCCACCTCGATTATTGCCTGCCTGATGGCGTAACCAAAACCCTCTTGAGTGGCATTGCCATGGCTTTTAATTATGCAGCCCTGCAAACCAAGTAAGCTAGCACCATTGAACCGCTGTGGGTTGATCTGTTGCTCTAGAGTAGCCATAGCGGACTTTACAGACCGCCGACCAAACCAAGGCACTGTATTGGAGCTAGCTTGCTCGGCAAGCAAGCCATTTACCACATTGGCAACGCCAGCACTGGTTTTTATAGTCACATTGCCCACAAATCCATCGCATACCACAACATCGGCGTCGCCCCGAAAAAGGCCTCCCGGTTCTACAAAACCTACGTAATCGATAGCCTGGCACTCGCTTAACAATTGCGCGGCTAATTGCACCTCCATTGTGCCTTTGTGCTGTTCCGCTCCGATGTTCAGTAGCCCCACTCGAGGGGGTTTGCCGCGCAGAGACTCAGATAGAACCGCACCCATCACCGCAAATTCGAACAGCTGTTCTCCAGAGCAATCGGGATTAGCGCCCACGTCCAAGAGATATGCAGTTGTTGAGCTCCCAGGGATTGAGGCGACCAAGGCAGGCTTATGAATACCGGGTATGGTTTTAAGCAAATGGCGCCCGGCCATAATTAGAGCGCCAGTGTTTCCAGCGCTAACCATCGCGGATGCCAAGCCGTCTTTAACTAATTCTGTCGCTAAGTACATTGATGAGCGCTTATTGCTTCGAAATACTGAGGCGGGCTTGTCTACGTCCGCTACGGCGCTGTCAGTATGAATGACAGTGAGACGAGACAATATTTTTTTCGGCCCAACAAGCAAAGGGCGAATGATTGACTCATCGCCCACTAGGATTAACTCTAGATTGGAGTATTCAGATAGCGCCGCAGTGGACGCCGGAACCGTGAACTTCGCCCCGCCGTCGCCGCCCATAGCATCTACCGCTATGCGCTTCAGAGACATGGTGCTTAGTCGTCGCCGAGATCCAGAACTTTCTTGCCTTTATAAAATCCGTCAGCCGTCACGTGATGACGTCTGTGAACTTCACCTGTTGTTCTATCTGTTGACAGCGTAGGGCCTGTCAAAGAATCGTGTGAGCGACGCTGACCTCGTCGAGAACGTGTCACCTTACTCTTTTGAACCGCCATGATCTTTCTCCAATAACCTGATAAATCAGAAAGTTAACTTTAATCTTTAAGAGACTTCAGTATAGCAAAAGGGTTGTCTTGCTCTGACTTTATCTCTTCACCTGAAATCTCTAGGTGCGTGTTTTCATATTCAAGACTCTTGAGACAGTCAATGTTCTCATGAGTACTTATAATTGGCATGCTTAATAGCAACTGTTCTTCCACCAAATAGGCCAGATTTAGTTTGTGGTCCTCAACAAGCCAAGGGTCTAGGGACTCATCGAGTTTCGCACTGTCAGCATCGCTGCGGACTAACGCTAAGCGAATCGTGTCGCTGAACTCAATCTGCACAGGCTCCAGACAGCGTTGACACGCGACCGAAACTTTTGACCTCACCTGTCCAGTAACCAATCGTTGTTTCGACCGGTTGAGGAAAAACTCCAACTCAACTTCAACTTCAGCCTGCTCGCCAACTATTACCTCTTTAAAGCGAGGCAGGCGATCTAAGCCAATGGAACCCGTTAGTTTTCCTTCGCTTTGGAACACTTTTCTAGTGTCAACATATGAGGGAATGACGGACTCAGACATAGGCGCGCAATAATAGGCGTGATCGAAGGCTCTGTCAAAGATTTCATAAATCGATTTTCATTCAAGAAAGTGTCCTAATAGATTGAAAAGACTAATTATTCTCTCAAAAGGCTTAAAGCGTTACTAAGATTCAAGCCAGCCTCAGCGTTAACTTCTACCATTTCTCCGTTTTGCGGCGATTTAAACCGAAGTACAGCAGCGTGTAAACAAAGAGATTTTTGGGGTTTCAGCAACGGATGTTGGTTGATAATTTCCCGACTTCCATAGCGGGAATCGCCCACGATTGGGCATCCAACGGACTGGCAATGAACCCTTATCTGATGGGTGCGGCCCGTCTCAGGTCGCGCTTCAATAAGTGTCGCATCGGCAAATGACTCGAGCACTCGAAACCAGGTGACTGACTCTTTACCTTCAGGATGAATTCTTACCAAGCGCTCACCCGAATCTAGCTGTTCCCGCAGCAAGGGCTCATCAACCTTGTCAATCGCTAGGGGCCACGGGCCATAGACAAGGGCTTGATAGGTCTTAGAAACCTGCTTCATTTTAAATTGCCCATGCAGATCGCGAAGTGATTCAGCGTCTAGTGCGATTGCCAAACAACCAGAAGTTTCTCTATCTATTCTGTGGGCCAATTCGGCATCTTTCCACTGCGGCTTAATCTGCCGCAGCGCCTCAATCAGCCCAAGCTTAATACCTGAACCTCCGTGCACCGCGAGACCAGACGGCTTATTAACCACCAACATACCGGTGCTTTCGTACAGGATATTCGCAAGTAAAAACTCCTTGAGTGTGTCGGATATCTTACCTGGATCTTTGATCGCAGCCCCTGCATACGGAGGTATTCTAACCACATCACCTAAACTAAGCTTAAATTCAGGCTTACAGCGCTTTTTGTTAACTCTAACTTCACCGCGCCTTAGTAACCAATAGATCCTAGAGCGAGGTACACCCTTAAGCTCGCGCATGAGATAATTATCGATTCGCTGTCCCTCGCTTTTCTTAGTGACGGCAATATATTGAACTTGTTGCGTTACTTGTTGTACCTCGGGCACACACTACTCCACCGCGGACTCATCTTATTGCGCAGTTTACCCTAATCCTGCGAATAGTTTTTAGTGTACAATTCATCCCTTTTTTAACTGGCACAGAGAAAATGCAGTCTTACAAAGCCACCCTCAATTCGCTTTTTAGCAAGGCATTGGAGAGAGCAAGCAATCTCTCCCCTTGTAATGCCAATGTAATCACTTCAAGTAGACCGGAGTTTGGTGACTACCAAGTAAATGGCGTGATGGCGATTGCCAAACAGTTGAAGACCAACCCACGCGAACTGGCAGCAAGGGTTGTCGAGTTACTCGGCGACAATCATGCTGATCTCATTGCTAAGCTAGAAATCGCAGGTCCCGGTTTTATCAATATTCATCTTTCCGACTCTGCGCTATTAAGTCGGGCCAATGCAATTCTCTCATCTTCAAGTCCTCTACTAAGTCCCATTGAACAAAGTCAAACTATAGTTGTCGACTACTCTGCACCGAACCTTGCTAAAGAAATGCATGTAGGTCATCTGCGAGGAACAATTATTGGCGACAGCATTGTCAGAGTATTGGAATGTATAGGTCACAAGGTGATACGACAAAATCACGTGGGGGATTGGGGCACTCAATTCGGCATGTTGATTTCTTATATGCGAGAGATGCCAGAAGAGAGTAGAGGAAGCAAACTCGAAGATCTTGAAAATTTTTATCGCGCCGCAAAACTCAGGTTTGACTCAGATAAAGATTTTGCAGATACCGCGAGAGCCAGTGTTGTAAAACTGCAGCAAGGCGATCCAGAATATCTAGAAGCATGGAAAGCTTTTATCGACGAATCCTTGAATCATTGCCAAGCGGTATATGACAAACTCAACGTCACTTTAAAGCGAGAAGACCTTGATGCAGAAAGTTTTTATAACGATGAACTACCAGTCATCGTTGAGGAGCTCGAAGCAAAGGCGCTACTCGAAATATCTGAAGGTGCGAAGGTTGTTTTTTTGCCAGAGTTTGTAGGCAAAGATGATGAGTTACTGCCTACCATTATTCAAAAGTCAGATGGCGGATATCTCTATGCCACTACAGATTTGGCAGCAGTCAAATACCGATCATACGATTTAAATGCTGACCGATCACTCTATGTAGTTGACGCAAGACAGAGCCTACACTTTCAACAAGTTTTCGCCGTAGCCGAAAAAGCCGGATTCACATCAGAGAATATCTCTTTGGAACACATAGCCTATGGCACGATGATGGGCAAGGATGGAAAGCCATTTAAAACACGTAGCGGCGATACAATTAAGCTAGTTGAATTGTTAGACGAAGCTGTAAAACGGGCTTTTGATTTAGTTACTGAGAGAAGCTCAGAACTATCAGAAACCGAGCGAAATGTAATTGCAAAGGAAATCGGGATCGGCGCTGTGAAATACGCCGACTTATCTAAAAATCGAACTAGCGATTATATTTTTGACTGGTCTACTATGCTCTCATTTGAAGGTAACACAGCGCCCTATTTGATGTACGCTTACGCCAGGATTAGAAGCATAGTACAAAAATCTAGCAGCACTGTCGCACGCCAACAGGTGACAAAAACCGAGTCTCCAGAGGAGCGGGCTCTTCTTATTAAGCTATTACAGTTTCCAGAAATCGTTCACGCAGTTGCTATTGATTGCTATCCCAATCAGCTGTGCAATTACCTATACGAATTGGCAGGTCAATTTATGCGATTCTATGAGGCATGCCCAATCCTAAAAGCTGACGAGCCAACTATGGAATCTAGGCTTGCTTTGTGTGAGCTTTGCGCCCTGAGTATGCACAAAGGGTTAGAACTGCTCGGCATCAATACCTTAGAAAAAATGTAAAAAAGGGGCTAAAGCCCCTTTTTTATTAAGTCGCTGACAATTCTAATAGAATTTTATTTAACCGGGAGGAAAACACTCCAGGGTTTTCTAGCTGGCCACCTTGCGCCAGTTGCGCTTGGCCAAACAGAATAAAAACTAGATCAGCAAAACGCTCCTCATCCTGTTCTTTGTCTAGCTTTTGAACCAACAAGTGCTCTGGATTCACCTCAAAAATTGGCTTAACTTCAGGCACTGGCTGACCAGAAGCCTCCATGATCTTTCGCATCTGCGCGCCCATATCGTGATCGTCAACTGCCAAGACAGCAGGTGAATCAGTCAATCGATGAGTCACTCTAACTTCCTTAACCTCTTCCCCGAGGGCATTCTTAATGCGCGACACTAAATCAACATACTGCTTTTCAGTTTCCTCATGTTTCTTCTTGTCTTCTTCATCTTCGAGTTTACCAAGATCTAATTCACCTCGAGCGATGTCTTGAAACGACTTCCCATCAAAGTCTCGAAGATGACCCATCAACCATTCATCGATGCGATCCGTCATGAGCAGTACTTCGATACCTTTCTTCTTAAAAATTTCAAGATGCGGGCTACTGCGGGCAGCGCTCAAAGAATCGGATACCAAATAATAGATCTTATCTTGCCCTTCCTTCATTCTTTCTATGTATTCGACTAATCCTTGGTCTTGTACTTTTCCTTCAGACACGGTGGATGAGAACTGTAGTAACTTTGCGATTTTTTCCTTATTGCTATAATCTTCCGCAGGTCCCTCTTTCAACACTTGCCCAAACTCAGCCCAAAATTCATCGTATTTCGCTTTATCTTTTTTGCGCAGTTTTTCGAGCATATCCAAGGCACGCTTTGTTAGAGCGCTGCGCATAGAATCGACCACTGGGTCTTTTTGCAATATCTCACGAGAAACGTTCAAAGAGATATCGTTAGAGTCAACTACACCTTTCATAAACCGAAGATACAAAGGCATAAATTGCTCAGCGTCATCCATGATAAAAACACGCTGAACATATAGTTTCAGTCCTCGAGCCGCATCTCTATTCCATAGATCAAAAGGCGCTCGTTTTGGAATATAGAGTAAGCTAGTGTATTCGAGCTTACCCTCGACTTTATTGTGGCTCCAATCCAATGGATCCTCAAAGTCATGGCTGATGTGCTTATAAAATTCCTTATATTCGGCTGCTTTAACATCACTTCGAGACCTAACCCACAAGGCCTTAGCGTCGTTTACTGCTTCGTACTCTTTCGCTTTTTCCGTTTTATCTTGCTCAGAGTCATTCTCATCTGGGTCAGAAAAATCTTGCTTTTCCATCATCACCGGGATGGCTATATGATCTGCATACTTTTTCACTATACTGCGTATTCGGTAGTGATCAGCGAATTCTTTTTCACTTTCCTTTAAATGCAAAATGACAGTAGTGCCTCTCCCCGTCTTTTCAATAGTTTCTACGGTGTAATCTGCCTCACCTTTAGAAACCCAGCGAGTTCCCGCCGAGGCTGGGTCTCCCGCTTTTCGGGTTAGCACTTCGACTTCGTCCGCAACAATAAAACCCGAGTAAAATCCTACTCCGAACTGGCCTATGAGTTGGGAGTCCTTTTTCTGATCGCCTGTTAATGTGCTTAAAAACTGTGCTGTCCCAGATTTTGCAATTGTACCTAGATTCGTTATTACCTCTTCACGGGTCATCCCAATACCGTTGTCATCGATTGTGACCGTTTTGGCTTCTGAATCGAAATCCACCTGCACGCGAATATCAGAATCATCTTCTAACAACTCAGGAGATGAAAGAGCTTGAAACCTAAGTTTGTCGGCAGCATCAGACGCATTTGAAATCAGCTCTCTAAGGAATATTTCCTTATTGCTATATAGCGAATGGATCATGAGATGGAGGAGTTGTTTCGCCTCGGTCTCAAATCCCCGTGTTTCAGCCTTTTGTTCAGTACTCATCGTTTACCCTTAAATACTCTATTGTTACTCGGTAGGTTTACACTTGGTATTCCAAGAAATCATTTATCACGCACTGAGCGGGCATAAAAAAACCCAGCTGCCTTGGCGGCGACTGGGTTTTTATGGGGTTCGGCAGCTAATTTTTCAAGGTACCAAACTCATTCTTGCATAACTCATTTACTGCAGTGGTGGATAACCTTCATAAAAATCGATCGCATCTGCTTTTCGTGATGCGATCAAGTTAGTACGATCCCTAGTCGCAGTAATAAAATTAAGATAATTGTTTGCGGCTTGCTGTGCCCGCGTATCACCGGCCTCCGCTGCGTCTTTGGCTGCCTGCTCAGCGGCTGAAAACTCGTCCAATTCCAACAGTGCTCGAGCCAGGAACAGCAAAGTCGCGGACTTGTCTGATAGACCTCCTTTATCTACCGCCGCTTGGAACGCGTCTGCAGCGTCTTGGTAGTTGGCAAGAACGTAATGGATGTAGCCTAGAGTATCGAAGCCATCACCAGAATCATCCAAGTCTGCTAAGCGCTCGGCGTAAGGCAAGGCCCTCTCGAATTCACTAGCGATCATTAACATTTGAGTAATAGTGTTAATGTTATCTTCGTTTTCCTCAATGATGCTCTTATCTAAGCCTTCCTTGATAATTTTAGAGCCACTATGAGCTATCTCAATTCCAGCCATTGACTGACCAAGATTCAGGTAGCGATTTTCGTCCTCGATAACCCCTTTTAAATAGGCAAGATTAAGAGACCGAATTCGTCGCGCCTCATCATCAACGCTTGCATATACGGCACTCAAATTTAACCAATCTCGAGGATCATCAAACAACATGATCATCGTCTTAGTAACCTCAAGCGCCTTTTCGTAGTCTTCCAAGGTAAAGTAGATACCGTTGAGATAAGCATAGTCATCACGACCGAGTTCTTCACCGGCAGCTAAGGCCATTTCCATATACTGCAGCCAATAGGGCTCTGCCTGAGCATATTGCTCCAACTGATAGTGTGCGTAAGACAAACCCCGAAAAACAATTGGGTCTTCGTCTATAGACAACTCACGCCACTTAACATAGTTATCGATTGATCCCTGCCAGTTTTCTTCTGCTGCATAGATCTGACCGAGTGAGCGTAAAGTGCGCAAACGGATATCTTCGCGGAGTTCTTCAATGGTGAGGATCTGCTCGAAAATACGCAGCGCACCTGGATAATCTTCTATGGTTAGGTAGTAGTTAGTATAGAAATTGAGAATGGTCGATTTTTCGAAATCGTTCATTCTGTCGTATCGACGCTCGTAAAGCTCGTCCAACTCCCGTTTCGCACCCTCTAAATCAGGTGGATCATCTGGGTCTTCAGGAGACATCATCTCAGATATAGTAGAGATAGCCCGCAGCACTTGATCACTCAGCGTGCCAGCGGAGCGAGCCTCTGGAGGAGCGCGCTGCTCTTCACCGGCTAACACTAAGGAAGCTGGCAGCATTGGAATGCTTAACAATCCAATGAGAAACCCCAGCTTTAATTTATTTATCAATCTCATTCTTATTATTCCTCTAGCTGGTAACGGAACAAGTATTGGACGCCAGGCACCGACACGCCTTCTCCGTCAACTACTCTAGGCTGGAACTTGAACCTGGCGGCAGCACGAATTGATGATCTATCGAATATGCTGGCTGGTTCCGCATCAACAACTACAATGGTGTCTTCCTCAACGTTGCCTAATCCATTCACGGTAAAACTCACTAAACACCAACCCTGTATTCCCCGCTGCGCGGCACGAGTTGGATATTGGGGCGCAATAGCAACCAGTGGCAAATAGTCCCCATCGGTTGCCGAAATAGCTGCGTTACCAATATCAAGGCCAGTTTCGATATTGGCACCACCACGATCGATGTTTAGTGCTGGACCATCGTTTAAGCTGATTTGCTTATCCGGTGTATCAGGCACATCCTGATTTACCTCTTCAATTAGTTCTGGCTTGTCAATTTCCTCAATAACCTCGTTCACGATTTCCGGCATTGTGGCGTCGACAATTTTGATTACCGTGGCACGCTGATCAAAGTTTTCACCTGTGGCGATTAGATATTGCATGAAATAGAACAGAGCCAGCGTGATTAATGCCGCTAGCACCATAGATACTGCCCATCTGACTACAACCATCGTCTATGCCTCCGCAGATATCGAAACATTAAGAATATTCGCTTCTCGAGCCGCCTCAAGAATCTTCATGACACCTTCATTGTCCGAATTCGCGTCAGCTTGAATGATCACTGCGGAATTTGGGGCATCTGCAAGTCTTAATTCGAAACGTGATCGAATGAAGCGCGGATCGATCATCTCACCATCAATCCATATATCACCTGATTCGCCCACAGCTATCAAAATCAGATCCCCTGAGGTTTCATCAACAGTCGATGCCTCTGGTTTTGTGACTTCAATACCTGCCTCGGTGACGAATACAGATGTAACGATAAAAAAGATAAGAAGGATAAACACCACATCGAGCATGGGGGTGAGATCGATCTCACCCGCTTCTTCTGCAGCCTTCTTTTTCATTAACCCTGATTTCATTATGTGTTTGCCCTAAGGTCTGTCTATATTTGTTTTGACTCAGATAACTAGCTAGTTACTAAGTGGCAAATGGTCTTCTAGCAGTTCAAGGTCTCGGTCAACTTTTGACTTCAAATAGTTAAACGCGAAAATCCCCGATATAGCTCCTACCATTCCTGCCATTGTTGGTATTGTCGCTTTAGATACACCGCCAGCCATCGACTTAGCATCACCGCCACCACTAACAGCCATTATGAAGAACACTTCGATCATCCCCGTTACCGTGCCGATCAGTCCAAGCAAAGGACAAATCGTCACCAATACTTCGATAATTGGCAAGGTGCTCTTCATATCAAGGGAAATCTTGGAGATCATCATGTTGCGGATATGATGAGCACTCCAAGACTTGGTATCGGAACGAGCATTCCATTCCGCCAATGTTGATTTGACATTCTTCTTGTGGGTCGTGTTGAGATACCAAATTCGCTCAAACACTAAGGACCATTTGACGAGAAGAAGAGCGGCGATAACAGTTAGCACCGACCCTCCTCTCTCCATAAAGGTATTAACCGCGTCAAGAATATCTAGAATAAAGAAATACATTATTTTTATTCCTTAGCAGTTATGACCGGCCGCCCGCTAAACGCTCTGCTTTCTGAGCGATCATACCAGTGGCCTGCTGTTCCAAGATGTGAATGATTGCATCCGCACGGCTTTTAACAACCGTGTGCATGAAAATCGTTGGAATCGCAACAACGATACCTAACACCGTAGTCATCAATGCAGATGAAATACCGCCAGCCATGATAGTCGGATCGCCCGCACCGTAAACTGTGATCTGCTGGAACACCACGATCATGCCTGTTACCGTACCAAGCAATCCGCCAAGTGGCGCGATAGTCGCGATCATCTTGATTAGCGTTAACATGCTTTCAAGGGCAGGTGTTTCATTCAAAATGGCTTCGCCAAGCTTAAGCTCAAGCGTCTCAGTGTCGGCATCAGGGTTCGATTCAGCAACCATCAACACGCGGCCCAGAGGATTATTCTTAGTGGCTTTATCGCTCTTAAGCTGTGACCGCACTTTCACCGAAATTAGCATCAGCATGAGAAGTCGATAAAAACCTAATAGGATACCAACCACACCAACACCAATGATAATGAAACCAATCGTGCCCGAGTTAGCTTGAACCTGCTCTTGTGCACTTGGGAAGTTTACAAGGTTGGCCATCACCTGGCCGCCAACGCCACCGGTTGGGTCGATGCCCACTTTGGTGAAGCCAGACGTCGCTGACTCAAGCGCCCGCGCAGACGCAACAATACCGGCAGGAGGCTGCTTTGGTAGGACCTGTAAATGCCCGATCTCTCCTGAGTAGCTCAGGTAATCACCTTCAGACACGGCATTAAACGAACCAATACGTGTAATTTGACGATTAACCGTATCACCCGTTGGTAGAGTAACTTCGCCGCTGTAAGTTACAACACGTGCAGATTCAGTCATCTCTTGCTGCATGTAGTACCAAAAAGTTTCGATTTCAGACACATTCAATTGATCGATAGTACTACCCGCTTTTTCGATAAAGCCTTCTATCGCTTCCGAGCGGCCAGGGTACTGTGCGCTGATCAATGAATCTTCGAATGTGCTTAGGAAGTCACCCGCCACCCCTTGCAAGGTACCGAACAACTCGTTTAAGTCACCACGAGCATCACGGAGAATTTCTCGCTTCTGTCCAATAGTGATTTGATTTTCTTCAAATGTATCACTGAGCTGCTCCTGCAGAGCTTCTTGCTCCTCGTAGCGCTGCTTAGTGATATCCAAAATCTCTTGCTGGCGGTTTGCGTTGCGCTCAAACTCTTGCACACGCGAGCGGTAATCTTCTGATTCAGCTACCGCATCGCGGCGCACTAGATCTAGAAGGTCGGTAAGATTTCCTGCTTGTCCAACGGCTTGCATAGAGGACAAAGCAAAAACAGTAGTGGCTGTAAAGCCTACGTATTTAATTAAGTTTTTCATTATTGCGCAGCCTCCGGAGCCATAACAGGTAAATCGATAATCTTCGGAGCATCTAGAGAAGACGCTACTCGGATGGCTGTTTGAATAGCTGTGCGGTAGTCACCTGCAGGAAGCTCTACCCAAGCGCGCGCGTTGTTATCCCACGCCCCAGTAACCTGTCTATCTGTAGTTTGATACATCAGTGAAACTCGGCCGATACGCGCCATGTTTACATCACGGTCGGCACCATTGATGTTAATGGTATCTGGGTAAGTTTCGATAGTGCGGCCATAGGATGTTTCAGTCTGGTAGATCACCAGCACTTGACGAAATTTTTCAGCAATTGACACGTCTGGGTTGTCTATCGCTGCTCGGGCAAACGCAATTCTATTCTGACGTTCGTCGATGTGGAAGGGATAATCCAACGCGACAAACTGCTCAACGCTAGTCAGCATTTTTTCCATAAGCAATGGAATTTCTCTAGTAACCTCGGCTACCGATGCAATGGACGCATCAAGAGTTCTGATCTGCTGCTCTTGATTGGCGATCTGCTTGCGGAAACCGGCGTTTACTACCAGTAATGATTCTAAGTTATCGTTCTCCCGCTTAAATTCTTCGTAGAGAGAGCTTGTATCGTTTTGCAAGCGAGTGATCTCCGCTTGTGCTTCGGCGGAATCACTGAATTTTTCAGCGATTACATCCATAGCTTGATCCAAGAGGCTGCTGTCTACGATTATTTCGGCCGCTTGCGCATAGCCCCAGAGACTTGAAAAGAGTAGTGCAAATGTAGACATACTCAAATTTTTAATTCGACGGTTATTCATGTGCCATCCTATTGTTGTTAACAATTCAGAAGAAATTAGTTCCGGGACACGACTGGTACAAACAACTAATTTCAACCGTTAATACTTTTTCTTTTTACCCTAGTTCGCCTATCGACTCATATTACTTAGCCAAACGAGTAACTAATCACTGGTAGTTACAAATTTTGCTTTGACCATCCCTATAACATGAATCGCCAGACAGTTACGAAACTACCCAAATTTTTAAAAATTGAGAAGCTAAGTAACCATCTTTGAGCCGAAATCTTTTTGATCAGACAAAAATCAAAATAGCTTCCGAAATTCAGCGTTTTACGCCGGATTTCGGAAAGACTATCACACTATCTTGAGGGATTAGAACCTTTTGCGAAGCAAAAATTTAGAAGAAATTAGAAAGAATTTTACGAAGGGTGTAGCTGGTAGAAAACTACCAGCCAGTGAGTTCACGCATACCGTTTCCAATCTCGGCCAAGCTGCGTACGGTTTTCACGCCAGCATCACCCAGTGCTGCAAATTTTTCATCTGCAGTGCCCTTGCCGCCGGATATTATCGCGCCGGCATGCCCCATTCTTTTTCCGGGAGGCGCAGTGACGCCCGCGATGTAGGCTACGACAGGCTTAGTGACATTGGCTTTGATAAAAGCCGCAGCCTCTTCCTCCGCAGTGCCACCAATTTCACCAATCATAACAATCGCTTCAGTCTGTGGATCGGCCTCAAACATACCCAAAATATCAATAAAGTTTGAGCCAGGTATTGGATCACCTCCAATGCCAACACATGAAGACTGTCCAAAGCCACAATCGGTGGTTTGCTTTACCGCTTCATAGGTCAGTGTGCCAGATCGCGACACAATACCCACCTTACCAGGCAAATGGATATGCCCAGGCATAATGCCGATTTTGCATTCGCCCGGTGTGATAACGCCTGGGCAGTTTGGTCCGATTAAACGAACTCCAGCTTGATCACAGGCCTCTTTTGCAACCAACATGTCTAGCGTAGGAATACCCTCTGTGATGCATACGATAAGTTTAATGCCAGCATCAGCAGCTTCAAGGATTGAGTCCTTACAAAACGCGGCGGGTACATAGATCACAGTCGCATCGGCTGCTGTAGCTTCATAGGCTTCTTTTACCGTGTTAAAAACGGGCAGGTCTAAATGAGTTTGCCCCCCTTTACCAGGCGTTACACCGCCAACCATTTTAGTGCCATAGGCTATGGCTTGCTCTGAATGAAATGTGCCTTGTGAGCCGGTAAAGCCCTGGCAAATCACCTTTGTGTCTTTATTAATTAAGATACTCATTTGTCACCCCCTGCTGCAGCTACAACTTTTTCTGCTGCGTCCGACAAACTCGTCGCTGCTATAATGTTAAAACCACTCTTACTGAGCACTTCTCTGCCAAGCTCGGCATTGTTACCCTCCAGTCTTACCACCACAGGGACTTTAACGCCTACTTCTTCTACGGCGCCAATAACACCTTCCGCAATTAAATCGCAGCGAACAATGCCGCCGAAAATATTCACTAATACAGCGGCTACTTTGTCATCAGAAAGAATAATCTTAAAGGCTTCGGTCACTCGCTCTTTCGTAGCACCACCGCCTACGTCAAGAAAGTTGGCGGGACTGCCACCGTGTAGCTGCACAATATCCATTGTGCCCATCGCCAATCCTGCACCGTTAACCATGCAGCCAATGTTTCCATCTAAGGCGACATAATTGAGCTCCCACTGGGCAGCATGGGCTTCCCGTTCGTCTTCCTGGGAAGGGTCGTGCATCGCTTGTAGTTTTGGCTGTCGATACATGGCATTGCCATCGATATTTATCTTGCCATCGAGACAATGCAAATTGCCTTCTTCGGTAATAACCAGTGGATTGATTTCTAAGAGAGCTAGATCTAAATCATGAAACAGTTTAGACAGGCCTAAAAACAATTGAGTGAATTGTTTTATTTGAGCTCCTTGCAATCCTAATCTAAAGGCAAGATCGCGACCCTGAAATGGCTGCGCGCCTGTTAGCGGGTTTATAGTGGCCTTTAGGATTTTCTCTGGAGTTTCTTCAGCAACTTTCTCAATTTCAACGCCACCCTCGGTAGAGGCCATGAACACAACCCGTCGAGTAGACCGGTCAACTACCGCGCCAAGATAGAGCTCTTGAGCGATATCTGTACAGGATTCAACCAAGATCTTACTGACCGGCTGGCCCTTTGCATCAGTCTGATAAGTGACTAAGTTTTTACCCAGCCAACTCGCCGCAAAGTCACTGGCCTCCTGTGCGCTGTCAACCAGCTTCACTCCGCCCGCTTTGCCGCGGCCACCGGCATGAACTTGGGCCTTCACCACCCACTTACTACCGCCGATTTTTGCCGTCGCCGCCGCAGCATCTTCAGGCGTGTCAACTGCATACGCTTTCGATACGGGCAGACCGTATTCGGCAAAGAGCTCCTTCGCCTGATATTCGTGTAAATTCATTGTTGCTCCATCAGTGTAGTAGGTTAATTTCGACGCTTTCTATTGCCAATGTGAATAGCGTGTCCGTTTGCAGCCAGAGCCGCTTCGTGTACAGCTTCAGAAAGTGCAGGATGCGAAAACATGGTCAAGCCAATGTCTTCCGCACTGGCGCTAAACTCCATCGCAATCACAATCTGTTGCAACAAGTCAGCTGCAGCAGAGCTAATAATATGACAACCCAAAATTCGATCTGTTTTAGCGTCTGCAATAAGTTTTACCAAGCCATCAGAATCATTTGCCGCTAAGGCACGTCCATTGGCTACAAAGGGGAAAGTACCGACGTTGTATTCCACTCCCTCGGCCTTTAATTGCTCTTCGTTTTTCCCCACCCACGCTATCTCTGGATGGGTGTATACAACCGAAGGCACTAGATCATAATTAACCTGCGCTTTCTTGCCGGCTATTCGCTCGGCCACCATCACCCCTTCTTCACTTCCTTTATGTGCCAACATTGGGCCTCGGACTACATCTCCACAGGCATAAATATTAGGGATATTGGTTTGGCATTGATCGTTTACTTTAATGAAGCCGCGCTCGTCTTTTTCGATGCCTACGCTGTCATCAAGCAGCCCCTCGGTATAAGGGCGTCGACCCACGGCAACAATTAGCTTATCAAACGTTGCTTTTTGCTCGCCTTCCGAGTCAGTGTATTCAACCGTAACGTTTTTCTTGGCACCCTTGCCTAGTTTGCTACCTGTAACTCTGGCACCAAGCTTGATATCCAGCCCTTGCTTGGCAAAAATCTTCGCTGCTTCTTTAGCGATAGCTCGGTCTGTCATTGGTAAGAAGTCGTCTAGAGCCTCTAGCACGGTCACTTCGGCGCCCAGTCGAGCCCATACGCTGCCCAACTCTAAACCAATCACTCCTGCACCAATAACCCCAAGTTTCTTTGGAACCTCTTGGAATTCAAGCGCGCCAGTAGAATCGACGATAGTTTCTTGATCGATAGGGGTAGGCGGAATATTGATGGGCACAGAGCCCGCTGCGATTATGATGTGTTTAGCAGCAAATTCCTGTTCACTGCCATCATGAGCAGTGACCAACACTTTGTTAACTCCGACAACTTTGCCAGTACCACCAATACCCTCAACTTTATTGCCAGCAAATAACCCTTTCACACCGCCCGTTAGTTGCTCAACAACTTTTTCCTTACGCTGGATCATTGCCGGCACATCGATACTCACTTTGCCCACACTGATGCCGTGGACATCAAAATGTTTAGTGGCTTCAAGGTATTTGTGTGAGCTGTCAAGCAGTGCCTTCGATGGGATGCATCCAACATTAAGGCAAGTGCCACCAAACACAGTTTTCTCTTCTTTGTTTAACCACTTCTCTATGCATGCGGTTTTAAGACCCAACTGTGCGCAGCGAATGGCTGCAACATACCCCGCAGGACCTGAGCCTATAACAACCACATCATATTCATTAGCCATAATTATTTACTCTTCTTAAATGTCTGAAGTGAACCTTTAAATTTCGAGAATCAATCGCGTTGGATCTTCTAACAGTTCTTTGATTGTCACTAAGAATTGTACTGCCTCTTTACCATCAATCATTTGATGATCGTAAGAGAGTGCCAGGTACATCATTGGTAAAATTTTAACCTCGCCATCGACTGCCATTGGGCGGTCTTGAATTTTGTGCATGCCTAAAATCGCAGTCTGCGGTGGGTTAATAATTGGAGTGGACAACAAAGACCCGAAGACCCCGCCGTTTGATATTGTAAATGTGCCCCCAGTTAATTCGTCGATGGCAAGTTTACCGTCCTGAGCTTTTACTCCAAACTCCCGAATAGTCTTCTCGATTTGAGCGAGACTCATATTGTCGGCATTTCGAAGCACCGGCACAACCAAGCCGCGAGGCGAGCCTACCGCAACGCCTATATCTTGATAGCCGTGATAAATAATATCTTGACCATCTAAGGACGCGTTTACCGCGGGGAAGCGTTTCAAGGCTTCGATACTAGCTCTAACAAAGAACGACATGAAGCCTAGGCGAACACCATCATGAACTTTTTCAAATTCATCTTTATAGCGATTGCGAATGTCCATTACCGGCTGCATGTTCACTTCATTGAAAGTCGTCAACATGGCTGTCGATTGCGTGGCGTGTAGCAATCGCTCAGCAACTTTAGCTCGAAGTCGACTCATTGGAACCCGCTCTTCAATGCGACCATCACTTGATATTGATGCGTTTAACGACGAACTCGCAGCAGCTGGTTTGGCCGAGCTACCGTGAGCGATCACATCTTCTTTGGTAACCCTACCCGCTTTGCCAGTGCCTGCTATCGCGTTGGCATCAAGAGACTTCTCTTCAACCATTTTCTTTGCCGCAGGGCTCAAGATTACCCCTGTTTCAGCAGGTACTTGAGTCTGAGCCACCTCTGTTGGCTGCGGTTCTGCCGCCGGGCTAGTAGCGACTTCGCCGGCTTGCACACTGCCAATGGCTTCGTTACTAACTATAGTATCGCCGGCGTTTTTAATAATTTCTTTTAAAACACCATCTGTAGGTGACACCACTTCTATGACAACTTTATCCGTTTCGATATCAACCAAAAGCTCGTCTCGAGCAACTGAGTCTCCAACTTTTTTATACCATGTGGCAATAGTGCCATCGGGAACTGACTCTGGGAGAGTTGGGGCTTTTATTTCAATTGTCATAGTGTGTCCTTTTCACAAAACCTGCTTATCAGGATCTTATGGTAGTAAGAGTGTTGGCTAACCTAAGGCTTCATCAATAAATTTTTTCTGCTGGCTCAAGTGCAATGCCGGATATCCCGCCGCTACTGAAGCCGAGGCTTCACGGCCGACATACTGCAGATACACGTTAGGGAAATGCTCATTCACGGCGCGACGAATGTGATGCTGACTGGAATACCACGCCCCTTGATTCATCGGTTCCTCTTGGCACCACATAATGGATTCAAGATTCTTGTATTGAGCAATGCAATTGGCAAACTCATCGTGTGGGAACGGATAGAGCTGTTCCAGTCTTATGATCGCTATGTCCGTTATCCCCCGCTCCCGACGTTCACTGCGCAGGTCATAATAGACTTTTCCGCTGCAGACGATTAAACGCTTAATCGAGCTTGGATCAAAATCATCTGTCTCATCTAGCACTACTTTGAATGAACCTTCAGCCAGTTCTTCCATTGTTGATACCGACTCTTTATGCCGCAGCAAACTCTTTGGCGACATAACAACAAGAGGTTTACGCAGTGGGCATAGCACTTGCTTGCGCAGCATGTGGAATACTTGGGCGGAAGACGTCGGAACACAGACCTGAATATTATGCTCAGCACAAAGCTGCAAGAACCGCTCTAATCGCGCTGATGAATGCTCTGGCCCTTGCCCCTCATAACCATGAGGTAATAGCAATGTAAGCCCACACAATCGCCCCCATTTGTGCTCGCCGCTGGTAATAAACTGATCAATTACCACTTGAGCGGAGTTGGCAAAATCGCCGAACTGAGCTTCCCAAATAACTAAGGCATTCGGGATAGTCGTTGCATATCCGTACTCGAATGCCAATACGGCGGCCTCTGATAACAAAGAATCATAAATTGTAAATTTAGCTTGATTGTTTTGCAGGCTCTGCAGTGGCGTATAAGACTCACCGGTTTTCTGATCATGAAGCACCGCGTGTCGATGGGAGAAAGTACCCCGACCAACATCTTGCCCAGTAATACGAACTTTATTGCCGGTGATCAATATGCTGGCATAAGCCAAAGTCTCTGCAAAACCCCAATCGACCGCCAATTCACCTTCAGCCATTGCAGTACGATCAGTCAAAATTTTCTTAACTTGTCGCTGTACTGTAAAACCTTTTGGCACTTTAACTAATTTTTTAGCCAACCCTTTCAAGGTCGTTAACGGAATAGATGTATTGTAGTGAGAACTCCAAGCGTGCCCTAGATAAGGACTCCAATCGACAAACAATTCCACATTAGGCTCTTTCACTAAGCTCTTTACCACGTGCTCACCAGTGTCTAGCGCATCACGATAGTTCTTGTTCCAAACATCAGATTCTTCGATGCTAACGATACCTTGCTGGCTCAACGCCTCCGCATAAAGTACTCGAGTTGATTTATGCTGTTTTATCGCTGCATACATCAAAGGCTGTGTAGACGCCGGCTCGTCTGTTTCATTGTGACCGCGGCGGCGATAGCATACGAGGTCTATCACCACATCCTTTTTAAACTGATATCTAAAATCTAAGGCTAACTGAGTAACAAACAATACAGCTTCTGGGTCATCTGCGTTGACGTGAAAAATAGGTGCCTGAACCATTTTTG
>CAYGRT010000007.1:0-27783 GCA_964352355.1 uncultured Pseudohongiella sp. | reverse complement strand
ACAGCTTCTGGGTCATCTGCGTTGACGTGAAAAATAGGTGCCTGAACCATTTTTGCCACATCGGTACAATATTCAGTTGAGCGTGCATCATCTTGTCGACTAGTAGTGAAGCCCACTTGATTATTGACGATGATATGCACCGTTCCACCGGTCGCATAAGCCCGTGTTTTGGACATTTGAAAAGTCTCCATAACCACACCTTGGCCTGCGAATGCAGCATCACCATGGATGATAATTGGTACGACTTTCGAGCCTTCTTTGTCATTACGACGAGATTGTCTGGCTCTAACAGAGCCTTCAACTACAGGAGCCACAATTTCAAGATGGGATGGATTAAACGCCATCGCCATATGAACTTCACCGCCTTCCGTCATGATGTTAGATGAAAAGCCCTGGTGGTATTTCACATCACCGGAACTTTGGTACACCGCACGACCTTCGAATTCATCGAACAAGTCGGCCGGGTTTTTACCCAAAATATTGACTAAGACATTGAGGCGACCGCGGTGTGCCATACCCAGCACAATCTCTTTCGCGCCGTATTTCCCTGCCCTTTGCACCAACTCGTCCAGTGCAGGAATCATGCTTTCGCCGCCCTCTAAGCCGAAACGTTTTGTGCCTGGATATTTTGAGTCTAGATGCTTTTCCAATCCTTCAGCCGCGGTCAGTCGCTCTAATAGATGCCTCTTAACCTCTGGCGCAAAAGCAAAAACCCCATCATTGGTTTCGATACGTTGCTGAATCCACTGCTTTTCTTCTAAATTCACGATATGCATGAACTCATAGCCGATTTTGCTGCAGTAGATACGCTCTAAGGTATCGACAATGTCTCTGAGGGGTGCAATGTCTCGACTAATAAATAGTGAACCGGTTTGGAATGCGGTGGAATAATCAACCGGGGATAGATCATGAAACTCTAATTCTAAATCTGGAACTCGCTCACGATGCATCAATCCAAGTGGGTCCAACCCTGCTTTTTGATGCCCCCTGACTCGGTAGGAGCTTATCAGTTGCAGTACTTTAACTTGTTTACTTTCATGCTCGGAATTAATAACCGCATCATTACTAATTACCGGCGCAAATCTGCTGCGCTTGCTAAGGGCCTTAAAGTCTTTGCGGATGGTTGAGTGAGATACATCCGCTACTTTGTTGGAACTGCCGTTGGCAAGGGAAGAAAAATAGTCGCCCCACTGATCTGGAACCGATGCCGGATCGGCCAAATAGCTTTCGTAAAGCTCTTCAACATACTCCGCGTTTGACCCAGAGATGTGTCCAGTGCCCCTCATTAGTTCCAGAATTGATTGTTGCATCTTCTACCTCAACATTGCCTGTCTTAGCGACAGCAGAATCCTTTGCTCAATGGAAAATAAACTGATCAAGTGCCCTGGGAAATCAACATGCTTCGGATATGCCCTATTGCTCGGGTTGGATTTAAGCCTTTGGGACAAACAGAGACACAATTCATAATTCCTCTGCATCGAAATACACTGAAGGGGTCATCAAGACCTGCCAATCGATCAGCTGCTGCTGTATCTCGGCTATCCGCTAAAAATCTGTAGGCCTGAAGCAGTCCGGCTGGACCAATAAACTTATCAGGGTTCCACCAGAAAGAGGGGCAACTGGTACTGCAACACGCGCATAGAATGCACTCATAAAGACCATCTAGCTTGGCTCTGTCTTCTGGCGACTGAAGTCTCTCAATCGCCGGTGCCGGCGTATCGTTAATAAGGAACGGCTTTACCTTCTCAAATTGTTTGTAGAAGATTGACATATCAACGACTAAGTCACGAATAACAGGCAGACCCGGAAGAGGTCTTAAAACAAGTTTCTTGCCTGGTTTTACGGCCTCTGAAAGTGGAGTGATACACGCCAAGCCGTTCTTACCATTAATATTCATGCCGTCTGAACCACACACGCCTTCGCGGCAGGAGCGACGGTAGACAACTGTTGGATCCTTTTCCTTAACAAGATTTAAAACGTCAAGCACCATCAGGTCTTTGCCTTCAGGAATATTGACTTCAACATCATGCATCACCGGCTTTAAGTCGGTTTCTGGATTGTAGCGATATATGCTAACTAACACGGTTCACCATCTCGAAATATCAGTTAAGTTTAGTAAGTACGAATCTTTGGTTGAAAAGTTTCCACTGTTTTTGGCTTGAAGTTCACTGAACGCTTGCCCACTGATTTATCGGTAGGAAAGTACATTGAGTGGCAAAGCCAGTTTTCATCATCTCGATCTCTGAAATCATCTCGCGCATGTGCGCCGCGACTTTCAGTTCTTGCTTCGGCAGATATTGCAGTTGCTTCAGCTACTTCAAACAAGTTCTCTAACTCCAACGCTTCAATACGCGCCGTATTGAACGTGTTGCTCTTGTCACTAAGGTGAACATTGTTCAGTCTTTCGCGCAGTTCGTTTAACTTCTTAATGCCCTCTTGCATGAACTCGCCTTTGCGGAACACTCCAAAGTGATTCTGCATGGTTTTTTGCAATTCAGCGCGCAGTGCAGGAACACTCTCTCCTTGGGTGCTTTCATTCAAGCGCGCAAGTCTCGACATGGCAAAATCGATATCGCTATCGCTGGCTTGTCGCTGCTCTAGACCTTGCTGCAGCATTTCCTCGATATGCTTGCCGGCAGCACGCCCGAACACAATCAGATCGAGCAAACTATTGCCGCCCAAGCGGTTTGCACCATGCACAGAAACACAAGCAGCCTCGCCCACTGCGAACAGCCCCGGAATCACTTGATCTTCGCCGGCTGAATTAAGAGTTAATGCCTGTCCATTTACGTTGGTTGGAATACCTCCCATCATATAGTGGCAAGTTGGCACAACAGGAATAGGTTCTTTGACAGGATCGACATGGGCAAAAGTTCGGGATAGTTCCAAAATACCCGGCAATTTGGCGTTCAATACGTCTTCACCTAAATGATCTAATTTCAGCTTTACGTGATCGCCGTTTTCACCGCAGCCACGGCCTTCGATAATTTCTAAGATCATGGACCTAGCCACCACGTCGCGGCCTGCAAGGTCTTTGGCATTGGGCGCGTAGCGCTCCATGAATCGCTCGCCGTCTTTGTTAATCAAGTAGCCGCCTTCACCGCGGCAACCTTCGGTAACTAAGGTTCCAGCCCCGTAAATGCCCGTTGGATGGAATTGCCACATTTCCATATCCTGCAGAGGGAAGCCCGCCCTAATTGCCATTCCTGCGCCATCGCCGGTGCAGATCATGGCGTTAGTTGTGGAGGCGTAGATTCGCCCAGCGCCGCCCGTTGCAAATACAGTTGCCTTAGATTTAACCAAGACGGTCTCACCATTTTCGATGTTGATAGCTATGACGCCTACCACTTCTCCGCTTTGATTTTTTACCAGATCTACGGCATACCATTCATTCAGAAATACCGTATTATTCTTTAGGTTTCCCTGATAAAGCGTGTGCAACAAAGCATGGCCCGTTCTGTCAGCCGCTGCGCAGGTTCTAGCCGCTTGTCCGCCGTTGCCATAGTCCTTGGATTGACCGCCGAATGGCCTTTGATAAATACGCCCGTTTTCCGTTCTGGAAAATGGCAAGCCCATGTGCTCCATTTCGAAGACCGCCTGAGGGCCTTCGCTACACATGTATTCAATGGCATCTTGATCGCCGATGTAGTCTGAGCCTTTGACCGTGTCATACATGTGCCAGCGCCAATCATCATTTGGATCGGCGCTTGCGATTGCACAAGTGATACCGCCCTGTGCAGACACTGTGTGGGATCGCGTCGGAAATACTTTTGAAATTACAGCGGTTTTGTACCCAGACTGTGCCAACTGCAAAGCAGCGCGCATACCAGCGCCGCCACCGCCAACAATCACCGCATCAAACGAAATACTGCGCATAGCTGTCATCTAGCTTCCCCAAAAAATCTGTATGCCCCACAGCAGGTAAACTACTGTGACCAGAGCACATACTGCTTGAACAAAAAGTCGAATCGCTGTGGCAAATGACCCCACGTGAGCCTCGTGTAAATAGTCTGTAGTGATTGTCCAGATGCCAATCCACGCATGAGCGCACAGCGCGAAAATTGCGATGATGCTGAATAACCTCATGCCCGTGTTTGCGAACAATTGGTTCCAAGCGGAATAATCCATGTCTGGCTGCATCGCAAAACTACCAAGCAAGCAGAGAGAGTAAGCCCCTAAAATGACCGCGCTAAAGCGTTGAATCAGCCAATCAGACAGACCTGAGCGGCTCAAACTCGTTGCATTCGTTACCATATCCAAACTCCTGCCGCAGCAATTGCCACAAATGACGCTGCCAGTACTAGAATTGAACCCAGTTTGCCGCCCTCAATGGTCTCGCCAAACCCCCAGTCCATAATCAAGTGCTTCACCCCCGCGATAAGGTGATAGAGCAAACCGGAGATAATGAACCACAGCACAAATTTGACAAAGTTACCTTCCAGCAATTCCTGCGTGCTGGCGAAGCCGGCTTCGGAACTTAGAGACATCTGCAACAAGTAGAGCAGCACGGCTGTGCCAAAAAACAACAAAACACCGCTGAGTCTATGCAAAATCGAGGTAATGGCCATGATAGGCCAGCGAAAAACGAGGAGGTTTAGATTAACTGGTCTTGTATCTTTCACGTTATGCTGAATCCGTTAGCTATTTAATGAATCTTGCGAGGGTTTTAATGTCTACAAAAGCTCGCAAACTATTTGAAATACTTATACAAATTGGGCATTTAAAACGCCGGAAAGTATATGCGTATAGCCCCGTCAATACAATAAATCTTCGGTTTACGGTCCCGTTTATGACAATATTTTGTCATCGAAAAACTGAAAGCCTAAAAACAATCGTACTTCCCTCTTTACGGTTTAGCACAGTACTTAGATTTATGTTGAAAATGTAAATCTTTCGCCGTTCTGAGCTATTGTTAATTGAGCTGAGAAGAGTAGGTTGTGGTGGCAGAAAGATTTGACATTGACGTCACTCTATTCCTAGTATTGCGGGCCCCAAAATGACTGACAAGGGCTGATAAACTACACTAGCATTAAGCTCTAATCCATTGTTATAAAAAAGAATATTAACTATCTGCTAAATTTAGGAGTCCGGCATGAGTAATAAAAAGGCCCAGCTAACCATAGACGGGATAGACAAAGTCATAGAGTTGCCCGTTTATGAAGGCAGTACTGGTCCTGATGTAGTGGACGTTCGGAGTTTGGTAAGCAAGGGCATTTTTACCTACGATCCCGGCTTTGTTTCTACTGCAGCGTGCGATTCAGAGATCACTTACATCGACGGCAATGCTGGCATATTGCTGCACCGCGGATACCCTATCGAACAGTTAGCGGAACACTCAACGTTTTTGGAGACTTGCTACCTACTGCTAAACGGCGAATTGCCTAACAGTGAAGAGAGCGCCAAATTTGAGAACACGATTCGCTACCACACTATGGTAGATGAACAAATATATGAGTTTTTCCGCGGCTTCCCACGTAATGCTCACCCCATGGCCATGCTCTGCGGCGTCGTAGGCGCTCTATCTGCCTTTTACCATGATGACCTGAAAATCGAATCCCCCGAACACCGCATGACCTCCGCACACCGCATAATAGCCAAGATGCCCACTTTGGCGGCGATGTGTTACAAGCATGGCATTGGGCAGCCGATGATGTACCCGCAAAATGACATGAGTCTTAGCGAAAACTTCCTCCACATGATGTTCGGAACCCCCTGCGAGAACTACAAGGTAAGCCCCACCCTTGCTAAAGCCATGGACACCATCTTCCTGCTGCACGCGGACCATGAGCAAAACGCCTCGACATCCACAGTGCGACTGGCCGGCTCTACAGGTGCCAATCCCTACGCATGTATAGCTTCGGGCACAGCGGCTCTATGGGGCCCAGCACACGGCGGAGCAAACGAAGCGGTGCTAGAAATGTTAGATGAAATAGGCGATGAATCTCGAATTGAAGAGTTCATCTTAAAAGCGAAAGACAAGTCAGATCCTTTCCGCCTAATGGGTTTTGGTCATCGGGTATATAAGAATTTTGACCCTCGAGCTAAAGTAATGCGAGAAATCTGTGATGAAGTGCTAGACGAACTTGGTATCGAGAACGATCCACTGTTTAGAATTGCACGCAAACTCGAAAAAATCGCCTTAGAGGACGATTATTTTATAGAAAAGAAACTCTACCCTAACGTGGACTTCTACTCGGGTATCATCTTAAAAGCCATCGGTATCCCAACTAGCATGTTCACTGTTATTTTTGCGACGGGCCGAACTCCAGGCTGGATTGCCCACTGGAATGAAATGATGAGTGGCGACTACAAAATCGGCCGCCCACGCCAGCTCTACAAAGGCCATGTAAAGCGCGATTACCCAGTGAAGTAACAGTCAGACAATAAAAAAGGCGCCTCGAAATAGTCGACGCGCCTTTTTTTTGCTTCTAAATTCCTGTCTCACAGCATCCCATCAGGAATCAACTTTCAACAGAACTTAGCACCGCCCTTCTAATGCTCGGGCTTTATTTGGTGGAGCCTACCGGGATCGAACCGGTGACCTCAACGCTGCCAGCGTTGCGCTCTCCCAGCTGAGCTAAGGCCCCATACAACTTGGAGGAGGCGCATTCTAAGCACAGCACGCCGCCAAGTCAATTCGAGCATGTGTTAAGTCTGGGAATATGGAGAAATCTCGCGGTAGCTCCGCTCCAATTCTTTATCCATTTTTTTCGAAATACCACCAAGCACTGCAATGCTGTCTCGTATTCGCGCCCTGGTAATATCCAAACCTAATACGGCAATGGAATCGAATACAGAGGTTGACACCGCTTTGCCACTAATCGCAACAAACAAAGGGAAGAGGAAGTCGCGAATCTTAAGCCCCATTTGTTCAGCGAGACTCTGAAGGGCTTTCTCCACGTCATCTCTGCCGGCGTTAGGCAAGCTCTCCAAATGCCAAAGCGCAAACTGAAGAATTTTAAGGAGCTGGCTTGGTTCCATCTGCTTATGAGCGAAATCATCCGCTGATAGCCCAAGGCTGCCGCTGAGAAAAAATCCACCTAAGTCCACAACGTCGCTAAAACGTTCAACTCGCTGCTTCAATAACGGGACGATAGCCGACACTTTGCCAGCAGGAAACGCCCACTTAACAAATGCCTCAGCAAACTCTAGATCTGACAGTTCTTCGCGAATGTATTTGCCGTTCAACCAGTCAAGCTTTTTAATATCAAAAATCGGGCCGCCTAGAGAGACTCTGCTCAAATCAAAGTGCTCTGTCATGCTATCTAGGCTGAACTTCTCTTCACCATTGGGCATAGTCCAGCCCATCATTCCCAAATAATTCACTAACGCTTGCGGTAGATAGCCCATGGCTTGGTAATAACGAATACTAGTGGGGTTCTTGCGCTTACTCAGTTTGCTTTTGTCGGGATTTCTTAGCAAAGGCATATGGCAGAGGACAGGCACATCCCAGCCAAAGTATTGATAGAGTAAAATATGTTTAGGCGCGGAGTTAATCCACTCTTCACCACGTATCACATGGCTTATTTTCATTAGGTGATCGTCCACCACATTGGCAAAGTGGTATGTCGGTTTGCCATCGGACTTGATTAGCACTTGCATATCAATTTGCGACCACGCAATAGACACCGGCCCCCGCAGCAAGTCATCAAATTTGCACTCTCCCTCGCGAGGCACTTTCATTCGAATAACACAAGGCTCTCCCGCTGCCAATTTCTGGGCAACTGTCTCTTTGTCGAGATGCAAGCAGTGGCCGTCATAGCCAACGGCTTGTTTATTTTCCATTTGTTCTTTTCTAAGGGCGTCTAATCGATCGGAGGTGCAGAAACAATGAAACCCATTGCCCGTATCAAGCAGTGTTTGAATATGCTTCTCATAAATTGCGCCACGCTCGCTTTGCCGATAAGGCCCGTAATCACCTCCAATCCCAGGGCCTTCATCCCAACTAAGACCAAGCCACTGCAACGATTCAAGAATGTCCTGTTCGGATTTCTCAGTGCTTCTTACTGCATCCGTATCTTCAATTCGAAGTACAAACTTGCCTCCCAAGCTATGGGCAAAACAGCGATTAAATAACGCGATGTAGGCTGTACCCACGTGAGGGTCACCGGTAGGCGATGGGGCTATGCGAGTTCTAATCTGTGACATTTCAAACCGTTATGGGTGTTTAGTGAGGCAGGCATTATACGCTAAAGCGTTTTAATACCGAACTGCTATAATTCCCCTTTTTTCATCAACTGGAGCAAAAGCGCAAACAAACCATGAATTTCTCTCGCAAATTTTGCGTTGCCCCGATGATGGATTGGACTGACAGACATGACCGGATGTTCTTGCGTCAGTTTTCCAAACATACACTGCTATACACAGAAATGGTGACCAGTGGTGCCCTACTTTTTGGTGACAGACAGTACCTTCTGCAACACGATCTTGCGGAGCAACCCTGCGCATTGCAGCTAGGTGGCAGCGACCCGACTCAACTTGCACAATGCGCAGCATTTGGCGAGCAAGCTGGCTACCAGGAAATTAATCTCAATGTGGGCTGCCCAAGTGATAGAGTGCAATCTGGCGCGTTTGGTGCTTGCCTAATGGCGGAGCCAAAATTGGTTGCAGAATGTGTGGAGTCGATGGGCAGCGCTGTCTCTATTCCAGTGACGGTAAAGTGTCGATTGGGGATCGACGATAATGACAGCGAAGAATTTTTAGTAGAATTCGTAGAGACCGTAGCTGCCGGTGGCTGCCGGTGTTTTATTATTCATGCGCGCAAAGCCATACTAAAAGGCCTCTCACCAAAAGAAAATCGCGAAGTTCCTCCCCTGATTTACGACCGGGTTTACAAAATAAAAACTCGTTACCCGGAATTGGAAATAATAATCAACGGCGGAATTAAAGACTTCGACTCGATCCACCACCACTGCCAATATGTCGACGGGGTGATGATTGGAAGAGAAGCCTATCAAAACCCCTATATGCTCGCCCAAGTGGACTCTCAATTATTCAACGAACCAAGCTGCGCTTTAAGTCGTACTGAGTATTTAGCAAACTACCTTCCCTACGTAGAGAAGCAACTGGAGCAAGGCATTCCGCTACAGCATATAACGAGGCACATACTGGGCCTTTACAAAGGCCAGAAAGGCGGAAAACAATTTAGACGGCATTTATCGGAAAACGCGTTCAAGCAGGGTGCGGGTATAACCGTACTACTCGATGCAATGTCTTACGTCGAGTAAACTCCAAGTCATTATCAAGCAAACGAGGCCATTTCAAACCATGTTTAGTACCATTAAGTCTTTCTTCGACGCAAAAATTGGTGATGCGGTAGAGGGTGCGGCGACAAAAACCGCTCATCAACTAAACCTTGCCAGCGCTGCACTCATGATAGAAGTGATGAACTCAGATCACCAACTGGACGATCGAGAAGCTGCGGCCTTTTTGGAAGTCTTAAGTAACAGCCTCGATTTATCCGAGAGCGAGATTGAAGACCTTGTGGAGTTGGCAGAAGAACAGGCTAAGCGAGCAACGTCATTGTATGAATTTACACGCCTGATCAATGATCATTATGACTATACACAAAAAGTTCAATTGGTCGAAAACATGTGGAGAATCGCTTTTTCCGACGAAACCTTAGATAAATATGAAGAGCATTTAATACGGAGAATTGCGGATCTAATCTATGTATCCCACTCTGATTTTATAAAAACCAAACTCACGGCTCGGGATGCCTAGCTTTATAAATGTAACTATTGCTGAATTCTTTCTATGGTTAGCATGGCAACGTCATCAGGGGCATCGGATACTGAGTTAAGCGCTAAATCGTCATAAATCGCCGAAAACTCGCCTCGGCTGCGACTTACTAGCGCTATTAGAAGCTGTTCTTTTTCAGCTAAGCCCTCCCCTTGTAGCAATTCTAAAACCCCGTCGGAAAACAAATTGATAGTAAAGTCTCTCTCGATTGTTAGCGTGGTTTCATCATAATCAGCATCTGTTTTAACACCAAGTGGGAAGCTTCTTGCCTCTAGCAAAGAATAACTTTGCGCTTGCCCAACAATCGGCATTGGATAATGACCCGCACAGGAATAGGTCAAGGATGCTCCTTGTGGGTCAATTACGCCTATGAAAGCAGTGACATGTTTCTGTAACTTTGCTTGACACAATTCGGCATTCAACCCTTCCAAAATTTTTGCCACAGAAATCGATGAGTTGCCTCGCAGCAAACGATTTGTCACTTCCCGAGCCATGTATTTCAAAAGCACTGTGACGAATGCTGAGGAGGCTCCGTGTCCCGACACATCAGCGATATAAAAGATTAATTTACCACCCGCTTCCCAATAGTCGACAAAGTCGCCACTTAAATAGAGTGAAGGCACAATTTTATGCCTAAAGCGAAACCCCTCAAGATCAATGGGAGTGTCTGGTAGAAGTCGCGTTTGCACCAGGCGGCCCGCCTGCTGGTCCATGCGCAAAAGGTCCAGCGAATGGCGAAGCTGGGTATTGCTACTTTCCAGATCAGCGCTGTACTTCTCATTTTCCTTAAGCAGTGTTGCTTGTTGCAAGCCACGCCGCACAGAGTGTTCCAGCACTTCTAGATTCTTAATGGGCTTCATCAAGTAGTCAGCCGCGCCTAAACGCAGGGCTTCTACCGCATCCTCAACCTCACCATAGCCCGATATGACAATAATAGGCGTCGCAACGTCCTTAGCAGCGACTTCGCGAATTACATCTAAGCCATCGACGTCTGGCATTCTCAAGTCGCAAAGTACCAAATCCGGCTTGGTCGAGTTGAATAGCGCGACCCCCTCTTTACCGTTTTTCGCTTCCACAATCTTGTAGCCGCTATCATTAAGATAAACCGAGAAGCTGCGACGCACGGCTTCGTCGTCATCGATGAGGAGCAGGGTCGGATTATGGGAAATTGATTCAGTCAGCAATGGGTTCATCAGGTACTAGGAAGTCGTATTGGTGGTTCTTTTGGCTTAAATTGCTCTGGGTCAGTGTACTTCTAAGACAGAGCACAGACCAAGCAGGCAATAAGCGAACAGTTTGCGAGGCTCAAACCTTAGAAGTCAGAGAAACTATCAGCAATTTGCCCATCTTTCACTAGATATTCGCGGCGCTGAACATAGGCTTCGCGAAAAAAGAGGTATTTATCACCGCCAACCAACTCATCCAGCGCCAATAGTGACGATCGAGTATCTAATTCGCGCATTGCGAACAAACTTAGACGCACCCTATCCTCATCATAGTATTGGATAGGATTGAACAGCGTATCTAGCACCAACCCAACTGAATCGCGCACATTGCTAGTGCCAAAGATAGGCAAAACAACGTAGGGGCCAGCACCCACCCCCCATCGGCCAAGGGTTTGGCCAAAATCTTCTTCGTTTTTTTCTAAGCCCAAACCGCTTGCCACATCCAAAAAACCGCCTAACCCAACGGTGGAGTTAAGCA
Organism: uncultured Pseudohongiella sp.; assembly: GCA_964352355.1. Classification (GTDB taxonomy): domain Bacteria; phylum Pseudomonadota; class Gammaproteobacteria; order Pseudomonadales; family Pseudohongiellaceae; genus UBA9145. The sequence goes on along the minus strand of CAYGRT010000007.1, from coordinate 16,338 downwards.
CAAATCGACCGGAGTCAGACAATGCATCGTTAAACTTAAGCTGCAATAAGTCGTTGGCAAACACATTGATATCGTCAACGTTGCTAAAAAAATTGCCAATACCCTGCCTGACCGGGCGAGGTATAAATGTGGTGTAGGTAATCGCCACCGGCCTTACCAAAACTCGATCAAAGAAATCGTTAAAGGCGAATACTCGCTCGTTTACGTCTCGCCACGGATCGTGGGTTTGCCCATAGCCTACCCCACACAGCGCAAACCATAAGAATAGAACCATCCCTGCTTGCTTCAAGGGCCAGCAGAGGCGGATGTTATATGTTGTATAGCGCTGTATGGACATAAAGTATCGACCGTTAGGCCTTAGATTAACAAACAGAAAAGTAGCCGATCATTGTGACAACGGGCGCTTATTAGACGAAGAGTAGCTTAAATAGTTGCAATTAGCTGCTCGATTCGCTTGGTTGACACGCTTACTCTGGTTCCTAAATGTTGCGCAAATAGTGACACTCTGAATTCTTCTAGCAACCATCGGAGCTCAACCAGCGACGAGTTAGTCTGGTATTCATGTTGATTGCATAAAGCCTCGAAACGCCCCCAGAAACCCTTGTATAGCATAGTGTTTTCGGCATCTCTAGCACCCATATGGGGGGCTTTTTGCAATCGAGATTCTATGGCGCTAAGGTACCGAGGAAACTCCTTTAAACGTGTGATATCCGTCACATGCAAAAAGTTTTCTCCTAGCAGTTGCTCTAGTTGAGACTGCACATCTTCCCGCACATAATCCAAATCTTTAAGTGCTGCAGAGCTCAAAGATCTTCTTATAGCAAGTTTCTGCTCAATAATGCGTTTCAACAAAGTTTGAAGCTTTTCCGCAACTGGTATTAGCTTAGCTTTGCCTGAATCTAATAGCCTGACAAACTCCGCTTGGTTAGTTGGGCGAGCGCTTAGAAGGTCGAATGCCTCTTTGTAAACGGCAAACACACTCTGTTCGATTGACGCAATATTCGAACCTGCCAGCTGTAAACTCATAGACTGAATAAAGCGTATCATCGACTTAGTGATGGCATTTTTCTGTTGGACGCTCTTTAACATCAATAACCGGGTTAAGCCAAGGCGGTTGGAGTTCTCTGCATCAACTTCATCACTAAAAAGCTGAATACTTACGGACGAATCACAATCGACCAATGCCGGATATCGAATTAAAACAAGGGAGTCACCGAGTTCAAGTCTTTTAGGCAAGTCTCCAAAAGACCAATCGAGCAGACCCGACTGCTCGATTGGATGAAGCTTGTTAGTCAATTCACCGTCAGTTAGCAGTGTATTTTTATCATCAGAGTTCTGTAGGCGCTTCTTTAGTTTAACGAGACTGGTGTCGAAATCGACCTCTTCGCCCTGCTCATTTGTCACGGCAATCTTAACTACTAGGTGCTTTGCAAGTTCAACTTCAGAAAAGTCAGCGCGTGATAGGGTGAGCTGTTTTCGTTTTCTTATTTGAATGATAAGCGCGTCGATTAAGGTTCCATCGTCCGCAGACAAATTCGGTAGAATCTCATCCACAAAGCCGCTGACAGGTATGAACAGTTTGCGGGTCGCTTTAGGCAGGCCTTTTAACAAAACGATGCATTTCTCTCTAACTATACCGGGTACAGCCCAATCAATATCTGCCTCGGTTAATTGGGGCAAAAGGGGCAATGGAATATTGAGCGTAGCACCATCCCTATCGCTGAGCGGGTCAAAAACGTAGCCCAAGCTAAGCCTATTTTGGTTAACCTGCGTATCATCTGGAAATTGAAGAAAGTGAGACTGATGTTCGTTATTCTTAATCAAGTCAGAGCTTTCAATAATCAGGCCGTCTAATCGCTTTTTGGCAGTAGGGTCCCGATTAGCCGATTTAAGCAAACCTCTAACCCATACTTCTAGTTCCCTCGTTGTTACAATTTCTTGGGGTATAACTTGGTCATAGAAGCGGGCCACATCAGCCTCACTAAGAATAAAATCCGGTCTGCGAATTTTTTCCTCTTGGCGCTCCAGTTCCGCCAAAAACGCAATATTGGCCTTGTAAAAATCCAACGTCGTTCGCAGCTGTTGATCTACAAGGCCTTGGTTAATAAAGATATCTCTGGCAGCAACGAAATCGATATCTGCAAACGGAATTAGTGATTTTTCTGTTAAGGTAAGTCCATACAAGTTGACTCTTTCGTAGGCCATTACCTGTTGGCGCTTAGCACTCCAATGAGGGCCAAAATACTCACGCTTTACCAGATGCAAGGCCTGATGCTCAACCCACTTAGGATCGATTTTAGCAGCCATAGACGCAAAGATTTGATGGGTCTCTAATAAATCGCCTGTCACGATCCAATCCACTTTCTTGTCACTTAATACAGAGCTAGATAGTAATTTGAAGCGACGATTTCGATTGCCCAGATATTGATTGTTGTCTGTCTTAGTCGCTATTTGATTTAGCGAACCACTGATTATGCTTTCATGGATTGCTCGATAGTCCCCCGCTTGCTGATTTACTCGCCAGCCCATACTCTGGCAAGACAGCAATAGCTGGCGGTGTATCTCACGCCATTCCCGCATTCGTGAGTAGGACAAAAAATTGCGTTTGCAATACTTCCTCAACTGATTTTGATTCGACTGCTGACGAATAACTTCATAGTCCTCCCAAAGCTTAGCGAGGCTTAAGAAATCAGAATCAGGATGGCTAAACTTTGCTAGTCTCTCAACCGCCAACTGCCTTCCTTCAGCAGGTATATCTCTTGGGTCTTGAATGCTTAGCGCACTAACAATTACCAGCAATTCTTTCAGACAGCCAAGCGATTTCGCCACCACCAACATACGTCCGTATTTTGGATCGATGGGGAGCTGAGCCATGCTTTTACCGGTCTGGGTAAGCTCTTTGCTGGGTGTCAGTGCATTTAATTCGTAAAGTAATTTAAATCCTTCATTGATTGCTTTGGAATCAGGCGCATCCAGATAAGGAAACAGTTCCACCTCACCCAGGCGCAGTGCGCGCATACGCAGTATCACTGACGCAAGATTGGTGCGTTTTATTTCTGGATCAGTGTATTCAGGTCGCGAGTTAAAATCACTCTCAGCATACAAACGGATGCAAACACCCTCTGCTACTCGTCCACACCGGCCTTGTCGCTGATTCGCGCTAGCTTGAGAGATTGCTTCGATAGGCAACCTTTGAACTTTGCTCTGCAAACTATAACGGCTCACCCTAGCAAAGCCGGTATCAACCACATATCTAATACCAGGCACAGTAATCGAGGTTTCGGCAACGTTGGTGGCGAGTACAATTCTTCGCCCTAAATGACTTTGAAATATTTTCACTTGTTCTGTGTGCCGCAAGCGCGAATATAGCGGTAGGATCTCTGTATTTGGTAGTTTTGCTTTACGAAAAGCAGTTGCTGCCTCTCTGATTTCACGTTCCGTCGCAAAGAAAACCAACACATCACCTGCGCTCTTTCCAGCCTCAGCACTTGCTAACAGGCCACGCACCTCTTGAACCACAGAGCCTAGCAGCAGATCATCAAGTGATTCACCCGATTTTTTGGCATCAACAATTGGCTTGTATTCAGTAGTAACAGGAAATGTTCTACCTGACACGGCAACTATTGGAGCTGAATCAAAATGCGCGGAGAATTTCTCCAAATCTATAGTCGCAGAAGTGATTATAAGTTTTAGATCGGGCCGCTTCGGTAGTAATAATTTCAAGTAGCCGAGCAAAAAATCGATGTTCAGTGATCGCTCGTGAGCTTCGTCGATAATGATAACTTCGTACTGATTGAGAAACCGATCTTGCTGAATCTCGGCCAGCAGAATGCCATCGGTCATTAACTTTAAAAAGGTCTGCGGAGAAGTCTTTTCATTGAATCTGACTTGATAGCCAACGCCATTCCCAATTGGCATAGCGAGTTCTTCAGCAATACGATCTGCCACCGACACCGCTGCCAATCTGCGAGGCTGTGTATGACCAATAAGACCTTTTCGGCCAAGTCCAGCGGCTAGGCACATCTTTGGCAACTGAGTCGTTTTTCCTGACCCGGTATCACCAGCAATAACGAGAACTTGATGCTTTTTGATGAGCTCAATTATTTCTGATGCTTTAGTACTAACAGGAAGTTGTTCTGGAAAAGGGATGGAGCCTGGTATTGCGTCGGCTCGAACTTGGCACCTGGCCTTAGACTGTTCAATTTCTTTAACTAAGGAGTCTAAAGCAGAGCTATTGGGTTTGGCAGCCTTAATTAGCCTTGCTAACTTGCTGGAGAGTCTATGCCGATCAAGTATCTGACATGATTCAATTTCGCTTGCTAGATTATCAAGCACCAAACGTCTCTCATTAAGGCTAGCAATATTTTCTCAACTCAACCTGACTATTACAGCCAACTAATCTCGTAATTCACGGCGGATAATCTTCCCAATATTTGACTTAGGCAGATCCGCTACGAAAACGATTTCTTTTGGTAGTTTATAGGACGTTAATCCTTTCTTGCAGTGCGCAATCACTTCATCGGCTGTCAGGTTGTTATCTTGTTTGACCACAAATAGTTTTACGACTTCGCCAGATTTCTCATTGGGAATACCGATAGCAGCACTTTCCAACACACCCCCATGGGTATTGACCCAATCTTCAATCTCATTTGGAAACACGTTGAAACCAGACACTAGTATCATGTCTTTCTTTCGATCAACAATTCTCACAAAGCCATCGGAATCTAGTTCAATGTAATCTCCAGATTTAAACCAGCCGTCGTCAGTAATGGCTTCTTTAGTTGCCTCTGGGCGATCCCAATAACCAAGCATGACCTGAGGGCCACGTATCCATGCTTCCCCCCTCTCTCCTATTGGCACTTCCTCACCAGCGTCGTCTACCGCTTTTATTTCCGTCTCGGGAACTACAGGGCCTACAGTTCCAATACGGACATTACCTGGCACATTAACCGAAACAACAGGCGAGCATTCTGTCAGTCCATAGCCTTCAAAAATTTCTGATCCTGTTCTCTCCTGCCATTCTTTTATCACCGAAGATGACATTGCCATGCCACCGGCACCGCAAAATTTTAGTTTGGAAAAATCCAGCTTAGAAAAATCTTTGTGTCTTAGCATTGCGAGATAAAGAGTGTTAATGGCGACAAAACCATTTATTTCGTTGTCTGCAAATAGCTTAATTAGGCCGTCGAGGTCGCGGGGATTAGTGACTAAAATATTATGATTTCCAGCATAGGGCATAGCCAAGCAATGGAGCAAAAACGCATAACTGTGGTATAGGGGCAATGGTGCTGCTATGTTTTCAGTTTTATCGTCAATTACCAGCAAGCATCTAGAGCGGAGCTGCATCATGTTAGCGATCAAATTGCGGTGGGTAAGCATCGCGCCTTTGGCTACACCAGTGGTGCCACCGGTATAGAGAATAACTGCTACGTCATCACCACTGGGGATGGTCTTTGGTTTAGAGTAGGACGCTTTGCATTTATGAGTTTCGTTAAAATCAATGCCGCTCGGTAGCGAGTAGGTTGGCACTAGCTTCTTGATGTACTTCAATCCTAAATTTAGAACCAGCCGCTTCAAAGGAGATTGTAAGTCACCTATTTTCGTTACAATTACTGATTCAATCTTGGTATGGGGAAGAATTTCTTCAAGTTTATCGCAAAAATTTTCCAGTATGACAACAGCCTTTGCGCCAGAATCATTAAACTGATGGGCCATTTCTTTAGCTGTGTAAAGCGGGTTGGTGTTTACTACAATAAAACCTGCTTTGATCGCGCCGTAAAGCGCTACTGGGAACTGCAAAACATTTGGTAGTTGTATAGCAATTCGATCACCCGGCACGAGGGATGTGCGCGACTGCAACAGATGCGCAAACTGATCAGATAACCTGTCAATGTCGCCATAGCTAAGGGTTTTGCTAAAGCAGGTAAATGCCGGCAGTTCACTATGGGATGCTTTAATGTAGTCTAGTATTTCTGTTAATGAAGAATACTTTTCTGGTCGCAGTTCAGCGCTAAGAGGTTCTATCATATTTTTTCACTTAGTTAATAAGGCCATGGCCTCTTCTAACCCTTTAACAGACATCGGAAACATTCTATCTTCGAGCAGTTCTTTAACAATTTCAATAGAGTAGCTATGGTCCCAGTAGTCTTTCTTAGTGGGATTAATCCAAACCATATGATCAAAATTTTCTGCGATTCTACGCAGCCAAACTGATCCCGCCTCTTCATTATAGTGTTCAATACTGCCACCAGCATGGGTGATTTCATAGGGAGCCATTGTGGCATCGCCAACAAAAATCACTTTGTAGTCTTTTGAGAACTTATTGATGATATCAAATGTGGAGGTTGTCTCTGCGTGGCGGCGCTGGCTTTTAGTCCATACAGACTCATAGATGAAGTTGTGAAAGTAAAAATACTTAAGCTGCTTAAATTCTGATCGAGCAGCGGAGAACAACTCCTCGCACAAACGAACATAAGGGTCCATCGATCCGCCAACGTCAAAAAATAGAAGTACTTTCACAGAATTATGACGCTCGGGCACCATTTTTATGTCTAGCAAGCCGGCGTTTTTAGCGGTTGATGAGATCGTATCGTCGATATCAAGCTCATCAGCCGCACCAGTCCTGGCAAATTTTCTAAGACGCCTGAGGGCCATTTTCATATTGCGCGTGCCTATCTCAACCGAGTCGTCAAGATCGCGATAAGTGCGTTTGTCCCAAACCTTTGCGGCACGTTGATTACGCCCTTCCTGCTGGCCAATGCGAATGCCTTCAGGGTTATAACCATAAGCACCAAACGGAGAAGTACCACCCGTGCCTATCCACTTATTGCCTCCTTGATGGCGTTTTTTTTGCTCCTCCATCCGCTTCCGGAATTCTTCTAATAGCTTATCTAAGCCTCCTAGGGATTCGATCTTGGCCTTTTCCTCGTCGCTCAACATTGACTCGAGCTGTTTTCGCAACCAATCATCTGGGATTTGATGGAGAGAAAGATCGTCTAGAACTTCGACGTTTTCAAAATACTTGGCGAACGCGCGATCAAATTTGTCAAAATTCTTTTCATCTTTCACCATACACATTCTTGACAGCTGGTAGAAATCATCGACGCTGCCAAAAGCAATATTTTGCTTTAAACATTCCAATAACGTGAAGAGCTCAGTGAAAGAAACGGGAAGCCGATGTTCCCTGAGTGTCATGAAAAAATTGATCAGCATTAACGATTAGCTCTATGCATAAACGCCAATTTTTCTAATAAATGCACGTCCTGCTCGTTTTTAAGCAAAGCACCATAAAGCGGTGGGATTGCATTCTTTGCATCGTGATTTTTCAAAACATCTTCTGGTAAATCATCCGCCATCAATAGCTTTAACCAATCAATAAGTTCAGAGGTCGAGGGCTTTTTCTTGAGACCCGGGACTTTCCGGACGTCGAAAAATATATCCATAGCCTGACGCACCAACTCATTTTTTATTTTCGGGTAATGCACTTCGACGATTTTTTCCATAGTAATAGCGTCTGGAAACTCGATGTAGTGAAAAAAACAACGCCTTAAAAACGCGTCTGGCAATTCTTTTTCATTGTTGCTGGTGATGATGATAATCGGTCTTGTCTTGGCTCGGATGACCTGCTTGGTTTCATAGACATAGAATTCCATTTTATCTAGCTCGAGCAAAAGGTCATTGGGAAACTCTATATCTGCCTTGTCTATTTCATCGATCAGCAGCACTGCCTGTTTTTCTGACTCAAACGCCTCCCATACCTTACCTTTGAGAATGTAATTGGCAATATCATGGACTTTGTCATCTCCCAGCTGAGAGTCCCGCAAACGGGATACCGCATCGTATTCATATAGGCCCTGCTGAGCCTTAGTGGTAGATTTTATGTGCCATTGGATAAGGGGCAAATCCAAAGACTGGGCTATTTGCTCTGCTAACATGGTCTTACCGGTACCAGGCTCACCTTTTATTAACAGGGGTTTCTGCAGGGCAATTGCTGCATTAACTGCCATCTGCAATTCAGAGGTGGCGACATATTCATCAGTACCAGTAAAATTCATAAATCTATTTCCAGTTTGTGTTTAAAAGTTCATCGATTGTGTAAAGCGTCTATTTAGCGTGAAGCCTTAGCTCAACTAGTTTGCCTAAGCTCGAAAGCCCAGGCCTTTAACTTGCTATGTCGCAACATCGACGAGGTGCCGCCCTCTCTCTGTGATATACCAACGCACGCCTTTTCGGCCTCCAACTTTGCCAGCTAGTGAATTCAACGTCAGGTAGCCAAGAGTTTTAACCATAGTGGACTCGTCAGTATCAGATTCTCGACATAACCCTCCTAAAGATCGATAGATAAAGCGTCCGCAGCCTAAGGTTTTCAGAACCTTTGTGGACGTCACATCGAGCTCATCTGGATTTGGTCGCGACTCATCAGTTACTACGCTCAAATTATCGTCTTCGGTTTCCGTGTCAATTAGTGGCAAAAGCTCCTCTTGCAGTTGCTTCAACTGATACTGAAGAAAATCCACTTTGTCGCTCGCCGCTCTCGCTTCAGCAAGCACCGACGCAGGCACTCCAGTCATAAACAGTCGAGGTGAAATAGCCACAATTAGGCAGATTGCCACATAGTTTAAGAGATTTGCAGGGTCGCCCTCGCTATCGACAATCAATGTGCTTCCAAACACGCTGAGGACAAAAGGAACAATAAAAGTAACCAATACCCCAAGCAAGATGCACCGCCATAGCATGGCGTAATCTAAGGATGGTTTGTTGCTGAGGGTAAAAAAATTAATCACCCCACCTGCGCTACCCACCAACAGCATAATGAAAACCAATGTAGTAAAATGGCCAGTCATGACACACCTCTCAGTCTAAGACTATGATTTATATGTAATTATTTACAGATAGAGAAGGGTTCGCAACCACCCTTACATCCAATCTGTGAACATTGAGTTACTCTCAGAGATAATTACGAGAATAGATTAAAAATTCAACCTATATTGCTGTTATTAAAGCGCTTCTTTTGCACTATATATAATATCGAAGCCACTAGCAGTGCCACTGCCAACGAAATAAGCAAAGGCGCCATCGCCCTTGTCGCTGCAGTGCCCCCTGCTGTGATTGCATCCAAAGTCATAATCATCAAAGCGGGCGCAAAGGATCCAGTCTGCGTGTTGGCCGTCCAAGGTGTTAAAGCCAAAGCGATATATACGGCACGAGTGGCGTAACCCCACCAACGTGGACGTTTGAAATGGGTGACTCGATGCAAAATAGCGTAAAACACCGCAGCTGCAATCAAGTACACCAACCAAACGCTTAAATAATTTGTTTCTGCTTCCACAATTACGTCGACTCTACCCAGCGAATAACGTGCTCATAGTAACCTTCGGGATGGACAAATTCCTCCGACACCACCTTCCCAGACACACTAATACCCTCTTCTGTCATAGCCTTGCGCTCCTTTGCAATGAGTGGATGCCAACTATAAAGTGGCTGTCCTTTAGCGCGTAGCTTGTAAGAGCATGTATCAGGAATCCAGTGGGTTGCCAGCAAATTCAAGGTTTTTACATCCACACAATCCGGCACTTTGCTGGTTCGCGTAGCATAGCAGCCGCAGTGATTAGTGGATTCGTTAAAATACTGGCAAACCACTCGAGTCCAAGTCACGTCGGAATCGTCATCCTCGTCAGAAAACTTTTTAAGACAGCAGCGCCCGCAGCCATCGCAAAGAGCCTCCCATTCCGTTGGATTGAGTTCCGACAGGGGAAGCTCCCAAAATTTTGCTCGCAGCTGTTTGTTATCCGCAGCCATACTAAATCAGCCCGCCACTCAAAATTTGCGCGAATTCTGGCTCGAGGACAGGACGACGCCAATTGCCCTGTCCACCCGGCCATTTTAATTCTCCAGTTTCTTGGTATTGCTGCAGGATTTCAACAAGCTGTTTTTTTCGGCCAAGTAATTCAGGTGCCATCTCTAACTGCTCTGCTTTTGCTACCACCACTCTCTGGAGGCCTTTCAAGATCGATCGCTCGGCGCTATCAAGCGGCAGATTTAGCCCAGCCCTAGATAGTGCCGACTTCTCAGCATCGATTTCACCAAGCAATCGACTGAACTCTGCGGCATAGCGAGTCAGCAACTTTGTATCCTGCAATTTAATGGTAGCAAGAGTAGTTGGGGTTATTTCAGCCATAGCTGCACAGGTAACCGCAATGGTTTGTAGATCCGCATCTTTAGCAATCCAGCTGCGAGGCTTATTCCTTTTTCTAGCCTCTTGCTCTCGCCAGAAGCATAATTTCTCCAATAAAACCAACCCAGCATCCGACAAGCGCCAGGCATTGCTTACATTGCTATACAGAGTGTGCCAACAGGCCTCAGTCTCAACTTTTTTGGCAGTTTCGATTGCCACATCGCATTCAGTCTGAAACCACGCTAAGCGGTTTTTTAAAGATAGTTGCGCAGTTAGCAGATCGGCAATCTCAAGCAGATACAAAACGTCATCTGCTGCATAGTGTAACTGTTTGTCCGACAAAGGCCGCTTCAGCCAATCCGAACGAGTCTCTTCTTTCTCGATACGAATTCCAAGCAGTAACTCAACAATGGCTTGATAGCTCAGGCTAAAACCAAACCCCAAAAACGCAGCAGCAATCTGAGTATCAAAAAGTTTGACCGGAACGACCCCGCAATGGGTGAGCAAGAGATTTAAATCCTCACTCGCGGAATGAGCCACAAAGGTGATTCCCTCGTTTAGCAGTAGCCTATTAAAACCGCTCCAATCGGGTATCGACAATGGATCAATCAAGTAAATTTCGCTTGCGGTGGCAAGCTGTAGCAAACCGATTTTGGCATAGAAGGTGTTTGTCCGCATGAACTCAGTATCAATCGCCAGCGCTTTTTCTACCTGCAAGGCATCGCAAAGAGAGTCGAATTCTGATTGGGAAGAAATCATTACAAACGGTTTGGCTTCGGTCATTTTTATCTGCTCAGCTACGATCTACCAATGACGGTACGACCGACAAAAGCATGACTAAGTGTGCCACTGTCCACATACTCCAATTCGCCACCAACTGGCACTCCGTGGGCGATACGAGACACCACTACGGGTAGCGATTTTAATTGTTCGGCGATGTAGTAGGCAGTCGCCTCACCTTCTACTGTCGGATTGCATGCAATTATTAGCTCTTCAATACCCTGCTCTTTGATTTTCTTAATAAGCTGAGATATTCCCAATTGCTCCGGCCCAATGCCTTCGATAGGTGACAAATGCCCCATTAAAACGAAATACACGCCTTTGAATGAGGCTGACTGCTCAATCGCAAAAATATCAGCTGGTGATTCGACAACACAGCATACTGATCGGTTTCGAGAATGACTTGCACATATTCGGCAGATAGACTCTTCCGTAAGGGTTCGACACTCATTGCAGTTACCCACGTTATTAAGCGCCTCGGTCAGCGCTTCTGAAAGCCTTTTTGCTCCAACTCTATTTCGCTCAAGCAATTGTAAGGTCATTCGCTGCGCTGATTTTGGCCCTACGCCAGGCAAACAGCGGAAAGCTTCGATTAACTGATCAATAAGTGGACTTGAATTCATAGTTTTAAAAAATTCATCGGATAATTAGTGACTAAAAAGGAAATTTAAAACCGTCTGGAAGGTTAAAACCGCCCATCATCTCACTCATGGAGGATTTATTCTGGTCTTCAACTTTGCGAACCGCATCGTTTATTGCGGCTGCTATTAAGTCCTCCACTACGTCTTTCGGTTCACTCATTAGCGTCGAATCAATTTTAACTTCGCTCACATCGTGCTTACCATTCATGGTAACGCGAACCAAACCTGCACCAGATTCTCCTTGCACAGATTTTGCCGCCAACTCTTCTTGAGATTTTTTAAACTGTTCTTGCATTTGGCGAGCCTGATTCATCAGCTCATTAAAATCGGTCATGATTCACCTCGTTTGGTAATTGGCTCTATTGAGTCTCTTAAAATAGAACCGGAAAAACGGGAGACTAACTCCTGCACTTTGCTATCGTTTTCAAATTCTTCGATAGTCCGTTGCCTGTCCTCTGCACGCAGTCGCTGACCAAGTAATGCCGGTGTTTCAAGTGAAACTTCGGCGATATCAATCGTAATTGTAAGGGGCCTATGAAAATAGTCACTTAAAGCAGCCTCCAATTTGCCATTCATTTCAGGGTTGAATACAGCACTTTGATTAATATCCAATTTAAATCTAATCTCATCGTCCGCAACAGCGACCAATTCCATATTCGCCAACACGTTAGCAACTATACCTGTTACCTGTAATTTGGGAAAAACCCGCAGCCAATTTTCATGGTTGAGATCCCCTAGTTCAATCGATTCTTGGGTGACTGGTTCCGGCAGAGGCTGTGCGGCGGGTTCGTGGGTAACCGAAGTGTCTGCGTGGCTCTCTTTATCTTCGGCGCTTGGCGTTTGCGCTACAGCGGGTCTAGCGTCGTTTGCACTATCTGTTAAAACTGGACTAGCTGCTTGGATATTTGCAATAGGTGCTACTTGGATACTTTGTTGGGCTTCTTTTAGTCCCGGTTCAACACTCTTTTTTTTTTCGTTATCGACCTCAGTTTGTGCGGTGCTTTTTTCGGGCAGCTCACTTTCTTGCGAGGGTTCGTCATCGTTCAAGGCTACATAGGTAGGCGAGAAAACCATCATGCGAAGCACTAGCATTTCAAACGTGGCTCGCAAATCTGTGCTATAGCGCAGTTCATCGCGGCCTTTGTTGCCAAGCTGATAATACAAATGCACATCTTCGGCGGCTAGCTGCGTGCTCAACTCAAGCACTTTGGATTTATCGCCAAAACTATTATCAATTGTTTCGGGAGAAATTTGCGCTAAGGCTACTCGGTGCAGCAGTGATAATAAGCCATCTAAGGTGTGCTGATAATCAGGCGTATGCTCGGCGATGGCGGTGACTAACTCCAATACAGATACTGCATTGCCGCTGGCCATTCGCGCAAGAAGCTCAAAAACTTGTTGTTGTTGTGGAACCCCCAGCATTTCTTGAACACCCGCTGCGGTCAACGTACCTTCGCAAAACGCGATGGCTTGATCGGCAAGGGTTAAGGCATCTCGCATACTGCCACCCGCAGCCGAAGCAATCTGCCACACTGCATCTTGCTCGTTCTCGATTGCCTCCTGTTCCAAAACATTAACCAGATAGTCGGCAATCATCTTGGGGCTAAGATTTTTAAGATTGAACTGCAGACACCTTGAAAGAATCGTAATTGGCAGTTTTTGCGGATCAGTGGTGGCGAACAAAAACTTTACATGGGGCGGCGGCTCTTCCAGAGTTTTAAGTAAGGCGTTGAAACTGTGATTGGAGAGCATGTGTACTTCGTCGATGAGATATACCTTATAGCGACCCCGCGCCGGGGTGTACTGGACGTTTTCCAGGAGTTCACGGGTATCTTCTACTTTGGTTCTCGATGCCGCGTCCACCTCGATTAGATCAATGAAACGCCCTTCACTAATCTCGATACACGAGTCACAGGTTTCGCAGGGCTTAGAACTTACCCCTACTTCGCAGTTTAAGCACTTAGATAGAATTCTTGCTAAGGTGGTTTTACCGACCCCTCTTGTACCGGTAAATAGATAAGCATGATGCAGCCGTTCATTATCCAGGGCATTAATGAGGGACTTTAGAACATGCGCCTGGCCAGCTACTTGACTAAAATTTTTAGGCCGCCATTTACGTGCGAGTACTTGATAGCTCATAGTGCTGTATTCTTGAGATTAAATCTCTAAGAGTAGGTTTGCTTGTGTCTGAATTGAAAACAAGTTGATGGTGGTAGCCCTCACCAGCTACACCGCGGCACATGAGTCGGCTACTACCGTTGCTCCCTTCCGGGCCTGGCGGGGTTTATAGCTTATCATTGCGCGGGAACCGACAAGGGATACCATAGAGCATCATAGCACAGCCGTTGGCGTATGCAGCGGCGGATTATGGGAAATAAACCACCCTTTATCAAGCGCAGAGTGATAATTAAGTGGCGGCCTTAATACTAATCCACATTATGGCAGTGCCAAAGTAACAAGTTGCGCACTTTGGCCACCCCCTACGGCAATGGACAAATATTGTTTACCGTTAGCCATATAAGTCATCGGTGTGCCTGTAGGCGGCAAAGGCAGCTCGATTTCATGAACAATCTCACCGCTGGCTTTATCAAACGCCCGAAGCAGGTTTCTGGGCCCATCTGACTGAGCCACAAATAACAGTGTCTTTGTTAGCACTGGGCCGGTTCTGCTGTTACCACCTACCGGGCCAGGATCCAAAATACCCATATCGATGATCTGCTGCCGTATCCCCTCTCCGTGGGGCACCATCCATTCATGCTCACCGGTATTCAAATTAATGGCAGTAATACGTCCGTAAGGGGGCTTTGTTAGTGGCAGGCCCTGCGGCCCACCCACGGAGGAAGCCCCACCCCTCACATAAGTGAGATCAGACTCGGCTGGGTCGGCCTCCACCAGCTGAACCACGATTGGTGCTGAGGCCGACGGAATATAAAACAAACCCGTATCTGGATCGAATGAAGCGCCGTGCCATTCGCCGCCGCCTGACCATCCCGGAAATTGAATGGTACCCCGCAGCGATGGTGGCGTGAACAAAGGACCATAATCGAACTTTTCGATGCTTTGTAATGCTTCTTGCCGCAGCTCAGGCGAAAAATCAATTAAGGTCTCGTCAGTAATGCCCTGCGGTTCAAATGGCGCTGGCTTCGTGGGAAACGGCTGAGTTGGTGACAATTCTTCGCCTGGCACCGTGCTTGCTGGCACTGCTCGCTCCTCTATAGGCCACACAGGCTCGCCGGTTACGCGGTCAAACACATAGGTGAAGCCTTGCTTTGAAATAGCAACAACCGCCTTAATCGGCCGACCATCAACTGTAATATCCACAAGAACTGGTGCAGCAGGCAGGTCATAGTCCCAAACACCGTGGTGAACCATTTGAAAATGCCATAATCGCTCGCCATTATCGGCACGAACCGCGACTAGGCTCTCTGCAAATAAGTTATCGCCCTTGCGCAGCCCACCATACCAATCATTGGTAGGTGTACCGATTGGCAAATAGACGATACCTAGTTCATCGTCAGCACTCATAATGGTCCAGCTATTGGTATTCCCTGAATACTGCCAGGCGCCGTCCTTCCAAGTTTCGTTGCCAAATTCACCGGCTTGAGGAATAGTTTTAAACATCCACTCCAGTTCACCAGATTCCGGATTAAATGCCCGCACATGGCCGGGAGGCATCTCTTTGGTAGTTGGGCCATCATTAATGATGGAGTTAACAATTACGCGATTATTAGTCACCAACGGCGGCGAGACCACGCCGTATTGCCGGCGGTCTATTTCTCGCCCCAAGCCAAGGGCTAGGTCTAGCTTGCCAGAGTCACCAAAATTAGCATCGGGCTCGCCCGTTTCAATATCGATCGACCACAGGTAGGAATCGTTGGTCGCTAAAAACACGCGCTTTTTTGCTCCCTGCTCCCAATAGGCAACGCCGCGAGTATTGTAGCCGAGGTTTGCAGGCCTGCCTGCTTCCCACGCCCTAGTATCAAAAACCCATTTTTCTGTACCGCTGTCAGCATCGATAGCGGCAATTCGGCCGAATGAAGTAGGTACATACATAACCCCATCAACCACAATTGGCGTAGCCTTATAGCCGGCTGGTGTGGCGCGAAAATTTTCCTTTTTGTAATTATCGGCAACAGTCGCGTTATCAGGGCTTTCCCACACCCAGGCGGTAGTCAGCTCCGCCACATTAGCCTTGTTTATTTGGTCGAAAGGCATGTACTTGCGAGAGCCGTTGTCACCACCGTAGCTTGGCCAGTCGTCGGCCAATAAAATGGGGGAAACACTAAACACGGAAACCAATGCTATGGTTGTAGCTATGGGGATAAATTTCATTCAATCACCGTTATGAGTTGTTACAACGAGTGACCCGATAGTACCTGAAGCCCGCCATAGGGGACACTGATAAAATAGTAAGTTAAGCAAGCCTTGGCATAAGCTTACGAGCAGAACTTATTTTATTATTTTTTCAGAGTCTCCGCGCGCCGTTACTAACCCTACGGGCAGCGCTTTGCGCTGTCTTCGGCGCTACGCGCCTTTGATTCGTTATTCAGCTTAGCTGAATAACTCACATTCGGGCGGCTTGCAGCCGTCTTCGGCGCTACGCGCCTTTCGAACCGCGAGGCTTCTCAACCCTCTCTTTCGAGGTAATAGTCAGGGCTTCGGATGCGTTTAGTTAAGAAGTAGTAATTTGGCGGTGAGAGAGGGATTCGAACCCTCGATACGTTTCCGTATACACACTTTCCA
>CAYGRT010000006.1:101835-131001 GCA_964352355.1 uncultured Pseudohongiella sp. | reverse complement strand
CGCTGATCCAAGCCTAACCGTCTACCCATGAAAAGTGCATAACCCACTGCAATATCAACAATAGTAAAGCGATTGGCAACCAAAAACTCCTTTCCCTCCAAAGCGGATTCAACCGAGCGCAAACGAGACAAAAACCAGATCGTGTAATCTTCTACTGCCTGGGGCAAGCGTCGCTGCTCTGGCTCTAATGTGGTATACCGCAGCACAATGGTTTGGGGAAAAGTGAGAGTGGCATCACTGCGGTGAAGCCAATTCAAATAATCTCCATAGTCTTTTTCACTGCGATCCACGCCAATTGACTGGGGGCCATATCTATCAACTAGATACTGGCAAATGCCAGTGGATTCCGTCAGCGTCACATCGCCGTCCACAAGCGCCGGCACTGTGCCCAAGGGATTGATATCGAGATATCCGGGATACTTGGACCGTGGTGGAAACTCCATCGTTACAAGCTTGTAGTCCAACCCCATTTCTTCAAGCGCCCACAGAGGGCGCAGCGAACGGGAGTTTGGGCAATGATAAAGCGTAATAGCCATTAGTGGTTTTCGTTTAGGCTTCTTTATTCACACAGCGGGGATCACCGTTTTGAATATTCACGATCGTCTCCCGTGTAATGGGCAAAGGTGCACAACCATGGTCACTGCCACAGACTAAATCCCACTCTGGTCGGGCTAGCATATGACAGCCAAAGCAATTGCCACCAAACTGATTCACTACTTCCGTGGTGCCACGACTGACGATACTAGACCCTTCGGCGGAGACACTAAGTTCAATAAACTCCCAATCGTTTGTGGCTTCGTTCCAACCGGCCCCATGTTTTACCATTACCTCAGTTGGCACCAGTGAAATAACAGACCCTGCGGGAAACACACCGCCGTCTGCGGAGTTTGCGACAGCCAGCGTTTCCTCTAAATTCCCCAATACATTATCGACAAAGTACGCACCCAATTCTGTCTTTTCCATTTCTGTCAGACAGCGGAAGTTAGTCTCATCCACCGTTAACTTTTTCGAGGCGTCCTCGGAGCTGCTCTGCCCTACTAGAATGAATGCAAATAGAAAGACTAGTGAGCTGCGGTACAAGTTGCCGAGCTTTTGAGCTTTGGTGAATATAGACATAGTGATTCCTGATGGGGTTAATTATAAAGTACAGCCTAGCACTAATTTTCTTAAAGAAAAATCGGCAGTCTTGAAACAACAACACTGCCGATGAATTAGCTTACTCAAATGAGGTCAGCGTAAAAAGCAGTTGGCTGGGATCTGACAAATTGAAACGAACATTCCTGCCAGCAACTGCACCGCCTAACGCTAGCTCCGGAACAAGCAATTCTCCTGTACTCAAATTAAATTGGGCAAACGACGAATCGCTCTCCGTGACAGTCACAACAGAATCAAGCGCTACTCTAAACACGTAACCCGGACTCGACTGCTCTTGATTCAACTGTAACTTAATAAGAGCGCCATCTGAGAAAGCTACACTTAAACTAAGTACCCCCGTTTCTGGTACAAAGGTGTTGGTAAAACTTGGCGCTGGCGGCACAACTGACATGGAGATATTAACTAGATTTGCGGTCAGTAGTGGTCCACTCACATAATTGATCAATGGAGTATTACTACCAATTGCATTTATAAATGCTCGTGGTAGCCGGGCAATCGAATCAACAACGGCCATACCATCGCCTACTACTCGACCAAACACTGTGAATCCACCATTCTGATTGTCTAAATTGCTACCATTGTCAGCCAGGTTTACAAACCATTGGCTAGTCGCGCTATTAGGATTACCACCCACCTTAGCCATAGCCAGTGTGCCCCTAGTATTGGACTGATTGAACTCGTTGACTACAGGAGGATCTAGTACGATGTTATCGATCTGCTGCAATGCCTCGTTTAGAACAAATCCCCCTCCCTGCACCACAAACCCAGGTTCAGTTCGGTGGATAAAGGTACCGTCGTATCGACCCGATTCAACATAACTCAAAAAGTTAGCAACCGTTGCGGGCGCGGCCGTATCAAAAAGTTCAACGACGAAGTTACCAAGGGATGTGTTAACGTTGACTAGGGTTTGAGAATTAGCCGCCTTTGCATAGCTTAGCAGCGCTGCACAACACAAAAGGCCTATCACTTTGGTTTTTGCATAGTGAAAGTTCGATACTGCATTTACTCCAAACATGCCTTACTCCATACACTTTTAAGCGTTAGCTTTGCGCTAACAAACGTTAATCTAAGCAGACCAACAATCGTCCGGTAGGCCTAGTCTGCCTCTCATCCGGTTCAATCCACTACCGGGTAAATTCGACCCCAATACCCCAGCTGTTGGTATAGTCATAGTAATCAATCAGATCGCTGTTGTAGCCGGACTGGCCCCAGATATGAAACGGTATGCCAAACAAGCTGGTGGTAAGTTCAATACTGTTGGTATTGTTGGCAAAAATATCACCATAACCGGTCTGATGCATTATCTCCACACGGTCGAAACAGGCGATAAGACAAAGCTGTTCAGGCAGAATATACTGAATCGAAAACTTCAATCCATCGTACTGATCCCGAGGTTTAGGCTCAGCTCCTTGTCTTTCCCAATCATTATATTCTTCTGGCGCACCTTGCATTAAGCCATTGCTCAAATAGCGACGAAGCTCAAAATGAGTAGTCGTAAAGCCCGGCAGTTTTGGCAAAAACCCTGCTTGCCACTGTTTAGTCCAATCTAATGACACGTAATCCCAGCCTCGGCTAATGCCATCGCGGGCAAAAAACTCGGGCTGGCCTGCATCGCGAAAATTTTGCTCTTCAAGCTCGAACGATTGTTGGCTATTTATTTGCTGACCATTAGATTCATGGCCATAACCAATATCCCAATAGCCCTCATAAAAATCCCAAAGCCGAACAAACAGCTCAGGGTTATAGCGCCGAGGAATCACGGGGGATGAATCTCGAGTGCCGATGTATTGGGAGAATCGGCTAGAAAATGCCATATAAAGCCTTGGGCTTTGCAGTTCTTTAATGCCTAATGAGTCGAAGACCTTCTCAATGACCGGGGTCATAAGCGGGTGTTTAAGCGACAAGTTAGCGTCCATATAAAGGCTGCTTATGTCATTCTCGTCCATTCGGGCGATCATTTTATTGGGCTCATGACTACTTAGTCCCTCCCGCGGCCTGCTTGCCACGGGACCAGCGCTCGCCCGCCCTGCCCCTTCATTCTCTGCAAGATTGGGCATCAACACATTTGTGGCAATGTTCGCGTAACTATCGAAACAGGCGAGTCGTGCAGTATCGTTCGCAATGCTGGGGCATTGAATATAGGCCATATCACTCGCTGCCCACAGCGCACTCGGTGCAAGTAGGAGAAGCAGCACTAAAGCAGGTAACAACTTTTTCATGGGAAGCTCGTTCACAAAATCAAATATTGAAATTTAGGGAGGTAAATTATTCGTTATCGCAAGCAATACGCAAACAGCTGCAGATGTTACTAAATCCGCTGTTCGAACAGCTGATTCGAACACGACTATTATATCCGCTAGCAATCTTTCTGCGGTACCATAGTTTGACGCGCATGCTAATTAAAAGCTGCGCAGTATACAGCAATATGCTGATTTTTATCGATGTAGTAGGTTCTTAATGGTTCCAACCCGCCCCCAGTTAGATTTAAATTTTGTAAGGCAGCAGTTTCCCAGCGAACGCTGGCGTCAGCCTTTTTTTGAAAACGCGGGCGGTGCGTTTGTGCCTCATTCTGTTATATCTCACATGCTCAGCTATATGACAGAAGCCCAAGTACAAACTGGTTATCCTTCCTCGGTGTCTCAGGCCGCCACAAAAAGAGTTAATGCCGGTTTGCAAGCGATGGCGCAGTTTATTGGCGCAAGCGATACAGAAATTACCTTAGGGGCATCAACATCGCTAAATGTTTATGTATTAGCTCAGGCGCTTCGCCATCTCTGGCAACCCGGAGATGAAATTGTCGTTAGCGACTTAAATCACGAGTCGAACTCCGGTCCTTGGCGTAGACTGGAGGAGTTTGGCATCAAGATAGTTAATTGGCCGGCAGACAAACACACGGGACAATTGAGTGAAGTAGAACTCGAAGCACTACTGAGCAAGCGCACCCGGCTTGTTGCGTTTCCTCACGTTAGCAACATCACCGGTGATATCAATGATGTGGCAATGATTACAGCTTTATGCCACCGGTTCGGCGCACTGGTATGTGTCGATGGAGTGGCATACGCGCCCCACCGCGCTATTGATGTGAAAAAGTGGAACGTGGATATTTATCTGTTCAGTTTCTACAAAGTGTTTGGCCCCCACCTAGGGCTTATGTATACCAAGCTGGATTTGTTAGCCAAGTGTAAAGGTCA
Source organism: uncultured Pseudohongiella sp. (assembly GCA_964352355.1). GTDB lineage: Bacteria > Pseudomonadota > Gammaproteobacteria > Pseudomonadales > Pseudohongiellaceae > UBA9145. The sequence continues at coordinate 126,655 of CAYGRT010000006.1, read as the reverse complement.
GTATCACTATTTCTTTCCAGATGACGACCTTGCGCACAAATTAAACCCGGCTGGCCCTAATCACGAAACTATTGCTTGTCTTGTGGGAATTGCCGAGTACATTGAGGCTCTCTATCAACATCATTTCAGCGATCACAGTGCTAACTATTTTGCCCAAACCCAGGCAGTATTCACTCTCATCGCGCAGCATGAAGAAAGGCTAGCCTGCCGGTTTCTAGAGTTTGTCCAGTCTGAGCCACGTCTCGTTTTAATAGGTAATAACAGCGGCGCCTCATCTTCAAGAGTCCCTACCTTTTCTCTTCAGGCCCAAGGGGCCAAGGCGCAAGACTTATGTAAGCAGCTAGCCGCGGAGGGCATTGCCACCGGAGCAGGGCATTTCTATGCCAAGCGATTTTTAGACGCAATGGATTTAGAAGAAAAAGAAGTACTACGCTGCTCGATGGCTCACTACACCACGTTGGATGATGTCGACAGTCTTACAGCGGCACTGCAAACCCTGCTTGCAAAAGGATAAATGACAACCTATTCACACTTTTAGCAGCGTAATAAGGAACAGCAGGGACATTGTGAATCCCTTGCACTATATTCATCGTATTGATTACTAACATTTTTACTAATTTAGGGGCTAGCAATGCCAGACTTTAAAGCACCGATTCGTGATATCCAATTTACTTTGTTCGAAGTACTAAAAGCCGAATCTCACTACCAAAAAATTGGCGCTGAAGACGCAAACAGGGAACTCATTGACGCCATCATAGCGGAAGGCGCTAAGTTCGCCGAAGAAGTGTTGGCACCTCTAAATCGCGTTGGTGACGAAGTCGGCTGCAAGTTTGATAATGGTGTAGTGACTACCCCTCCCGGATTCAAGGAGGCCTACAAGCAGTATGTAGAGGGAGGTTGGCCATCTCTTGCGGGAGACCCTAAATATGGCGGACAAGGCTTACCTGACTCCTTGGCTACCGTAGTCAATGAAATGGTGAGCACCGCAAACTGGTCTTGGGGAATGTATCCCGGCCTGAGTCATGGCGCAAAATTAACCCTTGCCCAATACGGCACCGAAGATCAGAAGCAAACCTATTTGAGTAAATTAATTAGCGGCGAATGGACAGGCACCATGTGTTTGACCGAACCCCACTGCGGCACTGACTTAGGTCTGTTAAAAACCAAAGCGGAGCTCCAAGCAGATGGTAGCTATAGCCTAACCGGAACCAAAATATTTATTTCGGCAGGCGAACACGATATGGCGGAAAACATTGTGCATATTGTCATCGCGCGCATCCCAGGTTCGCCGGCCGGGACAAAAGGTATATCCCTGTTTATCGTGCCCAAAGTCAATGTCGATGATGGATCACGCAACGGAGTCACCTGTGGGTCCATAGAACACAAAATGGGTATTCATGGTAATGCCACGGCAGTGTTAAATTTTGATGGCGCCAAAGGCTATTTGATTGGCCCCGAAAATGAGGGTCTAAAGTGCATGTTCACGTTTATGAACTTTGCTCGCTTAGGCACTGCACTGCAAGGCTCCGCCGCTGCAGAACAATCGTTCCAAGGATCACTAACCTATGCCAAAGATCGCTTAGCTATGCGCTCGCTTTCTGGGCCAAAAGCCCCAGACAAAGCGGCAGACCCCATCATAGTTCACCCTGACGTAAGACGTATGCTGTTGCAGCAAAAAGCAATTGCAGAAGGCGGCCGGGCATTAATCTATTTTTGCACACTGCAAGGTGACATTCTTCACAGCAATGCCAGTGAGCAAGAAAAAGAGGAAGCAGAGTCCATCATGAGCGTGCTGACTCCGATTGCTAAAGCGTTCCTTACCGAAGCCGGTTATGAAGCCGCAAACAATGGCTTGCAAGTTTTTGGTGGCCACGGCTACATAGCTGAATGGGGAATGGAACAAATAGTGAGAGATACTCGGATCGCCCTGCTCTATGAAGGAACCACAGGCATTCAAGCGCTTGACCTCTTGGGCCGCAAGGTGCTCATGGACCGCGGAGCTAAACTTCGGCTAGTGACCCGAGTAATGCATCGCTTCTGCCGGGATAACAGCAATTCCGAAATGAAAGAGTTTATCAAACCACTCAGACGCCATTACAAAGACTGGGGTGGATTAACTTTACGTTTGGGACTTAAAGCGCGGAAAGACAGAGAGGAAGTCGGCGCCGCATCATTCGACTACCTTATGTATGCAGGGTATATAACCCTCGCGTATTTTTGGGCCGCCATGGCAGATGCGGCATTTACTGCATTGAAGAATGGCAGCACAGAAATAGACTACTATCAAAGCAAAATCAAAACCGCTCGCTTTTACTTCGAACGGATTTTGCCGCGAGCAAAAATGCACAAGCTAGTAATGATGTCTGGCGCCAGCAATTTGATGGATGTTGATGAGAACCAGTTCGGCACCTATTCCTAACCTGCCTAGAGTTTCTCTTTGTTGCGGTTGTCTGGAAGCTCTTTGTTCCGAGGATCTTCCAGCCCGCCGAAAGCAGCAAAGTAGGATTTGAAAAATCCGCTTAACTCTAATGTCATCAAGGCAAATTCCTGGTCAAATTTTTGAGCGGCACTTTCTTCGTCAAAACTGTCAGCTTCTTCATTCATTTCTTCAAAACGAAGTCGTTTAACTGATAGCTCATCGGTAAGCACACAGCTCAGCATATTATTCCACAGCACGCCAAGCTGTTTCACTTGCTTGCCAGCGTCTAGATGAGTTTGGATTTCGTCGCTGATGAGATCCTGCCCTTTACAGCGGACAACATTGCCTCCATCGGTAGGATTGAAAAGCTCACAGTCCTCGTTTATGACAAAGCTGTCCGTAGCCTTTTGCTCTTTCAGCCATCTAGTCATGACATCAGTTGGGGCTCTATTACTGCTGGCCAGCGCCACAGGAAAAGTACCTAGCGTATCGCGAAGCAGATTCAAAAATTCTTCTGCCTTTGGCGCGCTTGCCGCATCAACTACTAAGAGGTTTTCTTTAACTGAAATATAGCCAAACGTCGTGTTTGATCGAGTGAATGCCCTAGGCAAAAGATTGGCAAATACATCGTCTTGAATTTCGCGCTTTTCTTTTCGGTAGATTTTTCTCGCTTGTCTTGCTTCCAACTCCATTACCTTTTCTTCCGTGGCCTCTCTAACGACAGAGGCTGGCAACAGCCGATCCTGTTTCTGTGCGCAAAGCATAATGTAATCACCGACTGCATGGGTAAGCATCGGCGCAACTCCGTCTTCCATGTCAACTGGGGCGTTGTTTCCTAGTGGGCTAACCCAACCAATACGAGATTTTTCGTAGTTTGCACAAGGAACAAACACGTTTTCAGCGAGATGTGATTCGAATTCTTCGATGGGCAAACTAAAAGGCTGGGTTAAACAAAACAGGCGGAGATTCTTAAACCACATCGAGTCAGTCCTTATGGGTTGGGGTTGGGTTTAGCTTTTGGGGGAGGGAGTATGCCGTAAAAAAACAACATGTTGAACCCTAGCGTACTTTAAGTCTGATTTTTACTCTCTGTGCATTTCACAGGGATTTTTTAGTTATATCTCGATGAGCTTTTTAAGGGCGTAAGAATCAGTTCCTGCTCGCCTAAGTTAGTCGCCACAAACAGACTATTTTCAGAAACAGTCACAGAAATATCCATTGTGCGTTCTACTTTTGCTGCCAATTGCTGCATTTCGGGCCAAGCCAATTGATACACTTCAAGCTTGTCCGAATCTAGCTTCGAGGCTTCGAGAGACCACCAAGTGCTTGCCTTTGAATTAAAACAGTAAACGACCACTTTTTTTGCCTGCCGCGTGGCTTTCTTAAGTCGTTCTACTGACGGTTCTCCAACTTCAATCCACAAATCAGTTTCACCAGTGTCTGACTTATCCCATAGATCGGGTTCTTCGGTATCGCTTAATCCTTTGCAGAGCACCAAAGACCTACTGGCATTTAAGCAATAGGCGAGCAGCCGCGCCATCATCCGCTCGGTTGTTTCGGACGGATGCTGTGCAATCGTCAAATTAAGCGCCTCGTAAACTTGGCGGTTGAGATCACTTAGCGATACTTTGATTTTGAATATAGTGGGCTTGAGAGCCATGGCAGTGTTGTGTCTCAGCAGGAGGCAAATCGAGGGCGGCATGATAACTCTCAACGGCCATGATGTCTTTGTTATTGAACAACTAAGTGGAATTACGACATAAGTTAAAAACTCCATGCCTACTGGGTTGGTATTGTGAAATACCTCCGGGGAATTTGATGGGGGTTTTTGATTTGGCTGGTAGCTCCGAGCGGCCTCGGGTGGCAGTAAGGAGTACTACAGTAGACCGTGCTCATACCGATTTCCTCGTATTCGAAAGGTACTCACGCTAAATTGCACGCGACTTCGAGCGGCTCCGGGTGGCAGGTGACCGGTTCGGCTGCATTAAAAGGCCAGCGCCGAGTGATTGAAGGAGACCTTAGGCTCCTGATTGAGTGAGGGAACCCGGGAAGGGCGCGGCCTGCAGCAGAACTGCTCACCAGCCCCAGGTACCGCTCGAAGCCGGAGAACAAACGAAACAATAACTCAAGATAACATCCCATTTAATATTAATGGCCTAAAGTTAAGCCCTTCTAGTCAAAAGCGAAGGCGGTTTGATCATAACCATTAGGCTGTTACCATTGTAAAGCTATCCACTATTTTTCGTTTTTCTCAATGGACTCCCCTTTTATGTTGAAATTGAAAGACCAGTCTTTAGTCAAGCAGCAAAACTACATCAACGGTGAATGGGTTGGCTCAGATAAATCACTCGATGTGTTCAACCCAGCGACCGGCTCGGTTATTCAGAGTATCGCCAACGGTGACGCAGAGACAGTTGCGGATGCAGTGGTTGCGGCCCATAACGCTTTCCTCAGGTGGCGCGATCGCCCCGCGAAGGAGCGCTCTGGCTTACTGCGAAAATGGTTCAATTTGATCATTGAAAACGCCGATGATCTTGGCGCCATAATGACTTTGGAACAAGGCAAGCCCCTTAAGGAAGCCATCGGTGAGATCCACTATGGCGCCGGCTTTATCGAGTACTATGCCGAGGAATGTAAGCGAGTCAATGGCGATGTGATCCCAACTGTTGCTAATGACCGACGCTTGCTCACCTACAAACAACCGGTGGGCGTAGTGGGTTGTATTACCCCTTGGAATTTTCCCAACGCAATGATTACCCGCAAAGCTGGGCCCGCTTTAGCTGCTGGCTGCACTGTCGTGCTTAAACCCGATTCAGGCACACCGCTGTCGGCGTTGGCCTTGGCCGAACTCGCACACCGCGCTGGAATACCGCCGGGGGTATTGAATGTTGTTGCCGGTTCGGATTCATCCGCCATGGGCAAAGTACTCACCCAACACGACTTAATCGGCAAATTCACCTTTACCGGCTCTACCGCAGTTGGAAAGATTCTTATGGCGCAGTGCGCTGAAAAAGTTAAGAAAGTTTCTATGGAGTTAGGCGGGAATGCGCCATTTATTGTATTCGAAGATGCAGATATAGACTCCGCCATTACGCACCTAGTCGCTACAAAATTTCGTAATAATGGTCAGACCTGCGTATGCACCAATAGAGCCTATGTTCATAGCAGTATAAAGGAAGAGTTTACCGCCAAATTGATTAAAGCAATCAGCGCCATGAAAGTTGGGGACGGCTTCGAAGAAGGGGTTGTGCTTGGCCCAATGATAGACAGCGATGCCGTTGAGAAAATGAGCCGACTGATGGAAGACGCTCTGTCAAAAGGCGCAGAGCTTTTGCTAGGAGGAAAGCCACACAAACTGGGGGGCAATTTTTTCGAACCTACGCTACTTAGCAACCTGAATAATTCTATGCGCATGGCTCGAGAGGAAATTTTTGGCCCAATAGCGACTTTGCAATATTTTGATAGCGAAGATGAGGTTGTCGACAAGGCAAATGATACCGAATACGGACTTGCTGCTTATTTTTTCACAAGAGATGTGGGGAGAGTAATGCGAGTTTCAGAGCGGCTTGAGTATGGCATTGTCTGCTCAAACTCCGGCGTATTCTCAACAGAGGTAGCACCTTTTGGCGGCTGGAAACAATCAGGTATTGGCTCTGAAGGCGGCAAAGAAGGTATTTCCGATTTCTATGAAACTAAATTCCATTCGATGGGCGGTATTGACTCGTAAATCTATCGCCTACGCTAGGCAATCTGCGTCAAAATTATACCCATGGGGGTGTATGAGTTAGCTGAATTGCAGAACACCATCTTCTAGGTCTGCCTCTCCTAGAAGCTTGCGATCCAAAAGATAATTTTGAGTGTTCTGCCAAGGGGCGTGATCTCCCTGCTTCGGAAATAAGTGCATACCCCGCTTCATGTAGCCAGGTTGAAAATCTTTGAACGGATTTTCGGCAGTCATGTTGACATCATCACCCAACAGTTCGGCACTTACCCTAGTCGCACCAGTTTTTTTCATGTGATTTAGTAAGCGGGTGACATAAAGGGAGTTAAGATCAGCACGGAGTGTCCACGATGCGTTCACATAACCAAACGTTTGTATTAAATTGGGAACTCCAGATATAAGCATGCCCTGATAGAAAAGCCGTTTGGAAAAATCAATGGGCTCACCATCCATAAAGAATGCCACACCACCCATCAGCTGAAGATTAAGCCCTGTGGCCGTGACCAAAATGTCAGCATTTATCTGTGTGCCGTCAGTCATCAACACGCCCGATGAATTCACGCTATCAATAGTGCCAGTTACAACATGTGCTTTACCCTTTTTGATTGCAGTAAATAAATCACCTTCCGGTACGACGCACACTCGCTGATCCCATGGATCATAGCTCGGGGTAAAATGCTTCTCTATATCAAAATCGCTGCCTAAAGCCTTACGCACCTGCTTCAGTAAAAACTCTTTTGCCTTTGCGGGGTTTTTTCGAGAGGAGCGATAAAAATAGTTCCCCAGTTGAATATTTTTCCAACGCACAATTTTATACGCCAATGGCAAGGGCAACACCGCATTTAGAAACTTGGCGATAATATCAATCGAAGGTCGGGGTATGACATAAGTTGGTGAACGCTGAATCATGGTGACACTAGCAGCCGTCGCTGCCAAGGCGGGCACCAAGGTCATGGCGGTCGCACCGCTACCAATCACGGCGATGTTTTTGCCACCATACTCCAAGTTGTCGGGCCATTGCTGGGGATGAATTAGCTGGCCCGAATAAGTATCTAAGTCTTTAATAGCAGGGGTGAACCCTTCCTCATATCTGTAGTAGCCGGCACACATAAAGAGAAGTCTAGTTTGCAAATGTCGCACAACTCCTTCGCGATTAACTAACTCAACTTGCCACGAAGAACTTGCACTGTCGAAACTAGCGCTGCTTACTTTTTCACCGTAGTGAATCTGTTTGGCCAGATCGTACTCTTCAATCGCGTCTTTCACATAGCTGAGGATGGAGCCGCCATCCGCTAACACTTTTGGTTCAGCCCATGGTTTGAAATTGAATCCAAAGGTATGCATATCGCTATCGGAGCGAATACCCGGATAACGAAACAAATCCCAAGTGCCTCCAGGATTTTCTCTGGCCTCAACAATAGCAAAGTTCGAATCAGGAGATTCCTTGCGCAAATGACAAGCCGCACTTATCCCCGAGATTCCAGCACCAACAATCAGAACGTCTAGCAAATTAATCCCCAATTAGGCACCTAGTATGTGCCGGTAATAGACATAGGGATCATAGGTTAAGGCCGTACCTAATGCAAAAGTTCGATAGCTTTATGGGGTCACGGCAGCTACGTCAATTTTTGTTAATTGAAACTGAAACGGGAATGCATCACTGACTAGCTGCATCTCTAGCGAATAGTTTTCTGCCCCAACAGCAAGATTATCAATAGCTAGAATATTTTCGGGCAGCTTGAATTGAGATGCATCGGGCACTTCCACAGAAATGTTCCTTTTAACAAAGGTATTCAACTGGAACATGTATGGCTCTGTGCCGATTATTTCTAGTTGAAGATCGTAGTATTCCGAGCCTACTTGCACGGCTGGTACAAACACTAAACCATTATCAAAACTGGCAAGAATCGGAACTAGGCGGGAGCCACTGCGCTCATTACTCAATGGACTTCTATCCGCCAAATATTCCTGTAGATTCGTGAAGCCATCGCCATCATTATCTCCACTGGCGTCTAGAGCAGACAGTGGATTCAGGTTATATCTAACTTCCCATCCATCACTAATACCGTCCCCATCCGAATCTGCACTTTCTGCTGACGTACGCGCTAGGAACTCTCCCAAATTACTAAGGCCATCCAAATCCTTGTCTAACTGCGAGTCGTTAACCCCTACGTTCAAACCATAGCGCCTTTCGTAGATGTCAAAAATCCCATCGTTGTCGCTATCGGTTGGATCTGCCGTGATTGTTGTCAGTGTACTGCCAATGTAATTACCGCGATTGGTTGGCGTGTTTGTAAGCGCAACAACGTTAAACTGACCTTCAAGATCAAACACTTCTGTTCCTGAGTTTTGCGCAACTAAACGCATAAGCCTCGACTCACCGGGAACTAAATCACCCAACTCGCAAGATACCTCTTTTGCTATTGTGCTACAGCTAGTTTCGGGTGCTGTTACAGACAGTAGCTGTAAACCTTGTGGCAGCATATGACTCACCGACACCTTGTCTGCAACCAATCCGTTGCCAGTAATGTTTGGCTCTAGATTGAAAAGTTCTACCTCGTAAGTAATTTCTTCGCCAGCAGCGACTTCTTCCACAGAAGGGGTTACTTGAATCGCTAAACTTACTTGCTGAACATTGTTTATGGATTCTGTTTCGCAACTTTGGCCCCCCGCCGAATCAGTAACACATAGTCGAATGGTTTTTGAGCCTGTGGTTTTATAAACGTGATTGGCTGAAATTATTCCTGGCGTTGTAGTTGTGGCCGGGCTTACAACTAACGCCCCCATACTCGCATCGGAGGCATTAGTATCGCTTGTTCCGTCCCCCCAATCTATTGACACTTGATGTGAGTCATCGGCACTGGGATTAATGTCATCATCAAAAAAACTTACGACCAAACTCAGAGGAAATCCCACAGCGACTTGATCAAGTGTCGGTAATTCAATGCGAGGAGGATCGTTCACGGCTTCAACGTTGATATTTACAATTGCGGGTTCGGAGTCGAATACACCATCGTTAGCGACGAAGGTGAAGCTATCTGTACCATTAAAGTCTTTCGATGGACGGTACTCAAATAGACTGCCGCCTCCAACAACTTGTCCATTGTTTGGCTGACTCACCACTCTGAAACTTAAAGAATCCAGTGCATTAAAATCACCGCTACCGATAACCCCGTCAGGATCGTCTCCAGACAGGGTGATTGATAAGTTTCTGTCTTCCAGCGTAGTTAACTGTGCGGCCGTTGCGGTTGGGGGGCGAAAGCTACGGGCCACATTTATACTAACCTGCGCCTCATTGCTATTAGCGAGCCCATCGCTCGCGATATAGCCAAAGCTATCTATCGAAGAGTGAAAATTAAAATCTGAAACATAAGTAACTACCGCTGATTCATCCGTAATTTCTTTCAGCGGTGAGGTTTCAAATACGTGAACAAAGCTTTCTGCCTGATCCACAATGTAAAACTGGGTCGAGTTTACTGATACCGTTTTAGGACTATCAAAGTTACCTAATATAAAGCCCGGCGCATTACCCTGGTTTATACCTGTGCCAGTGGAAACTGCTTCACCAGCAAACGTGCCATCGGAGGAAAAGCGCTGTATACGACGATTAGCGTAGTCGGCGACATATAAAACGTCATTAGGATCTAGTGCCAAATGTAACGGGGTAGCGAATTGGCCTTGCTTCTCTCCTGCTGTTGTAGTCACTGTGCAGGTTACATCTGAACAACTATAGCCTTTGCTGCGTTGCTTTACTTCATCGCAAGATTTATTAGTGCTGCTCTCACAACGTCCTAACCAGCCAATATACTCCCCTGCTACGAACTCTCCTGAGCTTTTGAATACCGACGGACCAAACTTATGAATACGATCTTCACAACTGTCTGCAATATATAAATTACTTTGAGAGTCAATTTCAATGGTGAAGCCAGAACGACTACTGCCAGCTACAGAACAACTGGTTAAAAATTGATCCGGCATCAGAGAGCCAAGATATTCGCTGTCCTCAACTGGGTTTCTGATGTCAAATACAAACACATTGCGCTTGTCGGTTACAAACGCAAGTCCACGTTGGCTGTCTACCCGAGCATAAACTAAAGACCCAGGACTGATGCTTGCGGCAGAGCTGTAATTAAATCTAAATCTAGCGTCGCAGTTCGCATTTGTGCCAGATCCAAATACCGTTGAACATCGTGACAGTGTCAGCCTTGTGCTGCTACCACTACCAGTGATATCTGTGTAATAGATATTGCCATCACGGTCTAAGACAATTTGTTCGTTTATATTAGTTGAAATACTATTCTCGCCAAGATAGTTACCCTCTTTGTCCCATTTTGAGACTCGTGGCCGAGTGGTTGCATCAGAGGGGTTACAGAAATAACGATCATCCACCACAAACTGGTCACCACTATCTGTTACCTGCATAAAACGCGGTCTGTAGATCCAATCGATAGGAATTGGAATGTTCTTGCGGCAATAGTTTTCATAGACCCACTTGTTTCTTGGTGAGGCTAACAAAAAGTCTTCCCCTAAAGGCCCTGCCGGATTTGTTCTAAAGTCCTCAATAAAATAGGGAAATAGTGGCGCAATGAACTCACCATTTGTCGGCTGCTTAGTGATTTTGAATTCTAAGGGGTCGAAACGACCATCAAGAAAATCTTCGTCACTTCCGGAGAGCTTTATGTCCACCGGAATAGCTGTAAGCGTTTGCACTGACTTATCCTGAACCGTTGGCGCATTATTTGCGCCAGGCTCCTTCACGGTTATCCATTGGCTAGCACTGGCTGAGTTACCGGAATCATCTGTGGATTGCCAGATAACCTCAGTACGACTATTCACGGGGAAAAAACTTGGGCTGTTGCTGACTGTATCAAGTTGGGAATCAGCCAGATCCACCACTCTTGGAAATCCTAGCGCTAGATTTTGTGCACTTATTCCAGAGCTTGCTACCTCAATCACTTTGCCAGCGGGTGGCACCATAATCGGAGCCTGAGTGTCCTTAACAATAACAGTCTGTGTAAGCGTGGCAGTATTGCTTTGAAAATTTTCATTAGGGCCCAAATCTGTGACGGTCCAAGTCAGTGTGGAGGATCCAAGAGGTAGTAACGTTGGGGCATCGTTGCTGAGGGAAAAATTTCTACCACAGGGGTCGCTGGCAGTAACGGTGCTGGAGATCGCTGCTTTATTTCGCGAGTATAATGCACCACCAAAGTCTGTCGCTTCTAGCTCAAAAGATTCCATGGAGGTGCTAATCTGTGGACTTAACACATCATAAACCGTTAGGGTCTGGCGGTGAGCATCGGTTGCGTTGGTGACGGTGGTGCTGCCTAAATCAGAGGCCATATCAGCGCCAATTAGATTGAGCTCGATACCGATATTGACCAAGGTTTCTGACACGGCAAGCTGAAACTTAGCCTGACGCAAGGCTTGACCAGCGCTCCTGTCCGCAAGTTTAGTAGCTGCTTTGCCATAGATAAAAGACGTAATGCCATAAGCTGCCACAGGTAAAACGTAGTCAAATAAGGTAGATACTTGCGTATCTGCTTCCCATTGCAGCTGCGTTCGGCCTTGCCCTAGGGTGACAAACTGAGGGCCCTTCTGTCGATCGATAATTCGGTCAAGTCGATCTGATTGTCGTCTGTCAGGACTCAGCGTTCCATGCTCAAGACTGTAAACGCCCACATTTACATCAGTATTAGAGTGGGACACGCTAGGTGTGCCCAATACACCCCAATCCGTTGGCAACGGCGCAGTATCCCAAATTCCTAATAAGTTGCTGTACTGGGCATCGGCTTGAGGCAGGGTAAAGCTATAGCTGCACTTGTCGCTGGAGTTCGGCATAAGAAAGACATCACTTGGCGCCGTGAGAGGGGCTTTGCGATATTTCAACAGTATGTTAGTGCCATAGGTGATCGCTTCAGCAGTATCTGATACACCGGGTATGGGCGAGAGTGAAGTTGGTAGTGCGGCATTGTGTGCCCCAGTTAGAAAATCAATCGCTTCCTGAAGCTTCGGGTTGTCTTCCGCCGCAACTTGATGTGTCGAGCTAATTAGTCCACAGCCCAGTGCCGCAAGTAACCCAGCACAACGTTTAGGATTTGGCCTGTTCTGACTACGAGGATATTTTTTTTGCTTACTTCTGCACAAACCAACCATTAACCCACTACCTCTACACAATCGATTAAAACAAGTGAGAAAAGTGTACCGTTCGCACCTTTCTGATTAAAGCCAACGATGACCAGTGGCGAGAACTGGTTAACATTCTGAGGCAACTAAATCCGCAAAAAATAGTTGCACTAGCCCTCGCGAGTGTCATCAACTTGCTTTAGACTTGCGCACTGATTGAAAGTCCTCGAACTGAACCCCAATTCACCCCTATCACGACAATAATCCACCATGCCTCTGCTAAAGCTCGATAAAGTCTCCATTAATTTTGGCACCCACGTTCTGTTAGACGAAGTGTCTCTAAATCTAGATAAAGGCAAGCGCCTTGGCCTCCTAGGACGCAATGGCACTGGTAAAACGACGCTTATTCGCACCATTGGGAACTTTGTCAAACCCGACTCTGGTGAACGCTGGTTAAGACCAGGCGTAAAAATTGCGTGGCTCGATCAGAATCTACCGCCAGCTAGCAGTGAAACTGTTTATGAGGTTATCGCCGGCAGTCTTGATGAGGTGGGTGAACTTCTCAAACAGTATCATCGACTAACAATGGATTTCGATCCGGATAAAATGAATCAGCTTGAGGCAGTGCAAGAAAAACTCGAAGCCAAAAATGGTTGGAGCGTTGGACAACAGATCGATACCGTGATTAGCCAATTGAGCTTGCCTGGGGAAAAGCGCATGGAAGAATTGTCCGGCGGCTGGCGCAAACGCGTGGCATTGGGCTGCGCCTTAGTGCTTGAACCGGATATTTTATTGCTGGACGAGCCTACAAACCATCTCGATATTCCCGCCATTGAATGGCTTGAGAAAAATCTGCAAGACTTTCGCGGCGCAATGGTTTTGGTGACCCACGATCGTGCATTCTTACAAAAAGTCGTTAATGCAATTGTTGAGCTCGATCGGGGACACCTCTACGAATTTGAAGGCACCTACGAACGCTTCCTCCGTTTTCGAGAAGAACAGCTAGCCTCAGAAGAAAAAGCCAATCAGCTATTTGATAAAAAGCTTGCCCAAGAAGAAGTATGGATACGGCAAGGCATCAAGGCTCGTCGCACACGCAATGAGGGGCGAGTCCGCGCTTTAAAAGCCCTTCGACTGGAAAGAAGCCAACGTCGAGAGCAAGTGGGTAAGGCCACGTTTAAATTGGATTCGGCATCCAGTTCTGGAAAGATCGTCGCAGAATTAACTGATATTACTCACCGCTTCGGTGATAACGAAGTGATCAAAAATTTTTCTAGCACGATTATGCGCGGAGATCGTATCGGTTTTGTCGGCGCAAATGGCGCGGGGAAATCTACGCTATTAAAGATTATGCTAGGCTTGCTAACACCAACCGAAGGCACTGTAAAAATGGGCAGCAAACTTGAAATAGCCTATTTTGACCAATTGAGGCAGCAGCTAGATCCCGAAAAAAACCTGATAGACAACGTGTGTGGTGGCCAAGAATTTATCGAAATTGACGGCAAGCGAAAACACGCAATTACTTATCTGGGCGAGTTTCTTTTTACCCCTGATAGAGTGCGCACACCTGCCAAAGCACTCTCTGGCGGCGAACAGAACCGAGCGATTTTAGCCAAACTTTTTAGCAAGCCCGCAAACATTCTGGTGCTTGACGAGCCGACCAACGATTTAGATGTAGAAACCCTCGAGCTGCTTGAAGATATACTACTTGAGTTTAAAGGTACTGTGCTTCTTGTTAGCCATGACCGGGCGTTCATGGACAATGTGATTACTAATTTGATCGTATTTGAAGGTCGCGGACGTATAAAGGAATATGTCGGCGGATACTCTGATTGGGTTGCTAAAGGTGGCCGTCTTGGAAGTGCTTTGGAAGAAACGCCCGCCTTAGACAAACCCGACACTAAAAAAGTTAATGCTGAAAAGCCCGTAGCAAAGCCGGCGGCCAGCAAAAAGCTGAGTTACAAAGAGCAGCAAGAACTGAAAGAAATGCCCGCTCTGATTGAAAAACTAGAGACAACCTTGGCTTCATTTGAAGAGAAAATAGGAAGCCCTGAGTTTTATTCTGGTAACGCCGCTGATGTAGAAAAAACGCTTATTGATATGGCAATCGTTCAGGAACAACTAGATGCGGCCTACAAACGCTGGGAAGAGTTGGATCTCTAAAAATACGATAGGAGATAGATAATCGATAGTCTTTTAGCAGATTGGCTAAACCAACACAGTCAATATGCCCTATTGCTCGTTCCTACCTTTGCCTTTGCGGAAGCCTGCATAGGCATTGGTATATTCATTTCCGGCGCTTTCCTCGTGGCAGTAGCGACTTACGTGCTCAGTTCAGAAATTGCCAGTATTGAATTAATCTGCTTGTTAGCAGCACTTGGTGCAATCTTGGGAGACCACGTAGGCTTTTATACTGGCTACTTAGTGGGGCCGAATTTCCATCATACCAAGCTTGCCGAGCGCTACAGCAGCGCACTCGCCCGCGGCGAGGCAATGATCCGACGATACGGCGGCTGGGCCATTTTTATTGGCCGTTTTATTCCTGCCATTCGCAGTATTATTCCCGTGCTAATTGGCCTCAGCAAGTTTAGCAAGACTCGATATTCTAGTTATGATGTTGCTGCTTGTGCCGTCTGGTCAGTAGCCTTGGGTTTTATTGTCTCTGGCATAGATAGCCTTATCTAAGACTCTCTATCCATCGATCAACTTTTGCTTCGAGCGCTACCATAGGCAGCGGCCCTGACCCAAGCACCGTGTCATGAAAACCTTTTATATCGAATTTGTCGCCAAGAGCTGCCTCAGCCTTGGCGCGATATTCCAATATTTTTAGCATCCCTATTTTATAAGCTGTGGCTTGGCCCGGATTATTGAAGTATCGCTGCATTTCTGCGCGAACGGCTAATTCAGGTCGCGGAGAATTCTCCAAGGCATATTCTACGGCTTCCGCCTCTGTCCATTGTTTGGCGTGAATGCCAGTATCCACCACTAGGCGAACTGCACGCCAAATTTCTCCAGACAACCTGCCCATATCAGAATATGGATCAAGATAGCCGCCCATTTCTTTTCCTAGAAGTTCCGCATACAACCCCCAGCCTTCCGAATACGCGGTATAGCCCCCATCTGCACGAAACTTAGGAACATCGTTCAATTCTTGTTGAATTGAACGCTGCATGTGATGGCCAGGTAAGCCCTCATGGTAGGCGAGATTTTCTAATCGGTTTCTTGCCACAGCCCGCATATCTGCTAGGTGCACATAAAACACTCCCGGCCTCGAACCGTCTCTAGTGCCTCTCCTGTAGTGTGCAGCGCCTCCGGGTGTTTCCCTAAACGCTTCTACCCGTCGTACCTCCAAAGATGCTTTAGGCAAGATACCGAAATAGTCAGGAAGTTTTGTTGCTATGTCCGCGAGCACTTCATCAGCCATCGCAAGATAATCGGAGCGGCCTTGATCAGTATTGGGGAAATAGAAGTCGTCATTGTTACGCATGAAATTAAAGAAGTCTTGCAGACTGCCTTCAAATCCCACCTGGCGCTTTATGCCCAGCATCTCTTCTTGAATGCGAGCCACTTCACTCAATCCGAGTTCATGTATTTCATTCGCTGTCATGGGCAAGGTAGTCATAGTCTGCAGTCTAGCGCTGTAATAGGCATCCCCATTGGGAAGCGCTGATGCGCCAGTGGCCTGCTCTGCTACATTCGCTCGATCTTCTAACAGCCATGCCAACACTAAATCATAGCCGGCTTTAAAGTTCTCGTTCAGCGCACTCGCTGCGCTTTGTTGGAGGTCAGCCACTTGCTGCTCGGTTGCTACTCCTGATTCGACCAAGCCGCCAAGCTTTGCAGTGATATCAGCCCAGAGAGCAGAAGTTCCATCGCTGTCAAACGGCGCGCCACTAACTACCCGCTGAATTTCACGGATCGCCCTATCGTAGTCGAAAAACGGTGGGCGAATACCCTCTGCTGCCGCCAGCTTTGCTCGCTCCAAATACTGGCCCATGTAACGCTCTGACTGCTGTAGCCGTGAAATGTAGGCTTCCATGTCAGAAATGCTTGTCACCGAATGATAGTTAATCAGATCATTAGGCAAGCTGGTCTGGGGACCATTGCGACCAAAAATATAGGAGTGGCGTCGAAATGGTAGGTTCAACTCGTCCAATTCCAATTGATACTCCCACAAATCCCATGAGAGTTGCGCCTCAACGTCTAGCAGCTCTTTAACAAATTCTGATTGCATCTCAGCCACACTCTCTCTGCGCCACTCAAGTTTTCGCTGCAACATAGCCTCAGAGACATCATCTAAGTCTCCGTAGTTAGTTTTATCCCCCATTCGGGTCTTGGTCATTGGTGAGAAATCAGTATATTGATCGAACTCTTGATCAAGCCAAGTATTGAATCGCAAAGTCTCAATGTTAATTTCCTCACTATCCATCGCTTGTGATGCTGTTTCTGAAACAATTGAAACTTGAGGCGAATTGGTGACTTCTCCGCAGGCGAATAGTGTGAGTGCTAAACCGAGGATTAGTAAAAATTTGAATGGCATAGTAGGTCTCGAGTGATAGAACGCCGTGATTAACTATTAAACCACAGGCTTTTTGTGGGGCAAAATTTGAGTGTTTCTGCCCAAGTATGCCCCTGTTTTCCCTAAACAAGTTGACCAATATGCGGACATAATAAGACAGAGACAAACTTACTTTGTGATTCTATTGATTAATGTCGTGTAAAAACCATCCAAATGTCAGAGCAATTGAGCACTGCGGGCTTTGCGAAATCCCTATGTGTGGCATGTGCGCTAACTTTACCGATTTGGGGATTTTCTGCGATAAATGTGATGCTATTAAGGAAAACGAACGGTTTGTTAAAGGCGAACAAGCGAAACTCGGTAAACCGGCCGCGCCGGCTATTCCGATGCAGAAAGACGACGATTTAAAGCAAAGCAATAAGCCCCAAAAGGCGAACCCGAATACGGTACCAATTATTGTGATCGCCAGCTGTGTTGCCATCATTGGCGCACAGCAGTTTTTTGTCTACCAGTCCAGATACAAACCGATTCAGCAAGAAGACTTAATTCAAAACTTAGGAATAAGTTCGCTGCAGCGATGTATTTTAGTGTTTAGGGAGATTGGCACTCAGCTGCGATCGGCCCAGCTACCGGATGAGTCCATGCGCTGTGATGACTCGGGTACGCCCAATATTATTGAACGAAGTAACGGGGACATTAAGGTTTCCCATCCCCACCCGGATTTTTACGGCTATTCTCAGATTTTCGTCAGTCGCAGCAACACCGAACCGACATTGATACCCTAGAATCTATTCCCAAATAATAAAGGTATAGCGCCCATTGGGGGTTTGGCGAAAACTTCCTGTGTCCAAAATGCCATCGTCCAGTATATAGTCTAGCTGTGCGATATCTTGAACAGATGCAGTAGGGTTTAGAATTGCAATACCCGCATAAGCGTAACCGTCCGGGCCTTCCCAATTCCAACTACCACCTAAGGCCGTAGGGGCTAACCATTCACTCTCACTTATATTAAGAGTCTGCTTTGCCTCGGGGGGTAATACGATATGACTATCGTTGGGAAAACGATCGTTAGCGATTTGCCAACGTCTAAACTCTCTGCTCCAGTTGCCGAGTTTCAATGCTGTTTCGACAAGGCGGGCACGGGTTGAATAGTCGGCATATACAGGCAGCGCCACTGACGAAACAACACCAACAATCGCAAGCACCATCATCAATTCAATCAATGAAAAGCCGCCGTCTTTCAGCGGGCCCCGTTGCGAGCCATATTGGTTTGTCTGCTTAAAGCCTGTCATGAGCCTGATTATAGTGACTTATTGGTTAAATACTACAGCTTATACTACTGAAATTTCTGACAATTGTGGCCAATAGAGTCCTAAAAAGGCTCAAAACCCGCAGTAGTAAGCAGTAGCGTCAGCAGCCATTATCACGATATTCGTCTTTTCATTGCGGCTTTGACGGGTCAACTCACCTAGAGAACCGCCTCCACGTAGCGCTTGGCTAGCTCCATGGATAGACATTACCCGCAAAGCCTTTTATGCTCTTGCCTCAAATTTTAGGTAATAAATCAATGAAATTTCTGCAGCATGGCCTAAGTACTATTGTCTTCGCCCTAACCTTTTCAAACGTTATGGCGCAGGTAGACGTAAAAGTTGAAGATTTAATGACCCCATCTGAGCTACGAGAAACCGGTGTTGATTCGCTTAGCCCCGCCCAAAAAAAGGCGCTAACAACCTGGCTTATTAAGTTCCGGGAAAGTGACATCGATCTCGATCAGGCAGACCTTGCAAGCAGCGCAGAAGCTATCGAGAAACCTGAACAGCTAATGCCGGCGTCACAAGCCAACCCAAGTCAAGTGGATGACCCTTGGCGCAGCCGCCCTGAAAAAGTCGACTTTGTGACTAAAATCGTTGGTGAGTTTTCAGGTTGGGAGGGGCGCACCCAATTCAATCTAGAAAATGGTCAAGTTTGGGTTCAACGCCGCAGCAGTCGATGGAAGACAGAACTTACTAACCCCGAAGTCAGAATTTATCAGAATTTTCTCGGCGCTTATGAGATGGAAGTAATAGAAGCAAACCGAAGCATTGGCGTTAGAAGAATTCGCTAACTTACGATTACTAACTTCTCAATTATAATTTCTGTGGCTTAGTTTTTTCCACCGCCCAAAGATAAGCCGGCAACGCGCAAGATAATCCAATGCATAGATTCAGACCAACGAACAGCCAAGGTTTGGGTCCATTGCTGGATCTTGAGAACATGTAGATCCAAAAAACTAAGGAAGACAGAAGCAAGTCAGCGGTGAATCCACCGGTCGCTCCATTCACGAATAAGCTGCTGACAAACACTGCGAGATTAAGCCCCTCTGTTAAGGCAAAATTTGCAAAAAATGTGTAAGGGATCACCGCGCCTACTATGGCTAGTAACAGATAAATAGTTGACCGACTCATCGCTTAATCCTCGCAGTAGTTAAGTTCGCTTGCGCTAATTATTTGACAGAAAGTGGACCAAAACAATTACCCGAGAGGTAAGCAATTAAGACGCAGTGGAGGCGCCTAGCTTGCTCACTAACTGAGCTAATACGTCTGTGCAGTCTCCCGACACTTTTATCTTAAACAAATCATCAGCCCGTGTAAGGCCCTCGTTAATGCACGCTATTGGAATCTTTCTCTCCGAAGCAAATTTGCAAAACCGATAACTTGAATACACCATCAGTGATGAGCCTACAATTAGCAGCGAATCAACAAAACTAAGTCGCCGCTGGATATCGTTAACTATTTCTTTGGCTACCGATGCTCCGTAAAAAACCACATTAGGCTTTACGACCCCTCCACAATGAATGCAATGGGGCACCTTTACAATTGCAATAACCTCATCGTCAACGTCCGCATCTCCATCAGGTCTGACCGACTCTGCTGATTCCGTAAGATGAGGATTATTGTCCGCCAGCCAAGTTTGTATCCATTGCCGAGAATGGATGTGGCCACATTCCATGCAAATAACTTCGTCCAATCTGCCGTGTAAATCCACAACCCGTTGCTGCTCCGCTTTTTGATGAAGCCTGTCCACGTTCTGGGTAACCAGCAGACTTACTATTCCCATCGCCTCGAGCTGTGCCAATGAATGGTGTGCACCATTGGGCTTAGCGTTGGCAATAGTTGGCCATCCAGAAAAACTGCGAGCCCAATAGCGCTGCCTAGTAGCATAGGAACGCATATACTCTCCATGCTGTATTGGAATTGTAGATTTCCAAGTGCCCACATGGTCGCGGTAAGTTGGTATTCCTGAGTTGTTGCTAATTCCCGCTCCGGTGATAACCATGGTGCGCGGAAAGGCCGTCAGAAAACGCTGTAATTCGTCAACTCCTGCGCCGCTGGTTGGCACAGAGTTTTCAGGAAGCATCTTGATAAGGCGTGGGAGTACAGTCATAACTTTTTGGCTGCTTAAGGCGCTACTAGGGTCCCCGGCATTACTTCAAAACTTGGCGCAAACTCCACCAAGGTTTCTGCCAAACTTAAGAGTACTGAAGGGTCACCTTCTATGCTACCGCGGCCTTGCTGTAAAAGCTCAGCAAGCGTCGCGGAGCCCATTATCACGGCGTTCAATTCGCTTCGATTCATAACCACAGTGGCGTCTGGTTGAGTTGCTATGTAGCCCTCAATCGTAGTCAACGTGCCATTACTCATCTCTACAATGTAAGTCTGGTCAGTATCTGGCGTGACAAAGTTTAGAATGAAATTAATCCCGTTGGCTTTTTCGCTATCGACTCTTATGGCAACAGAATCCCACCACTGACTTGTTGTCATTGCGCTTGCAAGACCAGGGCTAGTTCCCCGTGGTGCAGGAATAACTGGCATGCCATTACGCAGGTCTTGCGCGCTGGCCAAGAAAACGTTGCGCATACTCGCGCTCTCATACTGATAGCCTAATTGCTCGAATATATCCGCCAATAGATCTTTTGCAGCCTGGTTTTCGGGTTCTGCGTAAACAAGTTTATTAACGATCTCCATTGCTAGACGATAATCTCCACTCTCGTATAGCTCGCCTGCCCGGTTAAGAATTTCAGCGCTGCCTACCATCATTTCTACATACAGCGGTGCAGAATCCGACGGCGACAAGGGCGCCAACGTGGCGGGATTACCATCCCAATAACCTAAATATCGATTGATCACCGCGCGGGAGTTGTGGAACTCCGAGCCGTGATACTGCCGCACACTCCACTGCCGTTTGAGTGACTCAGGCACTTTGTATTCGTTATGAATTTCATTAATGGTAATGCCTTGATTCGCCAAGTTAAGAACCTGATTATTAAGATTGGCATACGCATCTCGCTGCGCTTTCATGACTTCGACTATTCGCTCATTTCCCCAGCGTGGCCAATTGTGTGAAGACACCAGAACGTCGGCCTGCAGTCCGAATTGATACAAGGCGGTGTTGATTTGTTTCGCCCATTGCAACGCGTCGCGCACAAGCGTGCCGCGAAGAGTATAGATATTGTGAATGGTTGCAGTGATGTTCTCTGCCGCCCAAAACACCTTATGATCAGGAAACCAAGTATTCATTTCAGCGGGGGCCTCGGTGCCAGGCGTATTTTGAAAAACTAGACGAATCCCATCTATTATGTGCTCTTCATAATCTGCTTCTATTACTAAAGTCGGGGCGATCAATCCTGTGGTTCCCGCTGCCAATCCTTTGCCGATAGCTGAGTCTACCTGACCAAAAGGACTAGCTGGAATGGTTCGCCCATATTGCAACACAGCCCGCCGGGACATTGCTGTGCCCGCATAGACATTCTCCGATATAGCCTCTGCCATAAAACCAGCGGGAGCGATAATTTCTGTCTTACCTTCGTTTACATCGGCCTGCGAGGTAACGCCCAGTACACCCCCGAAGTGATCAATATGGGAGTGCGAATAAACCACGGCTCGCACCGGCAACTCGCCCAGATGCTGATTCGCTAACGCTAATGCTGCAGCAGCTGTTTCACTGGTAAGCAGTACGTCGAAGAGGATCCATCCCGTTTCCCCTCTCACTAGCGTCATATTAGCGAGATCGAATCCTCGGACTTGATAAAGAAAGCCTGGCACAACCTCATATAGGCCAAAGTTCATATTGAGTGTGGCTTGACGCTGCAAGGAAGGATGAATGCTGTTGAACTCATCTTGGCCCAAAAGAAAGTCATAGCGGCCAATGTCCCACACTACATTGCCGGCTGCACCCAAGATTCTTCGAGAATCAGGTGCTGCAATAAAACCTCGCTGTGATTCGGCGAAATCGCGGTCGTCATCGAAAGGTAGCGATAGACGCTGTTCTGATTGAAACTCACTAGTGCTGTCCGATGGCGCCTTACCTTTTGGGTTGAAATGATCCTGCGCAAAAGACCAGCCACTAAACACCACAATACTCGTCGTCATCATGGTTTGCGCAGCGAGTCGAAATTTTTGAGTAATCATCATAGGTACCTGTCGCTTGTTATTACGTGATAAAGAAACTGAGAATCATCAATTTCGGAACAGGTGCCCGGACTCGACACACTAGTTCGTTGAAGTGATCGATATACTAACACGAGGGGCTTAGCTGATCTTAAGATCGGTAAGGAAATTTCGAGGTGGACAATGAAGGTCTTTGAAGCTGCTCGCTGGGAGCGGACATCCCCCCAGCGAGCTTTGTAGTTACAGTCTTGAGCGAGTGAGCTCAACATCGGCATTGCGCCAGAGTGAGTCAAATTGTCGCTTCAGGATAATTGCTTCTTGGGTTCGTCCCTGTGCTTCAACAGCTTGATACAAACCAAAGGTGGTCCAACCATTTTGCTGATTCCACTCTAAATCCTTCAGATAGACAGCCTCTGCCTCGGCAGCTTGACCATTATCTAACAGAGCAGCACCAAGGTAGAGACGCATAGATTGCGACCAATCGGGCGGCTCGGTGTAGTTCAGGTTATCTTGGAATTCGACGGCGTGGCCATAATGCATAATGGCTGCCTCAAGATTGCCTTTTGCCTCTTCAATTTCACCTAACAATGCATGCATGGCAAGACTCAAAACATGAGAGGCTGGAGTAGGCCCTACTCCGGTATCGTCCACGTTATCTGCTTGAATTTGCGTTCGAATATTCGCCACCTCGGCTTCTGCGAGGTCTAAATGGCCTTTTGCTACATGAGCACTGCCCATCACATAGCTCCACATGCCGTCGAGGTAGGGCGTACCGCCATGGGATTGCTCGGAACCATGAATGTTGTCCCATTTACCAAAGACCTTATCCACAACCCAATTATGAGCAACCCGTTTTTGTCCTCGATTAATAGAGGCAGCATCTTCGGTCACGTCGTCGGTACCACGCGCCGCTGCTTCAGCTGCTTGAGCGTAGTTTCCTTGCAGCATATTGGCATAGCGCACAAAGTCCAGCGCATGGGGTGCATGGATCTTATGTGACAGAGGATAGGTGCCAATCAGCGGGAAATTGGTATCGCCCCAAATCTCAGCAAACTGCTGATCTACGATTTGCGAGCGTTCATTAATATCGATGGCCTTTTCATATTCGCCCACGCGTAAATAGATATGCCCTGGCATATGCACCATGTGACCGGAAATAGGCACGGTATTCTCAAGTTTTTGCGCCGCAGGCATTGCCAATTCTGGCTCGCTCGAACCTTCCATAAGATGAATGTACAGGTGGTTTGCCCCGGGATGATCGTGCTCAAGGGCCATGGCCGCCTCTAGCGCAGCTTTACCTTCCGCTGTGCCGGGTTTTGGCGAGCCATCCAAATTCCAATAATCCCAGCGCGTTGTATTCATGTAGGCTTCGCCAAAGATAGTGGCGATATCGGCATCATCAGGATATTTGGCATGCAACTGACGCATGGCATCAAGAAAAGCGAAATCCCGCTCGACTCGGTCGGGCACGGCATCTTTGTTGTAAAGTACAAACAATGCATTAATCATGTCCCGTTCACGCTGGGTACCATTGTTGCCGAGCTCCATCGCACGGCGAATAGCTGCGAGTCCAGCCCCTTGAGGGTCATCTGGCATACCCGCATAGCGGCTATTGGGGTTAGGACCTGCGGCGTGGGCAATACCAAAATGGGGCATTGGGCTGTCGGGGTCTAATCTAGCGGCTTCTTGGTAGGAGGCGATGGACTCTGGAAAGTAAAAACTCCAAGCCATTCGCAGCCCTTGGTCAAAAAAGGCTTGAGCCTCTGCTGAGTCAGTTGTTATGGGACGACTATAGGTGCCACCACCGGGAACCATGACGGCTAGAGCCTCTGAATCCTGTGCGGCCACAGTGCCGGTACTTGCTAAAACGATGACTGAGGCGAGGAATAGATGGATCTTATTCATGGCTCTCTCCTTATTGTTATAGTGGATGTAAAATTCCAGCGCCGGGCAGTAACGCAGGTGTATATCGTGTTTTAACCCTAAACGCTCTGTATTCGTTGTTGCAGTTTATTGCGTTCTCAGGCGCTTGTCGCGTTTTGGCTTGAGTTCACACAATTAAGCAGCAGCCAGCCTGAGACAACGTTGTCAGTATACCTGCCATTAGGGTATTTTGAAGGCGCATTAGTACAAATTCACTACAGGCAAAATTTTTTCCCTAACTAGGCAGACAAATGAAAGAGATAACCCTCGACATATTCACCGATTACGTTTGACCGTGGTGTTACCTCAGTACCGTGAGTATTGAAAAACTAAAAGCCAACTATCCGGTTAAAACCCGTTGGATTCATTTTCCGCTACATCCGGAAACGCCTGCAGAGGGTCGCTCCCTCGCCGAGCTATTCGCGGGAAGAGATATCTCCGAGATCAAAACTAGGCTAATAGGACTTATGAAAGAGGCGGGCTTAGAGTACGGCGAGCGCACTCACACCTATAACAGCCGGCTGGCCCAAGAACTAGGCAAGTGGGCTGACACTCAAGCGGATGGCGAATCGATCCATGATGCCCTTTATAGAGCCTACTTCGTCCACAATAGAAATATTGGCGACACAGATGCCCTTGTTAAAATTGCCGAATCGGTGGGGCTTGATGGCAGCGATGCGCGAACTGTT
>CAYGRT010000006.1:31235-101735 GCA_964352355.1 uncultured Pseudohongiella sp. | reverse complement strand
CCTTGTTAAAATTGCCGAATCGGTGGGGCTTGATGGCAGCGATGCGCGAACTGTTTTGGAGACAAGAGCATTTAAGTCCCATGTAGACGAGGACTGGCAGCGCTCGCGCTCACTGGGTGTCACGGGAGTGCCAACATTTTACGCCAAGGACCTCGTAGTCGTCGGTTGCCAACCCTATGAGGTATTGGAACGTTTTGTTAAGCATTTGATGGAACAAGCTTAGTCAACTCTAGGTGCTAGCACGCTAAAAATTTTGCTATTTGGGTTGGAAAAATGCGGATGTAGAAACCCACAGCTCGGCAACGGGTGAGAAAAAACGTATCGTTTCTACTTCACATTGCAACAACCTCGAGTCCTTCCTGAATGATGTCGGAAGGGTAGCTTATGACTAGGTCGCCCTCGTTTAGCCCGGAAAAAACTTGTGCAGCACTGCGGTTTCGACGGCCCAGCTCAACTTGACGAAGCACAACTTTGCTGTCTTCAACAGCGAATACATTCCAACCATTTTGACTTTGAAACAGCGCGCTCGCGGGAACCGTTAGCTCTTGATCGGACTCCCAAATTACGATTGCTACTTCGACTCTGTACTCAGCACCTAGGTTGGCGGGGGCATCGATGAGATCGATTACAACGTTTACACGCTGCTCTTCTACGCCTAACGCTGAGAACTTTGTAAATGCCGCTGGCTCAATGAAACGAACAAACCCATTAATGGTAAATTCTCCTCCCCAGCCGGTAATTAATACTTCATCCCCAGGAGTAACTTTCACTGCATCTTGAGTAAGCAGATCAACCACTACTTCCAAATTGTCCTCATTACTTATCTCAAACAAGGGCGTGCCCGCGAGCACAACCCGTTCACTTTCCTCAAGCACGTTCAGCACTGTCCCATTGCTCGGCGCTATTATTAACTCGATTACTTCTTCAGTATTGACGTATTCCTCGTGTGTACTGCCAAGCAAGCGAGACTTAACGCTTTCCACATTTGCACTAGCCGCTTCGACGGCAGCTTTACTACTCTCGACACGAGCAGCCGCTGTAATGACTGCTTGCTGAAAGCTCTCAACTTCCTCTCGACTAGAAAGCTTGTTTTTGACCAGCTCTCGTCTTCTCTCTAATTCCCGCAGCGCCCTTGCTTGAAGACCCTCCGCCTCGGTACTCAGCGCCACTTCCGCTCTTAATTGTGCTTCAGCTGCTGCTAGATTTGCTTTTTCCATGGCTACCGTACGCTGATCCTGCGGTGAGAGCGCGATACGGCCAATAGTCTCACCTTGCCGCACTTCATCCCCTTCGGTTAGATCTGTACGCAATAGCTTTCCAGAAATCGGTGCCGCCACTATAAATGGCTTGCGTGCTCTAGTGCGTCCTTGATCCTCCACAGTGAGAACAAAAGGCCCTTTGGCGATGACGGAGACTTCGACAGTAGGCGGGGCCGGCTGCAGCAAGAAAATTAAAGCTACAGCGGCGCTTACACCTAATACCATGAAGGTATATCTGCGAAATTTCATATTCAACTTACTCCCTAGTCTTCAGCACATCGACTATTTCGAATTTATCAAGCCGGCGCTTAACCAAAAGCCCACTGGCCAACGCAGCCGCTGCCACAATCGCTGCAGAAATTATGTATGTCCGTGATTCGAGAACAAATGGAATCCGATACAAGTCAGTTTCTATCGAACTGCTTATTGCAAAAGATAGCCAGTAGCCAATAAACCAGCCAATGGGAATAGCAACTAAGGTGATCATAGCTTGTTCGCCAAGGAGCAAAGTCGCCACTTCGCTACGGTGAAACCCCATTACCCGAAGGCTTGCCAACTCTCTACCTCGTTCGGACAGCGAGATTCGCGCACCGTTATAAATCACACCCACGGCAATAACCGATGCGAAGCCTAAAAGGAAAACCACGGCGATCATTAGACTTTCATCCATTTGATTTTGGAATGATTCAAGCATTAAGCCGGGTGATGCGATAGCAGCAATAACCGGCGCTTCCTTTAGAGCTTTAGATACTTCTACCATTTCAGATTTATCAATTTCTAAGTAGGCTCCGGAAACCGCACTCGCCTCGCGGGTGAGATGACCCAGAGACTCTTTACTCATGTAAGCAGAAATACCCATAAAATCGTTCACGATTCCGTTTATTTCCACTTCTGTTTCTCGACGATTTCCTTCTAGCATTTCAACCTGTACAAATTGGCCTGCCGTTAAATTCAGCCGCTGTGCGAGAATTCGACTAATGATCATGCCCTCAGTGGGAACCGGCATCTGTTTACCATTACCATCGACAATTCGCCTTAGTTTACTTTTTGGCTCAATTCCTTGAATAGCGACTTCTTCTTCACGGTGGCCAGATTTTAAACGGGCCATACTCATACGGTAAGTCTCTACACTTTTCACGCCGGGTATATTGGATAAATCATAGTGCACTGAATCACTAACTATTTCGTCAAACGTGATCGTTATATCTTCCCGCTGGATTTCTCTAAATTGTAAATCGATTAGGTAGTTTACGCCGTCGAACATAAACATGCCGATAGTTAATATTGCGACAGACATAGCCACGCCGAGGGAAGATAGAATTCCCTGAGTGGGTTTTCTCTCTATATTTCGAATAATCATCCGCATTGATGGACTCAGTATTTTGCCTAGCATCAATTTATCTAAAATACCTGATTTGAATTTTGCTGGTGCCTCTGGCCGCATGGCTTCTGCAGGGGGTAAATCAATGGCCTTCTTGATCGCAAAAAGAGCGCCACTTACCGCGCCAAAAACACAAAGCCCAGACGAGATAATGAGAAGCGAGGGTGAAAAGATATATTCCAGATTTGGAAAATCAAAATACTCGCCATAGACGCTAACATAGAGCCTACCTAAATAAAGCCCTCCTATACTTCCAATAATAATGCCAAAAATAACTGCAATTATGGCAAATGAAAGAAAGTGCAGTCCCACTTCAATATCTGAATAGCCGAATGCTTTCAGCACCGCTATTTCTCCCCGCTGAGTTGAAATCATTCGACCGAGGACTAGGTGCAGCAGAAAAACTGCGACCAAGAGAAACAGCGCGGGTATCGCCGAGCCCATTACTCGATTTTGATCCAGCTCTCCTTGCATTATTAAATGCGAAGGTTGGTCACTGCGGTCGTATGCGCCCAGCCCACCATAGGGATCTAACAGCTCATCAAGCTTTTTAATAACAGACAAACAATTGGCGTCATGACTAAGAGAGACGAACACCTCATTGAATGCGCCATCCATTTCGAATGCGGGACCGAGGACATCTCGACCCATCCAAAAAATTCCATATCTATTGTCTTCTGGAAATAGCGATCCGGGGGGCACAACGTAACTTTGCTCTGGTGAAATGCCAATACCTACGATACTCAAATTTCGAGACCGTCCGTTTATCACAGCCTTGATGGTATCTCCCGGCTTTAGTGAACGAGCTAACGCAAAGTTCTCACTGATGATGACTTCGTCATAACCTGTAGGTGCAATGTAGCGTCCTTGCTTGATAACAATATTATTTAAGATGGGCCTTCCGAGTTCAGGCAAAGAAATAAATAATCCGCGAACGGGAATACCCTCTTCATCTAAATCTAAGGTCGCTTGAAACGCGACCCTTGAGTCAACGGCGTTTACACCGGGAATCGCTTCTATATCGCGCACGAGTGAGTTTGGTGCTCGCACTAAAGAAGACCATATATCCGCGAACCGCATATCTCGATAGTAGTCCGCTTGGGCTGCCACCAACGTGTCATAACTCCCCCGCATCGTAATCACCGACATAACTCCGGTGGCAACGACCAAAGCAATCGAGAAAAGCTGCCCTCGCAATTGCCATGCTTCGCGAACAAGTTTTCTGTTAAGCGACGAGAACATAGTTACCACTCTATCTCTTCAACTCTAGCACGGGTTTCATTACGTGTTTGCTCCACGATTTGGCCACTGCTCATGCGTATAATAGTGTCGCCTAACTTCCCTATTGCGGCATTGTGAGTAATGATGGCTGTTGTGGTTTCTGTTTGCTGATTGACTTGATCCAACACTGATAATACTAAACGCCCAGTTTCAGCATCTAACGCGCCCGTTGGCTCATCGCATAAAAGTATCTTCGGCCGTTTTGCAATAGCTCTTGCGATAGCGACGCGCTGCTGCTCACCACCAGACAGTTCAGATGGGAAGTGGTGTATTCTTTCCTTTAAACCTACCATCTCCAGCGCATGTTCAGCAGGCATCGGTGATTCGGCAATGTCGGTAACTAGTGCCACATTTTCGATTGCAGTGAGGCTTGAAATTAAATTGTAAAACTGAAAAACAAAACCAATATTTTGCCGTCTGTAGTTTGTAAGCTCTCGGTCTGTGTAGTGACTAAGGTTTTTCCCCTTATAGAAAACGTCCCCGCTGCTGCCGACATCAAGCCCGCCGATAATATTCAGCAAGGTTGATTTACCGCTACCCGAGGCACCCAACAAGACAGCCATCTCACCAAAGCGCAGGTCCAAGTCTACGTCCCTAAGAGCGTACACTTTTATTTCGCCTTTACCATACACTTTACACAACTTACGGGTGCTTATAATTGCCTCGCCAAGTTGATTTACATTAGCTGCGATGGAATCTATAGAGTTTTGCAATTTTGATCTCGTCTTCTAGAGTAGAGTGACTCTTGCCGGCGACTGGATATATCACTATTACAATACCAACAGCCAGCGTGCTTGGCGAGCCAATAGGCCCACCAACCGTCCTGTTAGCAAGCATGATGACCGCAACTGCTGTGATATAAAACAGGTACAGTCGATCAAAAACAGGCGTGCGACGCAGTGAAATAGCGCCTTGCCCTTCATTTCCGCCGAACCTTCAATAGCGAGATAATCTCCACTGCCAAATCTAGTAATCCAAGCCAAGAAAGCCCCAATTCCACATATCAGGTGAGCGAAAAAATCGATAAATGATCAAGTCCTAACTTTGCTTATAGGCTAATAAACAAGAAAGTACTCTTAACAAGTCGACTGCTCTAGAGAAAGTCGACTTGACGCGAAGGCCATAATAGAGAGATTTGCAACTGCGATATTTTGCCTCTGAATCACCCTAGTTTAAGAACATTACTAGCTCCCCAGCCAATTTGGTACTTCATACCCAGCGCATTGTGCGCTAATTTAATTGGGTATACAGGCTTAAAATTGCTAGCTTACTACTATGTAACCGGTACCAAGCTTATTTAGGTACCACTGACTTAGCGCTAAAGGAGCACAATGTCCAATAAAATAAGTGAACTGGTTGATAAGATCGCAAAACTTGAGCAGCAGTTGCTCAACGAGCTTGACCAACAACAAGAAGAGTTCAAATACAAATTAGAAGGCACCAAGATTAAGTTTGATCAAGCTGCTTTGGAAGCTCACCGGCTTCTTAAGGTAGCGGTATTACCTTGGTTGTTATCCTCTAAACTGCGCCATGTTTTATCAGTACCGTTTATCTACGGCATGATAATACCTCTAGCATTTATCGACATTACAATCACGATCTATCAACACATCTGTTTTCGACTGTTTGCCATAGCTCGAGTTGACAGATCCAAGTATGTTGTCATGGATCGCCATCAGCTTTCGTATCTAAACGGAATCGAAAAGTTTAATTGCCTTTATTGTGGTTACGGCAACGGCGTCATCAGCTATTCCCGCGAGGTCATTGCCAGAACGGAGCAATACTGGTGTCCTATCAAACACGCACGTAAGGTTGTCGGCACTCATACTCGCTATCGTAATTTCGTCGCGTACGGTGATGCTGAGAACTACAGCAATCAGCTTATTAAACTGCGAGATGACCTAAGAGAAAATTAGTGCCCTAGTTTTAGCGTGCGAAATTTTCGGGTTGAATACCAAAAGTCGCAAACAATTACCAAACAAAGTGACGGCAATCACTTTAGCGTTTGTTGGACCCTATTAAAGTGCTGACTATACTGTCCCTAAGAGTGGTTGAGCTTGAAGACAAGACTAGTAGGCATATTGAAAAGTACGGCGAGGCTTCTTATTCCTGCCGCGATTAGGCGCTCATTGTGGCGCCGTTTCCTTGGCGACTACTTTGAACAATCCTCTATCCGCGCCATCGTCCACCATGCAAAGTCTCGACCACTGGCTCCGAGTGCAACTGTTGCCAAACTAATCCAATGGCTAGAACAAAATCGTTATAGGCCAAATTACAAATCCATCAAAAAGCAGCTAGGCTTAAACTTTACGGCTTTTTCATGCCAAGACTTAATCGCCTATATCTTCTTCAATGGCAAAGCCAACGGTTACTTTATCGATATTGGCGCTTTTGACGGCGTCGCAATAAGCAATACTTACGGACTGGAACTTGCAGGATGGAACGGAATTTGTGTTGAGCCAATACCCGAAGTATTTTCATTGCTGCAAGGCAATAGAAACTGCGAATTGTTCAATGCAGCAGTCTCATCTATTGGCAGTGCTACAGGCGAGTTTCTTAAAGTATCAAAGCAACTGGGCTTAAGTGGGCTGAATCACCAAATGCCTTGGCGAATCAAACAGGGACTGGTAAAACAAAGGCTAGAAATCGAAAAAGTTACCGTGAATACCATCGGCTTCGATGAAGTCATGGAGAATCATCCAGAAAGGACTTATGTCGATTTTCTCTCAATTGATGTGGAAGGAGGCGAGCTAGATGTTCTGCACAACATCGATTTTGAGCACTATCATTTTGGTCTAATCACAATCGAAAATAATGCAGGAACTGAGTCTTTGCGCTCTTACTTACGCCGCCACGGTTATGTTATTTTTTTGGATCTGGGCATTGATCTAATGTTTGTTCCGAACAGCCAACTAGCAGCAAACTTTTCTAAGTTCAGCGCGTAATGGTGTCTCAGGCTACAAGCTAGATTCGGCGAAACTGAATAGACGTGACAGTTTCATCATTAAGAGTAATTCTCAATTGACGATTTACAGAATTAAAAAATGATGGGCTTGAGAGGCTTGTTTGCCAAGTAAACGATCGCACTTTTGATGTGCCATCGCTATAATAGGTTTCGAACCGAGGTCTACACTGCAGAACATCAGTCGCATTGCTAATACTATCCCCCGCCTTAAGCAATTCAGATGCTTCTCTAAGTTGTTCCACCGAGCACGTCTCCGTCGAGCTGATACTTGAATTCGAATCCAGGGTCAAGGTAGTCACGAGCCCATTAAGCAAACTCAACCTGATAGTTTGGTTTCCTTGAATGACGAACCCTGAGCCGATCCCAATTGATTGGCTAACTAAGTTAGAGTGCCATGTGTATGCTTTATGCTCTCCTTCCGCACTAATCGTTGTTGTTAATAAGCTGCTTTCACAGGGCAGCTTAGCCGCCACATCAGTATAGCTGTCGCCAATACTAATTAACTCGAAGCCAGGCAATAAATCTACGGTACAATTTCCTAGCGGCTCAAAGCTAGTTTGCAAGCCGGTGGAGAAACTGTACGACTCAAGTTCATTTTCGCGGAGTGCAAGCTGTATAAAAGGGCGGTTTGCTGGATCAATACCACTCAAGAACTGTGTAGTCATAAACGCCGTGCCCTGGGCATTAGCGTCGACAACAAAAAAAGGATTGTAAGCAGCGCTGGGAATAGGTTGTCCCAGTGGGCTAGCCGGATTGTAGTAACCGGTGGGTCCCGTGGCTCCTGGATTGGGAACTCCATCTGCTCCTGTCCATAAAGCAGTCACTAACAATCCTTTCTCTAGGTCGATTTGGCCACGCGCTAATGCGGCATTACAACCAATAAGAGCATTGGCTTCGGCTACGGTTAAATCGAGGCGAAGTTGAGGTATGGCATTCAAAACCTCTTCCCGCGTGCATTCTTGTTCTGGCCGCAGTTCATCAACGGATATCAGTTCAAATAGGTTGTCTCCCATGAATTTGAACCGAGTGTTTAGTAAAACTTGGTTGGTAGTATTCGGGCCTGGTGCGGAGAGCACAGTGACATTCGGCAAGATTAGTGTTTCGCTTGCCGAATCATAGACGTTGGTGCCAGCGGGTATCCAAAGGTCTTGCGCCTTCCCATACGAAGGACTTAGAGATAACAGCAGTGAAATCGTCAATAATCCGCTAAACCCTCGAATATCCATCGCTAATCTTCCTGTCAACGGGACTAAAAATACCCACGAATATGGCGAAGAGTATGGGCGCACAGACCAGTAAATGCAATAAATCTCCAGTTTGATAGATTGCAAACTGAGCTGTTTTGGACTTACTGCAGTAAAGAAATGACACCATCTTATTTGGAATCGGCGAGCAGTCCTTTTTATCGTGAATATTGTCGCTTTTTTGAACTAGTCTTGAGTAGTTGGTGTTGATTCTACTATCATCAAAATCGGGGCCATTTATAAAAAATCCAAGCTATGATAACTAAACCAAAAAGCTTTTTAGTACTCATCCCATTGTTTGGGATTAGTCAACACGTGGCACCTGTATCGATGGCTAGTGACTTACTCCGCTTGGGCGGTTCCGCCGAATCTCAGGCGATGGCTAATATTGCTGGGCTCGCCCGCGACCCTTTAGCGGCTCTGTCGAGCAATCCGGCTTTTTTGAGTGCTGCTGGTAATTCTCAGCAGATTAACTTTTCTACGATTTATGTGGATTCCGTATTCACAAGTTCCATCGGCGAAAGATCTAAAGCCGAGAGTGGCCCCGGAGTTATACCTGAGGCTGCGTTTTCACGACAATTGAGTAATTCGAATATCTCTTGGGGTGCTGGCGTTATCGTTCAATCCGCTATGAGCGCGGATTTTGAGTTTACTGATCCACCTGGCACTCTAGGGGCGAGCTATGGCAGGCAAACCCACCGCGCCGAATATGTTGTGGCGAAAATAGCAGGGGCCGCTTCGTTGCAGTTGACTCCAAGACTCGCCCTTGGTGCTTCAATGGGTCTTGCTTACAATCGCAATCAATTAGAAGCCCCCTATATTTTTCAATCTCACCCTGCCCTGGCTGGGCTTAAAGTTTTAGTGGATCTGGATACTGACGATTTGGCAGCCACTGCATCGATCGGACTGGATCTACAGATTAGTGAGACCGTACGAGTTAATTTGGCTCACACCTTACAAACGGACTTCAACGCCAAAGGGGAGTTAAGTGGCAACCTAGGCCAGCTTGGGCTCGCCATGAGCGACACCTTCAACTACGACGCCAAAGTAACCGCCTCTCTGCCAGCAAGCAGCACCGCAGGGCTTGTTTGGCAACCCACCGAAAGACTACGTTTTGGCTACCAATTTGATTGGATAAACTGGGGCAAGGCATTTCAATCGCTTCCTATCGAGTTGAGCAATGGCTCCAATCAGGACTTAAATAATTTTCTGGGTGAAAACCGCATCAATGACACAGCCCCCTTAAACTGGTCATCCCAGCGTATCCACCATATCGGCATAGGCCTCACTCTTGCCAATCGCTGGGAAATCCGTGGAGGTTATGAGAATAGCAACTCACCCGTCCCTGCCAGCACAGCAACGCCAATGACAGCAGCCACGCTGGATACAGCCCTAAGCGCTGGGGTCGGCATTCCCTTGGGCAGCAGCAGACTTGATGTCTCTTACCGCCTCACCTCGTCCGACCGCTTACGAATAAGCAATAGTATTTTGCTTGGCGGTGAATACACCGGCGCTAGTCAAACTCTGACCCTGCACACTCTTGGGGTTTCGTACCGCTTTTGATAACCAATAGTGTGAAACCCTTTGTATTACTGCGCCTCGCTTGGGTGTAGGATGCCTTCACGCGACTCTAATTGGACTCTTGAGTTCTGCAATGCCCATGGCCTTTAAGAAGTATCCTTGCCCCGAAAGACTGCGGGTAGCAAGGGAAGGGCCGTTAATAGTTAAAACAACCCTAATCGGATGTAAGTTTGACGTCAGCCTCAATAGAAGACAGATTTCAGCGTGAAATGCTATCCCGCGAATCGAGAGCAGAGAAGTTTGCTTGTCTGTTGTGGGTGTCTGTCATACTCATCACTTACAGCTTTTTCTTATTAGAAACCAGCTTTCAGCCTGCCCTGCGCACCTCAATAAGCCTGCTTGTTGGCATTACCGTCCCCGGATTTATTCTTATTTACGGGTTTATACACTTTCGCGGCTATCATCCGCTAATAGCCTATTTGAATTCGATGCTACAGCTTACTGTGGTGTCTGGCGCTATTCTTTTTGATACACAGGCCTACGGCGCACAGTATGCGCTGAGCTCTATGCCACCCATTGCCTACGGCTTGGTTATCATCGTTACAGCATTTCGCTTGCGCCCGTTCATGGGTGTATTCGCAGGCGGCATCGCTGCGCTGCAATTTCTGTTGATCTATGTTTTTTTGGCGCGCCCTGCCAGTGATATGTCAGCAGAATTGTTAGAGCAGATTCCGAGCCTTGGCTGGGAAGTGACAATTATGAAAATTGTTGTCTTACTAGGTCTCGGTATCGCGGGTAGTTTTTCTGCTTATAGCTTGAGAAACGAGCTGTATAATTTTATTTCTTCGGCGCAGCAAGAAATCCGCTTGCATCAAAGTCTCGGCCGCTATGTGTCTAGTCAAATCGCGGATGCGCTACGGGCTGACAACGAAAACACCTTAGCAACGCGCAACGCGGATGTGACAGTAATGTTTGGTGACATTCGAAATTTCACTCAATTTTCCAACAGCCACAGTCCTAACGAAGTCGCGAAAACGTTGAATGATTTCTTTGATAGGGCCGATTCGGCGATTACAGCTCATGGCGGCGTATTGAATAAATTCTTGGGCGATGGCTTTCTCGCAATTTTTGGCTTATTCGATGATAAGAACGATCCTCGCGTCGAAGCCACTAGAGCAGCCTTCGCTATTATCGAAGCGACTGACACACAGCTTCGAGACAAAGAGATGGGTATTGGCATAGCGCTAAATCACGGCGAGGTCATCGCCGGTGAAATCGGCGCCAAAGGCCGCTGTGAATACACTGTTATTGGCAATACCGTCAATATCTCGGCTCGACTTGAAAGTCTGAACCGAAAGCTAAAAAGTAAGTTGCTGGTGACCTCAGAATTTCAACATGCCCTGCCGGAAAATTTTGTTCAGGTTAAACCTCAGGGCCTGCATAATATACGGGGAATCCCAGACCCGATCGAACTGGTAGAGCTAGTGGCTTTAAGGTCTTAACCTGGCCCGGCGCTAAGCGGTTTTGCTTAACAGTAACTTTTTCAGCCACTGATCTATTGTCGAAAACCCTCCTTAAAACTACTCTACTTTCATAATCTGATTACGCAGCCAATATTTTCCTGCCACGGTGAACGGCAAAGGATCGCTATCAAACGTATTTTCTGGCGCGCCTAGCGCCTGTACGTGTAAATGCAAGTGAGGCTCACCGCTGTTACCGGAATTGCCAGCGAGGCCCAACTGTTGGCCTACAATGACTTGCTCACCCTCGGTAACAGCAACGCTGCCTTTAATCATATGGGCTAGAACAACCTCCACATTGTGACAGCGCAAAAGAACAAAATTTCCTGACATTGCTTCTCGGTTTAATAGCGGAACTGGATTGTCTTCAATTGTATTCTCTGTTTTAAGCACTTCTCCGGAACACGGTGCAATCAGCTTTTCTCCGTATATAGTGTATTCGGCTGGATCGGATGGCAGCAGCCCTGAACTGCGTAGTCCATATCGATTGATCTTTACTATGTCTAAGGCATAAGACTGCCCTCGCCAGTTTTTAAACTGTGGCACGGTTTCATCGAGAGTCATGAAGTGTGCATTTAGGCTTGCTGAATTTCCGCCACTCACAATTAAATAGCTGCCGGACTCAAAAGGAAAATTCAGGTCAATAATCGTGTTAGGGGCGATTCTTCCCCGCACTGCGCCAACTAATTGGCTTGCCATAATCAAAAGCAAAGCGGTGCAAAGACCGCAGTGCAGCCATGAACCCAAGTTAGCAGGCGTCTTGCTCTCAAAGCTCTTAATTTGCCGAGGTTGCCAGATAACAATCCCAGTCCAGATAAAAAAGTATAAATAGGCAATCCACCAAGGAGGAATTATCAACAATCCAGAAAACAGCAGCGTTACAATCCCAACACCAACAAAAGCGGCTTGACTAAAGTATCCGCAAGCGTTCTTCGGACGATAGAAAACCATCAAAAGGAGCAGCAAGATAGGAACAATGCTTTGCACAAAGTAGAGAGTTAACATGGTGAGCCTCTCGTCTTAACTATCAGTCTATTGAGAACTAAGATACCCAGATACCTAGACTACTCGGTATCAGAGTTAATCGTTTAGTAACTAGTCTTGAAATAATAAGCTTGCCAAATGCAAACAATAGTCATACTGATTTAGATCATTTTATTATTTAGACTGCGCCGCGATCGCCCGGTGGTATCAGCTATTGTGCAGCTATAAACTTATCAATAAGCGTAGAAATTCAGCGGCTAATTAATGACTAAGCAACATTGATGGGTTAACTTGATCATTCAAAGTTTTTGAAAAGTAACAGTAGAGGTGGGAAATGGATAACCGAACAGCGGTAATCACTTGTGTCGATCGCTATATGGGCCCTGCAATAAAAACGAAGTTTGATTCATTAGGCATAAAAACTATTGGCTGTAACTATCCACTGGAGTCTGAGGACGACATCAAGTCATTAATCGAAAACAGCGGTGATATAGACATTCTGGTGGCAAATTTCGCTGAACCGCCAATGACTGGTCCGGTGCAGTCCATTGAAAACAAAGATTGGAACAAACTATTTGCCGCATTGGTTGACCCATTGATGTACTTGGTCAGGGCTGCAACACCAAGAATGCTTGAGCGTAAATCAGGAAAGATTATTGCTGTGACTAGTGCGGCACCACTGAAAGGTATTGCCAACAATGCGGCCTACTGTGCCGCCAGAGGCGCTCAGAACAGTTTTATAAAAGCGGTAGGATTAGAACTAGCCCGCAGTAATATTCAAGTCAATGCAATAGCTCAAAACTATATCAATAACGATACTTATTACCCCGACGACATTTTAGCGAACGAAAAATTTCTTGACCATGTGAGACGTAATGTTCCAACCAATAAGATTGGTGCGGCACAAGAGACGGCAGAGCTTGCTGCTTACCTAGCAAGCAAAGACTGTCGGCATATGATTGGTCAGGTTATACCTTTGGCGGGGGGGTGGGTAACCTAAAGTCATAATCCACTGCCATGCTAGGTGACACATCCTGAGCCAGTAACAGCCAGTCTTGCATCAGCGATCTCGCCATAATGTTGATGCTAGGATTCTGTATGTCAACTGCATCAGGATGGGTGAAAGACATCAGCTCTTCGATAATCGTATTGATCTGCTTTGGCGACAGGCGCACAGTAAAATAATGGCTGGGACCATCCACCTCGTCATCAAACTCGGTTGGCGTGGGCTCGCCCAAAACAATATTTCGCACAGTCAACGCTAGCTCGGGACTTTTGTGCCGCAGCAATTCAAATGTCAGCTGTAAACATCCCTTGCTGAATATGTCGACTTCCCCTGTTGCGATCATCCCTGTTCTCTTAGTGATTCAAGCTTAACTTGCGTCCGTGCAAGCCATACATTACTGAGCAACTACATTTAAGTGTCCGATTTTAAGTATAGACAGCAAAAGTAACGGAAGGAGAGTAATTGTAGGAATTTTATTTCAGCAGGATTTGACGCCGCCAATCCACTTACATGATGAGCTAAGTGGTTGACTACCCGAGCCGTTAGTCACTAGCAGGCCCAGCGACTATTCCCTCATCGAAAAGCGCTGCGATCTCATTGCTATCTAGCTTCAAGTCTTGGGCTAGTATTTCTTCGGTGTGCTGACCAAGTAATGGTGCAGGGGCTGGAATATCGTGCGCAAGCGCCGAGAACGATAGAGCTTGAGAAGGCACCAGTGTGTTGCCTATTCCAGGTTGATTGATAGTTCGAAAAAGTGGATTGTCTTCACTGCAGTCTTT
Source organism: uncultured Pseudohongiella sp. (assembly GCA_964352355.1). Lineage (GTDB taxonomy): Bacteria > Pseudomonadota > Gammaproteobacteria > Pseudomonadales > Pseudohongiellaceae > UBA9145. The sequence continues at coordinate 87,795 of CAYGRT010000006.1, read as the reverse complement.
ATCCTGTTGAACTAATTCTGTAATCGTTTGGTAAGGCCCCCAGCAAACTCCGGCGCTGTCCATTGCCGCTGTGACAGACTCAAAGCTGTTAGACTTAAACCATGGCTCGAACAAGGACTTTAGTTGGTCTCGGGCACTAAAGCGATCACCTTCTTTAGTAAAATCTAGCTTCAGATCCTTCTCGAGAGTAGCCACTAAATCCTCAGTGCCCGTCACTTTAACAATGGCGCGCCATTGGTTTGGGCTAACTCCAACAATCATGACTCGCTTGCCATCCTGACAGAGAAAGTCATGCCCAAATGTACCAAAAATATGATTGCCAAGTGGCTCTCTTTGCACACCGTTAATCTGCACCTCAGCGATGTAACCTAGATGCCCCATCGTTGCCAGCGCCACATCAGCCAACGTGAGCTTTACAAACTGACCCTCCCCCGTGACAAGGCGATGACGATCCGCTGCAAGTAATCCTAATGCAATTTGCTGCCCAGCGATAACATCCCAAGCTGGAAACGGGCTGTTTATAGGCTCTTTATTGGTTTCGGGGGAGCCAGCAAGAAAGGGAACCCCGACTTTACTGTTTACTGTGTAATCCAATGCGCTGCCGCCATGGCGATCACCAGTCAAATTCAAATAAATCAGATCATTTCTGCTAGCACATAGATTGTCATAGGCGAGCCAGCCTTTAGCGGGGAAGTTAGTGAGAAATATTCCAGCATTCTTGCCAGGTCGAGTGATCAAACGTGTCAACAACGCCTGGCCCTCAGGCCGTTTAAAATCAATAGCAATAGATCGCTTACCTTTATTCAAACTATGCCAGTAAAGACTTTTACCAGATTTAGTGATTGGCCAGCGGCGATAGTCTATACCACCCCCGATCATATCAAAGCGGATCACATCAGCGCCTAATTGTGCCAGAGTCATGCCGCCAGATGGCGCCGCAATAAATGCACTGCCTTCTACTACTTGCATGCCCGCTAAAATTTTTTGCATTGGCCCGCCGCTCTAGCTAATTTTTAAATAGCCATTGTTGATAATGACTTTGTCTTGCTCAACCGATTTACATCGAAACGCGATCTCATTACCGTCTTGCCAAATTTCAGTACGAATGGTCTCTCCTGGGTAAACCGGCGCGGAGAATTTCAATCGCATATGCTTGAAGCGGTCTGGGTCATAGTCCGTGCACTCTTTCAATAATGCATGAGTTGCAACACCCATAGTGCACAGCCCGTGGAGTATCGGCGCTTTGTAACCTACTTGCTTGGCGACCGATGGGGACGCATGCAGTGGGTTGAAGTCACCGGATAGTCTATAAAGCAGCGCCTGCTGCGGTAAAGTCGGCAGGTCGCACACTTTATCAGGCTCGCGGCTAGGTATTAAATCTGTCTTGGGTGATGACTTTCGCTCGCTACCAAATCCGCCATCACCTCGTGCTAACACAGTTGTGATGAGGGTCAGCAAGTCATCACCTGTCTCAACATTCCTCACCACGCGATCAGTGACAATGAGCGCCCCTACTCGTTCACCTTTGTCAGATACTTTAGTAAATCGCGTGGTTGCTTCAACCGTGGCTGTCGCTGGTATTGGCTTATGAAAAATAATCTCCTGACCCACATGCAGAATTTTCATCCAGTCCAACGCAATATCTTCTTCATGAGCCCAAAAACCAGGATGAGCCATCATGACTGATTGGCTGGGAACAACTTTCAAGTTCTCTTCAAAGACAAATCGCAAACACTCCTCGTCTAGCGGATCGATCCCCATCCCAATACCCAGCGCATAGAGCATGCAGTCTTTCTCAGTATAGGTCTGACGCACTGTGGGAAATTTTCGGTTGAGTAATTTTTCTGGATCTATAGGCATCTAATTCTACTTTTCATCAATTTATTTCAAATCTTCCATCAAAGACAAATCACCAATCAACAGGACAAAGCTTTAAAACTTTTGTCCATTTTTGATGTTAACCCACTACAGCTCTAGTAGCGCTAAGAGTTTGCAATCAACTCGCGAGCAATAACTTTCAAGGCCAGTGTCTCTTCTGCACCTTCGAAAATAGAAAGGACGCGAGCATCGACGTAGTAACGGCTAACGTCAGTCTCTTCAGCATAACCCATCCCACCGTGCAGTTGCAGAGCTTCACGGCATACCCACTCCGCTGCACGACAAGAAAAAAGCTTTACAAGGCTCGCCTCCATTTGCCCCGCACCCGAATCCATTAGTTGGGCGACCCCATAGCTAAACTGCCGACAAGCAGTAATAAGCGCCAGCATTTTAACAAGCTTTACTTGGCTTAACTGATAGTCAGCCACTGCTTTACCAAAAACCTTTCGATCCTTGGTGTAACTTAGCGCCTTCTCGAACGCGGCCTGCATAAGCCCTGTCGCTCTTGCCGCGGTCTGTATTCGACCCCCAGCAAAGCCTGACATTGTAAAATAGAAACCTTTCCCTTCACCTTTTGCCTCACCCACCAGATTTTCAGATGGCACGAAGTAATCTTGAAATGATAGGTCGTAAGAATGCATACCTCTGTAGCCGAGGGTCGCAATCGCATTGCCGGTTAACCTACCCCGGCCTTCTTGTTGATGAGAAAACTGATGGCCTGCAAAGCTCGGCTTTTCTACTAAGAAAAGGCTAAGCCCTTTATACCCTAAACTACTATCGGGATTGGTGCGCGCAAGCACCAAGAGGAGTTCGGACTTTCCTGCAAATGTGCACCAGGTTTTACTTCCGTTGAGCAGCCAACCGTTCTCGGTCGGGGTGGCTTTCAAAGACACGGCGGCAACGTCAGACCCTGTATTTGGCTCGGTGATAGAGATCGCACAAAGCGTTTTTCCTGCCGCCAATCGAGGCAGCCATTTTTCCTGCTGCTGGCTAGTGCCTCCGCTCAGCAATGCTCGTGCTGCGATTTCGGGCCGTGTAATGAGACTTCCAGCAGCGCCAAGGGAGCCGCGGGACAACTCTTCTGTCACCACGATCATACTTAAACTGTCAGGCTGATCGTTAGGCTGGAGTCCACCAAATTTTTCTGGTATACACGTACCAAAACAGCCAAGCTCAGCCGCCGGAACCAAAATCGAGTCTGGGATATCAAGATCTTGCCGATGAATTTTTTGCGCCAGCGGCGATACGGTCTCGTTGGCAAAGCGATAAAACGTTTCTCGTATTAGCTCTTTATCTTCATCAAGTGTAGATGGCAGTCTTATTAAATCAGTTTCCACCAGCTGCTTACCCACGCTCGCCATAAAGTCGGCACTTAGATACTGCCCCATGAGCAGTATCACGTCTTGTTCGGCATAAATCGCTAGAAGCTCAGATGTCGCCAACCCAAAATCTGTTGCTCTTTCGACGAATCGATTGAGTATTGTTTTTAGGGTATCGACGCAAAAAATTACCATTACCGAACTTGCAGTTGGGTTATCTTCAAGCGCAGCAACGTAATTGACAGACGTTCTTACAGCAGCCAGTTCGGCACTGATCGACGCTAAATCAAAACTTGCCAATTGATGATGATCGAGAAGGCGAGTATCAAGTTTGCCATTGACACTGCACTTTAATTTCACGTTGGCTGCCGCAATCAATGCCAATCCATCTAATCGAAAACAAAGGTCGGAAAGAATTTTAAACGCTTCGCCTAAAGACATCGGCTCCACATGGGTACTGCTAGAAGGCATACTAATTATTATTCCTTAAGCCAGTGGGCCAACGATAGAGATACTGCAAATATTCTGATGAGGAAAACCACCCAGATTATGGCTAAGCCCTAGTTTTGGGTTTTGCAATTGGCGCTCGCCCGCCTTCCCTTGAAGCTGCAAGTAGTTCTCATAAAGCATTCTGAGGCCGGAAGCGCCGATAGGATGACCAAAGCATTTAAGCCCACCATCGATCTGACAAGGGTTGGCACCATCTGCATCGAACTTCCCGTCCAACACGTCTTTGATAGCAGTCCCCTCGGCGGCCAATTGCAAATCTTCCATCGTGACCAATTCAGTAATTGAAAAACAATCATGCACTTCAGTCATGGTGATATCAGCTTTCGGGTTTTTAATGCCGGCTTCGTCATAGGCCCGCTGCGCCGCAATTCGAGTAGTTTTTAGGTAAGACCCGTCCCAACTCTCGTGGCCAGCTTCAGTGCCGTTAGAAACCGCCAGTTGCAGTGCTTTGACTGAGACCAGATTTTTCTTGCCCAAACTTTTTGCTATGGCCGGCGTCGTAACAATCGCACAGGCAGAGCCGTCACTTACACCACAGCAGTCGAACAGGCCAATTGGCTCGGCAATATAGGGCGCATTCAACGCTTGTTCAATAGTGATTTCCCTTTGCAAATGGGCCTTCGGGTTTTTGGCGCCATTGGCGTGACTCTTGACGGATACATGTGCCATTGCCCGCTTTAGATCTTGTTTATTGGAGCCATGTTTCGCGGCATAGCCGGAGGCAAGCTGAGCAAATGCGCCTGGTGCTGAAAGGTTCGGCCAATACATATCATTCTCAACGCCGCGAGAGCGCTGAGGGAGCCCACCATAACCAGTATCCTTTAACTTCTCCACACCCAAAGCCAAGGCTATATCACAAGCCCCCGATGCCACCGCGTAAACTGCACCGCGAAACGCCTCGGTACCGGTGGCGCACATATTCTCGACTTTAGTAACCGGAATATAATTTAGTCGCAACGCGATCGATAACGGCATCGCACTCGAGCCCACATTAAACGCATCAATTCCTGCACCAAACCAAGCCGCTTCAATCTGATCTTTTTCGATACCTGCGTCCTTGATGCATTCCTCGAATGCTTCCACCATAAGATCGGCTGGGCTCGATTCCCATCTTTCTCCAAACTTACTGCAACCCATACCGAGTATGACTACTTTGTCTTTAATGCCTGTTGCCATGAGCCATCCCTCTTAATCTTTAGTAAACTAGCGCTCGAGTACTGCTTTCCAAAAATATTTAACAAAGCCGCGCTGAGTGTCGAATCCCTTTATTCTGAAGTGAACCGATACTTTGGCGCCAGAATCCATCGCTCCCTTCTCAACTTCGGTGAAATCCATCATCAACTTTCCGCCGCCTTCAAACTGAACCATGCCAAAATAGGCAGGCGGATTCCAATCAAAAGTCAATTCATCAGCAGTCCAACTCATGACGGTGCCAGTGGCGTTTGAAAAAGGATGATCATCTTGGCTATCTAACTTTTGGCAATCGGGATTGACGCAATAATTTTCCCGTGGAATTTGCAACGTACCGCACTCTCGACACTTGCCGCCTATGAATCCGTTCAAAAGATCCCTGCGGCGATTAAAACCCGACAGGTAGGTCTGTTTGTCAGCCTCGCCTCGTTTGCCAATATCACGTTGCAGCAAATCGTTAAAGCTAAGAAATTTATTGTAATTGGTTTCGCTAAGGCGCCTTTTAAGGGCGCCACGATAACCACATGCAGGACTAACACTGCTAATTTTTTCGGTGGCTTTGAACGCCAAGACATCACAGCCTTGGCCGAAACCGGCCACTACAATTATCTCACCAGCTTTGGCTTGCTCCAGAGCCGCACACAACTGCAAAATAGGCTCAGCGACTCCGGCGACTCCTCTTGTAGGAATCACTCCCTCTAAAAGCGCATCAGGATTAATGCCAATTTTTTTAGCTACAGCTAGGGGAGTTCGAGACTGATCAGTTGGGAAAACAAAATAGCGAACATCCGCTGCTTGCAACTCACATCGCTCAAGAAGGCGATTCACCATCTCCGGAACGATTTTCATAAAGCCCTCGTCTCTTACCCAGCGCTCTTCCCAGTCGTAGTCGAAATCAGAGTCTTCACCGCGATAGTGATCGATAAAATCAACCGCTATGCTAAGCCCACCAAGATACTCAGCAATCACATCAGACGTGCCTACAACAACAGAAGCCGCACCGTCCCCCCACAACATTTCCGCTCGCGAGCCGGCTTTCGTTCGCCGATGTTCTGACGCGATGAGCAAAGAGCAATTATCATTAGTGCCGTCTAACAGCGCTAGCAGAGCAGAGGTTGCTGCACGCTGAGACGCACTAATATCCATAGTCTTTATAAAGGGGTTAAGATTTATGGCTTCACGAACAATCACCGAGTTCTGTCGGTCTAGAAACGGTAGAGTTGTAGACGCTAGATAGAGAGTGTCGATATTGGCGTTATTGAGAGACGTTAAGCAATCCTTGCCGGCTTCCACTGCCATGGTTATGGTGTCTTCATCCCAATTGCACATGCTGCGCTCACCTTGGCCTAGAGAATTAAGCCCGGCGTCAAACCACCCATTAGCTTCAACCATAGACTGCCTCTGCAGACGTGCTTTCGGAATGTAGGCGCCAAAGCCTGTTATGCCTTTCATGGGCAGTCTCCCATACTCATATTCCAGATCCCTAATCGCTGCATTCAGCAGTTTCCTCGTCACGCAATGTCACTAAAATTTGTTCAGCCACCATATAATTGGCAATGGCTTTAGTCCAGAAATAGCTACAATTTCTTCCCCTTGCTTTTCGCTCGCTGGGGCAAACAGTTCATACCAGCATAGCCCTTTCCTGGTCTAACTAGAGGGCGAGGAAGGCCAATAATAATTAGTCAGCCCTACTCCTTTCTTCATCGCTTGGGATTTAGTAAAGATGTCAACACATGGTCTTCCCATTGCCCGTTGATATGCAGATAATCTTTGGCGAGCCCTTCCCGCTCAAACCCAAGACTTTGCAGCAAACCACCTGAGCGATCATTCTTTGGCATATAGTTAGCCATAATTCGGTGCAGTTTCATGTCGTTAAATGCGTAAGAAATGGCATGGCCTGCAATCTTTTTCATATAGCCTTGACCTTGATAACGTTCAGCGCATGAATAACCCATATGACAGGCAAGAAAGACACCGCGGACGACATTCGTAAGAGAGCAGGTACCGATGATATGTGTCTCGCCCCTGTCTGTGCCGATAAAATGAATCGCAGTTCCACTCAGCAGTTCTTGTTCGCGCATCTGCAACCGCCGTCGCCATGCTTCAACTGAATGATGCCCGTGAGGGACGGCGGGACTCCAACGGCGCAGATGATCTTCATTCACCGCGTAGTAGTTAGCGAGAATTTCCGCATGTTCTGGTTTCGTCTGAATTACTTTCAACAGAGTATCCCTACGATGGATTAATGACTTTTCGCATTAATAAAGTATCCTGACCCCTATCAAGAAAATGCTCAACGGGTTGCCAGCCTAGTTTCGAATATAATCCACCATCTGCTGCGGAGGTTTGCAAATAAAGTTGTGGCAAACCCCGCTGCTGCGCAAGTTTAACGACTTCTAAACTGAGCTGCGCTGCCACACCTTTACCTCTATATTGCTCGGCCACGAAGACGCTCCCAAGCCAGTACTGGCAGTTTGGGTAATAGTCTTCCAGCTCTTGCAGTTTTAGCGCTGCCGTTCCGCAAGGCTTAAGATTTTCAAAGGCGATTAATAAAATGGGCAGCTCATTCTCGCTCATGGAAGCCAATAAGCGGCGCTCAAACTTTTCAAGATCCGGCCCTATTCGATCTGCCCAAACCGTGTTCCACCAATGGACCACAGTGCGAGAATATTCGGGGCATTGAAAAAGAGTTTTAAATTGAAGTGACATATGAAAATTTACGGGATAGACCAGATGCTAGATCTAAACCGCGGGCCCAAAAATTTGAAGTCGCGGAGGATTTTTCTGAACTACTGCGCGACTTCTGTAAACATATTTGGAGATCTCGCAAAACGCCTAAGAGCTAACGCCTGTCCACTATGGCCTCATCTACCAGGGTCGTGAAGTTCTCTCTAAAGCCACCGCCGTTTGAGGGTGACACCTGACCCATGATCACAGTGATCATCTGTTGAGATGGGTCTATAAAAAAACGAGTAGCCGTAGAGCCATCCCACCAAATGGTCCCTTCACTCACTGGAAACGAATAAGCAGCGGGATCCATCACTAAATTGAAACCACCCAGCGTCCAACCTGATCCGGCCCAATAACCCCTATCACCAATTGGCATAGCGGCACTTGGCACTGCATTTTGGTAGATCAATTCCGCAGTTTCAGGTTTCAGCAATTGCTGCCCATTAAAAGTGCCACCGTTAAGAATCATCTGCGAGAAATTGGTGAAATCGTGAACCGATGAGAGCAAGCCTACGCCGCCTTCTATCAGAGTAGGTTTTTCAGTAAAGGGTATCGTCTCAATTTGATGGGGCACCAATTTGCCATTGCGAGGCCGGTACAATTGTGCCAACCGTTGAGCATCTTCCCCTTCGGCCCAAAACATCGTGCTAGTCATCTTCAAAGGCTCAAATATGTGCTCACTCAAGTAACTGGCAAAATCTTGTCCCGACCACACTTCGACCAACTTACCTAATATTGTTGCATGAATGCCGTAACGGAACTCAGTCCCTGGATCTTGAAATAAAGGAATCCTGGCTGCGTTAGACACCATTTGGTCCAGTGTGATGGTGCGCTCACGAACCTTATTTTCTGTGTACAGTTTTGAACTTCGGCTACCCAAACCTGAGGTATGGGTCAGCAGGTGGGCCACCGTAATATCCCCTTCTCTGTCACGAGTGGCGGTAATATCTGTGCTCTCAGGATCGAGTAGAACCTTTTGGCCGGCGAATTCTGGCAGGAATTTTTGAATCGGGTCATCGAGGCTGAACTTTCCCTGCTCGTACAGTTGCAAAACTGCGATGCTGGTGATCTCTCGGGTCATTGAATAGATTCGAAAAATGGCATCCTCCCGCATTGGAAGGTTTTTCTCTATATCCAGCATGCCAAGGGATTCGAAATAGACCAGCTTACCGTCTCTCAATACCGCCGCCACTACACCTGGGATGTCGCCATCATCGATGTGCTGCTTCAGTCTTGCGGTCACTTTTTCCAAACCTGCACTAGAAAGCCCAACGCTTTCCGGGGTAGCCGTTGGAATATCTTGGGCAGCGAGGATTTGTGAGGAAACTAGAGTAAATAGTGAGAATAACGCGGTTGTCGCGGTCACGGATGAGCGTGTAGTAAACATAATAAGGTCCTGATCTTGATTATCGCAGGACGCTAACGTGTTTATTGCAAATTGTCTATGCTATCGCGTCAATTGACAGGCGCAGGCAGGCTAATCACACCCGCTGTTTATTCGCCGGTCAGTCTATTGCATAGGCCCAGGCGCGCCATAACTGCTGCGATGGTTCTTATGCTTAGCGATTTCGCTCAACATCTGTTGGCGACTATGGATCATGGATTTAAAGCTCTGCACCGACGAAAGCACATCCTGAGATGGAGAGAGCTCCATCCCATCTAACTTGCTCTGCAATTCCGCGATTTCTTGGATCAGCTTATCTCTTATTACATGGGTATTTTGGTAATTTGGCGCGAGATGCGTTCGCGGCCGTCGCACATTGCGCAGCATACTAAGTCCTTTTTGTGTGCAATCGACAGCTCCGAAGAGCAATCCTTGTCAATTAGATCGCGGAAGTAAAGATGCTTCCGACCTTATTAAGCATAGACAACAATTAAAAATAAGAAAGGCTAAGAAAAGGCTTTTTCTAGGAGCGCTTGCCAAGGGTACGCAGTGTCAGCGATACCAACAAAGCTAGGGTTAAGAAGTTCCGACTTTTGATTATACCGCAGGGGGTTAAAACTTAGATCCAGCAGGTCTCCGCCAGCCGCCCTTAATATGCCATGAGCTGCCGCGGTATCCCATTCGCAGGTCGGTCCGAAACGTGGATAAATATCCGCCGCGCCTTCCGCGAGTAAGCACATCTTTAGAGAGCTTCCCATAGTCACCAATTCGGGTTTCCCAAGGGTAGCTGAGAGTGTTTGAACAACCCTGTCCACTTGATCAGAACGATGATGTCTGCTGGCCACAACGCGCACCTTTGTGGCGACTTTTCGGCACTGGATCGGCTTGGAGTCACCCTTTTTATCACGCTTACTTGCACCAACGCCTATCTGCCCGCAATAGGTAACACCCTGCACCGGCACATGGACAACGCCCAATACCGGCTCACCATCCTCAATCAGCGCAATATTGACACTAAACTCTCCATTTCGGCTGATAAACTCCTTGGTACCATCTAAGGGGTCGACCAACCAGTATCGTTGCCAGGTTTTGCGAATCTCATAGGGCAACGCTGTTGATTCTTCAGAAAGCACCGGCAACTGAGCGTTCAACGCCGCCAACCCAGACAGTATAGACTCATGAGCAAGCCTGTCAGCGAGGGTAATTGGCGAGGAGTCGGACTTCAGCTCTACCGCAATCGGGCCGCTAGCATGATAAACCTCAAGGATTTTTGCGCCCGCCGCAATCGCGATATCGACAATGGGGTCTAGTTCTAGCGGTTTCATGTTTTTGCCTTACAATAACCGCTAGTTGGGTTTATTTGCGGTATGCATGGGATATGCTGCAGATGGTGCCCGACACAAACTGCAATGCCAAGTAATTTGGAGAAACTAATGCCGCCGTGGTCTGCTATAGACACTATTATGTTCGACATGGACGGAACCCTATTAGACCTTCATTTTGACAACTATTTTTGGCAAACCTTGGTGCCGCAAATGTATGCCAAAGAGCATGGCATCTGCGAACAACAAGCCTTCGAACTGGTAAAATTAAAGAACGATGCGGCCCGTGGCTCCTTGGAATGGTATTGTTTGGACTATTGGACCGATGAGCTCAAACTGAATATCAGGCAGCTAAAAACAACAATAACCCATAAGATTAGTATCAGACCCAATGTAGAGAGATTGCTCGAGCAATTACATTTGAGTGAAAAACGGGTGCTTCTTATCACAAATGCTCACCCACACAGCCTTGAAATCAAGATGAAACACACCGGCATACACACTTTATTCCACGATTGCATCAGTTCTCACTCTCTCAAGCTTGCTAAAGAGCATCATGGCTTTTGGGAAAAGTTGCAACAGCACTTCCCCTATGAACCCGAACGCACTCTGCTATTCGACGATTCCCTTCCGGTTTTGCGCCAAGCCCAAAAAGAAGGCATAAAGCACCTGTACGCCATTCACCAACCCGATAGTCAAATGCCGGGTTTAGACCCTAGCGAGTTTCCCCAAGTAATGGATTTTAATGAAATCATGCCACTAAAGGTGTGATCGGCTCAGGCAATGGCTTCTAACTCAAACACTGACAAACACTCTTCACCGGTAACTCGGCTTCGTATCGATAAATGGCTCTGGGCTGCGCGGTTCTACAAATCCCGGGCTGTGGCCAAACAGGCCATAGAGGGGGGCAAAGTGCAGTGCGATGGCCAGCGAGTCAAAGCCAGCAAAGAGATCGAAGTGGGCACAAAAATACAGCTGCGCACGGGCTTTGATGAAAAAACGGTCATGGTTGTCAAACTATCTGACAAAAGACGCGGCGCACCTGAGGCGCAAACACTCTACCAAGAAACCCCCGAAAGCGAAAAAACGAGAATCGACATGGCTGAGCAGCGAAAGAACCAAGCCTCGATTTGGTCTTCTGACGGCAAGCCAAACAAGAAACAACGCCGGGATTTGCAGCGATTCAAATACTCGGACTAAGACAGCAGCGGAAGCTATTTCATTGTTAGCGCTACTACCCGATATTTGTAATAATGCCGCTCTCTGCCAAATCCGGTGCGCTGGTGGGCAACGGCTGATTTAATAGGTTGAGCAATCCGACCACTGGGGGTCAATTTGGCTACGCATTTTATCGATTCACTTAACCGGTACTCACTACCGGAATTTGACCCTTCATGGCGAGCCATAAAGCGCGGTATCGAAAAAGAAAGCCTGCGCATTTCGCCGGCCGGTGACATCTCAACCAAACCCCATCCTATCGTTCTCGGCTCTGCTTTAAAGAACCCCTATATCACCACTGATTTTTCGGAAGCGCTGCTGGAATTCATAACGCCTGCTTTTGAAGATATCGACGAGTGCTTGCAAGTTTTGGAAGATGTCCACCGTTTCACCATTCAAAATTTAAGTGACAATGAACTGCTTTGGGTGTCCAGTATGCCATGCCCATTGGGTGATGAACTGGAGATTCCGATTGCCCAGTATGGCAGCTCAAATGTCGGGAAACTCAAGACTCTTTATCGGCATGGACTCAGCAACCGCTACGGCCGATTGATGCAAGTGATCGCAGGCATTCACTACAATTTCTCCATGCCAGAGTCTTTTTGGGCGCCCTATCAAAAAATATGCGGCGATAGTGGCAGCCTGCAAGACTTTAAAACGCAAAAATATCTCCACCTTATTCGTAACTTCCACCGCAATTCATGGCTGCTCATCTATCTGTTTGGAGCATCGCCGGCCGCATGCAAATGTTTTGCTCAAGGTCGAGAACACAATTTGCAAGAGCACGATAGCGGCAGCTTGTTTCTGCCCAATGCGACTTGTTTGCGCATGGGCAACCTTGGCTACAAAAGTGAGGCGCAAAAATCTTTGTTCGTTTGCTATAACGAGTTGGATTCTTACGCCGAGTGCCTGTCTAATGCAATGCATACCCCCTACCCGGAATATGAGACACTTGGTCTAAAACGAAATGGCGAGTATCTGCAGCTCAACACTAACTTGCTGCAGCTGGAAAATGAATTCTATAGCACAATTCGCCCTAAGCGCGTGGTGCAGTCGGGCGAGAGGCCACTTGAAGCGCTCACTAGCAAGGGAATCGAGTACATCGAGGTTCGAGCTCTAGATCTAAATCCTTATCTTCCACTTGGAATTGATGCGCAGCAAATCAGGTTCTTGGATGCCTTTTTGTTGCACTGCTTATTGGATGAAAGTCCTCACTGTGACGAGAATGAGTTTTTCGAAGTGTCACACAACATTGCCAAAGTCGTCGAGAAAGGGAGAGATCCTGCTTTGGAATTAAGCAAAGGGTCTGAACCTTTCAAGCTAGTAGACTGGGCTAATGAACTTTTGAAGGGAACGGCGTTCTCGGCAGCACTACTTGACGGCGAGGGCTCAAGTTTGCACGAAGAAGCACGCTTAGCTCAGCTGGATAAAATCAAGGATCCAAACCTCACACCTTCTGGAAAAATGCTGGCGGATATGAAGAAGAACGGACTGTCGTTCTTTAAATTCTCTATGCAACAATCTGAAGTGCAGCGAAACTATCTTAGTCAGGGTGGGCTGAGTGAGGCAACCAAGTCGTTACTTATGGAGACTGCAAAGAAATCAATCGAAGAGCAGGCGGCAATTGAAGCGGCGGATTCCATAGACTTCGATGAGTACTTAAGGCGCTGGAATGAAAATTAGTGATTAGCAGACCCCTCTGCTATTGCTGAACAATGAAATCCGTGAAATACAGATCCTCAATTTTTTGATTGCCCTGTCTTTCAAGCATCGACATCACTCGCCTGACTTCTTCTAGGGCTTCCCGTCTCAGTGATTCCCTGCCAACCGTGGAGATCAGGTTTTCTTCCGCTTGGGAGCTGAACAAAATAACGAGCGTATTTTGAATCGAAGGCAGATGGTGCCGAATCATTTCTTCGCTATCGGTCACGACTTTCAAGGAGACCCGTGCTTTTAGATATTTAAGGCGAGCCCCCTCATCATAGTTGGTTACAAAGCTAGGGGAGATATCAATATAAACACTTGGTGGAACTTCTTGAGCAGTGGACGCTGTCGCTGCTATTAGCAATAGCCCTGCTATGACACTTCTGAACATGCTACATCTCTCCGACTGATGCCTCGACAATCACTTAAGAACAGCTAATTTATCCCTCTCAGTACAAGTGTAGCAGCAATATTTATCCTCGCTCCCGCTTTGATGTAGTGTAGAATAGGGCCGTTCAAAGGCTAATCGGATCAAGACAATGGCTGTTGCATTACCCAATAATCGAATCCTAAACTTCGGAATCTTCGGGGTTTGTGTGCTTACAATCGGGATCGTGCTCTACATGGAGCACGTCATGCTGCTTTCGCCCTGCGGGCTGTGCATCACTCAGCGGGTTTTCGTTATGTTATGCGGCTTTGTTTGTCTTGTATCAGCGCTACACAATCCAAGCGCCGAAGGACAAAAGGCATATGCTATTGTCGCCGCTATGATGTGTGTCTGCGGCAGCTATTTTGCGGGGCGCCAGATTTGGTTGCAGCATCTTCCCGAAGACCAAGTGCCTGCCTGTGGCCCCGGACTTACCTATATATTCGACAATTTCCCCTTCATAGAGACCTTAAATTTCCTGCTTAAAGGCGACGGTAACTGTGCTGAGGTTTTGTTCCGCTTCATGGGCTTAAGTATCCCCGAAATGTCCATGGTCGCCTTCATTGGCCTATTCAGCTCCCTGCTCTTCATGGCGTTTCGCCAAAAACCGGCTAATTCCTAAGCTCAGCAATCCGGTTACTGCGCTTTTTCAAATTTAGTGTCGATTCACCTTGCCTATTTCGTGATTCCTTTCCTATATTGATAGGTATCACAGTAGGCAACGGATTATGACCTGCTGATTTAAATTGAAATTGCCAATATGCTAGCGAAAGGGAGTTCTAATGCTACAGAAAAGCAGACGCACGAAACAAGGTTGGAACCTGGTAGATGACATGGTACGACGCTGGATGCAGCAGCGCATCGAGCTTACCAATGACTTCGCCGCGGTTGTGACTCCAATTAAATCTCCTTCCAGCCACGACGACCTCTCTCTGCGCATCAGACAGTTCTGCCAAACCTTGGTCGATTATGTGTCAGCAGGCCACTTTGAAATCTATAACGAGTTAATCACTGAAGCACGAGAATTCAATGATGGCAGCCTGGGCATTGGGCTCGATCTATTTAGATCGATCGAGCAGTCAACGGATTTGGCGTTGGAATTTAATGACCAATTTGAGCAGTTGAATCACAGTCATGGGCAGCTCGCCGAGTTGCCTGCTTCGTTGAGCAATCTTGGCAAGACCTTGAATACGCGTTTTGAACTGGAGGACCGTTTAATTGCAGCGGTTCATGATTGTCACCAATCCATGGTGGCGTGAAACTTATACGGTGCGCCATTATCTAGCTCCCATCGTTCTTAGCTTTGCCGTAATTCTTGGGCTCACTCAATGCTCGTTTGAAGCCGAACCGGTGGACAGTTTTTCTACCACTGTGCAAGGTCTCTTTAGCTCCGGTTTTTCCAATGATGGCGAACACGCCATAGTTGGATCAATGCAACATGGTGGAAGCCTGTGGCACACGCTGAGCCGAGAGCGATTGTTCAATTGGAACCATTCCCAGACCCTTAATTCCCAAATCACGGCGGTGGCTTTTTCGCCCGAAGGCGACTTCGCCGCGACAGCGGACCAAGCAACAGTAGTGCTATGGGACGTGGCTAGTGGCCGGTCGCTACGTTTTTTTAACGCGCCAAGCGAGGTGCTCTATCTTGCCCTCGGGCCACTGGGTAATAACGCGCTATTAGCATTAGAAGGTGGGCGAGCGGTTCTATTTGATATTCGCAACGGCGGCATCATTCACGAGCTTAGCCACGATGCAAATATTTTAAGCATGGCCATGAGCGCTAACGGTCGCTTCGCACTCTTTGGGGTGGACAACAAAACCGTGCAGTATTGGGATCTTGTGTCCGCACGGCCTCTTGGCACCATCAGAACAGCTGGCAGAGCAAATACCATTGCGATTTCTGATGATGGCAGAATGGGTTTTACGGCAGTGCAGCACATCGACGGATTAGTATGGGATCTAACGGCGTCCACGGTAATTGCTAGACTCAAATATAGCAGTCGATATGTGGCAACTTCTTCAAGTTTTTTGACAGGTCGCTTTTCATCCGATTCAAATCTATTGCTAACTGGCAATACCACGGGAGCAGTTGAGTTGTGGCAAACTTCCACCGGTGACCGCTTAGAGCGTTGGCTCACACCTATCTCTTACGGCATCGGCCCAAAAGTCTACTCGATTGTCGAAGTAGCCCTCATCTCCGATAGCGACCAAGTTATTGCCATGAATTCCAAAGGCACCGCTTATCGCTATTCGTTTTAAGAGCCGAGCAGGCGGCTGTATTACCCACCCCGCCGCCAACGAAAAAACGTGGCGAGATACGGGAAATATTTTTCTGGTAGTCGCGCGCTACGCCACGCGTTAGCGGTGAATTTGTTAGCCTCAAGTAATGTAGGGTAAATATGGGTTACTGCTGATATTTTTCCTAAGCCCAAGTTGTGAGTCATGGCAAAAACAAATTCCCCGATCATTTCCCCTGCATGATAACCCACAATAGTGGCACCTAAGATTTTGTCTTTACCTGGAACCGTAAGCACTTTTATAAAGCCATGAGCTTCGCCATCGGCCAGCGCTCTATCTAAGTGATCCAAGTCAAAGCGCGTCACCTCATAGCTAACACCTTGCTCTCTTGCTTCCGATTCGCTTAAACCGACTCGCGCAACTTCTGGGTCGGTAAATGTAGCCCACGGCACGACTCGATAGTTGGTTTTGGATCGCCAAAGACCACCAAGCATGGCGTTAAGCGTGGCAAACCACGCCTGATACGAGGCCATATGTGTAAATTGATAAGGGCCCGCAACGTCACCGCAAGCGAAGATATTAGGATAAGCCGTTTGCATATGGGCGTTTACTTTAATCATGCCTTGGTCAGTCAGCGGCAAACCTAACTCTTCCAATCCGAACCCCTCCACATTGGGTTTGCGGCCAATAGCCAGCAATACAACGTCAAACTCAACCCGTACCGTCTGTTCGTGGTGAGTAGCTTCCATCCAATAGCCAGTGTCAGCTTTTTCAAATTTCACGAGCTTGTGCTCGGTCAACACATCTATGCCATCGGAAATAAACTGTTCGGTCACACGGGCCGAAACCTCTGGATCTTCTCTTGGCATTATCCTCGGGGCAAGATCGACTTGTGTGACCTTAGAACCTAAGTTATTGAATGCTTGTGCCAGTTCACAGCCAATTGGGCCACCCCCTACAACGAGCAGACGCTTTGGTAACTCGCTTAGGTTCCAAACCGTGTCTGAGTTCACATGAGGTACTGTATCTAATCCCGGAATGGGGGGAACCAAGGGCCTAGCACCTGTCGCGACTATTATTGATCGAGTTGAAATTTTGCGCCCATTTACTTCCACTTCATAGGGGGAAATTATCTTTGCATCACCCATAATGCACTCTACCCCTAATGAGGTAAAACGCTCCACTGAATCATGGGGCTCGATGGCCTTAATAACGTTTTGAACTCTCTTCATCACCGCAGGGAAGTTTAAGTCTGCGGTTGCGTTGTCAATACCATATTCAGCGGCGCGCTTTATATAGGACATGATTCTGCCACTGCGAATCAGTGACTTGCTAGGCACACAGCCGGTGTTAAGGCAATCACCTCCCATTTTGTGTTTTTCGATAAGAATGACTTTTGCTTTAGCGCCCGCTGCAATAATTGCTGAGACCAGTCCTGCAGATCCAGCACCAATAACAATAATATTGGCATCCGCTTTTTTTGGCTTTTTGAATTTTTTTGGCGGGGTAAACTCATGCATTTTTTTTGACTCGCTTTATAACACCTAAAAGATACTTGGCTGCCAATGGGAATAAACCAAGCAGCACAAACGAAAAAATGACAGGTGGGCTCACTAAACCTGACAGTGAAGATATTTGTGCGAGTTCAGAGCCTGCGTTTACATATACTGCCGTACCCAGAAGCATACCGATCTGACTCACACTGTAAAATGACCAAGTCTTGATTGGGGTTAAGCCCATTAACAAGTTGACCATAAAAAAAGGAAACAAAGGCACCATGCGGATGCTGAACAGATAGAAGCTGCCATCTCGCTCTATCCCTCTATTAATGGACGCCAAATAATTGCCGAAGCGGGATTGAACCCAGTCCTTAAGCAAAAGCCTGGCCGCAAGAAACGCCAACGTGGCTCCAATTGAGCTGGCGAAGGAAACGATTAATGTGCCCCACGCCAGACCAAATATGGCACCACCTAATAGTGTGACGATAGCAGCGCCGGGGATAGATAAAGCCGTGATTGCCACATAGGCCGAAAAATACACCAGCACAGCCAGCGCAAAATTCTCGTCGCGAAACTGCTGGATGGATGCTAATTGGGACTGAATGTACTCAAGGCTGAGGTACTGACCGAGATCAAGTACAAAATAAGCAATGATGGCTGACACTAGAACGACGGCGATGGCAATTTTACTTTTATTCACTCTATCTCACTCGATTGGTCTTTTTCGGCCTACAGATAACTCAAGTAGGGGCTGGGATAACTAGGTTTGCGACTTCATTCTGCGACAGATACGCAATATACTTATCGATCTCGACAAGCGATACCCCATACCCATAAGCCCTCGGATGATTTCCTGTGCCCAATTTTGATACTTCCCGCGAATTTCCAGTAAGCCGTATGCGCCGTATGCGAAAAGACGATTTTAGTCGGCGTCTAATGCGGGAAACTCAGTTGACTACCAATGACCTGATATTTCCAGTTTTTATTGTAGAAGGTAGAAAACAGCGTCAGCCTATTGCGTCTATGCCTGGCATGTTTAGGCTAAGCATCGATGAATTGCTGCTTGAAGCCGAGCAATTGGCCAAATTGGGAATACCCGCGTTGGCCTTGTTCCCTTCGCCGAACAGCGAGACCAAAAGCCTAACAGGAGAAGAAGCGTTTAACCCCGATGGCTTGGTGCAAACGGCGATACGAGCGCTAAAATCAGCGCTGCCTGAGCTAGGCATCATCACCGATGTGGCGTTAGATCCTTATACTACCCATGGTCAGGACGGCATAATTGATGAAAACGGCTATGTGCTGAACGATGAAACTGTGGAAGTTCTCGCCAAACAGGCACTTTCCCATGCCGAGGCTGGGGCGGATATAGTGGCACCATCAGATATGATGGATGGTCGGGTGGGCGCTATTCGGTTTGCCTTGGAGCAAAACAAACTAATTTATACTCGCATACTGGCCTACTCCGCCAAATATGCCTCTGCTTATTACGGACCGTTTCGAGATGCCGTTGGCTCTAGCGGCAATCTGGGCAGTGGCAACAAGTACAATTATCAGATGGACGTCGCGAACAGTAATGAAGCATTACAAGAAGTTGCTCTGGATTTAGCTGAGGGCGCCGACATGGTTATGGTAAAGCCTGGCATGCCTTATCTGGACATCGTTAGAAGGGTCAAAGATGAGTTTGGCGTACCCACATTTGTCTATCAGGTGAGTGGTGAGTATGCCATGCACATGGCTGCGGCTCAAAACGGCTGGCTTGATGAGGAGGCGGTAATGATGGAGTCGCTACTTTGTATTAAACGCGCCGGTGCTGATGGGATTCTGACTTATTTTGCAAAAAAAGCGGCCGTATTGCTGAATCGATCGTAGTAAAGGCGAATTTGGCAGATGTTGAAGGCTAAACTGATACTTGAAACCTGAGGTTTTGCCCTTATCATACAGCCATCGTGCTATGTAATTGAGCTTTAACAGTTGCGTTTGCAACTCGAAGCACTGCCAAGGGCCCCCTCTCTTACATCGTGTAATTTCCACAAACTTATAGGAATTTAACTATGAGCGACAATATCGTTCACATATCAGATAGCAGTTTTGAAGCGGATGTACTGCAAGCCGACGGCCCAGTATTAGTGGATTTTTGGGCAGAATGGTGCGGTCCCTGCAAAATGATAGCGCCAGTGCTTGAAGAGCTTGCAGTGGAATACGATGGCAAGGTCAAAATCTGTAAAATGGATGTCGACGCCAATACTGAGACCGCACCAAAGTTCGGCATACGTGGTATTCCGACTCTGATCGTCTTTAACAATGGTGAAGTTGCGGGCACCAAGGTTGGTGCACTATCCAAATCACAACTTTCAGCTTTTATTGACAGCGTTATCTAAATTGCGTTTAATGCGGTGTCGCTACGGTCGTAGTGGCACCTCATGACGTGGTTCTGCTTGCTATTTAGCCGTATTTTTCTATAGTTTCTAAGTCCACTTCATTTTTATCGCAATCAACACATCTTGTACTGCTCGTGTTGAGTGCAAATTAAGGATTAACCCAAACATATTATCTGGACAGGTTTAGCTAGTGGGTCTATATTATTGAAAGAATCGTTAGAACAATAAGTCAAAATATTTAGTGACTTCTCGCCTAAAAAACAAAGCCATCACACGCAGCAAGTAGCCAAAGCTTCAACGAAAGTTTGAGCCCAAGGAAAGAGCGGCGTATATAACAAAGGCTCGAGACGATAGATTAGGACGAATTTTTAAATAGTTGCTAAAGTAACAACCACAACCACCGAAAAATGAATAGTGAGTTGGCCAAATACTCTTTTCAACAATACTTCACCTTTACTAACACACCTGTTCTTAGCAAACACTTAAAGCATTCAATACCCCAAATCTCTTTTATTTTCACAGTGTAATGCCGCCTTCGCGCCGCTAAAAAGCTCGTAGCCATTACTTAAATCCAAAAAATCAAGACGACTTGATAAGAAGCAAACAATGAATTTAACCGAACTAAAACAGAAGCCAATCGCCGAACTCGTTACAACTGCCCACGAAATGGGGTTAGAAAACGTATCGAGAACTCGAAAACAAGACATCATTTTCGCTATCCTGAAAAAGCATGCAAAAAATGGCGAAGACATTCTAGGCGATGGCGTTTTAGAAATTTTGCAGGATGGATTTGGGTTTCTTCGCTCGGCCGATTCTTCTTACTTAGCGGGTCCAGACGATATTTACGTTTCACCTAGCCAAATTCGGCGCTTTAACTTACGTACGGGAGATACCATCGCCGGCAAAATCAGGCCACCTAAAGATGGCGAGCGATACTTTGCCCTTCTCAAGATCAGCGACATCAATTTCTCCAAGCCCGAAAGCTCCAAACACAAGATTCTATTCGAAAACCTCACGCCTTTATTCCCTCAAGAACGTTTACCGCTTCAAGTCGGTAACGGCAGCACCGAAGACCTTAGCGCCCGCATTATCGATCTAGTGGCACCCATTGGTAAGGGCCAGCGTGGATTAATTGTTTCACCACCGAAGGCCGGTAAAACCCTAATCTTGCAAAATATTGCACAGTCTATTACCCGTAACAGTCCAGAATGTCGGCTTATCGTTTTGTTGATTGACGAACGTCCAGAAGAAGTAACAGAGATGCAGCGTTCGGTTCGCGGCGAAGTAGTGGCGAGCACATTTGATGAACCACCCTCCCGTCACGTGCAAGTCGCTGAAATGGTCATCGAAAAAGCCAAGCGCTTGGTGGAACACAAAGAAGACGTAGTGATATTGCTAGACTCTATCACTCGATTAGCGCGGGCATACAACACAATAGTCCCCTCTTCAGGCAAAGTGCTAACCGGTGGTGTTGATGCTCATGCCTTAGAGCGGCCCAAACGCTTTTTTGGTGCGGCGAGAAACCTCGAAGAAGGTGGCAGCTTAACTATTATCGCCACTGCCCTGATTGAGACAGGCTCGAAGATGGACGAAGTTATTTACGAAGAGTTCAAGGGCACTGGCAACATGGAATTGCACCTTGATCGAAAAGTTGCAGAAAAGCGAGTTTATCCTGCCATCAATGTCAGACGCTCTGGCACTCGTCGCGAGGATTTATTGACCACCGAAGAAGAATTACAACGCATGTGGATTCTGCGCAAGTTGCTCAGTTCGATGGAAGACGTGCAAGCGACAGAATTTATCTTGGATAAGTTGAAAGACACCAAGACTAATGACGAATTTTTTAATTCCATGAAACGCAAATAGACTAACTCGGCTGTGACCCACTTTCTTTTTCTGTTAAATAATCGCCACCATGTCCTTTAGAGACTTACGTGATTTTATAGCCCTACTTGAAAAAGAAGGTGAGCTTAAGCGAATAACCGCCGAGGTTGATCCCAACCTCGAAATTACAGAAATAAGTGATAGGGTGCTGCGAAGCGGAGGCCCGGCGCTTCTATTCGAAAACCCCAAAGGCTCCACTATTCCACTGCTTGCTAATTTATTTGGCAACACCCGCCGCATTGCTTTGGCAATGGGTCAAGAGGACACCGAAGGACTGAGGGACGTAGGCAAGCTATTGGCGTTTCTTAAAGAGCCAACGCCTCCCAGTGGCTGGAAGGACCTTTGGCAAAGTTTGCCAAGCTATAAAAGCGTCTTAAATATTGCGCCACTCGTTAAAAAAACTGCCGCTTGTCAAGAAATCGTTATTGACGAAGAAAACGTCGATTTAGATATGCTGCCTATTCAAACCTGTTGGCCTGGCGATGCTGGACCGCTAGTTACATGGCCCTTGGTAATAACTCGGGGCCCAGAAAAAAAGCGGCAAAATCTCGGTATTTACCGAATGCAGAAAATCGCTAAGAACAAATTAATCATGCGGTGGCTGTCCCATCGTGGCGGCGCTTTAGATTTTAGGGAATGGCAAATTGCCCATCCAGGTGAAGCATTTCCAGTTTCCATAGCCATTGGCGCAGATCCCGCAACCATTCTGGCGACGGTAACCCCGGTACCAGATACTCTATCGGAATACGCCTTTGCAGGTCTGTTAAGAAACAGTAAAACCGAAGTGGTAAAGTCGCTCACGAACGAGTTGCAAGTGCCGGCTAGCGCGGAAATAGTGTTAGAGGGCGTGATAGAGGCAGGCGAAGTGGCGGCCGAAGGCCCATTTGGGGATCACACTGGCTACTACAATGAAGTGGATAATTTTCCTGTATTCACCATCAAGAAAATTACCCATCGAAAAGACCCAATTTATCACAGCACTTATACCGGTAGGCCACCCGACGAGCCAGCCATGCTTGGAGTCGCGCTCAACGAAGTATTCGTACCGCTGCTACAAAAACAGTTTCCAGAAATTGTGGATTTTTACTTGCCTCCAGAAGGTTGCTCCTATCGTATGGCGATTGTGAGTATGAAGAAACAGTATCCGGGCCATGCTAAGCGAGTTATGTTGGGGGTCTGGTCTTTTCTTAGGCAGTTTATGTATACGAAATTTGTCGTTGTGGTTGATGACGACGTTAATATTCGTCAGTGGGAGGATGTTATATGGGCGATTACTACGCGCATGGATCCTAGCCGCGACACAGTTCTTATCGACAATACGCCGATTGACTACTTAGACTTTGCTTCTCCCGTTTCGGGCTTGGGTTCAAAAATGGGCCTCGATGCCACTAACAAATGGCCTGGCGAGACTACAAGAGAATGGGGGACCACCATCGAGATGAGCCCAGCCGTAAAACAGCGAATCGATGAATTGTGGCAAGATCTAGGGCTTGAGTCTTAATGCAAACTTTCGTCTAATTTAGGCATTGGTAATTCAAGCAATTTAGCCCCTGTTAGATCCGTATAAGCTTTAAAATGCGCTTCACTCTGAGCTGTTTCACCAAGACTTCGCAGCAACATACTTAGCTCTCCATGAGCTGCAGCGGTAGGGGAAATTTTTAAACTTGCGGTATAATACTCCCGTGCTTTACCCCAAAGCTTATTGCGTAGACAAATTCTTCCTAGGCTTAACATTAACTCAGAGTTTGCGGGCCTCTCCTTCAACCAAGACTCAGCTACTAGTAACTGTTGCTGATTTACACCGAAATCGGTTTCTCCATATTTTAGAATTAGCTCAGCACTCCAGTTTGCACTAAGGGCTTTTTCCAACACCTTTGCCGCGTCTTGTTTAGCATCTAGCTGTTGTAGCAAATCCGAGTAATGCTTAACCACTTTCGTTGCCTCTTTGTACTTACTAGGCGCTTTCTTCCATAATTTTTGAATCTCCTCTAAGGCCGCCTCTGGCTCTTGCTGCGCGTTAACTCTGTTAAACGCGGCATACAATTGCTCCATAAAAATTCGCAGCTTTAGCTGTTCGGTCTCTGCCTGTGGGATGACTTTCTTCTTCTCCAATAGCGGCAACAAGTCGCTTAATTTTTGCCACTCTTCCAATTGGATATACACCTTGTGTAACAAATTCAGCAATGCAAGGTCATTGCCGGAATCACCTTTGATTTGTTCCAATACAGCTAAACATTGCTCAAGCTGATTCGATTTAAACAGAAGCTGAGCCTTTACTGATTGAAAAGTCGCTATTGCCGTCGGGTAAGCGATCTCTGCACTGTCTAACGCTTTAAGCCATGCTTCTTTATCGCCGAGTTCATGTGCGGCATACGCCGCTGCCAAATAATTAGCCACAGGATCTGTAGATTGCTTGGCGCCTCTCGTGAGTAATCCAAAGGCTGATTGCCAATCTTGTCTAGCAAAAGCAAGAAAGCCTTCAACCGATTTAGTGCGCCTACGTGACTCTCTTTGACGATTTAGAGTACTACCGACTTTTAGTAGTTGTAGCGGATTGAGAGCAGAAATCAGAATTAAAAGCAGCCTTAGCAGCAAGAAGATAACAGTGAGTGCCACCAGCATCGCAAATAAACTGGTTTCAAAAGTATAACTGCCGAAGGCAATCATAAGATAGCCTGGGTCAGTGGGAAAGCCAGTGTACAAATTGACTAGCAATGCCAAGACAATGACCAACAAACTAAAGATGAATAGTTTTATCATCGGTTATTGCCGCTCGGCTGCGCTTAACCGCCTAGCCATATCCAGACTCTCATCAATGCCCGGCAGAGGTGGATTAATAGCAATAGCGGCAAGTTCATCAAGGGTGCGCAATATTTGCTGACCACTTTCTGAATCTACCATTGCGTAACGGTCAAGCCAGTCTTTGCTCTTGCGAAGGGATTCTCTGTACAGCGTCTGATCTTTAGTTAACAGTGCCAATTGACTCTGCTCTAACATCAGTCTCAAGTTCTGCTTAATAAACTGGCCCTGCTCCGGCGCGAGCAATGCACTTGGGGACTCATCCCAGCGGCGCCAAACAAACACGCTGCTAAGAAAATCCAAGCTTGCCTGAAATACACCTGGCTCTGAACTAGCCGGCACACTCGAGCTATTCCCTGATTGCTGTCTATTTTTAAAACCATCTTGCAAGGAGCCAACAAGATCCAATGACTCTATCTCTTCAATTAAACTGCCGATTACAAAATAGCTGCCTTGCCTGTCGACAGGCGTTGCCGCTCTGAGCTGCGTAATATCGTTGGCAATTGACTGGCGTAAGGCGAAGACTCTGCTGCTACCAGAGGCCAAAAGCGCAGCATCCGCACTTTGTAGCAGCGCGATAGACGAGGCAATGTCAGCCTCAAGTTGTAATTTTTGATTTGCGATACCAAGCAAATACTCTGCCTCAAATATTTTCCACTCAAAGCTCGGTGGTTGCACTGAGACAGCTGCTGTTGAGCGTAACTCATTTACTGCAGCTTCGATTTGTTGTGCTTGATTGCGCACCATTGATTCGAGTTCAGTAAATTTAGTTTCATCTATTGGCGATGGGGCCGCTACTGGGTTTTCAAGTACGGCGGAGAGTTGTGACTGAAGCGAATCTAAAACACGGCGCTGGTTTTCAATGTCTTGGATCAAATTGAGATTCTGAGTCCGTAAATCTGTGACCACCTGTGCCGACCCATTTTGTTGATAGGCGAGATAGGCCACGGCGACAAGCAGTGGTGCAATCAGTAGCAAGGTTACGGTCAGCCCATTTGCGGCCGACTTTTTTTGAGGACGAGCCTTGGGCCCAGACATGGTTTTCTGCGCTATCTCATCAAGTATCTTCGGTGTTTCTTTCTGATCTGCCACTGGTTTACCTATTAGCGTTGTTCTAAGTAGTAGTGTCGGCTAAACGTTCAAGGGCTGCAATAACAGCGTTAGCGTCGGCACCTTGACAGTCTATTGCGTGTGTAAATCCTAGTTTTTCCGCCTCATGTTTAACCCGCGAAGATGGCAGTAAGATTGGCACAGCCGTGAAGCTAGCAAACGAACTTCCTAAGTTTCGGATTAGGCTCTTTAGGGTTTCGACGCTGTTTGCACTAATGACGTTAACACCATTAGTTTGCAGATCGCCGGCCAATGTATCGGCATTATAGTTAAGCTCGGCTCTGCTATAGACTTCAATGTACTCTACCTTAGCTCCCCTCGACTTCAATGTTTCCGCCATCAGCTCTCTGCCACCTGAACCTCTAAAAATTGCTATTTTCAATCCTTCAATCGACTGTAGCTCTGGCAGTTTTAAAACGTCTTCACTGGTGATTCCAGTGCTGGGTTGAATAACTTGGCAGCCCAATTTTTGCCGAAGTACAGCACTGGTGGTCGGCCCTAGTGCTATGGCTTGCACATCCACTGGAAATTGCGGCCAGTATTTATCTATCCACTGTGCACCTATGGCTGCCGCATTGCTACTGACAAACAATAGAAATCGATAGTTATCAAGCTGCTGCACTTTAGCCTTGATGGCCTCTATGGCTGGAGTGGACTTAACTTCCTCTATCGAGATCATGGGCCGAGACAAACTCTTAGCACCGGCCGCCGTCAGCGCATTAACAAAGTCATTTTGCTGGGACTCGGGCCGTGTTATCAGTACTGTGAACTGGCTTAATGTGCTCAACTTGAAACCCAAAACATTGACTAATGGGACACTGCATCGAGTATGGCCCGAGCGCCCTGCTCCAGCAATTCTTCGGCCACAGCAATGCCGAGAGCATGAGCTTCGGCAATTGAGCCTATTTTTTCGCTGCGGAGTATTTCCGACCCGTCAGTTTGCCCTACCAGTGCTCGAAGCCGAATACTATCTCCCTCGATCAGCGCGAAACTCGCTATCGGGACTTGGCAGCCACCGTGCAAATGAAAATTTACTGCTCGTTCGGCAATAACGCGATTCGCTGTCTCAGCATGATGCAGCGAGGCCAGCAATTCTAGCACTTCATTATCATCTGCCCGAGTCTCTATGCCCACAGCCCCTTGGCCCCCAGCGGGCAGGCACATCTCTGGGCTCAACTGCTCTTGAATGCGGTGACTTAAGCCAAGGCGAATTAACCCAGCTGAGGCCAAAATGATGGCATCGTATTCTCCCCCATCCAGCTTTCCTAGCCGCGTGCCAACGTTGCCCCGGAGATCCCGTACCTCTAGATCTGGCCTAAGTTGTTTTAATTGGCATTGCCGCCTGAAACTGGACGTTCCCACTTTGGCACCTTGGGGTAGTTCGGCAAAACGGTTATATGTGTTCGACACTAAGGCGTCCGTGGGGTCTTCTCTTTCACAAATCACGGACAATGCTAAGCCTTCTGGAAACTCCATGGGCACGTCCTTCATAGAGTGCACCGCAATATCAGACTCGCCTCGCAGCAACGAGTGCTCCAGCTCTTTTACAAACAAGCCTTTGCCACCAATCTTGGCCAATGGAGAATCAAGAATCTTGTCGCCCTTCGTTGTCATAGTGACTAGTTCGACCGTCAGGCCGGGATTTGCAAGCTGCAGCGCATCTTTAACGTAGTTAGCTTGCCAAAGTGCAAGTGGGCTTTTGCGAGTAGCGATTCTTAATGATTTCCGTGGCATGGTGAGCGTCTTACCTTGATAATCTTGTAATGGGCCTAGTTTACGGGATTTGTTTAAGTTTGTCCGTTGCAGCGTCAGTAAGTGCTTGCGCTTATTAAGCATTTCATACCCTGCTATACTGCGCTGCAAATTAACGACCTGTCACACTATTCCTGTGACAACGAACGAAAAAGATCATCATTATGAGCGATACGACTAAAAAATCTGGAGAAAGCATGTGGGGCGGCCGATTTAGCGAGGCTACAGACGCCTTCGTGCAACGCTTCACCGCGTCGATAGACTTCGACAAACGACTCTACCGCCACGATATAGAAGGCTCTATTGCCCACGCTACCATGCTGGAGTCAGTCGGCGTGCTAAATAAATCTGAACTACAGCAAATTACCGATGGGCTGCTACAGATAAAGCAAGAAATCGAAACAGGCACGTTCGAATGGTCCATTGAATTAGAAGATGTTCATATGAACATCGAAGCTGCGCTCACTCAAAAAATTGGCAGCGTAGGTAAGAAGCTTCACACCGGCCGGTCGCGAAATGACCAGGTTGCTACCGACATACGACTGTATGTACGAGAAGAAATAGACAATATAGTGAGCCTGATAGTTAAGCTACAACTGGCGCTATTGGATTTGGCAGAGCGTGAATGTTCAACAATAATGCCGGGGTTCACCCATCTGCAAACCGCTCAGCCAGTCAGCTTCGGTCACCACATGCTAGCTTGGTTTGAAATGCTAGACAGAGATGCTGCCCGCCTTATCGATTGCCGAAAACGCGTAAACCTGTCACCTCTTGGTTCAGCCGCATTAGCTGGTACTACTTTTCCCATCGACAGAGAAATGACAGCAAAGCTGCTCGGCTTTATCGCGCCGACCCGTAACTCGTTAGACTCCGTTAGTGATCGTGATTTTGCCATTGAGTTTCTATCAAGCGCCAGTCTGCTAATGACTCACCTGTCGCGTTTTTCTGAAGAAATTGTGCTCTGGACATCATCGCAATTTGATTTTATTGATTTACCCGACAGATTTTGTACCGGGTCATCCATAATGCCGCAAAAGAAAAATCCTGATGTGCCGGAACTCGTACGGGGGAAATCCGGTCGCGTGTTTGGACACCTTGCGTCATTAATCATGTTAATGAAATCTCAACCATTAGCCTACAATAAAGATAACCAAGAAGACAAAGAGCCGTTATTTGACGCCATAGACACACTGAAAGACTGCTTGTTTGCCTACAGTGAAATGATGCCGGCAGTGCGTTGTAAAAAAGAAACAATGTATACAGCCGCGAAACAAGGCTACTCCACTGCCACCGACTTAGCAGATTACTTGGTTAAAAAAGGCTTACCTTTCCGCGATGCTCACGAGGTGGTTGGCAAAGCGGTAAGTTTAGGCCTGAGTCTAAATAAGGACCTATCGGAGCTGGACTTATCTCAGCTGCAAAAACTGTCAACGCTAATCGATGAGTCCGTTTTCGACGTCTTAACCCTTGAGGGCTCAGTCGCAGCGCGCAATCATTTTGGTGGCACCGCACCTGATCAAGTATTACTCGCGGTTGCTGCAGCGAGAAAGCGACTCGCCGTAAATTAACGAAAGTTCTTAGCTAAGACCAGAGAAGATAAAACAAGCCGCGCCAAGGTGTTTCTACTTCTTGATTACTCACAGCCATGCCAGAGATTTAACACTGAGAGAATTTTTCATTTTTGACAATGTGGTTTTCACTACACGTTAAGAAGTGCTATCAATTTTTCTGATCGGCTTGTACTGTCACCTACTTCCATCATCCGCTTACTTAAGGTAACGTAAAATTCATGTCCTTCCGTGTCAAAATTGCTTACTTCCTCTAGTTTTAGCAATTCTAATGCTTTGAAGTCGTCTATCAATAATCTAAAACTCGCGGGTGTAAACCTCCAACAGTGCACATCAATGTATTCACTTGAGTTTACCCAATGCCACCCTAGCGAAATAGCTTGGCCTATCGGATGAAGAAGCTCTATATGAGAATTTTTATTAACAGGTTCCGTCCAAGCTATTTCTCCATCTTTCTTACAAGAATTAGCAAAGTGGTCGAAAACTTGACCAACACTCGGTCGAGATCGCTTCTGTTCAAAGGCATCAAGAAACTGACCCGTTGTCGAAAGAGGGCTGAGATAGTCGAAACAGTATCTTTTATCAGGAATAACCAAGGAAAGCTTTCCACCATGAGTTAATAGTTGCTCACACTGTTGTAAAAAAGAAATCATATCAGGAACATGCTCTATGACATGGCTTGCAATGATCCAATCGTAGCATTGCTTACTTCCTATTAGTTCCGGTAGCGGTTCTCCGTTCCAAACAAAATCTACTTGTTCAATGTTTTCAACATTTACGCCGAGCTCACCATGATCCGCATATTTTTTTTTGAGATCGTCTGCACTAAGATGATCTAGCGTATGAACATTATAACCTTCACTTTTTGGAACGACAGGATTGTGACTCGGACCAATCTCCAATCCTAGACCGTCCATATTCAGTCCAAACAAGACTCTCTCTCTTCTAGACATATGTGTTTTAGATTCATTCATGACTGGGTTGCAACCTCCATGGCAATCTAGATAATACGATAGAGCAGAAGTATTAAGAGCAGTATAACGCCCAAAGACCGACAATTGTTATCTCTTTAAACTGCATAAATTCCCAAGGGCACAAAAGAAAACTGTCATTTATTTGGTAGGCGGGGCAAAAGCCAAACTCGCTCAGATCTAGTCTTTGCGCTTAAAGTTTCCTTCATATAGTTAATCTAAGTGAGAGATTGACCACTTTCATATGGACCTTTAGCGGGTTTCGGAGGTTAAACTAGGTGCCTTAAAGGAATTACACTTCCGTTCATCGGTTTTTTGATAGTAGAAACTGCAATTCTATTGTATTTTCGCAAGGCATGATTCTTCACACAAAAACTAACAAAAGGAATACTCGATGAAGCGCCTCATTCTTACCCTTCTGACCTTGCCAGCAGTATGGATTGCCAGCCCCGCATTTTCCCAGCCTGAATACGTGGCTATCGAAATGGAAATTGATGTAGCAAAACCCGCCAGCGAAGTATGGTCAAAAGTGGGTGGTTACTGTGACATCAGCGAATGGCTAAACTTGCCCTGCGAAATCACCTCGGGTGACGGCGCTCTGGGTACAGTTCGCTCTTTGCTAGGGGGCAGGATCTTAGAAATTCTCGTTGCTAAAACCGAGCTTTCATACGGCTACACGCAGCCAGCACCGGAAGAGGGTTTTTACGATCATTATCACGGCTTCCTTGAGGCAAGACCTACCGGCGCCAATTCTTCTAAGCTGCTATATACCTTAATGCTGGATGTCTCCAATCTAGAGGATCAAGCCGCCAAAGATGCCAACATCGCAAGACGCCGCGGTATGTTCGAAGGCGCGCTGGCCGCGATGAAGGACATGGCTGAGAAGTAGTTCTATCCGCTCGCTTTGGCCCACAGGGCATCTTTACTCCTAGCCAAAGCGAGCCATTAGTTTTAATTGTTGGGTAGTTAGAGTTCAGGCGCCGCCAGTAACTCGATGTTGTAGCGTTGAATTGAATTGTCACGGCGAGTGACTACTTCTACAACATCCCCCGGTTTTTTTTGCTCCAAGACATTAGCGTAGTCGTCCTCGTTGACAATACTCTGGCCGTCGATCTCGACGATCACGTCCCCTAGTACTATTCTGCCAACTTGGCTTGGTGTAAGCCCTCTCATGCCAAGCCTTGCTGGATCTGAACCTTCTACTACATCCATCACGATAACCCCATCAATGCCCCACATACGCCGATAGTAGTCTGGCTGGGGAATGGGCCTGATGCCGAGTACGGGAGTCAGAACTCGGCCATGTTCTATTAGTTGGGGCACTACCCGTTTGACGGTATTCACCGGTATGGCGAAACCGATGCCGGAGTTGGCCCCACTTGGGCTAAATATTGCTGTATTCACTCCTACCAATTGGCCTAGGGAGTTAAGCAGCGGCCCGCCTGAATTACCTGGATTAATCGCAGCATCTGTTTGAATGACATCTCTGATTTTGCGCCGTACCAACGAGTCAATTTCTCGGCCGAGGGCACTAACAACCCCAACCGTCATGGTTGTATCAAGCCCAAACGGATTGCCGATAGCGATGACCTTGCGCCCCACTTCCAATAGCGAAGAATCACCCGGCACAACGGGAACTAAATCGGCTGCTGGCGCGTCGATTTTTAACACGGCGAGATCTTTGCCGGGATCAATACCTACCAAGGCCGCGTTATAGGTTGTTCCATCTTGCAACGTGACTGAGACCCGGTCGGCTTGCTGGACTACATGAAAATTGGTGACGATGTAACCCTCTTTACTCCACACAAAACCAGTACCGTTGCCCTGCGGTACTTCTTGAGGGTTTAAAGATCGAAACGAACGTATCAAGCGCGAGTTTGTCACGTTAACCACAGATGGGCTGGTCTGCTTGAACACCGCAATATTATTTTCTTCATCATTGGTGCGGAACGCAGGATAGTCGGCGCTCTGAGCCGCGCCAAAGTGGGGTATCAAGAGCACTAAAACCCCCAATAGAGCACTGGAAAACTTAAACATTGCTACACCTAATCCTTGCTACCAAGGTTGATAAATTGCTGATTGGAATAATCTTAAATGGAGTCAGTCTCATCAGTTTCAAGGCTATACAACGGGGCAACTCTGGCAACCCTTGACCGCGGGCCTCTGTAAGTGGAGACTGAATACCTGTGCTTAAGCCCGAGCCAACTATTGTGGACTATGACGAAATAGGCTCTACCTACACGCTAACTCGTCAGGCCGATGGCCGTATCGGGCTTAGCCTGATACAGCAATTGAACCTGCCCAAAGGCAGCCACTTAGTGGACATTGGTGCGGGAACAGGAAACTACAGCGAATTTTTAGCGCTAGCCGGCTTTTCAGTGTCAGCTGTTGAGCCCTCTCAGACAATGCGCGCTCAAGGCAAGCAACATCCGCACTTAGATTGGGTAGAAGGCGTGGGAGAGGCCCTGCCATTCTCGGATGGGCAATTTGACGGCGCTGTGATGACTCTGAGCCTGCATCATGTTAAAAATTGGCAAACCTGCATAAGCGAGGCTTTGCGAGTCACCAAAGGCGGCCCGCTAATTATCTTTGCTTTCGATCCCCAACATGAGCCAGACTTCTGGTTGTTTGACTATTTCCCCACACTGGCCAAACTCGACGCCAGTTTTGTTCCAACATTCGAAAAACTGAATAGCTTTGTCCAAGGAATTGGCTGCAGCTTTGAGCTAAGCAAATATTTGTTACCGAAAGACCTTTGCGATAATTTTGCAGCGGCAGGATGGGCACGCCCTCATATCTACCTTGACCAAAAATTCCAAAAAGGCATTTCGACTTTTTCGAAAATTCCAAAGCAAGAATTAGTCGATGGCAATGAAAGCCTCACCAATGATCTCTTAAATGGCACATGGATTCGAAAATACGGCTTGCTGTTGGATAATGAGTTTCACGATAGGGGCTATGTTTTCATTCGCATAGCAGCATAAAACACCAAAACTAAACCGACTCTAACTCGCTTTCTAGCTCAAACCACTTTTCTTCAAAGTCAGCCAGCTGCACCTTGGAAGTGCCTTGTTTTTGCAGTAAAACCGTTAACTTAGACTTATTCTTCTCATCATAAATAGTTGAGTCTGCTAGTTCTTGCTCGATATCAGCAAGTTCCTTTTGAATCTTTTCTATCTCTTTTTCTATTTTTTTAATTTGATTTCGTATTGGCGCCAGTTGCTCTCTTTTCGCGGCAGCAACTTGTCGCGCTAGTTTTTTATCAACCACTGGCGAGTCACTAGCAGAGCGAGACTCTGCTTTATCTGACTGCGTATACTCAGCCAACAGCCAGCTTTCATACTCTTTCAGATCACCCTTAAATTCTGCGAAATTTCCCTTATGAATTGAATAAAATTCATCGACAGTATTTGCAAGCAAGTGGCGATCGTGAGAAACGATAATCAGAGCCCCTTGGTAGTTTTGTAAAGCGACGGTCAACGCGTGGACCATTTCCAGATCCAAATGGTTGGTGGGCTCATCCAGTAATAGCAGGTTGGGTTTTTCTAGCACCACTTTTGCAATTGCCAGTCTTGCTTTTTCGCCGCCAGAAAATATTTCTATAAGTTCGTCAACGCGGTTACCCCTAAAATCGAACCCACCCAAAAAGTCCCTTGCTTCCTGTTCACCCATAGTCGGATCGGTGCGTCGAATAGTCTGTAATGGAGTGGCTTGCATATCCAATTCATCAACCTGATGCTGGGCGTAATAACCAACCCTAAGTTTCTTAGCCGTGGAAATGGTGCCTGCTAAAGGCGCCAGTGCACCCGCTAATACTTTCAATAGAGTAGATTTACCACTGCCATTAAACCCCAACAGACCTATGCGGGCATCTGCTTGTACTGCCCACTTCAAATTGCTAATTAGTGGAGTCGAAAACCCAATGCTTAAACCCTCCACCAACAGCAGCTGTGAAGGCAAATGATCTAACCCGGCAAATTCGAATCTAAATGGCGAATCAATGTGGGCGGGAGCAATGTCTTGCATCCGATGAAGTTCTTTTAGTCGGCTTTGAGCTTGTTTCGCTTTGGACGCTTTGGCTTTAAATCTGCGAACAAAGTCTTCGATCTCCGAACGGCGTTTTTGTTGCTTGGCGAACAGAGCTTGCTGTAAAGCCATTCTTTCTGCTCTTTGCTTTTCATAGGCGCTGTAGTTGCCTTTATAGCTGGCAAGCATCTCCCCTTCAAAGCTAATAATATGATCGGTAACAGAATCCAAAAATGTTCTGTCGTGGGAAATGACAAGTATCGTACCGTCGTACCGCTTTAACCAAGACTCAAGCCAAACAGTTGCCTCCAAATCCAAATGGTTTGTTGGTTCATCCAGCATCAGTAGGTCCGAGGGGCACATTAAGGCCGCGGCGAGATTCAATCGGACTCGCCATCCTCCAGAAAAACTGCCAACGTTATTTTCAAATTGTTCAACACTAAAGCCGAGACCGGATAGCAATTGCTCTGCACGATACTTAATATCATAGCCATCAATGGCTTCCATTTGCCCATGTAGCTTAGCTAGCAAATTATCATCAAACGTTGCTTCTGCTGCCGCAATATCGGACTCGATGCGTCGATAGTCCTTATGTGCATCTATTACAAAATCTAGCGCGGTACGATCTACCCCAGGAGTTTCTTGCTCCATTACGGACCAACGCAGACCGGAAGGTAAATTAATTGTGCCTTCTTCTAAGGGAATCTCTCCGGTGATGCTTCTAAATAGGCTGGTTTTTCCGCTGCCATTGCGTCCAATCACACCGCAGCGCTCTCCCTTGTGCACCACAAGACTGGTGCCGCGCAGGAGGATTTGTTGCCCGCGCATTAAGGTAATGCTAGAGAAGGAAATCATTTGAGAGTGTAAGAAGCCTCTTTGTAATTTACTGGTTACTCGGTATCGATTCTCGCAAAGACTGGCTCTGCTGCTTGCGGCACTTTAAGGCGAATCTCTGAATTCCGTTAATATCAGGCCTTGCAGGCACACCTGGGCACCGGTTAGGGTGACCAAACACCTTGTCCTGTGCTTCCTAGTGGGATTTACAGGCAGCTGGAGATAATACACCATAATTGATTTAGTGAGATCGAATTCGTACTATAACTGCTTATGGAAAGCCCGTTCACCGGCGCTTGGTTGAGAGTAATTATGAAACAGATACTAATAATTGACGATGACGAATCTCTAGGCCAGCTGCTGACGCAATATCTAGAACGCTACGACATGAAAGTCACCGTGGCGATGGCACCAAGCAAGGGTTTAGAGCTCATTAAAAAAGTGAAGCCCGACCTGTTGATCTTAGACGTTATGTTGCCCGAAAAAGACGGCTTTGAAGTATGTCGCGAGATTCGAGCAAAGTCGTCTATCTACGGCCATCTACCAATTCTCATGCTAACCGCACACGCGGAGGTTACCGACCGTATCGTAGGGCTAGAGCTAGGAGCCGATGACTACCTGCCAAAACCCTTTGAGCCCAGAGAACTCGTCGCGCGAATTCACAATATTCTAAGGCGCGCTAGTGATGACAAGATCATGCGGGATATCAAGCCCATCAATGGCATAGAAGTTGATACATCACGAAGAGAAGTGAAGCTAGATGGTAGCGTGTTGGATCTCACCACCATGGAGTACGAGCTACTCATTCTTTTTATGCAGTTTCCAAACAAGACCTTTACTCGAGACGAGCTCATGAATCGACTCAGAGGTATCGATGCTGAACTATTTTCTCGAGCAGTTGATACCCTAATCAGTCGTCTCAGGCACAAACTAAACGACACTTCGAAGACTCCTCGCTTTATCAAAACGGTATGGGGGCGAGGTTATACCTTTGTTGGCGAACAGCTATGACCGCATTAATACAGCAAGTTCGGAAGTCGCTTTTCTTCCGCCTTTTGCTGATCTTCGGCATCACCGTTGTTCTGTTTTTTATCATCATCTCTATTTCTCTGCGCAGCATTGACCTCAACGCCGGCACCATCGAAGCCATTCCTGATTTTTTTACCCGCAACATAGAATCCATAATCGAAGACATTGGTACGCCGCCAAATTTGGCGAATGCCATGCGACTAGCTGAAGAGCTCGAGTGGAGTATTAATATACGTAACCCCATCATGCGTTGGAGTTCCGATCCGGAAAACCGGCTTGATGTTGATGCATCAGAGTACTCCCGCACTTTGGCGAATAACGCCGAAATAAGAACCATCAACGACGAAGATATCATTCGCGTGCAGCGTGGTGATTACGATTTTTTCCTATACCAGCGATCAATCAATAATGGCATCAACTATTTTGCTATTTATATTGGCATTGCGCTGGCTGCTGCAGTGCTGTTTTTAAACTACTTTATGGTGAACAAACTGCTAGATCCCGTGCGCTTGCTGAGACGCGGTGCCGAGAAGATTCGCCAAGGCGATTTAAGTTTTCGTGTCAAAAGCAATCGGCAAGATGAG
The DNA here is from genome assembly GCA_964352355.1 of uncultured Pseudohongiella sp. Lineage (GTDB taxonomy): Bacteria > Pseudomonadota > Gammaproteobacteria > Pseudomonadales > Pseudohongiellaceae > UBA9145. The sequence continues at coordinate 51,440 of CAYGRT010000006.1, read as the reverse complement.
CTCGGTGAACTTACCGAGAGCATCAACCATATGGCCGACTCACTGCAGTCGATGCTCGAGGCAAAGCGACAGCTACTTATGGCCATTAGCCATGAGCTAAGAACCCCCCTCACCAAAGCAAAGCTGCGGCTGGAGTTTATGCCGAGCTCTATTGAGCGCGAGAATCTGCGAAAAGACATCGACGAAATTGATCTACTTATTTCGGATTTAATTGAGGCAGAAAGACTGAACGGCGATCACTCGGTATTGGCCGAAGAGCCGGTGCATCTTGCAGAATATGTTACCGTTGTTACCGAGCCTTTTATGGAGTACAGCGGTGGTCTCAATTTAGTATTGCCAGAAGAAGACCAAGAGTTTCAAATCGATAAGTTACGCATTAGGCTGCTGATTACAAACCTTATTAACAACAGCCTACGCCATGGTGAAGGCAACCCCATCGAAGTTAGGGTCAGTTTCCCTGACTTGGGCGCCTTGTTAGAAGTAATCGATCAAGGTGAGGGTATTTCGAAGGAGCACTTATCCCAGATTAGTGAGCCATTCTATCGACCCGACAGATCGAGGCAACGTAATACTGGAGGTTTTGGCTTGGGCTTGTATTTGTGCAGACTAATTGCCGAGGCCCATGGAGGCTCGATTGAAATTCGCAGCGAAGTGGGCAAGGGAACTCACATTCTGGTGAATATCCCTCACCGCACTTCCGAAGAGACCAGCGAATAAGGCCCCTTTAGTTGCTTAGCTTTACTTCCAGCTTTCGGCGCCGAGATCTAAAAAAGCCTACCGCCAATAAGAACAGCGTCAACAATGCCGGTATCAAAGCGGTATTAATAGCTTTAAGCCTAGTGCCCAACTGCTCAATATCCTCGGTTAATTGATATTGCACATCCCGTAAACGGCGGCGAGTATCCACTAGCTCATTATTAAAGCGATCTACTTCTGCCTGGATCTCGGGAGTAATTTGCCCTAGCAACTGACCATCTTCAGTCTGGTTGAGCTCTGCCAGAGCTGCCTCGGTCTCTGCTAAGCGATCTAGCAGTTCCGCTTCTTCTACCCGCAATCGATCATCGGCCTCTCGCTGCAGGTCAATTACCCTAGTGAATGGGCGAGAATAGCGGCCTCGGCTGCGAATACTCACTAAGTCTGCACCGCCGCTAAGATTGTCGAGAGCGTTAACGACCAGATCACCATTATTGGCAAAGGGCTGAGGGATCCGTTGCCCTAAGAATTGCGCCACTTGCACCCACATGCGATCACTCAACATATCGGTATCGGCAAATACTAAGATGTTTACCACCCCCGTTGATTCGCTCAGATGCTCAGGCGACTCGTCAACAACGACTTCATCCTCAACAGACTCCGCAGTTTCCTCTTCGGCGCTATCTTCTTCCGCGCCTTCTTCGGCAGTTTCCGGCTCAGGATCTACGGGCCGACCGTCTGGAAACGCACTATTTATTCTGCCGCTAACTCGAGCAGCAATCGTGAAGCGTTGATCGGCTGATTCGAACTCATCAAACAGTACCGAAGGGTCCGTCACGTCCTCTAACAAGGCTGCATCCATCAACATGGCATCAGTGGAGGAGACAATTAGCGGTTCAAAGGACGTAGTGGCGTCTTCCCGCGCAGAAATAGCGCCTGCCGATGACAAATTGATAGATTCCAAGCGACTGGTCACTATGTCGTCTTGAGTAAGGTAGGCTCGCTGTACACCTAGCATGCCTAGATGGGGCGTCGGTCGTTGGTTAGCTCCCATAGATACTCGCAGAGCTAGCTGATTGTCCGTGAGTACTTTATCTGATTGAAACTCAATTCCCCAAGCTTCAAGCAATCCCGGCAGCTCCGAGCTCATACCTGCTGGAATTAGGTTTCCGTTAGCAGAGCGCGTCACCATAGAATCAGCGTTAGGGTCTAAGAATACCATCGCCTTGCCGCCACGTAATACGTGCTGATCAATTGCGTAGCGAAGCTTTTCGGAAAAACCCTGAGGATGAACAATCATCAGGATATCGATTTCTTCATCTATTTCCTCAGCGTCTCCGGTTAATCGGCGCACTTCATAAAGCTGCCGCATTATGTCCATTACCATCCAAGGTGGTGTGGATTGACCGACCGCGGGATTAAAGCCGCCATCAATATCGAGCCCAGTGAGCAAACCCACTACTTGCCGGTCTGGATTGTCGACCTTGGTAATGAGTTTCATGAACTCGTATTCCAAAAACTCTTCAAGGTCTGGCCGAATCAGAGGCATAGTCTCCGATCGTCGCAGCCCAAGCGGCACTTCTGCTGGGTCCACGTCTTGTACAGCGACTAAGCCAAAATAAATCGACTGACCGCCCTGTGAAACCGGCACTGCTTGGATTCCATACTGGGTCGCTAGATCTTCATCTTCAGAAAAAGGCTCTGGATCAATTACACTCAATCGCAGGTTGCCGTTACTGGCCAGAACAATTTCTCTTAGAAGTTCTTGAACTCGCGAGCCGTAACTTCGAATCTGCGGCGCGTCCTCAGTGGCGCTATCGGAGTAAAAAAAGATTAGCTCCACTGGCTCGCTCAGAGTTGAAACAATGTTGCGAGTGCCATCCGACAAGGAATACAAGCTGTCTTCTGTAAGATCGATGCGAACACTTGGCAACAAACTGATTAAGGCAACGACTATCACTAATCCAATGGCGATAAGGCCAAGGCCGAAACTGGAAAACAGGGATTTATTATTCATCGCTCTACTCTCCTAATTCGCTTTCTTCATTTCAATGACGACCGCACTAGCAGCAAGCCAGGCACCAATAAATACGGCAAAAAACAGCATATCTCGAATATCCAACACCCCTTTAGAAATAGAATCGAAATGAGTTAAGAATCCCATCGCTGAAAATGCGTCGACTATCACTTGTGGCATCCAGTCTGGAAACGCATCGAGTAAAATAGGCGAACCCATGATAACGAATATGAAACAAATACTAACGGTTAGGATAAAAGCAATTACTGAGTTCTTAGTGCACGCAGACATACAAGAGCCAATGGCAAGAAAGCCGCCAGCCATTAACCAGCTGCCTAAATACGCTGCGACAATGACACCGTTATCCGGATCGCCTAAATAGTTAACCGTAATCCAAATAGGAAACGTTAACGCCAAAGCGATGCCCGTCAGAACCCACGCTGCTAAAAACTTACCCAATACTGCATCAGCTAATCTTACCGGCAGCGTCATGAGCAACTCGATAGTTCCGGTCTTGCGCTCGTCAGCCCACAAAGTCATCGCTATCGCTGGCACCATGAACAGATAAAGCCAAGGGTGAAAGCTAAAAAACGGCAGTAAGTCGGCCTGACCTCTAAGAAAAAACCCACCTAAGTCAAAGGTAAAAATGCCGTTTGAAATTAAGAAAATAACAATAAAAATATACGCTAGCGGAGTCGCAAAATAACTCATTAGCTCTCGTTTAAAAATTATGCCTAAATTGCCCATGGTTAGCGCGCTCCTACTTGTGTCGTGACAGTCCGGAACAAATCTTCGAGTTGCCCTCGGTTGACATGAAACTCATCAATAGGCCACTGCTTGTCTCTAGCAAGCTCGGCTACTTCATGAAAAATTGATTTCTTGTCGCTAGCGATAATCGTATAAAACAGCTCGTCGTCAGCGTCTTGACGAATGTCAGCAATTCCCGCAACGGTTTTTAGATCAGCGCTCAGGTCGTAAGCTTGTTTCAGCTTGATTGTAACTGCATTGTGCAGTTGTGACTGCGCTTCTAGTTCTGCAGGAGTGCCATCTGCAACTATTTTCCCATTAGCAATGATAATTGCTCGGGTACACACCGCGGAAACCTCCTCCAGAATGTGCGTTGAGATGATAACAATTTTGTCCTTAGCCAGATTTTTGATTAACTCTCTGACGTGGTGCTTCTGATTTGGATCGAGCCCATCGGTAGGCTCATCGAGGATAAGTACTTTGGGATCGTGCATGATTGCCTGCGCTAAACCCACTCGGCGTTTAAAGCCCTTTGAAAGAGTATCAATAGTTTGATGGGCTACGGACGTTAGCGCCACCTCTTCCAACACGCGGCTTACCCGCTGCTTCGCCTCGGCGCCGCGATAACCTCTAACTTCGGCAATAAAATTTAAGAAGTCGAGAGTAGTCATATCTCCGTAGGAAGGAGCACCTTCAGGCAAATAGCCTATTAGTGATTTTGCCTCGATTGGGCTCTGTGTTATGTCAAAACCATCTACAGTTACTTTGCCAGAAGTGGGTGCAAGAAACCCTGTGATGATTTTCATGGTAGTGGATTTTCCAGCGCCATTGGGGCCCAGAAAACCTAGCACCTCCCCTTCCCTCACTGTAAAGCTCAAATCATCGACCGCTGTAAACTGATCGAATCGCTTGCTCAAATTACTAATTTCAATCATTTGCCATCTGCCTTTTTTCGCTGAAACTCATTCTGTGTTTTCGCGTTTGTTGTAGTCACAAACAGGCGCTTAACTGCCCAGATTCAGTCCCAAGTAGAGACTGCTGGTAAAGTTGGCCAATATGGGTTCGGTATGAGCAATTTTCAAGGCCCCCGTCGATAAGTCTCCAGGCCCACTACTTCAGCGCTAAAGCTCGCGATTTGGACGATTCACATTGGCAATTTGCGCTGTGTTTATACTCACTGCAGGGGTATAATCACCCGCGCTGTCTTTAACGGTCAACGTGATTCTTGTGAAACAACTTATTTACCTAATTCTCACTGCGTTTTTGTGTGCAAGCCTGGTTGCCTGTGGACAGAAAGGCGGTCTTACGCGCCCGCAGCAGAGCAGCTTTTCAGCGCAAACGCGCTAAAGCCTGAATATCAAAATTTTCATCACCAGATAACAAGGTTACTCACTGGCATGGATTATTTTAACTTTAAAAACACTCACCTCCATGCCGAAGACGTGCCCTTAGCGGATATTGCTGCGCGCTATGGCACTCCGTGCTTCGTATACTCCAGAGCGACACTTGAACGACATTTCAATGTGTATCGAGATGCACTAGCTGGATTGTCTAGCCTTATCTGCTTTGCTGTTAAAGCTAATTCAAATCTTGCAGTGCTAAATGTGCTGGCTCGCTTGGGTGCCGGCTTCGATATTGTCTCTGGCGGCGAATTAGAGCGAGTACTTGCTGCTGGTGGTGACCCAGCCAAGATAATTTTTTCTGGCCTAGGAAAGACCGAAGCGGAAATACGTCAAGCATTGGCGGCAAACATCCACTGCTTCAATATAGAGTCTCATGCCGAGCTAATTCGCTTGAACCAAGTGGCTTTGGCCATGAGCACCAAGGCTCCTATTTCCCTTCGGGTAAATCCTGACGTTGACGCAGGCACTCATCCCTATATTTCAACGGGCCTCAAAGAAAACAAATTCGGTATTTCCAGTCAAACTGCCCTTGCTGTCTATCGCGAGGCGGCCTCTTTGGAAGGCATCGAGATTATTGGTATTGATTGTCATATCGGTTCGCAACTGGTCACCGTGGCGCCGTTTCTTGATGCCATCGACAGATTGCTAAGCCTAGTGGACCAACTCGCCAGCGAAGGTATTCATTTGAAACACTTCGATATGGGCGGCGGACTCGGAGTCACCTACAGCAAAGAAGAGCCACCGGCCCCGGCGGAGCTGATCGCGGCGGTCAGAGGCCGGTTCGAAAACAGGCCCCTCACTCTAATGCTTGAACCGGGGCGCTCCATTGCCGCAAACGCAGGTATTTTTCTCACGAAAGTAGAGTATATAAAAACCACTGAGCACAAAAATTTTGCCATTGTCGATGGTGCAATGAATGATTTGATCCGGCCAGCGCTCTACAGCGCTTGGCAAGAAATCGTTACCGTGGAGCAAAGCTCCGCCCCTGCTGCAGTGTACGATGTAGTAGGGCCCGTTTGTGAGTCGGCCGATTTCTTAGGCAAAGATCGACCACTCGCCGTGGCGGCTGGTGAATTATTGGCAGTTCGCTCTGCCGGTGCCTATGGCTTTGTTATGAGCTCGAATTACAATACCAGGCCCCGAGCGGCCGAAGTTATGGTCGATGGGAACCAAACCCATTTGGTGCGACGCCGAGAAACTGTGGCCGAACTATTGGCCCTCGAATCCTTGCTACCGCAGTAGCTCAGTAGAAAAAGATATGGAAAATTCCCAGTCAGCCCGAGTGTTACACTTCACCAAAATGCATGGGTTAGGCAACGACTTCATGATGGTAGATGGTGTCACCCAGGCCGTGGATATCGATCAAATTCCCATTGCCAAGCTCGCCCACAGACAGTTTGGCGTCGGTTTTGACCAGCTTTTGTTGGTTGAACCGCCCGCTAGCCCGGAGCTAGATTTTAACTATCGCATCTTTAACGTAGATGGCGGCGAAGTGGAGCATTGCGGCAACGGCGCGCGCTGCTTTGCTGCCTTTGTCTATGAATCGGGCCTGTCTGAAAAAAACCCCCTCACCGTGGGCACAGTTAATCGAATTCTCAGCCTTAAGACCCTTGAAGATGGTCAGGTAATGGTAAACATGGGAATTCCTGCATTTTCCCCCGCAGATTTGCCATTTAGTGCCCCAGAAACAGCAACCAGCTACCGCCGAACAGTGCAATCGCAGGGCGAAAGCCAGCAAGTTGAGTTTTGCGCCCTATCGATGGGCAACCCCCATGCTGTGATTAAAGTTGAAGACCTTGACAATACTGCCGTCAAAGAGATTGGGGCGGCACTCGGCGCGCATCCGGATTTCCCAGAAGGGGTCAATGTGGGCTTTATGCAAGTAATCGATAGGCAGACCATTAAACTCCGGGTTTTCGAGCGAGGCACTGGTGAAACCCTTGCCTGCGGCACTGGTGCCTGCGCTGCCGTCATTTCAGGCAACATGCTTGGGTTATTAGACAGCATTGTGAAAGTTATTTTACCTGGTGGTGAACTCACCATCGAATGGAACGATCCGGCAGCTCCAGTCATGATGACAGGGCCGGTGTGTACTGTATATCAAGGAACAATAAAGCTATGAGTGCAAAAGCTTCCCCGTTAAAAGAGAACGATAGCCAGGGTCAACCTGAACTGACAGCCGAACAAGTCGCCGACTATCTGAAGAAACATCCAAACTTTTTTGCAAACCAGGACGAATTAATCTTGGCGCTGACCATACCCCATGAGAGTGGCAAAGCGATCTCATTGCTGGAACGGCAGGTAACCTTGCTGCGCGAAAGCAGTATTGAGGCGCGTCAAAAGCTTGGCAATCTGCTTGAAAACGCCCGCAACAATGATCAACTTTTCGACACCACTCGCAGTTTGGTCTTAGCGCTTCTTCGTGCCGAGAACACCACCGAGCTTGGCGAAGCTTGCCAAGACCAACTCAGCAACCACGCCAATATCGACGCTTTAGAAGTAATATTTGTTGAACATAGCCAACTAAACGTGGCGCCAACCGTTCGCACTTATCCACCCAAAAAAATGATGCAAGACTTCAAGGATGTGTTTAGATTGAAGCGCACACATTGCGGCGCGATGGAAAGCTGGCAGCTTGATATTTTGTTTCCCAATGCCAATGGCACAGTAAAATCCACCGCTCTCTGTCCAGTTGTCCACAATGGAGAAGTCATGGCACTTATTGCATTCGGCAGCAAGAACGAAAACTACTTCAACGCCCATCTCGACACTTTGTTCTTGGACTTCATCGGCAGCGTTGTGGGCGCGATTTTGGCTAAACAGCTCAATGGTTCAACGCTCTAGATAATCCCAGACGCGGCTCTTATGATGATCGACCCTTCTTATGCAGATTGAAGATAACACTTCCCAGTTGCCGCTGGTTTCGATTATCTGCCGCAGCATAGGCCGGCCTGAGCTAAAACAAGCGCTGCTGTCTATAGAGGCGCAAACTTACCCCAACATTGAAATAGTCCTTGTGCAGGCTTCGGAAAAATCCCTAGCCGACTATTTAGTCCACGTGAAAAAGCGCCTCGTAAATTTAGTATCCACCGGCACAACGCTGTCGCGATCTGACGCTGCCAATGCGGGGCTTGATTCCACTAAGGGCGATTACCTTATGTTTTTGGACGACGATGATTGGCTTGCTGCAGATCATGTCGAGAATTTGATGTGGAGCTTATCAAACAACTCTGAAGTCTTGGCAGCATATAGTAGCGTACAAAAAGTCAGTGCCGATGGCTTAGTGATGAAGGACGTATTCAATCACGATTTCGATTCATTGTTGCTAATGCGAGAAAACTACATCCCTATCCATTCCGTGCTTTTTTCTCGCACTCTCCTGTCTCAGGATTGCCGTTTCGATCCTCATTTCGACATTTTTGAAGATTGGGATTTTTGGCTGCAACTTTCACAGCATACGGCTTTTTTGCATGTGGATAAACTCACCGCTTTCTACCGCGAGGGCGGCGAGTCTGAAACAGCCAGCAAGGATGCAGATGCGCAAGATAGATACATTGGAGAGAGTCTAATTGCAAAGGGCCGCGGCAAGTTATTCACCAAATGGCTTGGGCGCTGGGATGGCGAGACTTTTAATCAATTACTCGCCAGCCTTGATAAATCCAATGCCATTCACAAACTAAACGAAGCCATTGCCGCTCAGCAACGAACCATTCAGTGGCAACAGGAAAACATCGACGATCGAGATTCTAGAATCGTAACACTCGCAGCTGAGTTAGCCGAATCACGGCAAGTAACTGCCACTCTCAAAGAACAACTAGAATCTGCACTAACGCAATTGCACGAAGCGAATCTTCGAGCTGAATCTATCCAAAAGACGAATGTTGAACTGCAACACCAATTGCACTCCCAGCTAGAGCAGATTGAGCATCAGAGGGCAAAGCTTGAGCATCAACAGCAACAGATTCAGGCCATGGCGCTGCATATTGATGAAATCGAACAAGCCCTGCAGCGAGTTTATAACTCCAGTAGTTGGAAGATTACCGGCCCAATGCGCAGAATAATGCGAGTTGCCCGCAGTTTTTTTACAAAGAAAGAAATAGCAGGCGCTAGCGAGGAGCCAGCGAGCGATTCTATTCAGAGTACCGAAAGAATTGGCGCTGATAAACCCAAGGTACACTTCGTTGTTGATCGTTCAGTTTACACTGACGGCGTCTTTTACATTCGCGGCTGGGCCTGCTCCTACCCCGCTATTGAGCGAATTGATGTGGTTTGTGAAGGTGTAGCCACAGCTGTAACCTATGGAGGCGTTAGAGATGACATCGGGCAGGCCTTTCCCTTAATCGAATCGGCTAGGTTTTCTGGATTCAGTTATTTTGCCGTCACTGATCAAGCAGAGAGCTACCTGCTGCGGTTTTATGACCGAGACGGACTGCGTTGCGAAAGCCCAATCCAACTAGCGACCGAGCCTAGTCTGGCAGAATTGTCCGCCTTGGGAGAATTGCAAGGTTTGGATGCTATCGATCAATACTCACTCTATCGCCGCCTTCAAAAAGCCATTGATAATAATCAAACACCTCTAAAGCCGTTGCCTTACGAGCCGCTTATCTCGATTATCGTGCCTGTCTACAACGTCGACAAAAAGTGGCTGGACGCCTGTATTCAGTCTGTCCTTGTGCAATCTTATACCCATTGGGAATTGTGTCTGCACGATGACGCCTCTACTCGTCAAGAAACACTCCAATGCCTAAGTTATTGGGCGGAACAAGACAGCCGCATAAAAGTTCAATTTGGCACAGAGAACCAACATATTTCTGGCGCGTCAAACTCAGCGCTTAATCTGGCAACGGGTGAATTTATTGGCCTCATGGATAACGACGACGAGTTAGCGATTGACGCTCTTTACTGGGTTGTTGATGCCATCAATCGAAATCCGAAGGCAGATTACCTCTATTCAGACGAGGACAAGATTGACGAGGAAGGAAATTACTGCCAGCCCCACTTTAAGCCCGACTGGTCCCCTGAAATGCTTGAGTCAATGATGTATGTTGGCCACTTTGGTGTTATCAGGCGCTCGATTATAGACCGCATCGGCGGTTTCAGAATCGGATACGAAGGCAGTCAAGACTTCGACCTAACCTTAAGGTCGTCTCGGCTCACTCAACACTTTGTACATATTCCGAAAGTACTTTATCACTGGCGCATTATTCCTGGCAGCGTGGCTGGGGGCAGTGATCAAAAAGACTATGCCTATACCAGTAGTTTTAAAGCCCTCAGTGAGCACGTGAACGCAGGGGATACCAATGGCTCCGTAGCTACCACTGCAACCCCCGGTCTTTACAGAGTGTACAGAGAATTTGGAACTCCACGGGTTGGCATCATAATGCCATTTCACAATAAGGCAGAAATGACTATCGAGTGTTTGCAATCGATATTGAAGTCATCCTATACAAACTATGAAGTGCTTGTAATTTCAAATAATAGTAACGAAGAAGAGTATGCAAAGGTTGCCAACTTTGTTCGATCACTTCGCATCGCTAAAATTGTGAAACACGATATTCCCTTTAACTGGTCTGCGCTAAATAACTGGGGCGCGGCCCAGCTTAGTGCCGACTATTTCCTGTTTCTCAACAATGACATGAAAATTATTAGCGAAGACTGGCTTGAGGCCATGCTCAGCTGTGCAGTTGTTGAAGGCGTCGGAGCCGTAGGTGCCAAACTACTATACGAAGATGACACCGTTCAACATGCTGGCATTGTGATGAATCTGGGCGGCGTCGCTGGACATCCGTTTAAAGGCTTACCTGCCGACCACCCAGGGTATTTTGGTTATGCCGAAATTGTACGCAATGTGTCTGCCGTCACTGGCGCATGTTTATTAGTAAAAAATTCAGTATTTGCACAGGCCAATGGCTTCGATGAGTCACTAGGGGTTGCCTATAACGATGTAGACTTTTGTTTGCGCTTGGGTGAACTTGGGCTTCGAATAGTTTTCACGCCGTTTGCGCGGCTGTATCACTTTGAATCTAAGACCCGCCCAAAAACTCCCGCCGACATGACTGAGGCGCAGCGGGAACAATTTGAAAAAGAGTCAGCTTACATAATGCAGCGATATTCGGCTGTGTTTGAAGAAGGCGATCCGTATTACAACAAAGCACTTACGCTCACATTCGAAGACTATTCCCTAAAGCTTTAGCTCTGCCAAGCGCCATAATTAAAACCGTCTGGCGATTCGGTAAAAAACCCGTTGAATGAAAGCCACCTGCACCTGCATACCAGTGCAAAAAACTAAAGCGAGGCGCTGCTTAAAATTCAATTCCCCTTTGAATCTTTTTCTAAACGCTGCTGCCTGAACACCAACCTCAATTAAATGAGGGTTAGCTTTTAAGGAGAACAATTTTTGCCAGAACGATCGCGAAACAGGGGTTTCCTGCACAAACTCCTTTGCGCCAATAGTGTTGTTTTGATGTTGCCGGTAATGCACCAGCGGTTTGTCGAGAAAAATAATCTTACCGAAAGCTGCTGCAGTAAGCGCCATCCACCAGTCGTGCATGATAGCTTCATCAGGAACCGGCAAACATTTTTCAGCGAGGTCCTGATTGATGAGAGCAGTACAGCCAGTCACTAGGTTGCTAATAGCGAGATTTGCAAACCTATTGCGTTGTGTTTCGAGCCCTTGATAAACAGCCAACGAGGGCGCAATGGATTCCCCTGCCTCTGAGACAACTTCAAGGTCGCTGTGCACCAGCAGCGGTATTTGCTGTTCGCGCTCGGCGTTAAGTAACGCATCCATTTGCAACGAAATTTTGTTTTCAAACCATCGGTCATCTTGATCGCAGTACATTAAATACGCCTGAGTCAGCCCAAGTTCTGAGCGGTGTGTTAAAGCGTATTGAGTGAGAAAGGAGAATCCTCCACTGGCACCATAGTTGCGATTATCAATGGGCAATATGTGGAATTTTTCCGGTGCTTGACGAGCATACTGCGACACCAAATCATAGGAGCCGTCTTTCGAGCCGTCATCTCGAATCACAATAATAAAATTTGTATAGGTCTGAGCAAGCAGTGATTCGAGCTGCTGGCCGAGAAACTTCTCGCCGTTATAGACCGAAAGCAGTACCGCTACTCGAGGTAACTGGTGGGCAGTGGTAGACGCTGTAATAGGTTGCTGAGACATAGTTGGTTTTAGCTAACCGTAAATCGATACAGAAAACTAGCTCAATGTCCTCGCATCTTTTATTCCTAGGCGAATACTGTTCCAGTAGGATTTTCTGTTGGGCGAGGACAGTACCAACCAACTGGATTTAAGAAAAAACCGCACAATATCTCTCAGCTTCCAACCGATGGGGGAATACTTTACTGTGTATAAGTGAACCCTATTGCGACTGGAATAATAGGTTCGGGACGGGTTATGTTGAGCAATAATGCCAGCTCTAACCAAGGGACTTAAGCTGCGCTCACCAATAGCATGATAAAGCACGGCAGCATCGGTACCAATCAAGTCGAATCCCTCGGACTTGGCCCTAAAGCACCATTCTAAATCTACATTGTCGATAAAGTAACTTTCTTTCATCCCGCCGATCTTATCCACATGTTTAAGCGCAATGAGAGAGCCCGAGGTGATTAAAAAGTCGGCGCTAAAATGGCCGTGCAGTCCCGCAAATGGTCGGTCGGTACGCAGAAAAATTCGATTAAACAACTTAAACGGAGTTTGACGCATGGTTTGCGGGTTGATGAGACGAGGACCCACTGCCGCGATGCCGTTTTTGCTATGACGATTCGCATCTTGATAAGCAGCGATCATTCGGCTGAAAAAAAGATCGCAAAGGCTGCTATCTTGATCGAACAAAAACACGTAGTCACACTGATTCTCACGCGCCCAATCGATACCTCGATTAAGCGCTTTGGCAAGCCCTTCATTTTGATCTAAACGTACAATGTCCTTGCAGCGTTTATAGACTTTAATAGAGTCTGCAATTTGATTAATTGCCGGCGAGCCATTATCGATTACGACGAAGTCGACTTCTTTATTTATCTGACCTAATAGTTTCAACAGCGCTGTAATATCAGGTTTGAAAGTGACTACAACGGCGCAAGATTTATCAGTAATTTTTGTAGTCACCTTCGATTCCTCAGGCTTCCACTGGTACTTCTGCGGGCATCGACGAGTAGTTGGGGTTCAACACCAACAAAAGCCAATGAGAGAATATGGATGCGATCCCCAAACCTAAGCCTACAACTACTCCGGCATCAACAATCCCGCGCCAAGGTTGGGCTAGTTGTCGGGCAATAAAGACAAAACAAAGAATTAGCACAGTGAGCCCGATAGACAAAAGTTGGCGCTTTCTTGTTGCGTGGATATAGCCCATGCAAAATAGCGGCGCTAATAGCAAATGCAGTGGCCGAGGGTTTTGAGATAGATACAAGGCTCGCGATACCGCCCGTGGTGCAAACGCCAAATGAAACCCCTTATAGCCTTCGGCATATGCCATATAGATCACAAACCCAACTAGAGAACCCCACTGCAAGGCAGAGAGCTGAAAGCGGGCTAGTTCAAACGCTATCGGAGCCAACCGATAGACCGCGAAGCTAAGAAGCAATAAAATGCCCCCAACTCCCCATATAAATGCAATGGCTCGTGCCATAGTTCAATCCATCCAAATTAGTCCGCCATTATAAACACTTTAGAGACAATCTGAGAGCCTTCTTAGTAAATCCGGCGAGCTTAGAAAATAGAGTTGATGGCCGAATTGGGATATTATTTGACCCTTCAAACATCTCTACTGCGTCAAGCCGTGGGCTTTTGACCAAGCTACCCAGAAGGAATCACCATGACCGTTAAGATCGGTGTAGTAATGGACCCAATCCAGTCGATTAATGTCAAGAAGGACACAACCCTGGCGATGATGCTGGCCGCCCAGAGGAAAGGCTGGCAGGTTTACTACATGCGACAAACCGACCTCTATCTCGACCAAGGCAAGGCTCGTGGTCTTATGGCTAAACTAGAAGTACGAGACGACCCCAAGGATTGGTTCACGCTGGCACAACAGCAAGACCTCCCTCTTACCGAGCTCGACGTTGTGTTGATGCGAAAAGATCCTCCGTTTGATATGGATTTTGTCTACTCCACCTACCTTCTGGAGCAAGCGCAGCGCGAGGGCGTGTTAATCGTCAATGATCCCCGAAGCCTACGCGACTGCAACGAAAAACTATTTGCAACGCAATTTCCACACTGCTGCCCACCCTTGGTAGTGTCAAGTAATGCGGGTGTATTAAAAGCATTTTATGAAAAACACCAAGATGTTATTTATAAACCCCTAGACGGCATGGGTGGCACATCGATTTTTCGCGTAAAAAAGGGCGACCCCAATTTAAGCGTGGTGATTGAAACCCTGACCAGTTCAGGCAAGCACCAGATTATGGCGCAACAGTTCGTACCTGAAATAAGCAATGGGGATAAACGTATATTGGTGGTGAATGGCAAACCTATCGATTATGCGTTAGCACGTATTCCCGCTGTGGGTGAAACCCGCGGCAATCTGGCAGCGGGGGGCTCAGGAGTAGCGCAACCTTTGAGCGAGAGAGATCGCTGGATATGTAAGCAAGTTGGCCCAAGTCTAGTTGAAAAAGGCTTACTGTTTGTCGGCCTTGATGTAATTGGCGATTATCTTACTGAGATCAATGTGACCAGCCCCACCTGTGTGAGAGAGATAGACAGCGCCTATGATTTAGACATTGGCGGTGAGCTTATGGACTGTATTGCCGATAAACTTAAGAGCTGAGCCACATGGTGATTAAGTGATAGAAGACTCTGATCAAGATATTTCAAAAGAACGCTTCGGCTTTACGGTGTTCTTGTCAGCGTGTTTTCACGGCATTCTGATCCTAGGTATTGGCTTTACCTATCTTGATGAGCTGGCAAGTCAACCTGCGATGGAAATTACCCTTGCCCAATATCGAAGCGAGCTGGAGCCGGAAAACGCAGATTTTCTCGCGCAAGAAAATCAAATTGGTAGTGGCACTCTGTCGGAAGCGGCTGCACCTAGCACGCCGTTTGAATCAGATTTTAATGCCGACACAATTCAAGAAGTTCAGCCCCTGCCCCAGGCAGCAGCACTGTCCGAGCCAGTCCCAATTCAAAACGAAGCCGTGGTCACAACGGTTAGTAATGCAAGCAGCATTGATCAACAATTAGAAGAGGAACCCAAAGAAGAGCTTCCTGTTACAGAAGAAGCTTCAGCCGATGAGCTCAGCTCTGCAATCGCAAGCCTGCAAGCTCAATTGGACAGGCAACGTCAGGAATACGCGCGGCGTCCAAGAAAATACACAATTTCTTCAGCCTCGACAAAAAAGAGTCAAGACGCACTTTATTTAGATGCCTGGCGAAGGCGCATTGAAGCTGTAGGAAACATTAACTACCCCGAGTCGGCTCGTCGACAAGAAATTTACGGCAGCTTACGCTTGTTGGTCGCTATACTGCCCGATGGTGATGTGCATGATATCGAGATTCTGCAGTCCTCTGGTTTTAACGTTCTTGATCAAGCGGCCATTGACATCGTCCGAATGGCAGCGCCGTTCGCGCCCTTTCCCGAAGAAATGCGGCCCAACGTAGATATACTAGAAATTATTCGCACATGGCGTTTCCATGAGGGCAACGCCTTAACCAGTTTTTAAATTGTGTTTTAAGCCTATGAACCCGACAGTGAGTCTTGAAAATCAGCTACTTGTAGCAATGCCGCAAATGCAAGACCCGTACTTTGCAAACACGGTCACCTACATGTGGAAACATAATGAGGGGGGCGCCTTGGGGATTGTCCTTAACAAACCCCTTAAAGCGAGTATCGCGGATATTTTTGACGAACTGGACATAGTGTGCAGCGTCGATTCTGAAAGGTTTTCTCAACAAAAAGTCATGGCAGGCGGGCCAGTTGAACGAGACAAAGGTTTCATTCTACATACAGCGGGCGCTGGCTGGGAATCGTCAGTTGCAATAAGCGAAGAAATTACCCTGTGCACTTCGCGAAAAATACTGCAGGACATCGCCGCTGGCAATGGCCCCGAGCGTTATGTCATTGCCCTCGGCTGCGCTGGTTGGGATGCCGGCCAACTGGAGCGCGAGATCATTGAAAACTCTTGGCTCACGGTGCCCGCATCAGCCGACTTAGTGTTTTCAACTGACTACCCTACATTACCCAATCTGGCCGCAGCCGAACTTGGTATAGATCTACACAAACTGCCGCCAGAGGCAGGCCACTCATAGTGCAAGCAACTTATCCACTATGGAACTAACGCGCTTTCCCAGCAACACGGCGTTGCCCATTAAAGCCCTGTGCTTTGACTACGGCACGCAAAAGATTGGGGTCGCTTTCGGCCAAAGCCTAACAGGAACCGCAAGCGCCGTAACAATATTAAAGGCCAAAGAGGGCGTGCCGAACTGGTCTGAGATAGAAGCACTCCTCAAGGAATGGCAGCCAAATGTTGTCGTTGTGGGACTACCGTTCAATTTAGACGGCAGCGAAGGAGAGCTGGTGGTTAGGGCTAGAAAATTTGCCAATCGGATTCACGGTCGATTTGGCATTCAATGCTATGGGATTGATGAAAGGCTCAGCTCAAAAGAGGCAAGGCAGCGCTTGCTGCAAGATGTTTCTCGTAGTAATAAAAAAGCCGCGATAGACGATATCGCGGCTCAGTTAATCCTAGAAAACTGGTTTGCCGAGCTTGCCAGCAGACCTGCCAGCGGTGACTAGAAGCTCTCTGGCATTTTCGCTTTAGATCGTGCTCCTTCTCGGGTAATCATGCCTTTCGCCAACAATTCCTTCAGGCACTGATCGAGGGTTTGCATGCCAGTTGATGCCCCGGTTTGAATTGCAGAATACATCTGGGCCACTTTGTCTTCTCGAATTAGATTTCTGATTGCCGGAGTACCAATCATTATTTCGTGGGCCGCGACACGACCACCACCCGGCTTTTTCAGCAATGTCTGAGATATCACCGCCTGCAATGATTCTGACAGCATTGATCGCACCATGTCTTTTTCGGCCGCAGGGAACACGTCAATCACACGGTCTATGGTTTTTGCTGCAGAGGTCGTGTGCAGTGTGCCAAACACTAAGTGTCCAGTCTCAGCAGCTGTCAGCGCTAATCGGATTGTTTCCAAATCCCGCAGCTCACCCACCAGAATTATGTCCGGGTCTTCACGCAGTGCCGAACGCAATGCTTCATTAAAACCGTGAGTATCTCGGTGCACTTCGCGCTGATTCACCAGACACTTCTTACTTTGGTGCACAAATTCTATTGGGTCCTCAATGGTAAGAATATGTTCGTACTTGGTGTCATTAATATAGTCCACCATCGCCGCGAGGGTGGTACTTTTACCTGAACCCGTTGGACCTGTCACTGCAACCAAGCCTCGAGGCACCTCGGCAATGCGGCGGAAAATATCGCCCATGCCTAGCTGCTCCATTGATAGTACTTTCGAAGGAATGGTACGGAACACAGCCGCCGCGCCTCGATTCTGCACAAACGCATTGACACGGAAGCGGGCCAGATTAGGCACTTCAAAAGAAAAGTCTGTTTCTAAAAACTCTTCGTAATCCTTACGCTGCTTGTCATTCATGATCTCATAGATCAATGAATGGACCTCTTTGTGATCCATTTCAGGCACGTTTATGCGCCTAATGTCCCCATCCACACGAATCAGCGGCGGCATGCCGGCGGTGATATGTAAGTCGGAGGCGCCTTGTTTGACGCTAAAGCCTAAGAGTTCTGTAATATCCATCGGTGTTCCCTATCTCATGCCTGCTTGGCGGGCTTATGGTGGTGTTTTTTTGTCGCCCAGTTTTCACTGGTCAAGGGCAGAATCCTCGCCTATAGTACCGATCCTGCAACAATCTTCACAGACTAAACTTCTTAATTGTTCCGGGAAAGCGTGATCAGCATAACAGAAAACATCGAAGGTGTTTTATCAGACATCCGGCGCTATGAGTCCCTTTATGGCCGCTCTCAAGACTCTGTTCGACTATTAGCCGTCAGTAAAAAGCAAAGCGCAGACAAAATAGCCGAGGCTGCCGCAGCGGGTCTTACCGATTTTGGCGAAAATTACCTCCAAGAAGGGATGGAAAAGATCCGCCAATTGGCTGAATTGCAATTAACCTGGCACTTCATTGGCCCAATTCAATCAAACAAAACTCGAGGTATCGCGGAGAACTTTCAATGGGTTCACAGCGTAGAACGAACCAATATAGCCCAACGGTTGAATAACCAACGGCCAAGTGGGGCTCCACCTCTGAATGTATGTGTTCAGGTCAATGTATCTGGCGAAAGCGCTAAATCTGGAACCACATTGGCAAGTACACATGAACTTTGCGAGGCAGTGAACTCCCTACCCAACCTAGTACTTCGCGGTTTGATGGCGATTCCAGCAGCACACACCGATATGGCCGATCAACGCGCTAGCTTCGCCTCCCTAGCCCAAGCTTTTAGGCAGCTACAGACGCAGTTTCCGTCTATGGACACTCTCTCGATGGGCATGAGTAATGATTTCGAGGCGGCGATTGCAGAGGGCTCTACTATGATCCGCATCGGGACCAGTCTGTTTGGCAAACGACCTGTTTAGACAAAACTCCTAATTCCTAGTGCAGGTGTTTGAATCTGTTGAAAATAAGTTAGAATGACTACCTTATAGGCACTTACCCATTAAAGGAAACCCAGTTGGCAAATACTGAACAAGGCACTGAAAAAATCGGCTTTATCGGCGCTGGAAACATGGCCAACAGTCTAATTCGCGGGATGATTGGAAAAGGTTTCGCTCCCGGGCGGCTATTCGCCTCTGATTTAGATACTGCCAAGCTCGAAACCCTTAAGCAGGAATGTGGGATTACCATAGGGGATAATGCTCAGTTGGCTGAGCAGTGCGACGTCATTGTCTTGGCTGTGAAACCGCAAGTAATGCAAGCTGTGTGTCGAGACTTGGCCACTCGGTTTGGCTCTCGTTCGCCTTTAATCATCTCGATTGCTGCCGGCATCACCTGCGGTCATATGAGTAAATGGCTAGGGCTTCCATTACCTATTATCCGCTGTATGCCTAATACACCTTCTCTCATTGGCGAAGGTGCAACAGGTTTGTTTGCGTTAGCAGGCGCTGATGCCAACCAACGCGGCCTTTGTGAAACACTCATGTCGAGTGTGGGTAAAACGGTTTGGGTCGACAATGAGAACGACATCGACTCAGTCACCGCCATCTCCGGTAGTGGGCCGGCGTACTTCTTCCTCTTTATGGAAGCAATGCAAGACACCGCAGTAAAAATGGGTTTAAGCGAAGAAGTAGCCCGCGTGCTTACCTATCAAACCGCATTGGGTGCAGCGCAACTTGCATTAGCTAGCAAAGATTCCACGTCACAGCTGCGAAAGAATGTCACCTCCCCAGGTGGGACAACCGAACAAGCCATTAACGCATTCGAGGCGGGCGGTCTGAGAGATTTGGTAGCCACGGCGCTCCAATCAGCTCAGCAGCGATCGAAAACCCTAGCAGCAGAACTAGGCGAGAACTAAATCCAATAAACAGTGTGATTAGTTATGAGGCAAACAGTTTAGTATGGAAGCATTAGGCAGTTCACTTGGCACGGTTTTAAATGCCCTCGCTGGAATCTATTTGCTCGCGGTGTTACTGCGGTTTTTATTGCAGATTGCTAAAGCCGATTTTTACAATCCAGTATCTCAAGCTGTAGTACGAATCACCGATCCAGCAGTGAAAATTTTGCGAAGTTTCATCCCGGGTTACAAAGGCATAGATTTCTCGTCGTTAATCCTCGCCCTCGTGGTTGAGGCCTTGGCCATCTGCGGTTTGATCCTGGTCTACGGCGGTAGTATTCCTGGCATTGGCAATATAGTGACTTGGTCGTTTGTAGGAGTTGTTATGTTTATTATAAATATCTACTACTACGCGATTATAGCTTCGATAATAATGTCCTTTGTTATGATGTTTTCCGGCAACATGAATCCCCACCCTTTGCTGCAATTAGTATGGCAGTTGACAGAACCGGTGATGGGTCCCATTCGGAAAGTTATTCCACCCTTGGGCGGATTGGATTTTTCACCTATTTTTATTTTCATTGCCATACAAATGATTCAAAGTTTTCTTGTGACTGCCTTTGGGCTTACCGGTCAACATGCGCTAGTCATAGTCGGAGTTTAGAACCAATTTAAGTCAAAGCAAAAGGATCCGCTCGCAAGTGCTGTGCTCCATCAAGACTAAACGAGACATGGATACAGTCCTCAGCGGCCAGTAACGCAGTCGGTGACAGTTAAAAATTGAAATCACAACAAGAGTAAAATTTACACGATGCCAGC
>CAYGRT010000006.1:9982-31135 GCA_964352355.1 uncultured Pseudohongiella sp. | reverse complement strand
CGGTGACAGTTAAAAATTGAAATCACAACAAGAGTAAAATTTACACGATGCCAGCTTCTATCCCATCCGATTCCGTCGGCATAGTGCAGCCCACTAAATATCATTTTGATGAGACTTTAGAATTACGTAGCGGCAAAACCCTCAATGGCTTTGATTTAATGGTTGAGACCTACGGGTCACTCAATAAAAATCGCTCCAATGGTATCTTGATATGCCATGCCCTTAGTGGTGACCATCATGCTGCAGGCTTTCATTCTGAGAGCGACACTAAGCCGGGCTGGTGGGACACGAGCATAGGGCCCGGCAAAGCAATTGATACCAATAAATTTTTCGTCGTTTGTCTTAACAATCTCGGCGGCTGCGCCGGCAGCACAGGCCCTACTTCAATCGATCCCAGCACGGGCACTTATTATGGGCCAAATTTCCCAGTGGTTACTGTGCGCGACTGGGTAAATAGTCAGGCGTTATTGGCTGATAGACTTGGAATAAAAAAATGGGCGGCCGTGGTTGGCGGCAGCCTTGGTGGCATGCAGGTTATGCGCTGGGCCATCAGCTTTCCAGAACGGATTGGCCATGCAATTGTTATTGCGTCGGCGCCTAAACTCTCTGCCCAGAACATTGCATTCAACGAAGTTGCGCGCCACTCTATCACTAGCGACCCAAATTTTTGCAACGGTAATTATCTGGAGCAAGGCACCTATCCTAAACAAGGCCTTATGCTTGCTCGAATGATTGGCCATATTACTTATCTTTCCGACAGCTCCATGCGTTCCAAATTTGGGAAAGCGAATATTGACTTGGAATCTGAAGAAAGTAATTTCGGCCGCGATCTGCGAACCGGAACCCTAAGTTTTGGTTTCAATGCAGACTTCGAAGTTGAGAGCTACCTGCACTATCAGGGAGAACGCTTTTCTAAAAATTTCGATGCCAACACTTACTTGCTGATGACAAAAGCCTTGGACTATTTCGATCCCACGGTTGATTTCGATGGCAGCTTAAGCAAAACCTTTGAACAAACTCGGTGCAAATTTTTAGTCATGTCCTTCAGTACCGACTGGCGATTTCCACCGGAGCGTTCGAGAGAAATTGTGAACGCATTGGTAAAGGCAGAGAAAGATGTGTCCTATTTAGAGATTGAAGCCGAAGAAGGTCATGACGCATTTTTGCTTTCCATTCCTCGCTACTTAAATGCCCTATCAGCTTATTTGGATGTTGTAGCCAAGGAGGTACACTCCGATGCGGCCTGATTTGGAAATCATTCAACACTGGATAAAGCCTTCTAGCAGAGTATTGGATCTAGGTTGCGGTGACGGTGCGCTGCTTAGCTATCTCGCCACTGAAAAAGGCGTAAAAGGGATAGGTGTGGAGATCGACCCTGCCAAAATTGAATCCTGCATTCGCCGCGGCGTGAATGTGATTGAACAAAATATCGATTATGGCCTTTCCAACTTTCGCTCAAATTCGTTTGAGACTGTCTTGCTTACGCAAACACTTCAAGCATCAAGCAAGCCAGATCAACTTATTGACGAGATGCTGCGGGTGGGCAACACCGGCATCGTTACGTTTCCTAATTTTGGTAATTGGAAGAGCCGCTTTATTTTGAGTATGCAAGGTCGCATGCCTGTCTCAAAGTACATTCCTCACCAATGGTACAACACCCCCAATATCCATTTATGCACACTGAAAGATTTCGATGTTATGTGCAAAGACAAAAACGTGAGAGTGCTCGCAAAGACCGTAATCGACTCTCAGCATCAAGGTAGTTGGGCCATGAAAGCGTGGCCAAATTTTCTGGGCGAAATTGCGATATACCACATCACCAAAAATAGTGATCATTCCTGATGCAAAAAATTGTAGTTGCTAGCAGTAACGCGGGCAAACTTAGGGAGTTCAGAGATATTTTTCAAAACTCTCAAGTGGAACTGGTTCCCCAGTCCGAAATGGGTGTAGAAGATGCAGATGAGACGGGCCTGAGTTTTGTTGAGAATGCCATTATCAAGGCGAGAAACGCGAGTTTGGTAACTGGCCTACCAAGCCTGTCGGACGATTCTGGTATCGAAGTGGATGCCTTGAAGGGCGCTCCGGGAATATACTCAGCCCGTTACGCTGGCGTATCTGGTAATAATGCAGACCAGGCGAATAACGAGAAACTACTCGAAGCACTGATTGACGTGCCCGATGAAAAGCGAAGCGCCCGGTTTCAGTGTGTTATTGTTTTCATGAAACACGCTGAAGACCCCACCCCACTTATTTGTCAAGGGACTTGGCAAGGGCGAATCTTACACTCAGCAGCCGGGGTTAACGGTTTCGGATACGACCCGCTGTTTTACGTTCCTACTCACGGTTGTGCTTCAGCTCAACTTGATAAAGACGTAAAAAACTCACTAAGCCACCGCGGGCAGGCCTTGCGACAATTGATGAAATGTTGGCACAACCACCTTTAGGGCTCTATATTCACGTCCCTTGGTGTATTCGCAAATGCCCGTACTGCGATTTCAATTCCCATGAGGCTAAGGGCGATATTCCAGAAGTCGATTACATTGCGACTTTACTTAAAGATTTTGATACCGATTATCAGTTTGCTGAAAGGCGACTTATTCGGTCCATTTTTATTGGTGGCGGTACACCAAGTCTATTATCGCCCGGTGCCTACGGGGAAATTCTGAATCATCTAGCTAAAGCGGCCAACCTGTCTGACACCCTTGAAATCACGTTAGAAGCGAACCCCGGCACTGTAGAGGCCGAAAAGTTTCGCGGCTTTAGACAATCTGGAATCAATCGACTGTCCCTTGGAATTCAGAGCTTCAACGAAAGCCACCTGAATACCTTGGGCAGAGTCCACAATGGCGAGCAGGCCAAAGCCGCCATAGGCATTGCGGCCGATGCAGGGTTTACTAATTTCAATCTAGACTTAATGCATGGGCTGCCGAACCAATCCCAAGCCAACGCGTTAGAAGATCTAGAGACTGCACTCGCCTATCAGCCAAAACATCTTTCCTGGTATCAGCTCACCATTGAACCCAATACCGCGTTCTACAGTCGACCCCCAACGCTTCCTAGCGATGACGTATTGAGTGATATTCAATTGGCTGGGGAGACACTGCTTGAGACTCACGGCTATATGCATTATGAAGTTTCCGCATTTAGCAGGCCTGGGTACCAGTCAACGCACAATATGAACTATTGGCAATTTGGTGATTATATCGGTATCGGCGCTGGCGCCCACGGCAAACTTACCATGGCGGATGGTTCAGTTCTGCGGCTAAGAAAACACAAGCAACCCAAGCACTATCTTACTCCTCAAACCAGCCTGATTGCAGAAAAAGCCAAGATCGCCGAAGACGAGCTAGCACTGGAGTTTCTAATGAATGCCTTACGAATGCGTGAGGGTTTTACTATCGACAATTTTCAGCAATCGACAGGGATTTCTTTCGAGGCGCTTAGAAACCCGATAGACTCTCTTATTCATGAAAATTTACTGACGATTAACGGCTCTAGGATTAAAACAACTAACACCGGCTGGCGATTTCTGAACACTGTACTAGAGAGGTTTTTATGACTGATGATGACCGCCCACTCTCATCCAGACACTGCGAAATTCTTAAGTACGGCGCACCCGTAGTTAGCGAAGAGCAGTACTTACAGCTATCACTGTCGATTCCAGCTTGGCGCCGTGAGTTTCATGATGGCGTTGAAAAACTAAAACGAGAGTTCCATTTTGTGGAATTTGACGATGCTTTTGCCTTTACTTACAAAATCGCAGCACTCGCCCAACGGGAGGATCACCACCCTGGCATCATGACAGAATGGGGCAAGGTTACAGTATATTGGTGGACGCACAAGATTAATGGTTTGCATGTAAATGATTTCATTATGGCGGCTAAAACAGACCTGATCGCAAAATTAAGCTCAAAGAAGTGAGCATGAGCTTCACAAACCAAACGTTTGGCTAAGACGAACGTCAATGGATACAAATTCGCTATGTTAGAGAATCAAAAACTGTTATGGCAGCAACTAGACCACGTTGTCAGCCTAGCGAGCGTAAGCTCGGCAAACTCAGCGCTCGATATGAGCAATAAGCCGGTCATTGATTATTTAGCCAATCAGTTCGAAACGCTTGGCTTTAGTTGTGAACTAATTCCTTCGGACACGACTGGAAGAAAGTTTAATTTGCTCGCTTCAATCGGCAGTGGCCCCGGCGGTCTTGTCTTGGCAGGCCATACAGACACGGTACCATTGAACGAAGAGCTTTGGACCAAAGACCCCTTTCGTGCCACTGAGCAAGATAACAAGCTATTCGGATTAGGCATAACAGATATGAAAGGGTTTTTCCCCCTTATCATGCACGCGGTTAAACCACTTTTATCGGCAAATTTTAAAGAGCCCCTTATTATTCTCGCAACCTCAGATGAAGAAACCTCAATGCAAGGTGCCAAAACCATTGCTGGGCTCGGCCGACCCAAGGCGAGATCGGCACTAATCGGTGAGCCTACTAGCCTTCAGCCTGTGCGCGCTCACAAAGGTATAATGATGGAGTCTATTCGTTTATTGGGTCAGTCGGGGCATTCGTCAGATCCAAGCCTTGGCCGTAACGCACTAGATGCTATGCATTCAGTAATCAGCGACCTAATGGTTTACCGGGAAGAGTTGAAAACGAAGTACAGAAATCCCCTGTTTGATATCCCTCACCCTACCCTTAATCTTGGTTGTATTCATGGGGGAGATAATCCCAATCGCATATGTGGCAATTGTGAAATTGAATTCGATGTGCGCCTCATGCCCGGGATGCACATTGATACAGTGCGGGAGGAGATTACACAAAGGGTGCTTAGCATCACTTCACCTTTAGGCATTTCTGCAAAGATAGAACCGCTGTTTTCCGGTGTTCCCCCATTCTTTGCAAACGAAAACAGTCGCTTGATCAAACTCGCGGAAGAGATTTCCGGGAATCAGGCCATAAGTGTAGCATTTGGCACAGAAGGCCCATTTCTTCAACAACTGGGAATGGATACAATTGTTATGGGCCCAGGCAACATTGACCAAGCCCATCAACCCGATGAATATATGTCAATTGATATGATTGAACCGTGTTTAAATCTGTTGAGAAAATTAATAACGAAGCATTGCATTGACTAACTATGATTGACTACAAAGACACAATTGATTGGTTCAGAGCCTCAACCACCTACATCAATGCTCATCGAGGCAAAACATTCGTTGTATTGATCACCGGCGAGGCGATTGAAGACAGCAATTTTTCTAACCTCATCTGTGATTTGACCCTACTACATAGCTTGGGCGTTAAACTTGTCTTAGTTCATGGTGCACGACCGCAGATCACGGCGGCACTCGCTAGCAAAGGTATTACAAGCGATTATTACAATCAGCTACGCATTACACCTAGCAGCAGTATGACTGAAGTATGCGCAGCCGTTGGGGTGGTGAGCGCAAGGATTGACGGCATGTTTTCTACAGGCCTCGGAAACTCACCCATGGCAGGCTCCAACGTGCGTGTTTGCCGAGGCAATTTTGTTACCGCCAAGCCTTATGGAATACACGAAGGAATTGATTATCACTACACTGGCAAGGTAAGAAAAATTCATAGCAGCGCCATAGATGCACAGCTGGCTAATGGCAACATCGTTATTTTATCTAACCTTGGCTACTCATTAACAGGTGAAGTGTTTAACCTAAGCTCTGAAGAAATCGCGACGCAGGTTGCCATTGCCCTCAAGGCTGACAAATTAATACTGTTAACACCAACCGAAGGCGTAGTTGACGATAAAGGCTCACTGATACCGTCGCTATCAGAGAAAGATGCCCTTGATCAATTGAGCCAAGCTCCGCAGCACTCACAACCCGATTTGCTGGCCACACACAAAGCCTTGCAAGCGGCGCTGTTAGCTTATCAAAATGGCGTACACCGTAGTCATCTTATTAGTTTTAAAACCAATGGCGCACTCTTAGGTGAACTGTTCACACGGGAAGGAAATGGCAGCTTGGTTAGCGGTGACAATTTCGACCTTCTTAGAGCTGCTAACATCAATGATGTCGCTGGAATCGTTGCATTGATCACCCCATTGGAGCTCAATGGAACCTTGGTTACTCGCTCCCGAGAACTATTAGAGAATGAAATCGATAATTTCCAAGTCGTTGAATTGGAAGGCACCATTATAGCTTGCGCCGCATTCTATCCTCTGGATGACCAAGCGGGAGAACTGGCCTGTATCGCAATCGATCCCCATTATCAGAACAAAGGCTATGGTGAAAGACTGCTAAAAAAACTGGAAGCCAAAGCCGCAGCACAAGGATTCAAGTCCGTGTTTGTTCTTACCACAATGACTGATCACTGGTTTATTGAAAAGGGCTTTAAGTTGGACACTGTCGATGCTCTGCCTGACAAGAAAAAACGCCTATACAATTTTCAACGCAATTCCAAAGTACTGCACAAGTCTATTTAATTCTTTCTCTGCAGGACGCAGATACTAAAATCGAATTCATTTGAATCAGAACGGCTAAAATCCTCGCGGGACTCCTCTACCCAATCGTTTTCATCAAACTCGGGTAAACTTGTATCGCCTTCGACTTCAGCATGCACACGGGTTAAGTGAAATTTCTGCGCCAACGGCAGAGCTGCTTTGTAAAGTGCTGCGCCACCAATAACAAACGCTTCGTCTTGGTCATTGATCGCAGACTCAGCTTCCGCAATTTTAATAGCGTCAGCAAGAGACGAGACAACCGCTGCGCCATCGGCTAAAAATTCAGAATTTGATGTGAGCACGATATTTTTCCGGCCCGGCAACGGTCTGCCAATAGACTCCCATGTCTTGCGCCCCATGATAATGCAGGCACCCATAGTAACTCGCTTGAAGTATTTAAGATCGTCACTCAGGCGCCAAGGCAAACTATTTTTATCTCCAATTACCCGGTTGTTTGCCATTGCACAAATTAAGGCCAGTTTCATAAAGCGGTTTCTCGTTACACAGAAAAAGGATAGTTGATTGGCTCGTGGTGTTGGTAACCTTCCACAGAAAAGTCATCCAAGGTCACCCACGTTTCGATGTCCTTCAGGGTTTTTATATCGGGGTTTATGTGCAGTTTGGGCGCAGGGAACGGCTTGCGTTTCAACTGCACGTCTCTCATCAGATCAAGCTGATCTTCGTAGATATGGGCGTTAACAATTTTGTGATACGCAGTACCGGGCTTTTTACCAATTATCTGCGCCATAAGAGCGAGTAATGTGAAGACCTGAATTTGATTAAAATTTAGTCCCAAAGGCACATCACAAGAACGCTGATAACTTGTTAAATAGAGAGTGTCACCCAGCAAAGAGAAATTGTGAGTATGCATACAGGGCCGCAAACAACCTAAATCAAATTCTCCCGGATTATAGAACGTCATGATCTCGCCACGATCGTCTAAACCCTTGCTCAAGTTAGTCACGATTTTCTGCAGTTGATCGATAGTAGACCCATCAGGTTTTTGCCAAGCTCTACCTTGAACCCCGTATACGCGACCCATGTCGTCTTCGCCTTTGCGGTGTGGATTCCCTAGCCATGCTGCATTGTCATTAGCATTAGCATCCCAAGACTTAGTACCAAGGGCGCGAAAGTCCGCCGCGTTATCGAATCCTCGAAGGTATCCTAATAGTTCCGCAATGGCGGCCTTCCAGAAACTTTTTCGAGTCGTGATAATGGGAAACTTATTGTTGCCAACGTCATAACTCAAGTCGGCATTGATGACAGTCAAGCAGCGTTTTCCCGTCCGCTCATTCTCAACCCACTCGCCATGGTCTACGATGCGCTGGCATAGTTCCAAATATTGAAGCATTACAATTTCGCTCTTGTTAAGTTAATTAGCTTAGTTGCTTCGCGTCTTTTTGATATCCAATCACCATGAACGCTAGGCCAAGGAGCACCATAGGTAGGGAAAGAAGTTGACCCATGGTGAGCCAATCAAACGCAATAAACCCTAAGTGCTCGTCTGGTTGCCGAGCAAACTCTACTACAAAACGCTGACTGCCATAGAGCACGGCGAAAAGCCCTGAAACCGCTAACCTCGGTCTGGGCTTAGACGAGTACCACCATAGCAAAGAGAAAAGCAGGACACCTTCCAGCAAAAATTGATAAAGCTGCGATGGATGTCTAGCCAATTGATCCACGTGCGGAAACACCATGCCCCAAGGTAAATCAGTGGGCCTGCCCCAAAGTTCCCCGCCAATAAAGTTGCCAATTCTCCCTGCCCCTAGGCCAAATGGCACAACCGGTGCAGCAAAATCCATCACATCCCAAAAATCCTTCTTTAGACTGCGGGAATAGAGATACGTGGCGATTAGCAACCCTAGAAATCCGCCGTGAAAAGACATCCCTCCTTCCCAGACTCTGAACAACCATAATGGATCGCCCAGAAACCTGTCAAAATTATAAAACAGCACCGAGCCCATGCGCCCCCCGACTACGGCACCTAGAGCGCCATAGAAAATAAGGTCGGAGATTTGCTCCGAGCTCCAATTTTGATTAGAAGCCTTGGCTCGATAGGTTGCTAGTGCCCAGGCTCCACCAAAAGCCACAACATACATTAACCCATACCAATGGATGGCGATTGGGCCAATGGCAATGGCAACAGGATCAAATTGAGGGAATGTGAGCATTGCAGTTTATTCCTAATCAGCAAGCAGGGAGTATAACAAAGAATGCCACTGATGAGCCTAAATAAGCATTGCTTCGGTCTTTTCCCTAACTTATTTATCCGTATTAAAGGTAACATCTGACTTATGTGTTTAATAATTTTCGCGTACAAAGCAGTGCCTGGGATTAATCTCGTGGTTGCTGCTAATAGGGATGAACTATTTACTCGGCCATCGGCCCAAGCCGGCTTTTGGTCAACCGAAGGGGCCGAAAGTGAGATTCTCGGCGGAAGGGATTTGCAGGCACATGGAACTTGGCTGGGTCTGACTAAAAGTGGCCGTTTTGCCGCGGTCACCAATATTAGGGACCCGTTGCAGAGAGAGGCAAAACCAAAATCCAGAGGCGAGCTAACTCGCCTGTTTCTAAGCAGTTCAATAAAACCCAACGACTACTTTGAATCTCTAAAGACCGCTTATCAAGACTACGCTGGTTTTAATTTGCTTGTTGGAGATGAAGAGTCGCTTTGGTATGTCAATAATTTTGAGAATCTGTGTGAACCTCTACCCCCAGGCGTCTATGGATTATCTAATGGCATTCTCAACAGCCCTTGGCCTAAAATCTTAGATGGAAAAGCTAAGCTGGTTGAATTGCTTACAGACGTGAACACACTGACCACCGACAACTTAATCTCAATGATGCGGGATACTAAACAAGCAGCCGACCATTTGCTGCCAGACACCGGCGTGCCACTAGAATTGGAACGACTGTTGTCTTCAGCATTTATCTCCAATCCCCAGCGAGACTATGGCACCCGCTGCTCCACCGCAGCAATCATGGAAGCTAGCGGTAACATTCGGTTTAGCGAACAAAACTACGATCAATCAGGCGCGGCCACACAGCGACATTATTACGAGCTACAGCCACTAAAATTTACTACCGGAAATTGAGGGCAGTTGTGTATATTCCAAGACACTTTGAGATTACAGACGACAAAAAAATTGCGCGGTTCTTAGAAGAAAACACCTTTGGCGAACTAATCACTGTCTCAGAGGGAAAACCTTTCTCCACCCATCTGCCCTTTTTGCTCAGCAGCGACTACAAAACAGCACGGATGCATCTGGCAAAAGCGAACCCGCAGTGGCAACATTTATCAGACAGCGAAGTATTGCTTACAGTGGCCGGAGCACATGGCTATGTTAGCCCATCGTGGTATCACTCCGCAGGTGTGCCCACTTGGAATTATCAGGCAGTGCATATCTATGGAGTGGCAAAAACCATCACGAAGCCTGATCAACTCAAAGCAATCGTAGACGGCTTGACGCTGATCGCCGAGTCTCATCTCTCCGCACCTTGGCAACCGGACTATGCTGCAAGTATGTTAGGCGGCATCATAGGAATCGAGATTGCGATTACGCAAATCCAATGCAAATTCAAACTTAGCCAAAACCGCAGCAAAGTTGACCAGCAGTCGGTGCAAGAAAAATTATCGGCGCTAGGTAATCAGTCACTAGCGACAGCAATGAGTGAGGAGAATCGGTAGTTTAGTTGGTCCTTGAAGACCGCAGCAGCCTATCGACACCGGCATTGTAAAGGGTGAGGTCCACCGCGCTGCGGATGGTTTGAGCATCGTCTAATTGCATCACCTGTTCTAGCAGGTCCTGTGCAATATCAAGAGTGATACTGCGAATCACGGACTTCACTTTAAGCAGTGACGAGGCGTTCATTGATAGCACATCGTAGCCCATTGCTACCAGCAGCACGGCAGCACCGGGATCCCCTGCCATTTCACCACAAATGCTTACGGGCTTCCCTTCCGCTTGAGCCAATTTAACCACAGATGCAAGTGCTGCCAGCACCGCGGGATGGAACGCAGAGTAGAGATTAGCAACTCTAGAGTTATTTCTATCAACTGCCAAAAGATACTGAGTAAGGTCGTTGCTGCCTACCGAAATAAAATCCACCAATTTAGCCAAGGCTTTTGTCTGATACACCGCTGCGGGCAATTCGATCATCACCCCAACCGGTGGAAACTTTACATCATGGCCCTCTTGCAGCAGTTCTCGATAGGCTTTCTTAATTAATCGCATAGCGGAATTAACTTCATTCACATTACTAATCATAGGTAACATGATTTGTAAGTTCTCTAGGCCAATACTCGCTCGCAGCATGGCCCTTACTTGTGCCATAAATATTTCGGGGTGATCCAAGGTAACCCGAATGCCGCGCCAACCTAAAAACGGATTCGCCTCCTCGATTGGAAAATACGGGAGCGATTTATCGCCGCCCACATCAAGGGTGCGCATAGTAACAATGCTTGGCGCGAAAGCTTGCAGCTGTTCCCTGTATATCTTTGTTTGCTCGATCTCACTGGGAAAGCGTTCCGCCAGCAAAAACGGAACTTCTGTTCTAAAAAGACCAATACCTTCTGCTCCTTGGTCCAAGGACTGAATAACATCTGTCATCAAGCCGGTATTCACCCAAAGACTAACACGATGCTTGTCGGCTGTTTCGCAAGGTAAATCCTTCAGCCCTTGTAGACCGACAATAAGCTGGGTCTGCTCTTCAATGGTATTCTGGTAGCGCTCGCGCATTTGATCAGACGGGTTAGTGATGACATCGCCTTTGTAGCCGTCAACTATCACCTCCATCCCTTCGAGCTTTTCGTAAGGAAGATCTACTGCACCCATCACCGTGGGTATGCCCATGGTTCGAGCAAGAATCGCAACGTGGGAGTTGCCTGAGCCTTTTACCGAAACAAGTCCTCTGAGTTTTTCTTTTGGAACCTCAACCAGCATACCTGGCGTTAGCTCTTCGCTTACCAAAATAGTATTTTCAGAGTATTCGGTTACTACAGTTTCTCGCTGTTGTAGATAAAAAAGCACTCGGCTGCAAAGGTCTTTAATGTCTAGCGCCCGCTCGCTTAAGTAGGCATCATTCATCTTCTCAAAGGTTCTAACGTGCTCATTTGCGACGAATGCTAACGCCCCCTGCGCCCAGTGTCCCATTTTAATTCGAGAGACCACTTCGTTGCCCAAGGCGTCGTCATCTAACATGTGTAAATACACATCAAACAGCTGGCGTTCTTCTTCTGGCACCTGCCCAGCGAGCCGGCTGTACAATGACTTCATGTCATCTCGTACCGATTCGATGCAGGAGTGAAAAAACGCAATTTCTTGATCGATGTCCCTAGCTCGACGATCTGGAATTTTGCTTAAGTCCGCCGGCGGAAAAACCACCACCACGTGTCCAATCGCAACACCAGAAGAGCCTGACACCCCGTGGAAAACTGTATCGGAAGTACGCTGGCCAGAAGGGCTTGTACCAGCGATTGCGCCGCTCGCTTCAGCGTGTGCAATTACCCCTGCTAACTGCGCCGAAAGCGTTATAAGAAAGGCTTCCTCGCCTTCGTCAAAGCGTCGCTTCTCCTCATGCTGCACAACCAGTACGCCAAGCACCGAGCGATGGTGAATAATTGGCACGCCAAGAAAGGCGTGGAAGTTTTCTTCGCCAGTTTCTTTCAAATAGTGAAAACTGGGGTGCAGAGAGGCGTCACGTAAATTAATTGGCTCTGCGTGTTTTGCAACTAAACCTACTAAACCTTCACCCACTTCCAGGCTTACCCGGCCAACGGCTTCGGCGTTTAACCCTTCCGATGCCATTAACACATGGCTGTTAATATCAGAGTCTAACAAGTAGACAGAGCACACTTGTGTTTTTAAAGTTTCACGAACGCGATGCACAATGATTTTCAACGCGGACTGCAAATCCGTTGCAGCGTTGACTTCCTGCACTATGCCTCGCAATTGTGTGAGCATATAAAACTCGGTCTTGGGTTAGTTCATGATCGTCGCAAGGATTAAGCTGACGATGATCGGGAGTGGTTGAAAAATAATGGATCTATTTGTTGCTCGGTTTACTTACTCTTAATGTACTTATTCATAGGGGCCAACAATTCCTTTAGTGCCCGCCGGTACACATCCCGTTTGAAATCGATTACTTTATTTACAGGATACCAGTAACTAACCCAGCGCCAGTCATCAAATTCTGGCGTGTCGGTTTTTTCAAACTCAACACGACTTTCGTCGCATTCCAAGCTTAGCAAAAACCATTTTTGCTTTTGTCCAATACATATAGGGTCTTTGTGATGCCTAATGTAATACTCTGGCAAATCGTAGTGTAGCCATTCCGAGGTTTCATGGAGTATGTTGACATCGCCGGGGGCTAGGCCCACTTCTTCATCTATTTCCCTGTATAGGGCTGCTTCTACCGATTCGTCATGATTGATACCGCCTTGAGGGAATTGCCAAGCGTCTTGGCCGATGCGTTTGGCCCACAATAACTGCCCTAGGCTATTGCAAATAACAATGCCTACGTTTGGTCGATACCCATTTGAATCAATCACACAGAGTTTCCTTGGACGGATTTGGATGAGCATTGTTTCATAATTTGTGCTGACTATTCAATGGGGTGAAACTAAACCAAACCCTTTAATTCTATAAATATCAATGAGTTAGTGTAAATAGCCGACTGAAAATAAGCATCTATAGCAAATTCTCTGATCTAGAGTGGCTGTCCGGTTATAATCGCCGCTTTAGTTTGGTTGCGAGACACGATGGGATTAGCGCTTTTCGATTTAGATAACACCTTGCTGGCAGGCGACAGTGATCACGCATGGGGCGAGTACTTGATCAAGCATGGTCTGGTGGACCCAATTCGCCATGCCCAGGCCAATGATTCTTTCTATGCTGACTACCAGAATGGCAGCTTAGACATTCACGCCTATGTTCGATTTACCCTTGGTCCCATTATGTCCCAGTCCATTGATCAGCTAGTGGAGATGCACCGAGAGTTCATGTCAGAATTTATCGAGCCGATCATATTGCCAAAGGCCATTAAATTAGTAGACAGTCATAAGGCTCAGGGGGATGTCACGGTCATAATCACGGCGACTAACTCTTTTGTGACAGGCCCGATAGCAAAACGTTTTGGCGTTGATGCCTTGATTGGCACCGACTTGGCAACCAACAATGACCGCTTCACCGGAGAAATCCTAGGTACTCCGTGTTTTCAAGATGGTAAAGTGGTAAAGCTTAAAGCGTGGTTGGAATCCATGACTAACAGCGCCAATCAAGACCAGAGTCTTCGTATCGATGACGCAGTTTTTTACTCGGACTCGATAAACGATTTACCATTACTAGCGTCCGTGGCAAAGCCCGTCGTAGTAGATGGTGATCAACGATTACGCAGTGAAGCGACACAACGTAACTGGCAGCAAATTTCATTAAGAGACTAATGGATTACTCCTATGCGCTTTGATGGACTGTTTTACTTACCGTTAACACTAACGCTTGCTGTGCTTGCTGCTTGCGGCCCTGCTCCGACGGAGCCCGCAAAGTCAGTCATAAACATTGACGAAGAAATAAGTATTGTCAGCCGGGATTATGTGGAGTTCGATCTCGATACAAAGCGCTCTGTTCAAGAAATTCTCACTGCTTATACCGCACAAATTAAGAGCGATTTTGCTGAGTTTGGTTCGTCTCTCGACACATTGAAGTTAACCACCGATGAGCTGCTGTTAGCACCATCCGAAGCAACTCTTGCCGCCGCCCAAGAGGCTTGGGTATCAGCTCATACACTGCTCGAACAAACAGCAGTGCACCGGTATTTTCATTACCGCATCCTTCCAGAACAAGATTCTCTGAGTCTTTTTCAGCTTTATTATCAAATGAATCAATGGCCAGTCTTAGCAGGCTATATCGATTCCGTGGAAGGTTATGGGGGTAGCGGCATAGTCAATGACATTAGCATAGAGATTACGACGGAAACCTTGCGGCAGCAGCACGGCCTATTCGATGCTGCCGAAGCAACTCTTGGATTCCACGTCATCGAGTTTTTACTTTGGGGACAGCCAGATACATCAAGCCATCGTCTTGCTAGTGATTTTGAAGCCATTACAACGCTTACCCCAGAGCAGCAGGAGAACGGCTTAGAAATTGAGCAGCTAGATAACAATCGGCGGCGGCAGATGCTAGGACTAACAACAGACTTATTGCAGCAAGACTATCAATCCGGCCTTGCCATATGGCAGCCCGCACTTGATAGATTGGAATCAAAAATTAATGACGTCAGCATGGAAGCCTTGGTCAATGTGTTATTGGATTCCACTTCGTCTATGATTACTGAAGAGATCTTAGTGAAGTCCTTATACCCGATGCTTAACAGCCAGTTCGACGACTCTTTACAGTCTCCCTTTTCCAGAACAAGTCAATCGGCGGTCGCCGCTCAGATGCGAAGCGTAGAAAATTTGATGCTTGAGAACCAAGCCGGTGATGGCACGACCCTTGATAAAGTTTTAGTGTCATTATCTGATGACTTCGAAGGCCAGTTTTACAAAAACCTGGATGCAGGGAAAGCCTGTCTTATTCTGCTCTACAGCAATGTCGGCGCAAATGATTTTCAGGGTGAAAGCGCGAGCATCGAATTCGAAACCGTCGAGTGTATTAATCTGATAACCAACTTGGTAGATCAATTGGATCAGATCGAATTGATACTACCTCCTTTGCAACAGGCGATCTAAAAGCCCAATCTTCTAAGACAGTTTAATCTCAACAATCAACTCGTCTGCTAACTTTTCAATTTCTTCCTGCAAATGATCTATTTCCAAAGTAGGAGGAATATTGATGGTTGCTTTGGCAGAAAATAATTCTGCGCTCGTCATAGGAGCTGGCGAGCAGCTAGTGACTAGAGACTCTACGTTAATGCGCATTGCCGCTAAGGCCTCGAAAATTTCTTTAATGATTCCTGGTCGATCATTGGCCACTAAACTTAACTCTACGGTGACGGGAGCACCAATGGTGGCTGGAGGCGTAGCATGCTCAACGATGCATTTTAGGCCGTTCGGCATGGACTTTAGTGCTTCTACCAACGCATCGCGGTTTTCCTCTGCCACACTAACTCGCAAGATTCCCGCAAACTTTCCTGCTAGTTGAGACATATTACTCTCAAGCCAGTTCCCAGAGTGCTGGGCGATGGTTTTCGCTAGCGACTCAACCAACCCTGGCTTGTCATCGCCGATCAACGTTAATACTAGAAAACTTGTCATAGCTGTCCCTCAAAGAGTCCAATCTGTTTATTGAGTATTTGATCCATTGATGCGGAATCAAACACAAGAATAGCATCTGCTATCGGTGCCAATTGTCGTTCAACATAAAACTCGTAGTCTAAACTGGATTGCTGATACTGCTTTGGCTCTGCACCATTAGTTGTCATTACGTAGTCTACCCAGCCGCCAGACTCATACTGGGGCGCAAGGTGCAAAGTTTCACGCATGCGCTCTGCTTTACGTGCTGCCTGCACGTGTGGCGGTACGTTTTTAATATAGTCTTTTAGTTTTCGCCTTAGCCTTCTGCGCAGAATCAGTTTCTGATCGAGTTTACCGGCAAGCAAAGCAGCTACAGTGTCCTTTATATACTCATTATAAGGCAACTCAAAAAATACTCGCCGGTATAGCTCTTGCTGAAACTCCCGTGCCAATGGCGACCAATCGCTTCTCACCGTCTCGAGTCCTTTAAAAACCATATCTCCTTGCGCTGTTAATCCCGCGTAGCGTTTTTTACTCCCAGTTTCTGACCCTCTAATTGTGGGCATAAGAAATTTTGCAAAATGGGTTTCAAACTCGATTTCTAGAAAGCTTGTAATTCCGTATTCAGTAGCAAGCCGCTGCGTCCACCATTGGTTGAGCTGCTGTGCTAATTCAGTACCGGTGGCGCTAGCCTGATCTAGGCCCACAGATTCTAGATGGATAAACAATGAATCTGTATCTCCATAAATGACTTTATAGCCTTTCGACTCGATAAACTTTTTGCTCAATATGATTATTTCATGGCCGCGCTTTGTAATTGAACTTACAAGTCGAGAATCAAAGAAGCGGCAGCCTAAGGTGCCAAGCACACCATAAAACGAATTCATGATTATTTTTATTGCATGAGACAGTACCGGATTAGCCTGTTTTTTTGCATTATCCCTCGCTGCCCATAGCGTCGTTACAAGTTCTGGCAGTATCGCCGGTTGCCGTGAAAACCTTCCTCCATCAAAACCGATAATAGGATTGTTTTCAGCCTCGCCACAAATTAGCGCTAAGGGATCAATATTAAAAGTACGAATAATACTTGGGTAAAGGCTTTTGAAATCCAGCACAATCACGTTTTGGTGAATCCCCGGTTGGGACTCCATAACGTAACCGCCGGGGCTAATATTGCTCGCTTGGCTAGGGTCAAGGATAGGACTCACATAACCATGGCGGTGTAGGCGAGGCAAGTACAAAAAATCAAACGCCGCAACCGAACCGCCGTAACGATCTAGCTCTAACCCCGTTAGCAGACTACGCTCGATGGCGAAATCAATCAGCTTTTCTTGTTGGAACAGGTCCCACACCAATCGGCAGTCTTCAATGTTGTATGCAGCAAGATCTGACTTGCGCTGATTAAACAAGGTGGTGATCTCCGTCCCTCGTTGGTCCACATTGTCAACCAATTTACCTCTACCCAAAAGCTTTTGCGCGACATATTCAAGAGAAAAATTTTCGAACAGATAATTGGCTGAGCGCATGAGTTCGATACCGTCCAGTACAACTCGGCCGGGGACCAGTGCAAACTCTCTGTCAGGATTGGCCGCCGTAGATCGCCATTTCACAATTTCACCACCCCTGCCTAAGCTGAATTTCACCTCGGCAGCCTCTGCAAATTGTTGTAACGCTCGCAAATCAAAATTCACAACATTCCAACCCATCAAAACATCGGGGTCTATTGTTGCAATTTCTTTAAGAAACCCCTGCAGCAAATCTTTTGGGGTGGAATAAAACGTGAGGTAGTCTGGCTGGTCTTCTTCGGTTTGCCCCTTCTCCCCAATCATATGCACACTACAAACTACGTCAGAATAAATGGCAATGGAGTAGAGCTCCGTAGTACTCATATTGGTTTCGATATCAATAGAAACGGCTGTCAACCGTGGCCTCACGTGCTTCGACGATAGCCGCGCATCATTGAGATCTAAAAAACCAGACCGCGGCTGACACGTGGCCTCGATAGCAACCCCGCCTTGAATGAAGCGTTCCATTAAATAGCGGTCATGGGGCTTTATATCTCCCTCGAAGCAGTCGATATCAGCAGCTTCAAGTTTTTCTCTGGCCCAATAGAGCGTGCGCTGACTGCGAAAATAGAGAGCAGAAACAGAGTGATGATTGAATGATTTAAGGCTGGTCGGTTTAACTCGCCAATCGGAATTTGCTCGGAGCAGCCGGTATACTTGTTCTGTATTGGCAGACTCAATAAACATGACTGCTTCTTGGTCTTTTAGTCGCAAACGACAAGGCCCGTCTTCAGTCCAAAGCCAGTAAACTAGCTCGAGTCCAGAAGAGCGCTCTAACCATTGGCGTGTGAGAATAAAACCCTGTGTGTCTTTTTTCACATCGACCAATGATTAGAGTAGAACGTATCGAATGAAATTTAGATGGTTATTGTGCGCGTAAATTGCCCAAAGTCTTCCCAATAGCTTACTTTTTCTGGCAATTCTTCAGGTGTTGCTTGAACCTGACCATTGATGTCGGTCACTCGCGACACCAAGGTATGCTCACCCGGCGTTGGATTCTCCCAATCAAAGCTGAACAACTTCCACGAATACTTGTTATTACGAGGGTTCATTTCAGCCCGTTGCCAAGGACCGTCGTCCACTTTCACTTCAACACTAGCAAGTGGCGTACCATCGTTTAGCACGAATCCTTGTACTTTGTATTGACCCCCTAACTCTGTCACTCTGACAATTGATGATTTCAAATTCATCTTGGTCACTGAATTTTCAACCCAGCGTTCTACACCGCCGATGTTTTCTTTTTTCAGCGTGACATAATCGCGGCCCATGAATCTGCCCATGTAGCGAGTATCTTGTACATGTATTTGAGTGATCCATTTGACGTTAGCAACGCCATACCAACCCGGGACAAGCAGCCTAACTGGTTTACCATGGTAATGAGGCAGCGGCTCTCCGTTCATTTCGAACGCCAACATGTTTTCTGGGCGCATGGCATCTTCGATTGACAGGCTGCGAGCAAACGCCTTTTCAACTTCGCGGCCACGTATTTCCTCGGTAGCAATATCGGCACCAAAGAAAACGATTTCTTTTGCGCCTTCTTGAATGCCTGCTTCTTCTAAAAGGGTTTTAAGAGTTGCTCCACGCCAATAGGCATTGCCGATCAGGCCGTGAAAAAGCCGCTGGCCATTGCCGCCACACTCAAAGCCGACCTGTTGCTCCATTACGTCTTTGTTCATTAGATCGGCAAGACTGAACTCCAATTCTCTATCTACCATTCCGGTAACTCGGAGCCTGTAACTGTCGTTATCGATTTCTGGCTGACCATAGTGCTGCACTAAGTAAAAATCGTCGTTGTCAGTAAAATAGGAGTCGATTTCCCGCGTATCCAAGTAGTGTGTTGCGTTGGGTCTTACTGGACCTACGCGAAAGGTATCGGGCACATCAGTGAATGGTACTAGTCTTTCACCTTGGGCCATGGCTGGGAAAAGCCCAGGAATGGTCATTGCACTGGTTGCCGCCAAAACACCCGTGCCAACCGCGCCTTTGAGCAAATCTCTTTTGCTTTTATCTACTGGATTCATCGTTTACTCCTTCATGATTAATTCTTATTGTAATTTAGCATCACTGTCAGCGTACTCAGGAGCAGTGAGACTAATCCACTTACCTCTAAAGTAATACAGCTTGTGAGACGAGAGCGAGGTTTATGCCCGCAGTGCCATCGCTTACTGTTAGGCCAGCGCATCTATTTCTTGTTTTAGGGCGAAGTCTTTTCCGGTGACAATTGATTCAAGCACCACAATGCGGGCTTCGAGTTTGGCCACATTTTGGGCCAAGGCAGCATTCTCTTTGAACAGCTCAACCGTGTCAGATTCTAAGCCGTGTTTCAGTCTCTCGGTCTTATACTTCATATAGACGCTAAAACTGACAAACGAAAATACTACAGTGACAATGAGCACTGCCGTCAATCCCTCAGCCATATGAGGCGCTCTCCTGCTTATCATTCTACTATGAGGTAAGTATGCGACTTACAGGGCGGGGCTGGCAAGTTAGGATTTTTTAGGTAACACAGATAGGGGTTAAAACATGCTTGGTGGCAGTAAAACCGCCCATAGCTTGCCGATTCAAACTGACTTACTCGCTATTCGCAGAGTTTTAAGACCGCAGCATTCGTCCCGATTCGATCAGGGGCTGTCACACAATAGGCCCATGGACTACCATTAGTTATGACTCTACTTTCCTTTACAATTCCGGATATCAAAATTTCCCCGACCGACAATGAGTTGGAAGTTGTCGGCCCAACTATCCCAGTAAATGTAAAAATATGGCAAACCCTTGCGGATTTTAGGCACTGGCATTTATGGATGGACGGTGTTGAGCGAACCCTTCGCGTATATGACGAGGAAGAGCTGGATACTAGCCTTGGACGAGGGTCTAAGGTGCAGCTGATAGGATCGGCAAATTCCCATACCCTTGAAATCTTGTATTGGCAGCCACCCCATCGCTTTGTGTACGCAACGGGCGAAAAAGGACAAAGGACTGCGGTATGCTACGAAATTAATACCAATAGTCAGACTTCGGAAGCTGCCATCAGCGTCAATGCCGAAGTTGAGGTATCCGGCCTGCGCAAAATGCTTTCTCCTTGGATAGCCCTTACCGCAAAAAAACGCCTTATAAAACAAAATCAATCCCTGCTTGAGCAGTTGTCCTAAGGCTAATTTGCCCAAAGTAGCCTTGTGCATTTCCAGTAACTTAGAGAGCAGCCACTACTGATAGTGGTGGGTAGTGCAGATCCTGTCCATATCTAGTAACCCTCAGTCAACTTGCTGATTTTTCAACGTTTTTAGGTTAATGTGCGTTTGTTCACAAAAAACGAGCTAAACTCTGGCAGTTTCTGAATATTTTGAAATACTGCGAGCTCAATCAAGTTTTTATATCGTAAACCTAAGGTAGGCGCTCAATCAATGACCCCCAGCAGCGAAGAGAATATTCTTTCGCTATTGAACCCAAATCAGCAGATTTCGATTTCAATGGACGGATTGCAGCGTGGTATCAACAACTACCATGTTGACGTTTTGCTTAGCCGCAAGTTTGCCTCCGACGTCAAGAAACTCGTTTCTCTTCTAGTTCAGCAAATTGCCATACCAGACCCCAAGCAGTGGGATAACTCGAGACAGTTCGAAAAGTTAAGAGATACCTATCTGGACATGATGACCTTGCTAATTCATCGTGTAAAAACAGACTTAACTGTGGATCAAATTGAATTTTTGCAATTTGCGGCGATTAAACACGTACTTCAGTTTTCCACCAGCCAGCTGGATTCCGATATAGGACGTTTAGCGACAAAGCTATCTGAATTAAGAAACCGTGGTTCGTCCGATGCCCTTGCTGTGGATGAAAGACTGTTTTGGCTAAAAAAGAATCGCGACGCCATACTGTATAA
>CAYGRT010000006.1:0-9882 GCA_964352355.1 uncultured Pseudohongiella sp. | reverse complement strand
GTAGAAACGGAAATTCACGACGAACTGCATGGGTTTTACCGATTACTTAACTTACTCGGGCCTAGCCAAGATTCGAAAACTGAATTGCAGGAATCCTTATGCTGGTTTGAGCAGCCGCAGAATTTGCAGCACTTTTTTCAGCCCGCCACTGCAGACACATGGCTTAAGCAGATTCGAAAAAACCACGGCCTAGGGGCATGGTGGCGACAT
Source organism: uncultured Pseudohongiella sp. (assembly GCA_964352355.1). Taxonomy (GTDB): domain Bacteria; phylum Pseudomonadota; class Gammaproteobacteria; order Pseudomonadales; family Pseudohongiellaceae; genus UBA9145. The sequence goes on along the minus strand of CAYGRT010000006.1, from coordinate 9,672 downwards.
CGAAAGACTGTTAAGTCCATTAAACGGGCTATGAAAAAACTGCGGGCTGGCTTGCGTCGACAGGGTCTACTTCCTCAACTAGTTGCATCTGCCACCATATCTCGCTCTGTTAGCCCAATGGTATTGGAACAATTAGGATTAAAGGTAATAGCGCAATTCCTATCCGGAAAAATTAGCGTAGAGAAACTACAAGACTCGGTCACCAGCAATATAACCCTCAGCTCGGAGCACATTAAGTCCCTAGAGCAACTTCAAATTAAGATTATTGAGAAGTCCAAAAAGTTTGACCAAGAAGAACTAGCGACTGTTTTAGGAAAAATTTCACGTTACCGAAAGTGTTTAAAGCAACTGCGCATGGCTCATCGAATCATGAATCGAATGGCCCTTTTGACATCTGACGATCATATCAAACTGTCAAAGTCTGCCGGCTCCCTGTATCAAATGCCGACGAGTTCTGAGGTAGAAGAAACTGATGCCAAAATATGCCATCACGCCATTCTAAAAGCTGATGTTCGTGGCTCTACAACAGTAACCGATGAGTTGGTAAATCAGGGGCTCAACCCTGCCTCCTATTTTAGTATGCGCTTTTTTAATCCTATCAATGAAATTTTGGCAAGCTATGGTGCTAATAAAGTTTTCATTGAAGGTGACGCAATCATTCTAAGCTTTTTAGAATACGAGCACGCACCGGAAGAATGGTTTGCTGTGGCGCGGGCCTGTGGTTATGCGAAAGAGATGTTAAGAATCACTAGCGCTAATAATCGGCATTCAAAACAAATGGGCCTGCCCTATTTGGAACTTGGGGTTGGCATCTGCTATTCCGATATAGCGCCACGCTACTTATATGATGGGGAACAACCCATTATGATTTCTGGGGCGATAGGCCTTGCGGATCGCCTTTCGGGCTGCTCTTGGAAACTGCGGGCATCTCTTGAGAAAAGCCTTTTTAACATCGCCATCTTTAAGATTGCCGATGGCGATATAGCAAAAGGGGAAAAGGGTCAGCAATATATTCGCTATAACGTCAATGGCGTGACCATAGACGACCTAGGCTTTGCTAAGTTGAAAACTGAAGTTGCCCTCAGGTCCAAAGCACTGAAGATAAATGGCGTAGAGTATTTGTTTCACGTCGGGCAGTATCCAGACTGCCACGGACGTAAAAAAGATATTGTGATTCGCGAAGGCAAAATTGGAATTTGGGATTCTGACACTGTAGTTGCAGGAGGCTCCGATGCCGAGTCCTACTATGAAGTGGTGGTAAACCAAAAAGTGCTTCCCGTTATTCTTGAAGCCTTCGCGAAATCTGTCTCTGCTGCCTAACCCTCTTAGTGATGATGACCGCCTGGTCCATGCACGTGTCTATGAGCTATTTCTTCGTCTGTCGCATCTCTAACTGAAAGCACCTCAATCTCATAGTTTAGGGTTTTGCCCGCCAGAGGGTGGTTAAAATCCACATCCACACTAAATTTGCCCGGCTTTACGACAACAACACTGCGCATGCCTTGCTCAGTTTTTACGCCCGCTATCATTCCAGCAAGGGGCTTTTTAGTGGGCTTTTGAAACTGCAAATGCTTTAGGGGTACACGCTTAATGGAGTCATCTTTGCGTGGGCCGTAGGCAGAGATAGGATCTAACTGGGCACTAAAGGATTCGCCATTCTTTTTGCCTTCAAATGCGCTCTCTAGGCCGCTGATAATATTGCGAAAGCCGTGAAGGTAGTGGATGGGATTTCCCGAATAAGACTCCTCCAAACACTCGGTCATGCTGCCGTCTGTAAGAACTTCATACATACGGTAGTTAAAGCTGACCACTTTTCCCTTACTAATTGTCTGAACAGCATCAGCGGCGGCTGCAACTGGAGTTCCTTTATCTGTCATTTTTATTCCCTTTTCATACTCGAAATAGATGTAATTAGGGCAGGCACTCTGTGCCCCGCGAGCCTCGAGGCGCGTGTATGCCATGCTAATGGGTTTCTAAACTGAAATTTGGATTTCCAATGTACTGGAAACTCAAATATCGGCCCTTTTGGGGGTTGGTTTAAAGTAAATATTACCATCAAAAAGTAGCTGTGTTAGCGTTTACCTATTCTGGGGACTTAACTTTTAGAAAGAATTCGTCACGAGAGACCGTTTGAACCCAGTAAATTTTTGTAAACCGACCAGTAATGGTCATGATTGACAACTAGTCCAGCAGGTAGAGTATGAGCCAAGCCCAGTACACAAAATTTTCGCCAATAACCGTAACCGTTAAAAAGAATGTCCGTCAGCTTAGGTTGAATGCCGGCTACTCCATGAATGAAGGAGCACGATTATTGGGCATTTCAAGAAAACAATTGGAAGATATTGAGACCCTACGTAACTATGGTTGCCACTTAGATCTAGAGCTGCTGGCTAAAATGAAGGTCATCTACTCCGCGTCGCTGGATGACTTAGTGGGAGAGCTACCTGAGGACTATTATTCGGACTATTTCGAGCGCCCCCGCAAACGAGTAGGTTCTAAACCCAGAAGCTAGAGGCGGGGTGTCAGCCCATTAGAAAAAGCCCGACAAATAGTGTATAATTGCGGGCTTTTCACGTTATGAGTAATGGTAGTTATGGCAAATAAACCAAAAAAAGAGGCTGCAGCAAGCAGCCGAGAAGACCTTGCGGGACACATTGAGACTTTTTTGAAAGGTGGTGGTAAGGTTCAACAAATTCCATCCGGCGTAAGTGGCCAAACTTCGACAAGCGGCCCAAGACAGATCGTTTTAAGTCACAAAACAAGCTAGCACCCTCTCCTACTGCTCCAAGCTGGACTCATTGAATAGTCTGGCTTAGGGCTAGGCCATCGAATCAGACCGGCTACGGGTTTAGTGGCAGACCGACCTAATTAAGCTTGCAGTTACTTGGCTATAGCTGACTAACCTCAAATCCTTTTGCTTCAAGCAACGCTAGTAGCCCATCTGGCCCAACTAAATGTGCTGCCCCCACAAGAACGAACTCTCGCTTTGCATCTTCAAGCATGGCTTCAATCTGTGGCAGCCAATTCATGTTGCGCTGTTTTAAAAGGGAGTCGTACACCTCGGGTGCTTCCTTCAACATGTCCTCCACGAAAAGCTCTGATAGCCCCCTATTATTCCCCGTTCGCCAAGCCTCGATCATATCGTCCATCATGTTGGCCGTATCAGCGAGATCCTTAAGCGATAACAAGATAAATTCGCTCTCGTTGCCTTCCCCCATGGACGCCAAGAAGCCAATTTGTGCCTCTATGGACTCTAGTTGGCCCACTTCTTTTGCGTCCCTCGCGGCTAACGTGTTGAAGTGGGTATCCACCCCCGTCGGCGTGAAGCCTATCTTTTGAAATTCCAATACCTGCAAAGTGCTAATGATCATGCCGGGTTTAAACTTTTCTAACATGGCGAGGGGAAGCCCAACAGATGCAGTGTAGTTTTCTAGTGCTGAGTAAGCCTCGGCGTTTAATACAGTTTTTAAACTTAGCCCTTCGCCATAGCTAAGCTGACGCATAAGGGTGGCTTGCACAGAGAGATCGCCCATGGAGTCGAGATCGGTTTCAAAAACTAACTTGGCCGAATCTCCATAGGCTTCGTCATACTCAGTTGGCAATGGAAAATCGCTTGCCCTAAGCAAGTGTACAGTACCGCCAAGATATAAGACGTTATTGCCATTTTGTATCTTCCACACCGAGCTTTCAGCAATTGCTTGGCCTGCAAAAGCAAGGTTAAAAATAAGCAGACTCAACGCAGTGAACAGTCGCATCGTGATTACTCCGAGGCTTAATCGCCAATTAATTTACAGGGTATGGGGTTAAAGGTAGCATGCACCTGTTCCGCCTCCAACTTATAAGAATGAATAAGACTATGTCAAAACTTTTATTTCGCATGCGCGATGTGCCCGAAGACGAAGCCAACGAGGTGCGAGATTTGTTAAAAGACAATAACATCGATTATTTCGAAACCTTTGCCGGCAACTGGGGCATCTCAATGCCCGCTCTGTGGGTAAAAGATTTGTCTGAGTATCATCGAGCAAGGCGACTACTGGATGAGTACGAAGCCACGCGCGCTGCAAGAATGCGGCAAGCCTATGAAGAAAACTACAGCGAAGGGGAATCCAAAACTTGGCTGCAACTATTTCTAGACCGACCTTTCCAATTTATTGCTTATTGGGCTTTGATAATTACCGTGTTTTTTATTTCTGTGTATTACTTTTTTAATCTCGGCGAGTAGTAGTTAGATAACAGGCTAACTAGGGCCTGATATCGTAGTCGTCACTGTCATCGTATAGAATAGAATCGGTGTACGGCAGCTCGTAATCCTCAAAAATTTCTGGCATCCAAAAGTCTTCCCAGCTATCTAAAAATCGCAGAGCAATTTCGCGGCCTTCGACTCTAACCACCTGAACCGGCAAAGCAGGCATAGTCCGATCCCAGCCTTCCCCATGTATGGACACGTCTAGCTCCATCATCACGAAAAAATTCATTTCTTCATCTAATGTTAAGGAAAATCCGCTGGGTGACATTTCTTGTATGTCCCCTGTCGCGGTTCCAAGCAGCGGGTGTTTTAAGCTTGCCCAAAACTCCACTTCTACCCGTCTATGTGATCGTCTCTCAATCATTGATTGCTTCTAGTTTTTTGAATTGCTGTGATTAAGTGTAGTTGAACTATGTTAGCCATTCGTTATTCTAGTTTTGCTTTAAAACTCTGTTGTTTACACCTAATTACACTAAACCTACTGGGGCTTTTTTCCGTGACGGTATCGACAAGTTAGTGAATGAATTAACTCCTTTACAGATAGAGCATTGTGTTATATAAAATTGCCAGAACTGTTGTTAGCGGTCTTTACAGGGGAGGCCACCTAGCATTAATTGCTACCCTGAGAGTTAAAAAGGAGGTGATCCCATCAATAGTCAATCTATACAGGGAGCCTCCAACTACGCCGCCTAGTGTAAGCTAACGGATAGTTGGACTGCGTGACCTCGGTCTGGAAGTTTATCTTTTGGGCTGTAGGCACTCTTGGCTCCCACATCAAAACGAAATCCCACTATCGCTTGCGGTAGTGGGATTTTTTTTGACAAAAGCCTGTCTGTATTTTTGATAAGAGTTAGCGAGAGCCAAGATAGCTGCGCAACTTGCCAGGGAAACTACGTTTCATTAATAGCTGCTGAGTTTCCCATTTTTTGTCGTCGCCGATGTCACGCAAATAACGAACTTCGCCACTTTCTAACACGGCGATAGGAATGCCACCTTGGTAAAGCACTCGGTTACTTGCCAAACGGCTTAGTTTTCGATTTGGCAAAATAAGATTGAGTAGATTGAGCGGATCTGTTGCTGATAAACAGACATAAGTCTTATCGGATTTACTGTCTTTGTTCTGACGAAGTTTCCGCAGCTCATTGACGGTTTCTGAATAAGCGAATTGCTCACCGCCAACGCCGCTGACAAAACGCCCGCCTCGCACGACACCTTGTAGTTCCAGTTTTCGAAGTTTTGCGACTAGTACACGCCAGGGCGGAGCGAACGCTTCCTTATCAATAAGAGACCGAAAAATAACACCCCAGCGCTGCAAGTAGACACTAATAAGTCGTTCGAGTTGCTCATTGTCTAGCACTTCCCAATGGCGACTGAGTGACTGCGGGTTTTGTTCCACAAAAGTATTTAACAAACTCCAGCGGCCAGCGTCCTGCACGCCGAACATGGCAGTGCGGTGTCGCCTACGATGTTGACTAGGCTTCTTTTTGTCTGGAGTTAACAGCGCGCGCAATCCAGTAAAACTATCACTGGTCACCCGTCCACCGTTGACCAACTCTGCCAAGCCTTCTTCCATCTGGGCTTTCAACATACCCGTGCGGGTTTGAATTTCGTCAAAGAAGCTAGCACCATGGGCTTTAAGGTCTTGCTCGATTCGCAGCGACTGTCCACTAAATTCTGTCCCATAGTCCGCTGGTTTTTGCGCGTTCGCCAATGCCTGCCAAATATCCAAATTGTGTCTGGACGCCAAGGTTATGGGTGTACTTTTTACCGGTGACGAACCGCGCTTTTTTGTCTGGCCGGTTTTTAGTCCAGCCGGCAAAGAATAGCGCCCCCAGCTAACTCTGCCGCTTATACACATGACATCGAGCCAACTGGGGTCATAGAAGCGAATACGGGCAGGATAGATATCCCCTTCCCAACTGCCAGCCGGCGCAGACACGCCATCCAGTAAAGTAAGTGTGTTCTGCAATTGGGTTTGCCCATCAAGGCCAGGTTCTGGCGTTGCTTCCACGCTGCCAAGGGCTATTAATTGATGGCGCTGAAACAAGAACTTAGTATAGGTTTCCAGCGAAACTGGTTGAATGCTCTGGCGGTGGGCATCGATGGTGTAGCGATGTATGCGCTGCAGCAAGCGGCGCTCGCACCATTCTTGTTCGGGTTTGCCATCCTGCGTCAGCGCTCGCCCTGCCGGTGAAAAAGCGCCTTGAAAGGCAAACCCCTCTACTTCTAGGCCAACTAAAGCCGCGTTGATTTTTGCGCTAACAATGCCTAGCTCATTTGCTATGCGGCCGGCGGTAATTGGGCCCAAACATTCCAGTCTGCCGCGAACCAATTCCCGCAGGGCGTGTTCCGCTTCCCACTGCTGCGAGCTTAAGAATTCCGGCAGTGTGATTTGCGACAATTGCTCAGGAAACAAGGCTAAGAATTTGGGTAAAGACTCGGTAGCCGCCCACACTATGCGGCTAGGGTCGTTAAGAGTAATGCAATACAGCCTACCACTGTCAATCAGGGGCTGGGCCAATTTGCCATAGCCTTTTTCTGTAAACTCAGCATCGGTCATGTAGCCAGCGCTAAACACGCCGTCGTGTAACTCGTCGGGACTGTTTACATAGGGCCAAGCTTCTTCCCGCACTCTGTTTATTGCCTCGATATCCAACACGCTCAAATCTTTCGTGGTGGCAGGGTCGGCCCAACTGCGATTTTTGATGGCGTTGGTGCGGCGCTCTTCAAATGGCGCATCATCCAAAAAGGCATACGGCCGAGCATTGATAATTTCTTGAGCAAAGGGCGATGGTTCAGTGAGGTCTTTGGCTATAAGCTCCAGTTCGCGATTTTCGACCTTGGCTATAAGTTCTTGTAACTCATCGATGTCCATGGCCTCGGTAAGGCAATCATTAATGGTTTGATTAACCAACGGGTGGTCTGGTACATCCCGTCGTCCAGTGATGTTTTCTTGGCAAGCAATCTGATCGGGAAACACATGGGCGACCAAATCTTCGGCATCCATACGCTGAAACTGAGGTGGTACCCGTTTACCACTGCGATTGCGCTGAATGGCCAACGAGCGGGTAGCATTCCAACGCCAACGCACTTCAAACATAGGCGCATCCAAAAGCGCTTGAATCAGCACATCTTTCACAGTGGCGGATTGCAAATAGCGAAACACATCGTCTAAAGGAAAGCTGTGGACTGACCCAAGAGAAATAACAATGCTGTCCTCATTGGCAGCAGCCTGCAGCTCGAAATTAAAGGACTTGCAAAACCGCTTTCGGAGGGCCAAACCCCAACCTCTATTTAGGCGGCTACCAAACGGCGAATGTATCACCACATGCATATCGCCCACTTCGTCAAAAAAGCGTTCCATGACGATTGACTCGCGGGTGGGCATAACCCCAAGCGCATTCATACCCGATTGCAAGTATTCAATTAACTGGGTAGCAGCGCCGCGAGGCAGGCGAACCTCGTCCACCAACCACTGCACAGCAGCATTAGCCGAATCGTTGATGAGTAGCTCGGCAACTGTGTGCTTTAATCGAGACACCGATTGGGACAGCTCTAAAGTTCGACCTGGCCCTTCGCCAAACCAAAATGGAATAGTTGGCTGCATCCCTTGAGCATCTCGCACTCGCACCTTAAGACCATCTACCCGCAGCATTTGCCAGCTATGAGTGCCCAATGTGAACACATCACCAGGCAGCGCCTCCAAGGCAAAATCTTCATTGAGTGTGCCTACTACCGTATCTTCTGGGTCTAGTACCACTTGGTAATCGAACATATCGGGAATAGCGCCGCCGTTAGTCAAGGCGATCAAGTTAGAACCTCGTCTAGCCCTTACTTTATTGTTAATGGCATCCAGATGAATATGGGTGCCACGGCGACCGCGACGAGTGGTATACCCCTCTGCCAGCATATGCACCAGTTCATCAAACTCTTGGCGGCCTAAATCCCGATAGGGATACGCATTTTTGAACAATCCATAAAGATCATCGATACTCCAGCCTTCTTCTGCCTCCATACTTAACATGGGTGGCGAGGAAAGTTCGGCCACAATTTGTTGGGACAAGATATCCATGGGTTTTTCGGGCATAACGATTCTGTCTAGCTCGCCCAAATGAATCGAATGGAGTAGTGCTGATGACTCTACTAAATCGTCACGGGTAAGGGGAAATAAAATCCCTTTGGGCTTGCCATGAATAGAGTGGCCACTGCGACCTACCCTTTGCAAAAAGGTCGCTATGCTTTTAGGGGAGGAGAATTGCACCACTAGGTCCACCGAGCCGATATCGATACCTAGCTCCATAGATGCTGTTGCCACCAACACTTTTAAATCGCCCGCCTTTAGTCGCTGCTCTGCGTTGTGACGATTATCTTTGCTCATGCTGCCGTGATGGGAACACACCAAACCCTCACCCAGACGTTCTGACAGAGCTAAAGCCAATCGTTCGGACAGCCGCCGAGTGTTTACAAACACCAAGGTAGTATCGTGACTTTGCACTAATTGCACTAAACGTTGGTAGAGTTCGTCCCACACCTCGTTGCTCATCAACGCACTTAGGGGTGAGCTTGGCACTTCGATATTAACTTCGATCTCCCGCAGAAACCCTGCGTTTATAATTTCGCAGTCCACCTTCCCCGCCACGGTGTGGTTATTACCAACCAAATAATTGGCCACCATCTCGATGGGCTTTTGTGTAGCGGACAAGCCAATACGCTGCAAATGTTGGCCGCCGTTTCGCAGCACAAGGCGGGCAAGACGCTCCACCGACAGAGACAAATGAGCCCCACGCTTATCCCCCAACATGGCATGAATCTCGTCCACGATCAGAGTGGACACCGACGCCAACATAGCCCGGCCACTGGCGCTGGTTAACAAAAGGTAAAGAGATTCGGGAGTGGTCACCAAAATATGAGGCGGCTTCTTCGCCATCTTTTGCCGCTGGCTAGCTGGCGTATCTCCGGTACGCACCCCAATACGAATATCCACTGGGGGTTGCCCCGCCAAATGCAAATGCTCGGCAATGCCATCTAGCGGCAATTCGAGATTCTTTTGTATGTCATTACTTAAGGCTTTTAAGGGGGATACATAGAGAATTTGTACGCCGTCAGAAAGCTGCTGATTCAGACCCTGCTGCACCAACCCATCAATCGCCCCGTAGAACGCCGCGAGAGTTTTACCGCTGCCAGTAGGCGCTGAGATCAGCGTGTGCTTGCCAGCCTTAATCGCAGGCCAAGCCTGCTCCTGCACCGGTGTGGGTTTGCCAAACTGAGCTTCAAACCAGCTTTTGCAGGCGATATGAAAGGAATCTAAGACCATGATGGATCACAATCGGGGCACTGTATGAAAACACAGGTTATGCAAGCAAGAGAGCAAATGCAAGTGCGGCGCGAAGGGCTTGGAATAAAGTGACCAAAGCCTGTCAAAAGTG
>CAYGRT010000005.1:54307-139126 GCA_964352355.1 uncultured Pseudohongiella sp. | reverse complement strand
ATGCCGCCCTGTCACGGCGGAGGTCGCGGGTTCGAGTCCCGTCCGGTCCGCCATTATCTTTGCCAAAATCACCAGTTAATCGCATTACCGAGCAAAGCCGTCATGGTACTTTGCTCGCAAACTATCCAAGGCTTTACTGTTCACACTCACTAAATGTGAGGCCATCGGCGTCCTCGTTCTACACCACATAAAGGCCTTGGGAAACAACGATACCACTGCCTGTAGAATTCATTAGAATTTTGGTGCCTTTTTCTAATTTGCCAGTTTCACCGAGAAGGTCGAAACATACGGGCATCGAGGCTGAGGTGAGATTGCCGTAGTTCTGATAAATCTCAACGGATTTTTCTCTGCTGATGTTTAGCTTTTTCAGATAATGCTCTTGAACGCTGCGCCCCACTTGGTGGGAAACGAAATAATCGACATCTCCGATATCCCAGCCAGCGCCGGCGAGGGTAGTTGGGGTCATATCGACGACCATTTTAATGGTCTCAAGGCTGATCCACACCGAGTGCATGGCGAAGGCATTGAGCTCCCAATCAACAAAACAGGCTGGCCAGACTTTTGAGTTATTGTTGGAGTTAAAGCTCTTAAAGCCAACCGGGTCGATAGTCTGAAAGCCGCTGCCATCATCTGTCGGACCGAGAATCATGGCTGCGCCGACGTCCCCCACAGTAAACGCGCCAAGATTGGTTTTTACATCTTCTTTACCCAGTTCCTTTTTCTTAAATCGCTCAGCTATGTGCATAGTGCCGCGGCTCGCGTTTTCACCGGTGCATAGAAGAACATGCCTAGCTTGGCCGGTTTTGATGAGCAGATCAGCCATCATTATGCCAGCGGTAAAGCCGTGGCAAGCGTCTGACATATCCAGTTTCAGCTTGGCAGACAGTCCAATTTTGTCAGCGATGATGTGGGCAGTTGATGGTTCTTGCATGTCGCGGTTCATCCCGCAGTAAAAGATCGCGTCGATTTCGTGCAACTCACCTGAAAAATTTTTCAACGCTTTTTCAATCGCGGGTATGGCATAACTGCTGGGTTTCGCACTAATGTTGCCGTGGTGCAGGGTCTGAATGCCGGTATTTTCTTCTATCCAGGTTAACGGGTAATCATATTTGTCGATACCAGCTTCCTGTAGTATCGAAGAAGGAGACACAGGTGTAGGCGCATGAACCCTAGCTACGGCTTCAATTTTCGTGTTCAACATTCTCAAAAACTCCTGAGCATACAATGGGGAAGGGTTGAAGCATCTCGGCGGACGCATAATACCGGTACGAGAGTTTTGGTTACTTGAATCGCTGTAGTTAGTGTCGGCGGGAATAAAGATTACGAAACCTCACAATTTGAAAACTTCGAAGTTTGTGGGGAGAGGTTTTCTATCTTATTGAATATAATGAGAAAAATACTGTGCTTCGCTAAAGTTTTTTTGTTTTTTTTGTTGGCATATGGGTCCTGATGTAGGAATTTGGATTACACTGCCCAGCCGTTCGCCATGAAACCAACCCTGATTTTCATTTAGGTGAGATGTTTCTGTCGTCATCAATCGAGTTTCGAGGTCATCTCCATTGCTTAACAGTTCGAAAAAAACCCTGTCTCTTAGCCAATTGCAGAATTCGATGCAAATGCCACCCCTGCAAGCAATTACTCATCCAGATCTTAGGGATAAGGACATCACACTGTCGGTGTTACGTTTAGACCGCATTCACCCAGAAATTCAAGGCAACAAATGGTTCAAATTGCGCTTGAACCTAGCTGACGCATTGGAGCAAGGGTTTTCGTCTGTGATGAGTTTTGGTGGTGTTTACTCAAACCACCTGGTGGCTTTAGCCGCAGCTGGCTCGCAGCTTGGCTTGCGCACTATCGGCGTGGTCAGGGGTGAAATAGCGGAACCCAATAATCCGGTAATTACGTTTCTCAAACAGCATAATATGCGATTAATTGCTCTTTCTCGGTCTGAGTATCGCCGCAAGCAAGAGCCTAGCGTTATGTCGAGCTTGCTCGCTCTAGAGGGGCCTGCCTACCTAATTCCAGAAGGCGGCGGCAATGCTCTCGGAACCAAGGGGTGTGAAGACATCGCTGGGCTACTGCAGCAAGGCGCTAATGAGACAGAAAACGTCGTAGTAGCGTTGGCCTGCGGCACTGGTACTACCATGGCGGGCATTATTAACGGCTTAGAAAGGCGCAATTTGTCCTGTTCAGTACTTGGAGTCTCGGTGTTAAAAGCGCCGGGTTACCTTAGGGCAGAAGTGGCAAATCGCCTTAATCCAACCCCGGACTCTTCGGTAAGGTGGCAAGTCTCTGACGATTTTCACTGTGGCGGTTATGCTAAGGAAAATGCCAAGCTAAGAAAGTTCTTAGACGATTTTCAGCGGGAGCAGCCATTGCCTCTAGAGCACGTCTACACGGGTAAACTTTTTTACGGCCTGCACTCTATGATTCAACGGGGTGACTTTCTCCCAGGCACCCGCATTTGCGCGATTCACACCGGCGGCTTGCTGCCTGTTCGGTAAATAGCATTCTCGGCCCAGCGAAGCAAAAAAGCCTGTCTAGCTAGCCTGTCGTGGTACACTTACGCGTCTAAAAATCTTGTTAATTGGTTAGCAACATGTCCGTCTTCAATCACATAGGCATCGTCGGTAGACCAGATTCCGAAGGAGTAGTGGAAACACTCAATCGCCTGCTTGCGCATCTTTCGAGCAAGCCTGTGACTATTGTCTTAGATCACATGACGGCGGGCCTGCTAAGGGCCCCAGCAGTAGAGACTTGCGGTAGACGCGAGTTATCAGCGCGATGCGACCTAGTGATTGTCGTGGGTGGTGACGGCAGTATGTTGACTATGGCAAAACATATCGCCACGGATCAGGTGCCGGTCATCGGTATTAATAGAGGCAAACTGGGCTTTCTAACCGATATATTGCCAGATGAAATCGAGGTGAAAGTCGATGAGGTCTTGGCCGGTAAATTTGAAATCGAATCTCGTTTTTTACTGGATGCCGCACGGGAAATAGGCGGCAAACGAGAAAAGTTGGGTTCGGCCCTTAACGACGTTGTGCTTCACCCAGGTCAAGCAGCACAGATGATCGAGTTTGAACTCTTTGTGAATGACAGATTTGTCTACAGCCAAGAGTCTGACGGACTGATTGTTGCCACTCCAACTGGCTCTACGGCTTATGCCTTGTCAGCAGGGGGGCCGATAATGCATCCCAATTTGAACGCCATTGTATTGGTTCCCATGTACCCTCACTCACTCAATAGTCGTCCCATAGTGGTCGATGGCGATAGCGAAATTAGAATTGTTATTTCCCCTAAATGTAAACTGAAACCTCAAGTAAGCTGTGACGGAGAAGAGAAGTATATTGCATCAGTAGGTGATGAAATTGTCGTTACTAAAAAATCCGTGGCGCTGAAGTTAATTCATGCGCCTCAGTTTAGTTTTTATGATGCTTGTAGGAGCAAACTGGGCTGGGGTAGCCGCTTGGGTAAAGCCGGTGCCAAGGCAAAATGATAAAAGCGGCTAGCCTTCCTATTAGTACTGATCTTTACGAATTTAGTAAGCTGCTTACGCAGCATGGGCTATCTCACCGCATCAATGAAGAGTCTGGCCAGCAAGTTATTTGGGTCAGTAGTCAGGCGGAAGCAGAGTTTCTGCAAGACGCTTTGCTCCGTTGGCAAGCGGCACAAGATTCTTCGGGGCGGCCGGTTAAGGATAACCGTGAGCTCGGTCTTATTGGTAATTTAAGCCTTCGAAAATTTCTCAATGGCCTTATCGCGTCGTTTTATTATACGCCGGTGACCTTGCTGTTATTTCTAGTATGTCTTGTTGTCGCAGTGATCAGCAGGTTAGGAGCCTACCCAAATGAGGTGTTGGTGCTTTTTTATCCCCAGTTGTCAACGGCAAGCGTGGTATCACTGATAGTTAGCGTGGACTCCATCACAAAAGCGTTGCAAACCCTAAGTCCGATGTTTCTTCATTTTGGCGAGCTTCATTTGGTGTTTAATATGCTTTGGCTTTGGTACTTTGGTAAGCAACTAGAGGCTATCCAGCCAAGCTGGTTCGTCGCTTTATTGGTAATTAGCCTAGCGTTCGTCAGCAACACAGCCCAGTATTTGATGAGTGAAAGCCGTAATTTTGGCGGCATGTCTGGTGTGATCTATGGATTGATGGCTTATGCATGGGTAATTCATACGGCGATGCCGCGCAGCTATTTATCCCTAAATAAAAACTTACTGACATTCTTTGTTGTTGCCTTGGTGGCAATGGAGGTATTAGCGTCCTCTATGATTGCCACCGCAGCCCATGTCGGGGGTTTAGTAAGCGGTTTACTAATTGGAGTCCTTACCGTGATCACGTCAAGAGTGGTACTTAAAGAAACGGTAGTGGGCCGTGAACCTGTTAGGTTTGGCCAGCCATAGGAGGCATCTATGAGTAGTAATGCTTGGGACAAGCAGTTTAAATCCCAGAATTCTGTTGAAGAATTACTGGCAGAAATTACACCATCCGTGTACGAATCTTTAAAGACGGCAATTGAACTGGGAAAGTGGGAAGATGGTGTAAGGCTATCCCCGGAACAGTTAGAGCAGAGTATGCAGATTATTATTTTGTATGAAATGCAGCATGTGCCCGAAGACGAGCGAATTGGTGCAGCGTTGCCTAATGGCTGCAAGTCTAAATTAGACTCCTAGGCTTACACCATACAATTTACTATTGTTCTGCAGAGGAAAGTGATGGAAGTTTTGGCCCAAGGTACTTTAAGGAAAATGCGCAGTCGTCTCGAGGAGACTGTCAGCTATCGATTGCCCTTAGGGGATGCGGAAATCGAATTGAATCCTTTGCTAGAAAAAAAGTTAAAACTTGAATTTCTAGGAGATATTTATTGTGTGAACTGTTCGCGCAAAACCAGTAAGAGTTTTAATCAAGGGTTTTGCTATCCGTGCTTTCAAAACTTGGCCCAGTGTGATTCTTGTATAATTCATCCGGAGAGATGTCATCATGCGCAGGGGACATGCCGGGAGCCAGGGTGGGGCGAAAAATACTGCATGCAAGACCACATAGTTTATCTCGCTAACTCCTCTGGTCTAAAAGTAGGAATCACTCGTGCTACCCAAGTTCCGACACGTTGGGTGGATCAAGGTGCGACACAAGCACTAGCCATTCTTAGAGTGCGCACTCGATTACAGTCAGGGCTTATAGAAACTTTATTTAAGCAGCATGTGGCGGATAAAACCAATTGGCGAGACATGCTAAAAGGCAATGCGGTAACTCTCGATCTACCAATGGAAGCAGAGCGCTTACTACAAATCCTAAAACCTGAACTGGCCGAACTTGAAAACAGTATGGGTTATTTTGCGATAAGTATTCTCAAGGGCTTAGATCCAATAGAAATCGATTACCCTGTCTCTCGCTACTTGGACAAAATATCATCATTCAATTTTGATAAAGACCCAATCATAGAAAGCACGCTTTTAGGCATAAAGGGCCAATATTTAATATTCGAAGACGGTGTTATCAATATGCGCCGATTCTCCGGCTACAATGTAGCCATAAGTCAATAAATTAACGGATTTTAGTTTAAGGTTTACACTATGAAAGATGCTCACGCGCGAACAATTTATCTTAAAGACTATTCGCCACCACCATTCCTGATTGAATCAACTACGCTGAACGTTCGATTGTTTGAGGACCACGCCATAGTGGAGTCCTCGTTGGTCATGGCTGTCAACGCTAATAGTGATCTAAAGCATAGAGAATCCTTAGTATTAGATGGTCAGGACATGGAGCTACTTTTTTTAGAAATTAACGGAGTGTCTCTTAATGATGAGCACTTCGTTATTGAAGATGAATCCCTCACTGTAAAAAACGTTTCTGATTATGTTGATATTTCATCCACAAAAACGTTTGTATTGCGCGCAAAAACAAGAATCGAACCGCAGAACAATACCGCTTTAGAAGGTCTGTACAAATCAAGAAAAATGTTCTGTACACAGTGTGAGGCCGAAGGATTTCGCCGCATCACTTATTACATCGATCGGCCTGATGTTATGTCAGTGTTCACCACAACAATCGAAGCTGATAGAGCGAAGTATCCGCTGCTGCTTTCTAACGGTAATAAAATCGATTCGGGTCGCTGTGAAACAGACAGCAGCAGACACTGGGCTACGTGGCAAGACCCGTTTAGGAAGCCTTGTTACTTATTTGCGTTAGTGGCAGGCGATTTGGAGCGTATTGAAGATAGTTTCACTACCCTCTCTGGGCGAAATGTTGCTCTAGAAATTTTTGTAGAAGAAAAAGACTTAGACAAATGCGGCCACGCGATGACGTCATTGAAAAATGCCATGGCCTGGGATGAAAAAGTGTTTGGCCGAGAGTATGACCTCGATATTTTTATGATTGTCGCTGTCGATGATTTCAATATGGGGGCAATGGAAAACAAAGGCCTGAACATTTTTAATACCTCCTGTGTACTGGCTAACCCGAAAACTCAGTCTGACTTGTCCTTTCAGCGCGTTGAGGCAGTCGTAGCCCATGAGTATTTTCACAACTGGTCAGGCAATCGGGTAACTTGTAGAGACTGGTTTCAGCTGAGTTTAAAGGAAGGCTTCACGGTTTATCGAGACTCAGAATTTTCGGCTGACATGGGTTCGCGAACGGTCAAGCGTATAGAAGACGTCTCCTTATTGAGAACGATTCAATTTGCAGAGGATAGCGGTCCCATGGCTCACTCGGTGAGACCTGACTCCTATATGGAGATCGCAAATTTCTATACCGTAACGATTTATGAAAAAGGTGCTGAAGTAGTCCGCATGATCGAATTGCTTGTTGGTAAGCAAGGTTTTCGTAAAGGTTCAGACTTGTATTTTGAGCGTCATGACGGACAGGCTGTCACAACTGAAGATTTTGTGAAAGCCATGGAAGATGCTAACGGTGTTGATCTTGGGCAGTTTAGACGCTGGTACAGTCAAGCCGGAACACCGATTCTTGATGTGTCATCAAGCTATGATGCTGAGCAGAAAGAATTCGCTTTGACGGTAAAACAAAGATGCCCAGACACGCCGGGGCAAACTAATAAACAGCCTTTTCATATTCCCCTAAGACTAGGCTTGCTTGGCAAATCTGGTGAACAATTACCCCTGCTGCTTAAAGGCGCTAACTCTTTTCCCAGCGTTGATAAAGTGCTTGATGTTAAAGAAGCTGAACAAACCTTCATCTTTACCGGTGTAGATGAACCACCAATACCCTCGCTTTTGCGCGGATTCAGCGCGCCTGTCAGGCTACGTTATAACTATAGCCCGGAAGAACTTTTCTTTTTAATGGCTCACGATGCAGACGGATTTAATCGTTGGAATGCCTCTCAGTTATTGGCGACACAAGTAATAGAGCAGGGCGCTGAAGACTACAGAACGGGTAAGTCATTTGTTTTGCCAAACGTTCTGCGCAATGCCTATAGCAGCATTCTTAAATCGGTGACTCTTGATTTAGAAATAGATCGAGCCATGGTGTCTCAGTTGCTAACCCTGCCTTTGCTTGGAACTCTGATCGAGCAGGCCGAACAAGCAGATGTGGAAGCACTGTTCAACGGAAGAGAAGCTGTGCTCAATGGGATTGCAGACGAGTTTAAGGACCAATTTGCTCAATTAGTAGGGGCTACAGTGGAGGCTGTGGACTATCGAGCCGATGCAAAATCTATTGCAACCCGTTCCTTTAAAAACCTCTGTCTCGGTTATCTGGCGCGCACAGGAGATGAAGTTTGGCTAAATCATTGCTACGACGTATTTGCCCGCGGTGACAACATGACGAATCAGTCTGCGGCGCTTCGGATTTTGGTTAATAACACGAGTGAGCTTGGTCAACGCTTAAGCGTAAAAGCATTAAGCGAATTCTATCAGCAGTGGAAGCACGAACCTTTGGTTGTAGACCAATGGTTCGGAATCCAGGCGATGGCGCAAACGGATGGTGCATTGGATAGGGTGAAGAAGCTGATGCAACACGAAGCGTTCAATATTAAAAACCCAAATAAAGTGCGCTCACTTATTGGCGCGTTCTGTGCGCAAAACTACCTAGGATTTCATGATGAGTCCGGAACAGGCTATGAGTTTTTAGCAGATCAAGTCTTAGTCCTAGACAAGTTAAATCCGCAAATAGCCTCAAGACAGCTTACGCCATTGACTCGCTGGAAGAAGTACGCGCCACATCGACAGGCCTTAATGCAAGCACAGCTAATGCGAATAAAGGCTGAGCAGGGATTATCTAAGGATGTTTACGAGATTGTTGCCAAAAGCACAGTGCTTTAGTGCTTTGCGGTGAACATATTTGGGGGAGCATAATGGCCAGCTAGTTTGACAATTAGCGTAGCCGAAAGAAAGGCGCCTTGGCGCCTTTCTTGCCACTAGATTTATGCAACTACGTTAACGTTCGTCACCGGTATAGACTTTGCTCGTTCCGCTGCGTTCATAAAACTTTCTATTTCATGAAAGTTTAAGTAGCGATAAATTTCACCGCTCATGGTGTTGAGTTTATCCATATAGCCCATGTATTCCTCCATAGTTGGAATTTTTCCTAACGCTGAACTCACAGCGGCTAGTTCCGAGCTGGCCAAGAACACATTGGCACCTTGGCCTAAGCGGTTAGGGAAGTTTCTTGTTGAGGTTGAGACAACGGTAGAATTTGGAGCCACGCGGGCTTGGTTGCCCATACATAAAGAGCAGCCTGGCATTTCTGTGCGCGCGCCTGATACACCGAAGATGCTGTAAATTCCTTCTTCCGTTAATTGATGCTCGTCCATTTTTGTTGGCGGTGCGATCCACAGCTTCGTTGGTAATGTACCTTCAACTTGTTTTAACACCTCGCTCGCCGCTCTAAAGTGCCCGATATTAGTCATGCATGAACCGATGAACACTTCATCTATTTTTGTGCCTTGTACTTCCGATAGTGGCTTAACGTCATCAGGGTCGTTGGGACAGGCCAGCAATGGCTCTTTGATTTCATTCAGGTTAATTTCGATTACTTTGTAGTACTCGGCATCGGCATCAGGTTCCATAAGGACTGGGTCTGCAAGCCAATCTTCCATCGCGCGAGCGCGTCGTTCTAGTGTTCTTGCATCTTGGTAACCGTTGTCAATCATCCAGCGCAATAGCGTGATGTTCGATTTGAAGTATTCAATAATTGGTTCTTTGCCCAAGCGGATGCTGCATCCACCTGCTGATCGCTCTGCAGATGCATCGGAAATTTCAAACGCTTGTTCAACCTTTAGATTGGGCAAGCCTTCGATTTCTAGGATTCGACCAGAGAAGATATTTTTCTTGCCTTTCTTCGCGATGGTTAGGTCACCGCTTTGTAGGGCGGCATACGGAATTGCGTTGACCAAATCCCGTAGAGTTATGCCTGGCTGCATTTCACCGGTAAACCGCACAAGTACCGACTCAGGCATATCAAGAGGCATGACACCGGTTGCAGCAGCGAATGCTACCAAGCCTGATCCGGCGGGAAATGAAATGCCGATGGGAAATCGAGTGTGAGAATCCCCGCCAGTGCCCACTGTATCAGGCAGCAACATTCGGTTTAACCAAGAATGGATAATGCCATCTCCGGGTCTGAGCGATACCCCGCCTCGCGTCTGTATAAAATCCGGTAGAGTGTGCTGTGTATCTATATCGACAGGCTTAGGATAGGCCGCAGTGTGACAGAATGATTGCATCACAAGATCGGCGGAAAATCCTAGACAGGCCAAGTCTTTGAGCTCGTCACGCGTCATCGGGCCAGTTGTATCCTGGCTGCCCACTGTTGTCATTTTGGGTTCGCAGTAACTCCCGGGTCTGACACCTTCAACTCCGCAGGCCTTACCGACCATTTTTTGCGCCAAGGTGAAGCCTTTGCCCGTATCTTGGGCTGTAACCAATGCGCGGAATACTTCTGATGGGGGCAGTCCTAACTCTTCTCTGGCACGCTGAGTGAGCCCGCGACCAATAATGAGAGGGATGCGTCCGCCAGCACGAACCTCATCCAGAAGAACATCAGTTTTTAGCTCAAACTCTGTGATCACCTCATCCGTACCGTGACGGGTGATTTTGCCCTTATAGACATCAATGTCGATGATATCGCCAGTATTAAGTTCGTCCACGTTACACTCAAATGGGAGGGCGCCTGCGTCTTCCATAGTATTAAAGAAGATAGGTGCAATCTTGCCGCCTATACAAACTCCTCCCGCACGCTTATTTGGAATGTACGGAATGTCATCGCCAATAAACCACAGTACCGAGTTTGTGGCTGATTTACGTGAGGAGCCTGTGCCCATCACATCGCCAACTAAGGCGACTGGAAAACCTGATTTCTCGAGCTCTAGAATTTGTTGCTCTGCATTTGTGACGCCTTCGCGAGGGTTTTTGTACATAGCCTTAGCATGCAGTGGTATGTCGGGACGAGACCATGCATCTTGGGCAGGTGACAAATCATCGGTATTGGTTTCACCCGGGACTTTAAACACTGCAACGGTAAGTGTCTCAGGCAGAGCGGGTTTTGATGTGAACCACTCGGCATCTGCCCAGGACTGCATCACTCGTTTGGCATGTTCGTTACCGTTCTTGGCGAGCTGCGCTACATCGTGAAAAGCATCAAACATCAGTAGGGTATGGCAAAGCTCATCAGCGGCAGCAGCACCAAGGTCTGGAGTATCCAATAGCTCTACGAGGGTGGCTATGTTGTATCCGCCTAGCATGGTTCCTAATAGCTTTACTGCATGTTTGGCATCTATTAAGGGAGAAGATGCTTCTCCCTTCGCTAGCGCGGACAAAAATCCAGCTTTAACATAGGCAGCCTCATCCACACCGGCAGGTACACGATAAGAAATAAGCTCTAGTAAAAACTCTTCTTCCCCAGCAGGTGGATTCTTTAAGAGTTCGATAAGTTCCGCTACTTGCTCAGCCGATAAGGGTTTCGGCACTATATCCATGGCGGCCCGTTCTGCTACGTGTTCTCTATAAGCTTCTAACAAAGTTACTACCTCTCGAGTTTTACTTGCGGCGCTTGTGGTATTGCAAATTGCAGTGACACCACTGCATTTAATTGCAGAATTTGGCAGGTTATTGAGAAAGCCACCCTAAAGGCGCTTACCTAGGTGACGCTAGCACACAGAGCACTGATATTGCTGGTGTTATTATGCTCAAAGCCTGAATTTGCGAGGGCGTATTCTAAGTGAAAATACCCTAAATATCCACAGACATTGGCGCTATGGCAACGCCTGGCAGCTTGCTGTTCATGGGCTCGAGGGCGATCAAGCTTGCGCCGGCTTTGATGGACCATGGTAGACTTAAGCCAGATCCCAAGCTGATCTTTTTTGTCACCATTGCCGTAAAAGCTCTCTTATGAAGTCTGCTAAAACCCCTTGCATAGGAATATGCTCCACCACCTCTTTTGGTGATCTTGTCTGCCGAGGATGCAAGCGCTATGGTTTCGAAGTCATTCGTTGGAATGTCTATGACGATAGCTCCAAACGTGCTGTGTTGAGGCGTTTAGAGGCCCTGCAAATGCAGCTTTATGCCAGTAGATTGAGGATCACTTCTCTGGACGCGCTGGCCCGAGGGCTAAAGCAGCTTGGGATTAACGTTGACGATAGTTTATCCCCTTGGTGCTGGGTCCATAATCTGTTAACCAAGAGCCATCGCCAGATTCGACGCTTGGAAGATTTCGGGTTGGAAGCGATTGGGGAATCAGCGGGCCTGAAGCTTGAGGATCTGACAGCTCAGTTGGATGCCGATTTAATTCAACTCAGCGAGGCTCACTATCAGCGATATTATGCCTTGGCTGACTAATCTAATGGCAATTGGTCTTAATAGGAAAACTTTTCAGCTCCAAGCCGTGCTCGCTAATTTGCACAAACCATCCCTTTTCGTCCCAATCCCCTAAGACTATGCGCTGCCCAAGGGGATTGCTGAGCTCGTGTACTGCTGGTCTGTGAGTATGCCCATGTAGAATCAAGTTGGTCTGATTCTCTGCCATGAATTCCTTAACGGTTTGGGGATTTACATCCATAATTTCTGCAGACTTTGTGGAAGTTGACTCGCGGCTTTGGCTTCTCGCCTGAGCTGCGAATTGCAAACGCTGGCTTACTGTTTGCTCAAGAAATTGCGCTTGCCAGGCCGGATTTCTCACCAACTTGCGAAATTGTTGATAGTCCAGGTCGTCGCTGCACAGCACATCACCGTGTAAAAGCGTAATAACGCCCTGAGAGGTTTGAAGGCGGTAAGGTTCCTGTATTAACTCGGCGCCACAGCGCTGCGCATAGTGCCGGCCAAGCAGAAAGTCCCGATTTCCGTGCATTAAATGAACTCGGCTTCCCCCTTCACTAAATTGCTGCAGCGCCGTTGCCACTTCTTCTGCGAGAGGGGAGTCGGCGTCGTCACCGATCCACAATTCAAACAAGTCGCCAAGAATATAAAGTGCACTGCAACGTCCCTTGTTACTCGCTAAAAAACGGATCAGTGCCTGAGTAAGCTCAGGGCGATCAGCTTGCAGATGTAAATCAGAGATGAAAAGCAGTCGATCTGACAATCTTAGTCTTCTTGAACGTCAACAGTTTCGATAATGACTTCTGTAACGGGTACATCTTGGTGTCCGCCCATCGATCCGGTTTCTACCTGTTTAATTTTATTAACTACATCCATTCCATCGACAACTTTGCCGAACACGGCATAACCCCAGCCTTGATCAGTTTTGCTGCTGTGATTAAGAAAGTGATTGTCACCTACGTTAATAAAAAACTGTGAAGTGGCAGAATGTGGAACAGCAGTTCTGGCCATGGCTAGCGTGCCGACTAAGTTGGGCAGGCCATTATCGGCTTCATTTTCGATAGGATCGCGAGTTTCTTTTTGCACTAATCCACTCTCAAAGCCTCCACCTTGAATCATGAAATCATTAATTACTCGGTGAAAGATGGTACCGTTGTAAAAACCCGCTTTTGCATAGCTGAGAAAATTTTCAGCTGACTTGGGGGCATTTTCGAAATCGAGTTCTATTGAGATGGCGCCATAGTTAGTGTTCAAGACAATCATTGTTACGACCTTGCATGGGATGTGTTGAAGTTAATTTTGTTTTACGTCTGATGGAGGCGCTATAATAAGCGTTTTGGCCAGTGCTAGATAGTCCTGAATAGACATTGAGATTCAGTTTCCCGCTAGGATCGCAGTGCTTGCAACCACTTAAGTGTAAACTCCATGAATGATTCACATAACAAATCACAAAACAGCGAATCAACAGCTGTGTCTTCTAATTTTGTAAAAAGCCTTGTGGCTGCAGATATTGTCAGCAATAAGTTTGCAGGGAGAGTACAAACTCGATTCCCACCGGAACCGAACGGGTATCTTCATATTGGCCACGCTAAATCTATTTGCCTTAATTTTTCCATTGCAGCGGAGAACGGTGGTCAATGCAATTTGAGATTTGATGACACTAATCCGGCGAAAGAGAGTGTCGAGTTTATAGAATCCATTAAAGATAATATTCGCTGGCTAGGATTTCAATGGAGTGGGGAGGTCCGATTTGCCTCTGCTTACTTTGAGCAATTGTTCGATTTTGCAGTTGAGCTAATCAATGGCGGTAAAGCCTTCGTCTGCTCACTAAATGCAGAGCAGATGCGGGAATATCGAGGCTCTCTTACCGAACCAGGGCGAGAAAGCCCTGATCGCAATCGGAGTGTGGCGGAAAATCTTGAGCTATTTGCACGTATGCGAGCAGGTGAGTTTGCAGATGGTGAGTACAGTCTGAGGGCCAAAATAGATATGGCATCTCCTAATATCAATTTGCGTGACCCAGTTCTTTATCGTATACGCCATGTGCACCATCACCAAACTGGTGACAAATGGTGCATTTATCCGACCTATGACTACACGCACTGTATTAGTGATGCTTTGGAGTGCATAACTCATTCTCTTTGTACTTTGGAGTTTGAAGACCATCGACCTCTTTATAATTGGGTGTTACAAAATTTAGATCTAGATACTCTGAAACGCGCCAGCAGCTTAGCTGGTACTGACACACCCTATGTTCTGCCGGAGCAAACTGAGTTTGCTAAGTTAAAACTCAACTACACAATGATGGGTAAGCGCAATCTAAAAGAAATGGTAGAAACCGGCGTAGTTACTGGCTGGGACGATCCGCGCATGCCTACTTTATCGGGTATGCGACGACGCGGGTTTACAGCCGAGTCTATTCGAAATTTTTGCGAAGCGGTCGGGGTGTCACGGAGTGAGGGTGTAGTTGATATAGGGATGCTTGAACATGCGATTCGAGAGGATTTGGACGCTAAAGCGCCACGAGTTATGTGCGTGCTGCGACCGCTTAAGGTTGTTATCAGCAATTTGGCAGAGAATCACGAGCAATATTTATCCTTAGCTAATCACCCAAAGGATGAGTCTATGGGGCGCCGAGATGTGCCATTCACTCGCGAAATTTATATCGATGAAACTGACTTCGAAGAAGTGGCTCCGGCTGGGTTTAAGCGATTAGTTCCTGGTGGTGAGGTCCGTTTGCGCGGCGCCTATGTGATGCGGTGCGAATCTGTAGAAAAGAACGACTCTGGCAAGGTTGTGCAACTAAATTGCTCAATCGATCTCGAAACTCTGGGTAAAAATCCGCAAGGACGAAAGGTTAAAGGTGTTATTCATTGGGTCTCTGCTTCAAAAGGCGTGCCAGTTAGCACCCATTTATATGATCGTCTATTTACAGTGGAAGACCCGGCGTCCAAACAAATCGAGGATTACAGGGAAAATCTGAATCCAGAGTCCTTGTCCGTATTAGACTCTAGTATTGTCGAGCCCGCGGCGATTGGTGAAAGTGCAGCAACGCAGTTTCAGTTTGAGCGTGAAGGGTATTTTTGCCTCGATAGTGCGATATCGAGAAGTGGTAAGCCGATTTTTAATCGCACTATCACGCTGCGCGATTCATGGGGCGGTCGCTAAGCCATGAAAATTTACAATACCTTTACCCAGCGCAAAGATGAGTTTACGCCTAAGGACCCAAAAAATGTCGGAGTCTACGTATGTGGAATTACAACCTACGACTTTTGCCATATGGGGCATGCAAGGATGCTGGTTGCATTTGATGTGGTTGTTCGATATTTACGCGCAAGAGGGTTTGGCGTGCGCTATGTTCGAAATATCACTGACATAGACGATAAGATTTTGGCAAGAGCGGCAGAAAATAATGAGCTTTTTTCTGACCTTACGGCTCGATTCATCGATGCTATGCATGAAGATGAGAAAGCGCTATCAATATTACCTCCTGACATTGAGCCAAGGGCGACGGGTCACATTGACGAAATCATCACAATGATTCAAGTGCTCGTCGAAAAAGAACTTGCCTACAAAGCCAACAATGGCGATGTTTATTTTTCAGTTCTCAATTTTCCTGACTACGGTAAATTGTCAAAGAAGAAGCTTGATGAATTGTTAGACGGTGCTCGCATTGAAGTGGGCGAGTTAAAAAAAGACCCTCGCGATTTTGTTTTGTGGAAAGCATCACCAGACGATGGAGTGGGGTGGGATTCTCCTTGGGGATATGGCAGACCAGGTTGGCACATCGAGTGCTCTGCCATGTCGACTTGCTCGCTTGGTAATAATTTTGATATTCATGGTGGGGGCTCGGATCTGCTGTTTCCCCACCATGAGAACGAAATTGCGCAATCCGAAGGAGCGACAGGTGAGAAATTTGCCAATATTTGGATGCACAATGGGCCACTCCGGGTCGACAACGTCAAGATGTCAAAGTCTCTGGGAAATTTTTTCACGGTAAGAGACTTACTTAAAAAATACGATGCGGAAATAATTAGACACTTATTAATTGCCAGTCATTATCGCAGCCCCATTAATTACTCTGAGCAGAGTTTGAATCAATCTATCGCAGCGCTTAGCCGGCTTTACAGCGCCCTACAAGGCTTGGACACAGCCAGAGCGAAGTCCTTGACTAATAGTCGCTTTGAAAAGGCGTTTATGGCGGCTATGGATGATGACTTCAATACTGCTGAAGCGTTTGGGGTGTTATTCGATTTAGTAAAAGAGATAAATAAAGAAAAAGCCGAGGGCAGCGAATTGGCGGGCCAGCTGGGGGCGCTATTGAAAAAACTCGCGGGTATTCTTGGGCTGCTACAGCGAGACCCCGAGCATTTTCTTAAGCACGATGTGGGCGGGGAGATTGACCCTGCGGAAGTCGATGGGCTTATTGCGGCTAGAAAACAAGCACGGGAAAGTAAGGATTGGGCTAAAGCGGACGAAATAAGAGATAGGCTTTCCGAGCTCAAGGTAATTGTGGAAGATGGCGTCGACGGCAGTAGCTGGAGAATTGAACGTTAACGGGCGGACAGTCCTAATCTTGGCATTCATGGATTGACTGCCTCAAGGGACGCGAGTATTATGCCGTCCTCTTGAAACTGACGCAGCAAGCGTCAGGCGAGTTGAAATTCGGGGTATAGCGCAGTCTGGTAGCGCGCTTGCTTTGGGAGCAAGATGTCGGGAGTTCAAATCTCTCTACCCCGACCAATTTCAACGTCAGGTGTCCATGATACCTAGCCATTTATGGTGACTGTAGCTCAGCTGGTAGAGCCCTGGACTGTGACTCCGGTGGTCGCGGGTTCGAACCCCGTCAGTCACCCCATTATTTGCCAGCAATCTCTTGCAGCCACTATCAGCCTGTTTATTCGCTCCAGTAGCTTATTCACGTCAGTTTTAGCGGCAGTTAACCATGAGCAGAAGCCAGCGTTCACATTTTGCGAACAACCGTCCTACTCCAGTGACTGAGTTGCCTTTAGTTGCCGCCCCACTCAAACCAAGTAAGGGGGCGGGAATCCTAGAAAGACTGAAATACGCTTATTGGAAAATCAATCAAGTGCTAGCCGGTATGTATACCGGTGTCTCCTGTTACGGCGTACCTAAAGAGCATCAATGCAGCAGTTCTCCAGAAAAGGAAGCTAAACCTGAGAAAAAGCCAGCTCACGGTGGTTAGCGTGCCGTTTTGATGTACAATACCGGCCGTTTTCATGCCGAGAGTTTGCGCCCGTAGCTCAATCGGATAGAGCACCGGCCTTCTAAGCCGGGGGTTACAGGTTCGATTCCTGTCGGGCGCGCCATTTACACTTCTCAAAATCACTACGTGACAGAAAGCGGTCGAGCGGTTTGTGGTTAAAACTCTCGCTTTTCCCATTGCCTCAAGACGACCCCCTGCAAACTCCTCAGTCCTATAGAAAGGCAAGGGGCACTTAACTTCATTTTCGGCCCAGTAAGGCGACTAGTTATTATTGGCGGCATAGATCATCTAACTACATTTAAAACAGTTAGTTATTAAAGATACTTAGTGTTTTACCGACTAAATGAGATGTAAGATGCTGAGAAATATGGTCTAGGCTAGGATTGGATTCTTAGTGCTAGGCCGCTTTTCATTAATTTAGCCGTTCTTTTAGTGTTAGTTTTATGCGCTGTATCCAGCAAACCAGCTAAATCTCTAGCCAAAGGGTTGCGGCCTAGTCGATAGTCTTCAAAGCACGCCTAGTCTGCTTGGGCTGACCTAACTGGGTCAATCTGCAAAAAATCTGGTTAACTCGAGTAAATAAAATCTTGAACTACCGCTGCTTACTCATTACCTTGAGGGCAATGTATTACCCGTAAATTCATACAGGATACCAACAATGGGTCACCAGTCTTTTGCTTATTTGTCCTTAAAACTAACCGTGGGGTTTGTGACGACAATGCTGAGTTTCAGTGCAGCTTATTTGTCCGCGCAAGAAATTCCTTGGGCCGGCAGCGCCGAAGAGGTAGGCATGTCTGGTGAGCGCTTGGAGCGCATCACGGCAGTCATGGATAGGCATATTGCAGCCGGCAACATTCAAGGAGCTGTGACGGCGGTGGCGCGCCGGGGCAAGCTGGTTCATTTACAGACCCATGGCCTCATGGATGTGGCTAATAACCGGCCCATGCAGGAAGACAGTCTATTCATCATGATGAGCTCTACCAAGCCCGTGCTGGGGGTTGCAGCCATGATGATGATAGAAGAAGGGCTGATTCGACCAACGGATCCGGTCAGCAAGTGGTTGCCAGAGTTTAAGAATATGCAGGTCGCAGTCCTCGCCGATCCGGTTGATGAAAATATTAGCCCTATCCGTGTAGACCCAGAAAACCTTCCCGACTATCGGCTTGTTCCAGCTTATCGGGACATCACCATTCACGACTTATTAACCCATACTTCAGGCTTAGTGAGCGGCGGGTTGGGAAGCGCTATTTCTGAACGGGTTAACAGAGGCCCTGGAGCGACTTTGGCTAACACCGTGCCTTTGTATGCTAACTACATTCTAGACTTTCAGCCAGGCAGTCGCTGGCAATACAGTGCAGCAACGGGCCTCGATGTGGTTGCGCGGATTATAGAGATAGAGTCAGGCCAGCCGTTTGATCAATTCGTTGCAACCCGGATTTTCGAACCCCTAGGAATGAACAATACCTGGTGGAATGTGCCCCCTGAATATCAGGACCGCCGCGTGGTGATTGATGGCCGTGATATGTCGCCTTTCTTTGATGTGCCGCCCACCGAATATTTCTCGGGATCATACGGCTTGAATAGCACCGCGTCAGATTACATCCGCTTTGAGCAGATGCTTGCTAATGGTGGTGAACTGTTCGGTAATCGGCTATTGAGTCCCCGCTCTGTGCGCATGATGGGCAGCAATCAGGCCCGTGATTTGTATCAAGGCATAAGCCGCAATGTAGAAGGACAGGGGTTCGGTTACACAGTTGCCGTATCGATGGACCCTATACGTTCCGATCAGCGTCGCAGTGCAGGGGCTTTTGGTTGGGGCGGGGCATTCGGTACCCGTTCATGGACCGATCCAGCTGAAGAACTGACCGCGGTCATTATGTTGCAACAACCTTATCGTCCAGCTCAAGATGATTTCGAGAATGCCGTGCAACAAGCCATTATTGACTAATTATTCTGCGACAAGACATGAGGAAAAATGAGCCACCAGTTAGTGTAAGCGATACCTTTGCATGTTCTTCCGAACGTCTTTGGCGGGCCCTTACCGAGCCAGACGAAATGAGAAACTGGTATTTCGAGCCTATGCATGAATTCAAGGCCGAAATCGGTTTTGCTACTCAATTTGCAATACAAAACGAAGGGCGGGTGTTCACCCACTGCTGGCAAGTAGTGGAAGTTGAGCCACTAAAGCAATTGTCTTATTCGTGGCGTTACGCCGAGTATCCGGGAAGAGCAGTCGTTCATTTTAAGCTGTCTGGCAGCAATCCAACCAAACTCGAAGTCACGATGGAAGTTCAAGAGGATTTCCCCGATTATGTTCCAGAGTTTGCTAGGGAAAGCTGTCAGTCAGGATGGGATTACCTAATTGGTGAGAGTCTGGAGTCTTTTCTTCAAGTGGATTAGTTCATCCCCTCTGTGGAGGCAAGACGGCGGGATAGCAATGGAAGCTTTTCTTTGGGGCATGCGATTACATCGTCTTGTCCTCCATGCTTCCAATGCTCAAATGAAATTAGCTTATAGTCTCCGCTGCGCTTTGCCTTTGCACCGGCTTTGCGGTCTTTGCGACCATCCGGTTTGCGAATATCAAAAATAAAAAACTGGTAATCTTTAGGGAAAGCCGACTCCCATTGCTCAAAGGATTGAAAAGAAAATTTGCTGCCATAGCTTACCTCGCAGACAACAATGGGCCTATTCTGGTTTAAAACGTTTACCAGCCCAGCTAAGGTTTTCTGCTCGAAACCTTCTACATCTATCTTCATTAAATCTACCCGAGTTATTGGGTATTGGGTAAAAAACTCGTCACCGTTCTTTAGTGCTAACGAGCCGGCTTCTACGTTGCCTTTACTAACGGTGGTCTGATCGAACGAGCCGATGCCCTGGTTACTGCCGGTAGGTGCATAGAATGGCAAATTTTCAGTCACTTCACCCAGGCCAACGGGATGGAGATGAATATTATCTACATTGTTTAATTTGATGTGAAATAGCAGTCTATCGCTGACAGCATTAAATGGTTCAAAAGCATGCACCACTGAAGCAAATTGAGACATAAACAGCGCGTGTTGACCAATATTTGCCCCAATATCACAATAGCAGGTTGGCATATTAGTAGAGGGGTGCTTTTTAATGTTGGCCAGGGTATCTCTAAGAAAATATAACAGGGGTTTTTCGAATGCGCCGTAGTAGTAAATGCTAAATTCTATGTTGTTTTTTAGATTGCCTTGATACTGGAGACCGTAAAAATTTACAGTGAATGGTGCATCGGGTGGCACACCTGCGTTGTTTAAAACTTTGTAGGCAGTTTTTTTGTATCTGGCACTGAGCCAAGATTGGTCCCATAAAAACTGGGCAGCTGAGCGAGCAAGAGTCATGGATGATGCCTTAGTACTGTTTATAAACCACAGGAATTAGATTGGCCCTCAAGTATAAAGGATGTGATGGCTGATGCGACGAATTTTGCGAGATACAATGCAGTTTTGGCAATCTGGCTTGAACGGCCGAATCTCGTTCGAGAAACTTGCCGTGGTTGCCCCAGCAGGCGACGGCTAAATCAGCGTCGTTGACGAGTTTCTGTATCCAAAAATCGTTTCTTGGCCCCACCGGGTCAGGCGCTTGTTTTAGCAGTTCTGGCTGGGTCGCTCGGAAGGCGAATAAATTGACAATGGCCATTGATTGATAGCCCCAATTTTTGGCGAAGCCCACACATCGCCTAATAGTAGGGTCATCGCATTTGTGATCAGCTGTTGATGGGTTTAATCCTATAAAAACCACCGAGCCGCTGCCGGAGCGCCAAGTTCTTTCCAGGCTGTAGCGATATTGACGGCAACGAGAAAACCTGGCTTTTTGTGATGTGTACTGCAATTTTTTCAATCCGTTTTACTGAAAGCTAGCAATTTTCGTTTATTCGGCAATAATTACATTGGTAACTCGATACAATCAATCTTCGCCAAACCTTGGTTGGTTAGCTTAGAATGAAATCGCAGCCGAGAAGTGTTAGCGAGTCTAGAAACTCTGCAGTATTCTGCTTTTTAAAGGCCTCGTTCAACACTTCATCGGTTTTTCCCCTCAGACTAGACTCCCTCCTCGGGGCTGACAGACGGCAATTGCGAAATTCTTGCCATTAGATTATGTTGGCAATTCACTTTATTACGACTTCGATGCAGTCCAAACCTATTCAGTTTATCAAGTAGGAGCCGTCCAATGAGGCAAGTGAGGATCAGCAGAGCGACGCAATCATCCGAAAAGTTATTCGCTGCTCCGTATTTAGTCATCGGACTGTCCCTGGGTGCGGCAATTGGTATTACCGCGGGTTTAGCTCTCGGACATCTGGCGCTAGGTCTTGCTTTGGGAATTATTCTAGGTCTCGCAATTGGAATGTCAGTTGCCGGCCTAACTAGTCAAAAGCGGTAATTAGCTCGCAAGCTTTGTCATTGGTGTGGGCGGTGACAGTTAGCGGACAAATTCTTAAGGAAGCGGCGTTTCTGAGCCGCTTGATTAACTGTAAATTTAACAGTGAGGACCATCAACGTGTTAGCTATTATAGGAGGGACGGGTCTCTCTTCGTTGCCACTAGTTTCGTCAGTAGAAAAAGTCTCGATCTCAACTCCTTATTCAGAAATTCCTGTTGAGATAACGCGACTTATGCTGGGCAAAACGCCAGTTCTGTTTATCCCGCGACATGGTAGCCAACACAAAATACCTCCACACAAAATCAATTACCGAGCCAATATATGGGCTCTAAAACAAGCGGGCGTCACACAAATCTTGGGCATTAATGCGGTTGGCGGGATATCTGAACAACTAGCGCCTGGCTCCTTCGCTATTCCCGATCAAATTATCGACTACACCTGGGGTAGGCACTCAACTTTCTTTGAGGATAACCTGACGGAAGTGGTGCATGTGGATTTCTCCCAACCATTTTCTTCATCTCTCCGCGCTGCTTTGTTGGCAAGCACCATGTCAGTCAATTTGGCAACCGTTCATAAATTTTCGGTTCTAGATGGCGGAACTTATGGCTGCACTCAAGGGCCAAGATTGGAGACTGCGGCTGAAGTTAAAAAGCTTGAAAGGGATGGCTGTGATTTAGTTGGCATGACAGCGATGCCGGAGGTCGTTTTAGCAAGAGAGTTGGGACTAGAGTATGTGATGCTGGCGCTTTCGGTAAATTGGGGCGCAGGCATTGGCGTTTCCGAAATCACTCTGGAGGATATTCATGCTGTTCTCAATGACGGCATGAAATTCGTTCATGCAGTAATTGCAGATTTTGTGATACGCAGTCATTGAGAGTATGTTTTTTCAGACAGCAGTATTTCCAATTATTGTGGTAGACTTGGCTCTACCTGCGGTAAAGAAGGTGCCTCGCTTACCACTGGAGGAACTTCGTAGGGCTTAACCATTACCACGATGCCTAGGGCAGGGTGGTCCAGGTAATGAAACTCATTGCTCCGCATCGCCCTGCTTTGCGTCATATGGTAGACGCGATCGATTCTAAACGCTTGCTCAGACGCTTGCTTCAAATTTTGCAATAACTGTGATTTGTTATAAAAGCTGCTATCCATAGGTTTTGGCAGGTTCCAGAGCGGTGGAGCCAATTGCGTGGATTGCTGCGCGTCCCCCATTAAAGACTGTTCGAGCAGCCAAAGATTTGCGTCCAGCACAACACGGTCCGCGTTGTCATTGAAGCGAATTACGATACTGCCTTCCAGTTCGTGTCGTGAGCCTTTCAGCTCCCCACCAGCAACATAAATCGGTTTGGCCTGATCTTGTCCTAGTACCGGTTGACGCCAAACGCTATGCCAAAGCAAACGATGATTACTATCTCTGTCTAGCGTTCTATTGGTTTGAGAAAAGTCACTTTCAGAGCTGGGTAGTTTGAGGAAGGCATTTCGCGCTGGGTCCACAAACTTGAAAGGACGGCCTTGTTTGCGAGCTTGCGGTTTGGTGTCTTGAATTAACTGTAGAATCATTTCTTCACGTGAGGGTTCAGCGACCTCGGCCGTGGTTAACCCGTCGTCAATGTTTAAATCATCGATCAACTCTGTAGCAGGCGCTGGCATGAACTGATCGATAAGTAGAATGTCTGCTATGTCATCGAGCTTTCTGATGGAGTTGGGAAAGCTAAGGCGGGTTCGCTCCGGCTGCCAATTTTCTTCGAGCCTATCTAAGGATGATTCGTTGGTAAAGACACTGACTTCTATTTGGAACCAACGCTCCTGCGCGATGACTAAATTTGTACAGATAAGGCTAAAGCAGATAATTCTAAGACTGGTGCTAACTAGCTTAGAACCAAGCGAGCTTTGCTGGAAACACTGTGCAGTTGGCTTGTTCATTAGGCAGCTTTCTTTTGATTTAATTTAAGCTTAGTCAGCAATTGATTTATGAATGCCAATTTGTCTTCTGGTTCTTCGCATTCATGGTTAAATGTAAGTTGATTTGCGCCGCTTAACTTGTAGGTCATGGGCTCTTGTTGAATGAGCGTAACCAAAGACAAGGGGTCAACACAAGTGTCGGCTTTAAACTCTATGCGCCCGCTGCGAACATTCGCATCTATCTTACGTATCCCATAGCGCTGGGCGTTAAGTTTTAACGTGGTCACGCTTATCAAACGTTTCAATGGCTCTGGAAAAAGCCCAAATCTGTCTATCATCTCTACTTGCAAGTCTTCTAGCTCTTCATCAGTTTTGGCCGAAGCGAGCCGCTTGTACATTATTAGTCTAGTGTGTACATCCGGCAAATACTCCTCCGGTATCAGCGCGGGGATACGCAAATTAATATCGATGGATTTATCGTGGTCTAAACTTATGTTTGGTGACTTGCCAGATTTGATGGCGGCAACGGCCTCCTCGAGCATCTCCGTATAGAGAGAGTAACCGATTTTTTGCATATGCCCACTCTGCTCGTCCCCAAGTAATTCACCCGCACCGCGAATCTCCAAATCATGGCTGGCTAAGGTAAAGCCGGCGCCTAATGTGCTAGCCGCCTGAATTGCTTCGATACGCTTTTGGGCGTCAGCGCTCATCTCGCTGAGCCTTGGTGTTAACAAATAAGCGTAGGCTTGGTGGTGAGATCGGCCAACTCGACCTCGCAATTGGTGTAATTGGGCTAAACCAAACTTATCCGCCCGCTGTATGACGATCGTATTGGCGCTGGGTATATCGATGCCTGTTTCAATAATAGTGGTGCACACTAAAATGTTGTAGCGCTTGTGGTAAAAGTCGGCCATTATTTTTTCGAGCTCTCGCTCGGCCATTTGTCCGTGTGCTACACCAATCCTTGCTTGCGGCAGTAATTCACCAAGGTGCTCTGCAGCCCTAGCGATGGTTTTTACTTCGTTGTGCAAATAAAACACCTGGCCGCCTCGGAGTAATTCCCTCGATACAGCCTCATTAATTAGGCTGTCTTGGGATTCACGAACAAAGGTTTTAACAGAAAGGCGCTTCGCCGGTGGCGTCACGATCAAGGATAAATCTCTGATGTCCGACAACGCCATATTCAGCGTGCGGGGTATTGGTGTCGCGGTAAGAGTTAAAATGTCTACATCTGCTCGCAATGACTTCAGTTTTTCTTTTTGGCGTACGCCAAAACGGTGCTCTTCATCGATAATCAAAAGGCCAAGGTCTTTGTACTCCACCTGACCGTGAAGTAATTTGTGAGTGCCGATCAAGA
Organism: uncultured Pseudohongiella sp.; assembly: GCA_964352355.1. Classification (GTDB taxonomy): domain Bacteria; phylum Pseudomonadota; class Gammaproteobacteria; order Pseudomonadales; family Pseudohongiellaceae; genus UBA9145. Next base: position 114,468 of record CAYGRT010000005.1, on the reverse strand, counting down.
TATCCACTTTGCCTTTTTTAACATCCGCGAGCACAGCTTCTTGTTCCGAGTTAGATTTGAAACGGGAAACAACTTCGACAACAAAAGGCCAGTCTGCAAATCTGTCTTTGAAACTCTCGAAGTGTTGCTGAGCCAATAGGGTAGTTGGCACCAGAATCGCTACTTGCTTATTGTTAGAAACGGCTATGAAAGCGGCTCGCATGGCGACTTCAGTTTTACCAAACCCAACATCGCCACAAACCAAGCGATCCATAGAGAGCGGGTTCTTCATGTCATTGACTACTGCTTCGATTGCAGATTCTTGATCTGCGGTTTCTTCAAATGGGAATGAGGCTGAAAACTTTTCAAATTCTATGGGATCGATCTCATAGCTAAAGCCCTTTTTGGCTTGGCGACGGGCATAAATATCCAGAAGTTCGACCGCAACATCGCGAATTTTCTCCGCAGCTTTGCGTTTGAGTTTTTGCCACTGATCGGTGCCAAGTGTGTTGAGTGGCGCATTTTCTTGATCAGCTCCACCGTAACGTGAAATCAGGTGCAGAGACGCCACTGGAACATAGAGTTTGGCATTGTCCGCGTATTCCAGCATTAGAAATTCGTTGGCTTGGCCGTCAGTAACAATAGTTTCTAATCCGCGATAGCGACCAACGCCATGATCAGAGTGAACAACGGCGTCATCAAGTCGGAGCTCGGTTAAGCTTTTGATGATGAATTCAGTATTACTTTCACTACGCTTGCGTCGTCGCCGCTGCGCCACGCGGTCACCAAAAAGCTGAGACTCGCTGATAGCGACTAAGTTTTGCCGAGGCAACCACAAGCCTTGTTCCAAGGGAGCTACCGTAATTGAAACCGACTCTTTGCTGTTTAGAAACTCCTGCCAATCATGGCAGGTGCTGGGATAAATCTCTGCTTGTCGAAGCAGTTCGATCAGAGTTTCCCGACGGCCAGGGGATTCCGCACAAAACAAAACTTTGGGTTTATGTTGATCAATAAAGTTTTTAACTTCGACGAAGGGTTGCAGGGATTGGGGATTGGCGCCGAAATTGGGCAACGGCGAAGTTTCAAGGGACAACGCCTGAGAGTGTGCTTTAAATTCAATTTGTTTAAAACGCTTGAGTTCAGTTAGCACAGTATCCACTGGAACAAATACTTCTGCTGGTTTGAGCACTGGTCGATAACGATCGACTCGCCTATCCTCGAAGCGCGCCTCAACATCGCGCCAAAAAGCTTGACCGGTGCGAGCGAGATCGCCAACTCGGACAAGCGTGGTGGTGTCTGGAAGATAATCAAAAAGAGTATTTAGTTGGTTAAAAAAAAGCGCTAAGTAATATTCCAGCCCCGGTGCATTCAAGCCGTCACTGACATCTTGGTAGAGCGGGCACTGTCTCAGATCGATATCGAACAGCTGTTGAAAATTGCTTCTAAAAGCCGTTATGCCTTTTGCATCAAGAGGGTACTCTTTGGCGGGTAGCAATCTAATTTGAGAGACTTGATCGTGGGATCTTTGAGTCTCAGGGTCAAACACTCTAAGGGTTTCAATTTCATCTCCAAACAGATCGATCCTGAATGGGTGGTTGCTACCCATTGGAAACACATCAAGAATTGAACCGCGGATTGTAAACTCGCCGTGGTCCATTACCGACTCCACCGCTTGATAGCCGCTCAAACTCAAGCGTCTGCGCATTTCAGTAAGATCTAGGGTTTGGCCTAGTTCAAGTTGCAGACTATTAGCCGTGATGTATTCATGGGGGGGAAGTCGATGCATCAGGCTAGTAATGGACAGAACCAATATGCCGGCACTTAGTTGAGGCAAATGATAAAGGGCGTTAAGGCGATCTGAGATGATGTCTTGATGGGGCGAAAAGTTATCGTAAGGCAGCGTTTCCCAATCTGGCAGGCTAAATACTTCCACGGAATCGTGCTGCCGGCAGAAATAAGCCAACTCGCGCTTAAACCGCTCGACAGTTTCATTGTCTTGGCAGACAACCAGAAGGGGACCGTCTGCGGCGATAGCGGCCTCAAAAATTGCCAAGGTCGGTGCAAACCCATGAGCATCGCTCCAATAGGCGGATTGATAGTTGTCACTCGGTAGCTGAAGTTGAAAGAGGGATTGCATACTGTGTTCGAGGTTTCCTGTTGCTAAAACTGCCCACTGGCCATGATCGGGGACTGGGCGCGAGATTGTAACGCAAAACTGAAGCGTAAATCAGGGAATCTGGCTTCAATCAAGAGTGGATTTAACGATCAGTTCGGTTGCAGACAAAAGGTATAAACAAGATAATACCGGCCTTTCTAATTTTGAGTAAATCTGAGGGATTTTTGTGAATCGACCAAGCGTAGATGATTACTTTGGCGACTGGAAACAGCGTGAAGCGTTAGTGCAAGAGATGATTCCCGTATTGGGACGGTTTTTCAGCCAGCGAAACGTGCATACGTTTATTTATGGCCGTCCGCTTCATAATCGCTCCGTTACTTTCATCATGAAATCCCACCGTTTCGTGCGCCAAATTGAGCGTAACGAGATGTCCGAGTTTGAGTCCCATCCAGTGTTGATGGCATTGGCTAAGCTCGATCTTTGGCACGCGCAAATTGATTTAGGTAAGTTGACCGTGCGTTTTATGCAGCATCAGGCGGAAGCAGGGGATAACGCCATGAATGTTGATGAATTTGTGCGTAGTGAGTTAGGCCATTTAGATGGGCTTAAAGATGCGCCTATCGCCAAATCACAAGATGTTGTGCTCTATGGCTTCGGCCGCATTGGCCGTTTAATGGCCCGCATTCTTATAGAACGCACCAGCACCGGAGAAGTCATGCGCCTTAAGGCCATTGTGGTTAGGCCAGGGGATGAAAACGACCTTGAAAAGCGGGCTAACTTATTTACATCCGATTCAGTGCATGGTGCATTTCAAGGCACCCTTCGTATTGACACTGAGAATCGCTGCTTGGTTGCCAATGGCAATGTCATTAAAGTTATTTATGCGAATAACCCTGAAGAGATTAACTACAACGACTATGGTATCGACGATGCCCTAATTATCGATAATACCGGTAAATGGCGCGATCATGCAGGCTTGTCGCGGCATTTGCAGGCAAAAGGGGCTTCTAAGGTGTTGCTAACAGCGCCAGGCAAAGGCGATTTGAAGAACATAGTTTATGGCATAAACGACGATCAAATTACTCCAGATGACAAGATCGTAACCGCAGCGTCTTGCACGACAAATGCCATTGCCCCAGTGTTGAAAGTGGTCAATGACAAATACGGTATTCAATTTGGCCATGTGGAAACCGTTCATGCTTATACAAACGATCAGAATCTAATCGATAACTACCACCCAGGAAGTCGAAGAGGTCGCAGTGCTGCGCTAAACATGGTGTTGACTGAGACTGGCGCCGCTAAAGCCGTGGTGAAAGCCGTCCCAGAATTAGAGGGTAAGCTTACAGGCAATGCCATTAGGGTGCCTATTCCCAATGTATCAATGGCTATTATGACCCTCACCCTTGAGAAGGAAACCACCAAAGTGGAGTTAAATGAGTTCCTGCGCCAGATTGCCTTGCATTCTAAACTGCAAAACCAGATTAGCTACACAGAATCCTCAGACGCAGTTTCGTCCGATTTTGTGGGTACGAGAGAGGCTGGGGTGGTCGATTCTAATGCCACTATCGTGAATGGAAATCGCTGCGTACTGTATCTGTGGTATGACAACGAATTTGGCTATTGCTGCCAAGTGGCGCGGATGGTTTATAAGATGGCAGGTGTTTCCTATCAAGAGTATCCGATTGAAGGGTAAGCACTTGAAAAAATGGCTAGATGTTGTCGTTTACGCTAGTAAGATTTGGCGCGAGGCCCTATAATTCGGGCCTTCGAAACCACGCAGTATTCGAACACGTTGAAAACCCATTCCATTGTCTATACTCAAAACGTTGCAAAGAGATTTGTAACCTTGATTTCCTGTTTGCTGATGAGCAGCGCCAAACCGGTTGCTGAAAATGATTGATGATTAGAATCAAACGTGGCTTGGACCTGCCGCTTTCTGGCTCACCCGTGCAATCTGTCGGTAGTTCTCGGTCTATCCGCTCTGTAGCACTTCTCGGCCGAGACTACGTAGGCATGAAACCCACCATGAAGGTAGCGGTGGGAGACAAGGTCATTGCGGGTCAAGTCTTGTTTACTGACAAGAAAAACCCTGCCGTTAGTTATACCGCACCGGGAACAGGCATTGTCACCGCTATCAACCGTGGTCATCAACGGGCTTTTCAGTCTATTGTGATTGAGCTTGAAGGTGACGAAACCACCCAGTTCTCTTCTTACTCCACTAGTGAAGCAGAAGCTCTAGGCGCAGACGCGGTTGTCGACAATTTGGTGGCATCAGGTCTGTGGACTGCACTGCGAAGCCGTCCCTTTAGCAAAGTAGCTGACCCAAACTCGCGGCCTTATGCGCTGTTCATTAATGCCATGGATACCAACCCATTGGCAGCCGACCCTAATGTGGTTATTAAGGGCAGCGAGGCTGAGTTTGCCTTGGGGGTGAATCTACTAGCTTCTTTGCCTGAGCATGGCACCCATGTAGTTATCGGAGCACAAGATCCGCTAGACCTTAAAAAGCTATCCTATAAAGAGTCGGTGCAGGTATCGCAGTTTTCGGGGCCTCACCCTGCCGGCTTGAGTGGCACGCATATTCATACGCTTGCGCCTGCTGGCATGAAGCGCAATATGTGGACAATCAACTATCAGGATGTGATTGCTGTCGGCAAGCTGTTTCTTACCGGTACGCTGTCATTGGAACGAATCATTTCTATTGCCGGCCCCGAAGTGTCAGAGCCTCGATTGGTAAAAACGCGTTTAGGCGCCAACCTTGAAGAGCTGTTAGCCGGTGAGCTAAACCCCGTCGAAACTCGTACCATTTCTGGCAGTGTGCTAGGGGGGCGAAAGGCTGTCGGGGTAGAGGCGTTTCTTGGTCGCTATCACTTGCAAGTAAGTGTGCTGCGCGAAGGTAGAGAGCGCCCGCCATTCGGTTATCTGTCTCCTGGACTAAATCGACACTCGGTGATGGGTATTTACTTATCACAGTTTTTTAAGGGCAAGAAATTTCAACTTTCTACGAGTACTCAAGGTAGTGAGAGGGCGATGGTGCCAATTGGTGCCTACGAGAAAATTATGCCGCTAGATATTTTGCCTACCCAATTATTGCGAGCACTGATTGTGGGAGACATTGAAACAGCGACAAATCTTGGTGCGTTGGAATTGGAAGAAGAAGACTTGGCGCTTTGTAGCTACGTCTGCCCGGGAAAGTATGAATACGGTCCCATTTTGAGAGATAACTTGACTCGCATAGAGAAGGAAGGCTAACCGTGGGTCTGCGCAGAGTCCTAGACGATATCGAACCTCACTTTAAACCTGGTGGTAAGTTTGCCGCTTGGTATGCAGTGTATGAGGCGGTAGATACTATTTTTTACACGCCTAGCCGCGTGACTGTTGCCGAACCCCATGTGAGAGATGGCATTGATCTAAAGCGGGTGATGATCACAGTTTGGCTCGCCGCTTTTTTTCCTATGTTTTATGGCATGTACAATATCGGTTTTCAGGCCAATATGGCAATTGAAGCCATGGGGCTGCAAGGTGCTGGCGATTGGCACGAAGGCATCATTAGCCTTTTTGCGGGGCACAATCCGCAAAGTATTTGGGATAACGTTATCTATGGTGCAGCGCACTATATCCCAATATATCTCGTTGTTTTTATCGCGGGTGGTTTTTGGGAAGTTCTTTTTGCGATGAAGCGCGGTCATGAGATCAATGAAGGCTTCTTTGTCACGTCAATTTTATTTACGTTGATCGTGCCTCCCGATATCCCGCTGTGGCAAGCCGCATTAGGCATCAGCTTCGGTATTGTTGTGGGTAAGGAAGTTTTTGGCGGTACAGGTAAAAACTTTCTGAACCCTGCGTTAACCGGTCGAGCGTTTCTTTACTTCGCCTATGCGCCACAAATGTCAGGTGATGCGGTTTGGACCGGCGTTGATGGCTACAGCGGTGCAACCGCTTTAAGCCAAATAGCGACCTCAGGATTGCCCGCCATAGCCAGCAATACTGGTTTGGAACTGACATGGATGAATGCATTTTTGGGCCAAATGCAGGGCTCCATTGGTGAGACTTCCACACTTGCCATTCTATTAGGTGGCGCGGTTCTGCTGTTCACGCGAATAGCCGCATGGAGGATAATGCTAGGAGTTTTTCTTGGAATGGTCGCCACATCTACACTTTTTAATATGATTGGTTCCGAGACCAATCCGGCATTTTATACACCTTGGTACTGGCATTTCGTGCTTGGTGGTTTCGCGTTTGGCATGGTGTATATGGCGACTGATCCAGTATCCGCTGCCATGACTAATACGGGTAAACTAATCTTTGGTGGCTTAATAGGGTTAATGACTGTCGTCATTCGTGTTGTCAATCCTGCCTATCCGGAAGGGGTCATGTTGGCTATTTTATTTGCTAACCTTTTTGCGCCGACTGTGGACTACTACGTAATCAAAGCAAATGTCGCTAGAAGGAGGGCGCGCGGTGTCCTCTAAAAAAGATTCGATTAAAAGCACACTAATCGTCACGTTATTGCTGTGTGTTGTCTGTTCTATCGTAGTCTCTGGTGCTGCGGTTATTCTGAAGCCGCTGCAAGATGCCAATCGCATTCTTGATAGGAACAAAAACATTTTGGCAGCCGCTGGTCTCTATGACGCCGAAGTAAATAGTGATAGTGAAGTAGATGAGTTGTTTGAGCAGTTTACTCCTAGGCTGGTAGATATTCGCAGCGGAGAACTACTCAGCCCAAGCGAAGTGGATTCTTTGGGGATCGATTTATCGACCTATGATCAACGAAAAGTTATCACCGACCCTGAGTTATCAGAAGCCATAGCGCCAGTGGATGATCAGGCAAAGATAAAGCGAAGAGCGCTTTATCAGATGGTGTATACCGTAGGTGATGAAGACAAGCTAGAAACTATTGTGTTGCCTATTTCAGGCTATGGTCTATGGGGGATTCTCTATGGCTATTTGGCTTTAGAAGGCGATGCCAATACGGTGAAAGGTCTCGCTTTTTATGAGCTTAAAGAAACACCGGGGCTTGGCGCAGAAGTACGTAATCCCCGGTGGACAGCACTATGGCCTGGTAAAAAAGTGTATACCGACGGTGGTGAAGTTGGTTTGTCAGTCGTAAAAGGTGCTGGCAATGGTCAGTATCAAATAGACGGGCTATCAGGTGCCACGCTAACTAGTCGGGGTGTGGATGACATGCTCAAGTACTGGCTGGGCGACAATGGTTTTGGCCCAATGCTAAACGAACTCGCTGAGTCGTCTGGCGATTAATAACTTTAGGTTATCTAAGCTACAACTAGGATAGAACATGGCTACGGCAACTGCTAAAGAAGTACTTCTCAACCCACTGCTGGAAAACAACCCAATCGCATTGCAGATTCTGGGCGTTTGTTCGGCGTTGGCGGTAACCACACAATTAAGCGTAACCCTTGTGATGTGCGTGGCGCTAACTACAGTTACAGCATTTTCTAATTTCTTTATTTCTTCGATTAGAAACCATATGCCTTCAAGCATTCGTATTATCATTCAGATGACTATAATCGCATCCCTAGTCATTGCGGTTGATCAATTTCTGCAAGCATTTGCATTTGAAATAAGCAAAAGCCTGAGTGTGTTTGTCGGTCTGATTATTACCAACTGCATTGTCATGGGACGTGCTGAAGCGTTCGCGATGAAAAACCCACCGGTCATTAGTTTTCTAGACGGGGTTGGAAATGGATTGGGGTACAGTCTAATTTTAATTTCAGTAGCAAGCCTTCGAGAACTTTTCGGTTCCGGTAGCTTGCTAGGATTCGAGGTTATGCCGCTTATTGAAAACGGCGGTTGGTATCAGGCAAACGGTTTAATGCTGCTATCTCCAAGCGCTTTTTTTATTATCGGCTTTTTGATTTGGGCGCTTCGGACAACTAAGAAAGATCAGGTTGAAGCCAAAGAATACAAAATGGCGGCCCATGTACAAAGTGAGAGTCCGATCTAATGGAACAGTTGCTAAGCCTATTTATCAAGGCAGTCTTTATAGAAAACATGGCGTTGCAGATGTTTCTTGGCATGTGCACCTTTTTGGCGGTCTCAAAGAAGGTAGAGACGGCACTAGGTCTTGGGATCGCCGTAATCGCAGTTCAGGCTATTACCATTCCAGTTAACAACATTATATTTAACGGATTACTACGCGAAGGTGCTTTAGATTGGTTGGGATTTCCCGCGTTGTCTCTGGAGTTTTTGGGCTTCCTTTGCTACATCGGTGTGATCGCGGCAATGGTACAAGTGCTGGAAATGTTTCTCGATAAATTCGTCCCAGCTTTGTATAACGCCCTAGGGGTTTTCTTGCCGTTAATTACTGTGAACTGCGCGATCATGGGTGGCTCACTACTAATGGTAGAACGAGACTACACATTCTCGGAAAGCGTTGTGTTTGGTTTGGGTTCAGGCTTTGGTTGGGCTTTAGCGATAGTAGCGCTAGCCGGTATCAGAGAGAAATTGAAGTATAGCGACGTCCCTGAGGGGCTCCGCGGACTGGGCATTACCTTTATTACCGTAGGATTAATGTCACTAGGTTTTATGTCCCTCAGCGGTGTCTCATTGTAGTGGGTAGATTACATGATTGATGTAACAACTATAGTAGGTGGAGTAGCCCTGTTCACAGTGGTAGTCATGCTGTTAGTTAGTATGATTTTGCTCGCTCGATCTAAGTTAGTAAGTAGTGGCAATGTATCTATTGAAATCAATGGCGATCCCGAAAAAACAATTGAAGTTCCCGCTGGCGGAAAACTACTAAATACATTAGCCGACGCAGGGATATTTCTTTCTTCGGCGTGCGGCGGTGGCGGCACTTGCGCTCAGTGTCGTTGTCAAATAATTGATGGCGGTGGGTCGATGTTGCCTACCGAGGCTGGACACTTTACTCGTGGTGAAGCAAAGGCCAATTGGCGCCTTTCGTGTCAAGTTGCCGTAAAACAAGACATGAAAATCGAGGTTGCGCCAGAGTTCTTTGGTGTTAAGAAATGGGAATGCACTGTGTTATCAAATGATAACGTTGCTACCTTTATTAAAGAATTAGTGCTCGAAATACCTGCCGGAGAAAGCGTGGATTTCCGTGCTGGCGGTTATGTTCAGCTAGAGGTTCCTCCTCACGAAGTGCGCTATAAAGATTTCGATATCGGCGAAAAATACCGCGGAGACTGGGAAAAATTTGGTCTTTTTGATGTGGTATCAAAGGTGACTGATACCACAATACGTGCTTACTCTATGGCAAACTACCCTGAAGAGAAGGGCGTTATTAAGTTCAATATTCGCATTGCGACGCCGCCTCCTGGCACTAACTTGCCGGCGGGAAAGATGTCTTCTTACGTTTTTAGTCTGAAACCCGGAGACAAGGTTCAGGTATTTGGCCCTTACGGCGAATTTTTTGCGAAAGAAACTAAGAATGAAATGGTGTTTATTGGGGGTGGAGCAGGTATGGCGCCTATGCGCTCTCACATATTTGACCAACTACGCCGACTACATACAGACCGTAAGATAAGCTTTTGGTATGGCGCTCGCAGTTTGCGCGAAATGTTTTATGAAGAAGACTATAACGAACTTGCTGCAGAAAATGACAACTTTGAGTGGCACGTGGCGCTTTCGGATCCTCAGCCGGAAGATAATTGGACTGGTATGACAGGCTTTATTCACAACGTTGTGCTGGAACATTACTTGAAAGACCATCCTGCCCCTGAAGATTGTGAATACTATATGTGCGGTCCACCCATGATGAACGCCGCTGTAATTAAGATGTTGAAGGATCTTGGGGTAGAGGACGAAAACATCGCGCTTGATGAGTTTTCGTGATTCATATGCTGCGTCGCCATTCCTTTACATTGGCGTTCTTGGCGGCACTGTTTGGGTTTCTCTATTTATCAAATAGCGACGATCGTAATATCGATCAGCTGTCTGGTTTTACAATGGGAACCAGTTATAGGCTTCAACTCGCTCATATACCTGAAGCACTTTCGCTAGCGCAAATAGAAGAGGACGTGAGCGAGATACTTTTCCGTATGGACAAAGTAATCTTCTCAACCTATGCCGAGGATTCGGAGCTATCAAGACTCAACCGGCACCCTGTCGGCCAAGCTTTCAAAGCCTCCCCCCATCTTTATGCAGTGCTTGAGCTTGCTAGTAGTGTTTCTGAGCAAACGGCGGGGGCCTTTGATATCACGGTAGGGCCATTAGTCAATCTGTGGGGATTTGGTCCAGATTACTCCGTTCGCGAACGCATCCCAGCGCCTGAGTCCATTGCTAGCGCTTTAGAAAACTTAGGTTATCAAGGCATTCAGCTCAATCCGGCCACGCTTGAGGTCATCAAGACTAAACCTTTAAGTATAGATTTAAGCGCAGTCGCTAAAGGCTATGCTGTTGATCAGCTCGGCGATTATTTCGATAGCCAAGGATCATCTAGCTACTTCTTAGAAGTAGGGGGTGAACTGCTTATGAAAGGATTAAAGCCAGGCGGTGCCAGCTGGATCCCTGCTATCGAAGCGCCTGTTGATTCCGATTCGCAAATTTATGAAGTATTTTTTTCCCGAGGCCAGCGCATAGCGGTTGCTGGCTCTGGCGATTATCGCAATTATTTTGAGCAAGACGGTGTCCGTTATTCCCACGAAATAGATCCGAGAACGGGGTATCCTGTGGCGCATAATCTCGCTGCAGTCTATGTTATAGATGGTTCCGCAGCCGCAGCAGATGCGCTAGCGACAAGCTTTATGGTGTTAGGTTATCAAGCCTCACGTGAATTGGCGGAATCAATTGGACAGGCGGTCTACTTTATTTACAAGCAAGGCGATGGTTTTGCGGACTATGCAACGCCGGCTTTTATGGAATATCTTGAGAGGTAAGTCATGGCTACAGTGCTAATTAGCTTTATTCTTTTTTCATTGGTAATACTGATAATGTCGGTTGGTGTGCTTATGGGGCGCAAGCCTGTGCAAGGTTCTTGTGGTGGATTGGCAAATGTCGACGGAATAGCTGAATGTGAATTATGTGGTGGAAGCCCATCGAAATGCAGCGAGCTGAGCGAACAAACCCAGTAACTCACAATTTATAAGGGAATGCAGCTGATGGAAAAAGACCATTTCGACCTAATAGTGATTGGTAGCGGCCCAGCAGGCGAGGCGGCGGCTATGAACGCGCGAAAAAAAGGTCGCACTGTTGCTGTTGTGGGTGAATTTGACAAAGTGGGGGGTAATTGCACCCATTGGGCAACGATTCCTTCTAAAGCTCTAAGGCATTCCGTAAAGCAAGTTATCGCATTTAATACCAACCCAATGTTTAGGGATTTCGGTGACACCCGCAAGCTCAGCTTTCAGCAGATTCTGAATCATGCTGACAGGGTAGTATATGAGCAAGTAAAAATGCGCTCAGATTTTTATGAACGAAATCTCATCCCAATATTTAAAGGGTTTGCGACGTTTGTCGATGCAAATACAATCAAGCTAGTTGGAAAGCGTAAAAAACTGTCGGCCGATTATTTCATGATCGCCACGGGTTCAAGGCCGTACCACCCGCCAAATGTGGATTTTTCTCATCCATTGATGTTCGATAGTGACACCATTCTCACCCTCAAACATTCTCCTCGCAAAGTAACGGTAATCGGCGCTGGGGTTATTGGCTGCGAGTATGCTTCTATTTTCGGGGGGTTGGGGGCCAAAGTTGAACTAATAAACCCCTCGTCTACGCTACTTAATTTTTTGGACAATGAGATTAGCGATGCTTTGAGCTACCACCTTCGAAATGTTGGAGTCCGTAGCAGACACAACGAAGAGTACGAGCGCATAGAGTATTTCGACGACCATATTGTGACTTATTTGCAATCTGGCAAAAAGATAAAAAGCGATATCGTGCTGTGGGCTAACGGTCGCACTGGAAACACGAAGGGAATGGGACTTGAGCAACTAGGACTGAAAGTAAATTCCCGTGGCCAGTTATCAGTGAACGACTTCTATCAAACACAAATTAAGCATATATATGCTGCCGGCGATGTAATTGGTTGGCCAGCGCTTGCTGGTGCTGCCTATGACCAAGGCCGCGCGGCGACTAATGCGATTTTCGCCCCTGACGAATGCGCCCCCGTGACAAGGGTTGCCACAGGCATTTATACGATTCCTGAAATTAGCACATTCGGCAAAACTGAAGCTGAACTTACTGCCGAAAAGATCCCTTATGAGGTCGGAAAGGCCTTCTTTAAGAATACTGCTCGAGCGCAAATCACGGGTGAACAGGTGGGCATGTTGAAGCTAATCTTCCATTTTGAAACATTGGAAGTGCTAGGGATACACTGCTTTGGAGACCAAGCGTCCGAGATCGTTCATATTGGTCAAGCAATCATGCTGCAATCCGGCGCTGCTAACACGATGAAATACTTCCTTAATACGACTTTTAACTATCCAACAATGGCCGAAGCCTATCGCACGGCGGCATTGGATGGGCTAAACCGCGTTTTCTAAGTGCTTATGATGACAGCAGCAGACGTCAGGCCGGTGTCTTCGGCCAGTTTTGCTGCTTGCCAAAACCCCAAATCGGGGTTAGTTTAATCCTAACTCAGTGATGGCTTGGCCCGAGCAGACGCCCCGCTTAGCTGTTGAGTTTTTAAGGAGCATACAATGATAAAAACAGCCAAAGATATTTTAAAAGAGAAAGGCGGCCATTTAGTTACAATTGCTTCGGATGCTACTGTACACCAAGCGCTTACCGTAATGACTCAAAACAAAGTAGGTGCAATAGTCATTGTTGAAGGTGAAAAAATCGTTGGTATTTGGACGGAAAGAGATCTGATGTTCAGAGCCTTGGAAGATGGCTTTGACCCTAAAACCGCCAAATTGAGTGACAACATGAGCGTCAATTTAATCTCCGCCAATGTCGATGAACAAGCCTATCAACTCTATGATAAGTTTCTCGGTCGTCGTATCCGGCATTTGCTGATTGAAGAGGGAGGTGAGTATATCGGCCTACTTTCGGTCGGCGATGTGATGAAGGCGAATCTTCAACAAAAGAATGAAGAGTTTGAAGAATTGAATCACATGGTGAGTTTAGAGTACTACGAAAATTGGAAAGGTATTCAAAACGAACGCTAATAAGCAATCTTAGTCTTGTAGATCTTTCGCTTTTTACGTTGATAAAGGTTGACGAGGCACTTGCCAAAATCAATGGTTCCATGTAACTATCGGCGACAGATAAAAAGAACACACGTTCGACAGTAAATTTTAAGTTAGACAATAGTTTCAACATATCGTGCAGACCCGTTGTAGATTCAGAATAATAAGCAGTGCGCTTAGCGCACTTAAACAATAAAAAGAGCCGTAGTCTCTAATCTGAAAAACAATTTGCATCTTGTAACGCATAATCGACGTTACAAAAATTGACAGTTTACAGGGCTCCCAATAAGAGTAGATAAGCTCTATGGGAAGAATCAGCCAGTATCAATTCAATTTCATTCCTATAGTGCTTCAAGCGCGCGTACTTGTGTGTTTGTACAGTCAACTCAACAACTCGTTCAGGCTTTCGATTCCAACATTCTTCAATGTCACACAAACGCATGCGTTGGATCGTTTGAGCTCTGTTTTACATTCTTTTTCTAGTGCGGAGAAGAATGAGTATTAGGGTTATAAGTCTTACTCAATTTTTCGGTTACAACCATGAGGCGATGGGATTGCCATGCAGGGTGTTGGATTGAAAGTTGATAGGCTATTGAAGTAGATATATTGGAGTTGAAGACTTGGATACATCAAGCGAGTTCTTAGCCGGCTTGACACCGTTCTTGTTCTATTTTTCACTGGTGCTCGCAGTCGTTGTGACTATGCTAGGTCTGTCCTATTTTTTAGGGCAAAAGACCTCTAGGCATTACACCAATATGCCTTTCGAATCCGGAATTGTGTCCGTAGGTAGTGCCCAATTTCGCATCTCAGTTCATTTTTATCTCCCAGCAATCTTGTTCATCATTTTTGACTTAGAAGTCGTGTTTCTATTTGCTTGGGCCGTCGCTGTCAAACAGGCGGGGTGGCCTGGATTTATAGAAATTTCAGTTTTTATCGGCATTTTGTTGGTGGCGCTGTTTTATTTGTGGCGCATTGGCGCACTTGACTGGAGAACTCAAACGCAGAAGCGGGAGTTAAAAACCATGGTAGGTCCAGGCGGCGTTACCAATCGAAAGGAATTTACATTATGAATTGGGAACTACAACCAGTCGATCAGGCAAAATCTGCACAACCTGGCGGCGGGTCAGTGGACGACTTTATTCGGCGCAATGTGATGATGGTAAAGCTTGAAGATATGGTGGCTTGGGGGCGAAAAAACTCCATCTGGCCGTTTAACTTTGGACTTTCCTGTTGCTACGTAGAAATGGCGACGGCATTTACCTCTCGGCATGATCTGGCGCGGTTTGGCGCTGAGGTTATCCGCGGTACGCCCCGGCAAGCAGACATGATTGTAATAGCAGGAACGGTGTTTCGAAAAATGGCTCCCGTCGTAAAACTGCTTTATGACCAGTTACTGGAGCCTAAGTGGGTTATTTCTATGGGTTCCTGTGCTAACTCTGGTGGTATGTATGACATTTATTCGGTGGTGCAAGGTGTTGATAAATTTTTACCGGTAGATGTCTATGTCTCTGGTTGCCCTCCGAGACCAGAAGCTTTATTGGAAGGATTGATTCTATTGCAAGAATCGGTAGGTAGGGAACGGCGCCCTTTAAGTTGGGTTATTAACGATCAGGGAATTATTCAAAAGGCGACCAAGCCTGTACAGCGGGAAGTTAAGTTAGTCGATCGTATTAGCGCGAAAGAGTTACGATCCCCTGATGATGTTTGAACTAAATGAACGATAGAAAACTAATAGGGCGACTTCGATTTTAAGATGTTAGATACAGTCAATAACTCAACTACAGCTAACCAGACAGCTGACCTCGCCTCGGCAGTTCGCTCTCAGTTTGGCGAAAAGTTATTGGCTGAACAATTCACGTGTGACCACATACCAACGTTCTGGGTATCTCGTGAACATGTAAAAGCTTTGTTGAATTTCTTACATGAAGAAACACTGCCCCAGTTCGAAATGCTATTTGATATTACGGCAATTGATGAACGTCTGCGCTGCCATAGAAGTGGTCAACCAGATAGCGAATTTACCGTTGTTTATCATTTAATGTCCTTTAGTGGGAACGCGGATGTTCGAGTTAAAGTGCCACTGCAAGACTGCGATTTATGCACCCCCTCAGTGATTGATATATGGCCAAACGCGAATTGGTATGAACGTGAAACCTGGGACATGTTTGGGATCAAGTTTGACGGCCATCCTAATCTGTATCGACTCGTGCTACCGCCCACTTGGAAAGGGCATGCGCTAAGAAAGGAGCATCCAGCTCGGGCAACTGAAATGGAGCCATTCTCGCTTGATAACGAGCAATCGGACTTTGAGCAGAGCGCGTTGAAATTCAAGCCGGAAGAGTGGGGCATGAAAAAAGCCTCTGAAAATTCAGAGTTTATGTTTTTGAATCTAGGCCCTAATCATCCGAGTGTACATGGCGCTTTTCGCATTGCATTACAGCTTGATGGTGAGATCTTAGTTGACGCAGTACCAGACATTGGATACCACCATCGCGGCGCGGAGAAAATGGGTGAACGCCAGTCGTGGCACACCTTTATCCCGTACACTGATCGAATAGATTATCTTGGGGGAGTGATGAACAACCTGCCCTATGTGATGGCAGTCGAGAAAATGGCGGGCATCGAGGTGCCGGAGCGAGTGAAAGTTATTCGCGTCATGTTAGCCGAGATGTTTCGTATCTGTAGCCACTTGCTGTTCTACGGTACGTTTGCGCAAGATGTCGGTCAACTCTCTCCTATATTCTATATGTTTGTAGAACGAGAAAAGATTTTTAATATCATCGAATCCATTTGTGGTGCAAGAATGCATCCGGGCTGGTTTCGCATCGGCGGTGTAGCCCAAGACCTTCCCCATGGTTGGGAAAAGCGAGTTCAAGAGCTTTTAGATTTTATGCCCGCTAGATTGAAAGAATATGACAGCATGGTGATGAACAATGGCATCGTAAAGCGTCGCACTCAAGGGGTTGGTGTCTACAATACCGAAGAAGCGCTTAATTGGGGTGTTACCGGCGCGGGGCTTCGTGCGACAGGTTTAGAATGGGATTTTCGTAAACAACGCCCTTATAGCGGTTACGAGAATTTCGAGTTTGACATTCCTGTGGCTGCCAATGGTGACTGCTACGATCGCTGTGCTGTCCGGGTTGAAGAAATGCGACAAAGCCTTCGCATAATTAAGCAGTGCCTTAATAATATGCCTTCCGGTCATTATAAATCCGATCATCCACTGACTACTCCACCAAGAAAAGAAAAAACCCTTCAAGACATTGAGACCTTGATAAACCATTTCCTTAGCGTGAGTTGGGGGCCTGTTATTCCTCCTAACGAGGTAACGGTAGCGATCGAAGCAACAAAAGGCATTAATAGTTACTACTTAATCAGTGATGGCAACACAACATCATACCGAACACGTATAAGGACACCTTCATTTGCTCACCTTCAGATGATTCCTGAAATGAGCCGAGGATTTATGGTGGCCGATTTAATTGCAATTATTGCCAGTATAGATTTTGTAATGGCGGATGTGGACCGATGAGTCAGAACTTGACAAAAGCAAGCGTGATTGCGAGCTCAAGAACCAAAGCCCGGGAGCTTACTGCTGAAGAAATTGCGGAGATAGAACACGAGATTACCTTATATCCCGACAAGCAGGCCGTAGGGCTAGAAGCACTAAAAATTGTACAAAAACACCAGGGCTGGGTTTCTGATGAGAGTTTGCTCGCCATCGCAGATTATTTGAATTTGTCGCCTGCGGATTTAGAAGGTGTGGCGACATTTTTTAATTTGGTTTTCCGTCAACCAGTTGGTCGCAACGTTATTCTTTTTTGCAATAGTGTTAGCTGTTGGATTATGGGTTGTGACAGCCTTAGGCAACATATCAAAGATACGCTGGGAATAGATTTTGGAGAAACAACTGAGGATAACGAATTCACTTTAATTCCCGTGCCATGCCTAGGTGACTGCGATAAGGCACCAGTTATGATGGTGGGCGAGACCATGCATAGAAATTTGACAAAGGACACAATAACTCAACTAGCAAAGGCAAAGCAGTCAGAGCAATAGGGTAACGCGAGAGCCATTTGGAAAAATATCAAGGATCAATAAGTGACAGATAGACCGCTAACAAAAAACATCGATCTAGCAAGAGGCCCGCTTGCTGTTGCAGCCTATGAAGCTGCAGGTGGCTATGAAAGCCTGAAGACGATTGCCAGAGGTTTGTCAGCAGATGACGTATTAGAGTTAGTTAAGCAATCTGGCTTGAAAGGAAGAGGTGGAGCCGGTTTTCCTACTGGACTGAAGTGGAGCTTTGTTCCTAGAGGTGACAACTCGCCCAAGCAAAAATACTTAGTTGTTAATGCAGATGAAATGGAACCTGGCACATTCAAAGATCGATTGCTTATGGAGGGCGACCCTCATTTACTAATTGAAGGCATGTTGGTTGCTGCCTACACCATCGGTGCTAGCGTTGCCTATATTTTTCTTCGGGGTGAATACGTTGACGCAGAGCGGGCGTTAAAAAGAGCAATTACTGAGGCCTATGACAAAGGATTTTTAGGCAAAGATATTTTAGGCACCGGGTTTGACTTAGATATTATCTTGCATACCAGTGCAGGCCGCTATATTTGTGGAGAGGAAACAGCATTGCTTAATGCGCTAGAAGGAAAAAGAGCCAACCCGCGCGCGAAACCGCCATTTCCACAGGTAAGCGGTCTTTGGGGTAAGCCAACGATTGTTAATAACGTGGAAACCCTTTGCAATCTGCCCGGTATTATTAGCTTTGGTACTGATTGGTACAAAGGGCTGGCAAAAGGTGCGGATGCAGGAACCAAGATGTTCGGCGTGAGCGGTAAGGTCAAAAAGCCAGGCTGTTGGGAGTTGCCACTTGGAACGCCAATTCGCCAACTGCTCGAAGAGTATGCAGGGGGAATGCAAGACGGATTATCTCTTAGGGCTTTTTTGCCGGGCGGAGGGTCTACTGATTTTATGCTGCCGACCCATTTAGACCTGTGTCTTGATTACGATGAGATAGGAAAAGCAGGAAGTCGCTTAGCCACCGGCACAATGATCGTCTTGGATGATAAAACCTGTCCGGTGGGCATGGTTGGAAACTTAATGAAGTTTTTTGCGCACGAGTCATGTGGGTTTTGCACTCCTTGCCGCGATGGCTTGCCATGGGTCGACGAAATTTTTAGAAGCTTCGAGGCGGGTGAGGGCAACGAAAAAGACCTAGCTATTTTACATGAGCATGTATCCTATCTCGGGCCAGGTAAAACGTTTTGTGCATTAGCCCCTGGTGCCACTGCTCCATTAGGCAGTGGCCTCAAATATTTTGAAGAAGACTTTAAACAACACATAACTGAGAAACGTTGTCCCTATAAACACTAATTAGCGCTGATATCAGTGGAGTATTGAATGGCAAAAATTGTTATTGATGGAATCACCTATGAGGTGAATTCGGATAACAATCTACTGCAAGAATGTCTCTCGCAGGGTTTGGACTTGCCTTACTTTTGCTGGCATCCCTGCATGGGTTCTGTTGGCGCCTGTCGACAATGTGCGATTAAGCAGTATAAAGATGCTGACGACAAAACCGGCACGTTGGTAATGGCGTGCATGACGCCGGCCATTGATGGAGCAATTATTTCTATAGAAGATCAGCAAGCCAAAGCGATGCGCGCTTCGGTGATCGAGTCCCTTATGATCAGTCATCCTCATGACTGCCCTGTATGTGAAGAGGGTGGCGAGTGTCACTTGCAAGACATGACGCAAATGTCAGGACACAATTACCGACGCTATGATAAGAAAAAAGTAACTCACCGAAATCAATACTTAGGCCCCTTTATTAATCATGAAATGAATCGTTGTATTACCTGCTATCGATGTGTTCGGTACTATGATGATTATGCAGGGGGAACAGACTTATCTGCGCAAGCCTCGCATCATCATGTTTATTTCGGTCGGCACGAAGAAGGTGTGCTAGAAAGTGAATTTAGCGGCAACTTGGTTGAAGTGTGTCCAACTGGGGTGTTCACGGATAAAAATTTCAGCGAAAGATATTCGAGAAAATGGGATTTGCAAGTAGCACCAAGTATTTGCACTGGGTGTGGTGTTGGCTGCAATACGTCACCTGGCGAGAGATACGGCGAGCTCAGACGAATTGTCAATCGCTATAATAGCGAAGTAAATGGCTACTTTTTGTGTGATAGAGGACGGTTCGGTTTTGGTTATGTGAACGCAGAAGAGCGTATCAAATCCCCATTCAAACGTAATCGCGACGGTGGTAAGTGGACTGAAAATGTTTCACCTGCTGATGCCAAAGCAGCCATAAATCAGCTGAGAAAATCAGCGGTCATAGGCATAGGCTCGCCTCGAGCTAGCAACGAATCTAATTATGCGCTTCGAACTTTAGTAGGTGAGAATAATTTCTATTCCGGCAACTCTGATCAAGAGCATGAAAGTCTCATTCTGATTCAACAGCTATTGCAAGATGATAAATTCAATTCACCAAGTATCAGACAAATTCAAAAAGCCGACGCGGTACTAGTCATTGGTGAAGACCTGACTAACACCGCCCCTAGGATTGCGTTGGCACTCCGCCAATCCGTAAGACAACGGGCTAAAGAGCTTGCTGAACAGAATAGAATACCAAGTTGGCAAGATGCAGCCGTCAGAGAACTGGCGCAACACGAGCTAAGCCCTTTAACCCTTCTCACTCCTTATGCAACCCGATTAGAGGATGTGGCTACTCACAGTTTGGTGAATTCGCTAGAAAGCTTAGTTGCGTTGTGCAGTGAGATAACCGCTAACATCGCTGGAGAAACACCTGCTCTAGGTCATGGTCTCGTTACACAGGTCGCTGAGGAATTATTAAAAGCCAAACGACCGCTCATTATCGCAGGCACTGGCGCCGGGGATATTTCTACCATTCAGGCAGCGGCTAACATTGCGACTGCGCTTAATGCGGCAAGGTCTACAGTTGTCGACTTGTGCCTAAGTGTCTCTGAGGTAAATAGTCTAGGCGCTAGTATGTTAACGAAATCAGAAAACTCACTCAGCAAAGGGCTTTTGCGGATTAGTGAAGGGGATGTTGACAGTGTAATCGTGCTTGAAAACGATTTGTTTCAGCGTGCTCCAACCGAGTTAGTCAGTAAGGCGTTAGGAAAAGCTAAAACAGTCGTAGCGCTCGATAGCTTGCCTAGTAAAACAACGGATGTGGCTACATTAGTCCTTCCCGTGACCGCATTTTCCGAACACGAAGCCACCTATGTCAATTACGAGGGTAGGGCGCAGCTAAGTTTCCAAGTGCATCGATGTCATTCAGATGCTCAGGCTTCTTGGCGCTGGCTCGCAAGCAGTGAAGTCGTGCATGTAGACGATTTGATTGATCAGTGCGCCTCTCAAATTAAAGAATTTTCCTGTCTTAAGCAGCTAGTGCCACATTCTACGATCATTGCCGGTATGAAGGTGCCACGGCAATCTCATCGATACAGTGGACGTACTGCAATGAAGGCACACATAAACGTCCATGAACCTAAGCAGGCGGTCGATGAAGAGTCGGTGATGGCTTTCTCAATGGAAGGAATATCACCACTACGGGATCCCAGTATTATAGCTTCCACTTGGGCCCCTCGTTGGAATTCAAACCAGTCTATTTCAAAGTTTCAAGAGGAAATAAACGGTGAATTGAAACAAGGGCATGTCGGTTCTAAGGTTTTTTCGCGCAAGCATATGGAACCTACATTTTTTGATCTAGCGATTCCACCGAATGGCGACGGCACAGGGCTTGCTGTAAGCCACGCATCACAGTTATTTGGCAGTGATGAACTAAGCGCGAAAGCAAAACCAATTAGAGAGAGGATGGTTGGGTCATACATTGGTATAAGTCGAGAAGATGCCCAAGCGCTGGAACTTAAAACGGGCGACTCGGTCGCTATCGTAAACACTACTCAGCCCTTGGCAGTTTGTGTGCGAGAAAAACAAGCGCAAGGAACTGTTTCGATCTATTGCTCTCCAGAACAAATTAATCGCTTTGATATCCCTCGACACGTAACCCTAAACAAACTGCCTAAAAAAGATGTCAGTTTGAGCAATTTATTGCTCGTTGATTGTAAAGGAGTGGGGTAATGAACTGGGAAGTTGGGTCTACTCTAAATATTGGATTGATCTTAGGCGTTGTTATTGGCGTGGCTGCAATGCTTATTTGGGTAGAGCGCAGGCTTTTAAGTTTATGGCAAGAGCGACTAGGCCCAAACCGGGTAGGGCCCTTTGGGCTGCTTCAAGTTGTTGCTGATATGATAAAAATATTCACCAAAGAAGATTGGGTGCCGCCATTCGCTGACAAATTTAGTTTTGTTCTCGCACCTGCAATCATAATGGTTGTGATTTTGCTGAGCTTCAGTGTTATTCCTTTCGCACCGGGTGTTGGAATTATTGATTCTAATATTGGTGTTCTGTTTGTGCTTGCCATGGCCTCTATAGGTGCCTACAGTGTTATGCTAGGAGGACTCTCATCGGATAATAAATACGCGCTTTTAGGTTCTTTGCGCGCTGCGGCGCAAATGGTGAGCTATGAGGTTTTTATGGGAATCTCGCTACTGGGTGTCGTTGCCTTAAGTGGTAGCTTTAATCTTCGAGAGATTGTCATTGCCCAACAAGACGGTTGGTATGTCATACCCCAATTTATTGGCTTCGTAATATTTCTAATCGCTGGAATAGCGGAAAGCCATCGTCTGCCGTTTGATATCCCTGAAGCGGAACAAGAGATTTGCGCGGGTTATCATACTGAATATTCAGGGATGAAATTTGGCATGTTTTTTGTGGGCGAATATTTAGGCTTGGTGCTTATTTCTTCGTTGATTACTGTTCTGTTCTTTGGTGGTTGGTTGGGTCCTGGATTTCTTCCGCCAATAGTTTGGTTTGCCTTAAAAGCTTTTGTGTTTATCGCGTTTTTTATTTTGTTAAGAGCGGCTATTCCTAGACCAAGATACGATCAGTTAATGACTTATGGCTGGCTATTTCTACTGCCAGTTTCCTTGATCAATTTGTTGATTACGGGCGCAATTATTTTGAGTATGGGCTAAATGAGGGTTTCAGGTTTCTCATGCATACTGCCAATTGGAGTTAGCAATGTTTAGATTGATAAAAGATACGCTAACGAGTCAAGTACATACGCTATGGCTAGTGTTCAAGCATGCCTTTGTGAAAGCAGATACGGTTCAATACCCCGAGCAAAAGCCCTACATGTTTCCTAGGTGGCGCGGCCGGATAATTTTAAGCCGGGACCCTGACGGTGAGGAGCGATGTGTCGCTTGCAATCTTTGCGCGGTGGCCTGTCCTGTTGATTGCATTGCACTGCAAAAAGCGGAAACCGAGGATGGCCGTTGGTATCCAGAATTTTTTCGTATTAACTTTTCACGTTGCATCATGTGCGGTTTTTGCGAAGAAGCCTGCCCCACCAATGCAATACAACTTACACCTGATTTCGAGATGGCAGAATATGTTAGGCAAGATATGGTGTGGGAAAAAGAAGATTTACTAATTGATGGGACCGGGAAATATCACGACTATAATTTCTATCGCGTAGCAGGAAAATCCATCAATGGAAAGGATAAAGGCGAAGCTCAGAATGAAGCGGCGCCGGTTAATGTCAGGAGCCTTTTGCCATGAGCCTTCTATTTTATCTGGCTGCTACTGTAGCGGTAATTTCTACCTTCGCGGTTATTGTGCAAAGTAATATTGTCCATGGGCTGATCTATTTGATTCTGTCATTGCTTTCAGTTGCTGTTATTTTTTATGTGTTAGGCGCGCCATTTGCAGCCGTGTTGGAGGCTATAGTTTACGCTGGCGCCATTATGGTCTTGTTTCTATTTGTCATCATGATGCTTAACCTTGGACAGCACAGTCGAGATCAAGAGAAACAGTGGCTTTCAGCTGGCGTATGGATTGCGCCAGGAATAATGTCAGCGCTGTTGCTAGGGCAATTCCTAATTGTGCTATCGAGTCATCAATTACCAATTAGCCCTGAGACTGTCGGTGTGTTGGAGGTTAGTGCGCTTTTGTTCGGGCCTTATGTGTTAGCAGTGGAATTGGCGTCAATATTATTGCTTGCAGGCTTGGTGTCAGCTTATCACCTGGCAAAAAGATGATCGATATTGAAAAAACTGAGAATAGTTAAATGGACTCTATCCCCGTTGAACATGGACTAATACTCGCAGGCATTTTGTTTGTGTTTGGCCTCGTTGGTGTTCTAACCCGACGCAATATCGTATTTATACTAATGTCACTGGAAATAATGCTGAATGCTAGCGGTTTGGCATTCATTGTGGCTTCAGCACGTTGGGGCCATGCCGATGGTCAAGTTATGTTTTTAATGATTCTTACATTGGCTGCTGCCGAGGTGGCTGTTGGTTTGGGTTTAATAATACAAATGTACAGAAAATACCACACAGTGGATATATCGGTTTTAAGTGAGATGAAGGGATAGCGAGATTGCTGCACCTTAAGTGGAGCCAAATGCAGAGCTTCAATAACTAAATACTAACTAAAGCAAAAAGAAGAAAAACAGTGCAAGAATATATTTGGCTTCTACCTACATTGCCGCTACTTGGGTTTCTAATCCTTGCTATCACAGCAGGGAGATTACCTAAGAACCTAGTTGCCTTGACCGGGGCCGGTTCAATAGGCTTGGCATTCGTAGTGGCAGCGACTATCGCATTGGAGTTTTTAAGTGGTAGTAGCGAGCCATATTCCTATCAGGCATGGGTTTGGATGTCTGTTGGCGACTTTAACCCGGGGTTCACTTTTTACTTAGACGGATTGTCACTGGTAATGATGCTAATTATTACCGGCGTAGGCTTCTTGATTCATTTATATTCCACTGGATTCATGTTTGAGGATCCTAGTTATAGCCGATTCTTTGCCTACATGAACTTGTTTGTGGCCGCGATGCTTATGCTAGTGCTGGCTGACAATTTGGTATTGCTCTACCTAGGGTGGGAAGGAGTGG
Source organism: uncultured Pseudohongiella sp. (assembly GCA_964352355.1). Classification (GTDB taxonomy): domain Bacteria; phylum Pseudomonadota; class Gammaproteobacteria; order Pseudomonadales; family Pseudohongiellaceae; genus UBA9145. The sequence continues at coordinate 90,257 of CAYGRT010000005.1, read as the reverse complement.
GGCTATGCAGTTATTTACTTATTGGTTTCTGGTACGAAAACCCTGCTAACGGTTATGCAGCGAGAAAGGCGTTCGTTGTTACAAGGGTTGGTGATACGTCCATGGCGATTGGACTGTTTTTGCTATTCAGAGAGCTTGGCACTCTAAATATTCAAGACTTGTTGCATACAGCGTCGATCCAATGGCAAGTTGGTAATTCAATGGCCATAGCCTGCTCTTTGCTTCTTTTGGGTGGGGCAGTAGGTAAATCTGCGCAGCTGCCTCTACAGACTTGGTTGCCGGACGCCATGGCGGGGCCAACCCCAATCAGCGCGCTAATCCATGCCGCAACCATGGTAACTGCAGGCGTCTATTTGATTGCAAGAACCCATGTAGTGTTTGAACTGGCGCCTGACGTCCAATTGCTGGTTGCGATTATTGGTTTAGTCACTCTGTTAATGGCGGGATTTACAGCACTAACCCAGCACGATATCAAACGAATTTTAGCTTATTCCACGATCAGTCAAATTGGCTATATGTTCTTAGGCCTAGGTGTTGGCGCTTGGTCCGCGGCAGTGTTCCATTTAATGACTCACGCATTTTTTAAAGCGCTGCTGTTTCTTGCCGCTGGCACTGTGATTTACAGTCTTCATCATGAACATAATATTTTCAAAATGGGCGGTAAACGGAAACAATTACCGATTGCCTATTGGTCGTTTTTGATAGGAAGTCTAGCATTGACGGCATTTCCTCTAACTTCTGGGTATTTTAGTAAAGACGCAATATTACTTGCCGCTTATGACATGGGTGGAATTGGTGTGTGGCTATGGTTTGGCGGGGTAGTGGGCGCGTTCCTTACTGGTATCTATAGCTTTCGTTTAGTTTTTGTCGTGTTTTTTGGTGAAAGCAATGGTCATCACAATGAGACCGAAAGCACTGGGTTTAGCATGGCAACACCACTTATAGTTCTGATGGTTTTATCAGTTTTTGGTGGCTGGATATCCATACCAGTGGCTGACGTATTCGATCACGGACAACCCCATGAGGAGCACCACGCAAGTATTCTTATTGAGGCATTTATGATTGCAGTACCTATTATCGGCATTGGTATTAGCTATCTATTTTATGTAAGCAAGGCTTGGTCTGTGGAAAAGCTTATGGTGGGTAAATTTGCAAAAGCCGCCCACAGTTTTTGGTTCAGCGGTTGGGCTATGGATTCCCTTTATCAAAAATTATTCGTTAGCCCTTTTGTTTATTTGTCGGAACTTAACCGTAACGACTTTATCGATGCCATTTACAATTTTGTCGCTGGGATAACTAAAGATGCTCACGGCCTGCTGTCTAAAAGTCAAACCGGTTATTTAAGATGGTATGCCACTAGTTTAGCGTTAGGCCTTATCGTGGTACTTGCCGTGGGTACTTATCTATGATTCTTGTGGCTTTGATTGCAATCCTTTTTGTGGGTGGTTTGTTGTCGTGGGCGGCACAGGGACTCGATTCTAAATTCCCAAGAGTGGTGGCTTTACTAACTATATTGATTGAAATCGCTGTTATTCTCATTTTTTTGACCGGTGATAACGATTCCGGGGATTGGATGGCAAGCGTTGACGGACAATGGGTCGAGCGCTTTGGTATTAGCTTCTATTTGGCCGTAGATGGCTTGGGCGCTTTAATGATTGCCCTGACTGGTTTCCTTGGATTAATTGCAATTGGTTCTGCGTGGAACGAGATTACTGAGAAAACTGGCTTTTTCTATTTTAACTTACTATGGACTCTAGCAGGCGTGATGGGAGTGTTCAGCGCGCTTGATTTGTTTTTGTTCTTTTTCTTTTGGGAAGTCATGCTGATTCCGATGTACTTCATTATTGCCATCTGGGGGCATGAGAACAAAAATTACGCCGCAATGAAATTTTTTATTTTCACTCAAGTAAGCGGCATGATCATGCTCATCTCTATTTTGCTAATCGCTTACTTACACTATCTAAGCTTTGGCCGATTTAGTTTTAAATACGATGACCTGTTGACGTTGGATATCGCCATGCCATTACAGGTATGGATCATGCTGGGATTTTTTATTGGCTTTGCAACCAAACTGCCTAGTGTGCCGTTTCACTCCTGGCTTCCAGATGCGCATAGTCAGGCACCTACAGCGGGCAGTGTCATTCTTGCTGGAATATTACTTAAAACTGGTGCCTATGGGTTGCTTCGTTTCGTTATTCCACTATTCCCGGAATCCTCTGAGTTATTTGCGCCGATCGCAATGACCCTGGCAGCAGTCAGTATTCTTTACTGTGCAAAAGTGGCATTCGCTCAGTCTGACATCAAGAGGCTTATAGCCTACACAAGTATCAGCCATATGGGATTCGTGACTCTTGGAATTTATGCCTGGAACGAACAAGCAGTGCAGGGCGCTATCATGACTATGCTTGCCCATGGCTTGAGCGCAGCAGCCTTGTTCATGTTGGCAGGCGGATTGCAGTCTCGTATTCATACGCGAAACATGAATGAAATGGGCGGTTTCTGGAAAAAGGCTCCAAGAATGGCCGTAGTCACTTTATTCTTTTCAGTGGCGGCACTTGGCATGCCAGGGCTAGGTAACTTTGTAGGCGAATTCTTGGCCTTGTTGGGAGCCTTTCAAGCCAATGTGTGGGCTACGGTGGCCGCTTCCTTTGGCCTAATCTTCGCATCAGTTTATTCACTGTGGGTGATTCAAAAAGTTTTTCAGGGTGAGTTTAAGCCTTCCAGTGAAATTGAAGCTCACCTAATCGATTTAGATCGAAGAGAAATGTTTTATTTTATCTTAATGATGCTTGGATTAGTGTGGATGGGTCTTTACCCGCAATCCTTTTTAGCAATGACTCAACCTGTGTTAGATGCGGTGTTGACTTAAGAGGAGGCTTGGCAGTTTCTGTTAGGCCATTATCGAATGATTAGTCTTGATGATCTGTTGCCTTTATTACCACTCCTAATAATGACTGTGGCGGTTGTTGTTACTATGTTGGTTATTGCTCTGCGCCGAAGCTTCATTGCGACAGCAGCGATTATGATAATGGGATTGTTCATTGCAGCGATAGTGGCTGTGATTATGATGCCCTACACTAATCAACAAATCACACCATTATTCCTAATTGACCAGTACAGTCTGTTGTTTACGGCAGTATGCTGTATCGCAGCGCTGTTTATTGCCATATTAAGCTTCCCTTATTTTTTCCGATTGGAAGACCAGAAGGAAGAGTTCTACTTGCTACTTGGTATAGCGACTATCGGTGCAATAGCGTTGGTTAGCAGCAATCACTTTATAGGAATGGTTCTTGGGCTAGAAACCTTAAGTATGTCGCTGTACGGAATGATTGCTTACCCACTGCATAGTAAGAACGCGGCTCAGCACCCGTTAGAAGCCTCAATGAAATATTTAGTCTTATCCGCGGCAGCATCTGGTTTTATTCTTTTTGGCCTTGCTTTGGTGTATATGCAAACTGGCAGTTTATCATTCAGCGAGCTCTCAGTTAGTGCTAACGAAATTCCCGTGAACGAGGCTTATGCAGTGCTCGCCCTAGTCTTAGTGGTAGCGGGTAGCGCATTTAAATTATCACTTGCTCCATTTCATATGTGGACTCCGGATGTATATGAAGGAGCACCGCTACCTGCCACGACCTACTTAGCGACAATTGGAAAGATGGCGATGTTCGTGGTGTTCCTCCGATTCATTGTATCAAGTGATGCTTTAGCGTTCGGCTCGGTGATGGCCGCATTTTCGTTTGTTGCTATCGCCTCTATATTAGTCGGCAACCTCTTGGCTCTAATGCAAAAAAACCTGAAACGACTGTTAGCTTATTCATCTATAGCTCATATGGGTTACTTGATGATAGCAGTGGTAGCAGGCTTTTCAGACGACAGCACACTGAGTGCTGAAGGCGCTAGCTTTTATCTTATAGCGTATGTTGTGATGAGCCTTGGCGCTTTTTCTGTGCTTTCGATTGTTTCTTCTAGTGAAAGCGAATTCGATTCTATTGACGACTTCACGGGGCTGTTCTGGCGCGCCCCTTGGCTTGCTTTAATATTCACGGCAATGCTGCTATCGCTTGCAGGAATTCCACTTACAATCGGGTTCATTGGCAAATTTTATTTGTTTTTCGCTGCCGTTGAAAGCTCGCTCTGGGCCTTACTGGCCGCATTGGTTATCGGGTCTGGCATCGGACTTTATTATTACTTACGAGTAATTTACTCCATGTTACAACCCGCGAGTCTCGATGAAGAGAAATTTCCTGTGGCCGGTGCCGAAAGCCTGACCTCTTACTGCGTGCTGGCAATACTTCTTGGCGCGTTACTATTTCTTGGTGTCTATCCAGCGCCGCTAATTGGTTTCCTCCAATCCGCTGCAAACTTAGTCTAACTTTCAATTTTAGCTTATGCGCATAGTGCGCCAAATTAAGCGAGATCTTGTATTGGTTCGTTTCGGCTTCGATGGTGAATAATTAGAATTCCACGATATACTCCAACGTTTTATTGTCGGATGAGTACATTTGCGCTCTTACATATCAGTTTGTATAGCAGTCTCCATGCTCGCGGTCGTTGGATTTACCTCGTGGTTGAGCAATGCGTCCATTAGGGAGGCTCAAGAGCGTTATGATCTGGTCGCGCTTGGGACCCTATTAGAGACAGATGAATACGACAACGAATTATTGAAAGACGTTGTGCTGCTGGCACCTGATCAGATGCCCAGTGGATTCGTTAATTTGGAGCTTTTGGGCTTACAAAAACCGCGACTTGCTTATATTGCAAAGAAAGCGAATGAAGTTGTTTATGTCGTTATTCCGGCAACAGCGGAAGATGGATTCAATGGATTTGTCGATCTGCTAGTTGCAATGGATATGTTTGGCCGCATACGGTCCGTGCGTATAGTTCGGTCGTTTAACTCGGGTACACTTTACGGCAGCCTGAGTGTTATTCCTTCCCAGTGGATTGAGCTTTTCTCAGATAAAACGTTTCGGGATTTTCTGCGTCTAAGCTGGACAAAAATCCCGGCTGATAGCGAGTACGACCTTTTAGTTGGGGCGTCAGTGACTCCCAAAACAATATCGGCGAAGATTTATGACACGCTGCTGTTTTTTCAATCCAATAGAATAGCTTTCATAGATAGAGCAAACTCTGATGACATTTAGAGATTATTTTTCAGACCAGGCGTCTAGTTATCTAGAAGGTCGGCCTAGCTACCCAATCGAATTATTTGAATACTTAGCAAAAATTACCACGGCTCATAATCTGGCTTGGGACTGCGCAACAGGTAATGGGCAAACAGCGACGATGCTGGCAGGCTTGTTTAAAAAGGTCATTGCTACTGATGCAAGCGCCAAGCAAATCGCATTTGCGCCCGCTATAAGTAATATCGAGTATAGCGTCGCCTTGGCGGAAAAATCGCCCTTAGATGATGTCAGCGTCGACTTAATTACTGTTTCCCAGGCGCTGCATTGGTTCGATCTTCCTAAATTTTTCTCAGAAGCGAATCGGGTGCTTAAGCCGGGTGGAGTGCTAGCTATCTGGTCCTATGGGCTCCATAGCATCGAGCCAGAGATTGATCAGATTGTGGATGAGCTGTACCGCTTTACTCTAAAAGATTACTGGACTCCTGAACGAATTATGGTCGAGCAGGGCTACGGTTCAATCGACTTTCCATTCAAGGGCTTAACTGCCCCAAACTTTGTCCTTCGAGTCGAGTGGAGTCAGAGTCAATTCGAATCCTATTTGCGAAGCTGGTCGGCAACGAATAACTATATAAAAGACAAAGGCATAGACCCCGTAGCCCTTATTTCTCCCAAACTATCTAAAATATGGCGCAATGACTCTAAACAGATAACCTGGCCATTGGCGTTGTTCGCTCGGCGCAAACCCACATGAATCGAGGCCTTACTGGTTGGTATTGCTGGGTAAGAGGTCTATCATGTGCCCTTTATTTAAGCTGATTCACTTATTATGGCCTCAAAAAAGATTTCTGTGATTGGTGGTGGTAGTTTCGGCACGGTCATCGCCAATATTGTGGCTAATAATGGCTATGATGTGAGTTTTTGGATTCGCAGTAGCAAGCAAGCGGCGCAAATTAACGAGTATCATGAGAACACTCAATACTTACCTGGTTATGCTCTAAACGAAAAAGTAAAAGCGACTTTGAATATGGCTGACGCCGTTGATGGTAGCGGCTTAATTTTTATCGCCATACCAAGCATGTCATTTCGCGAAGTTGTTCGATCTGTAGTTGCCTGCGCGCCCCCTGATGCTTTGCTTGTCAGCACAACAAAGGGGATAGAACCAGATTCGTTCTTGCTAATGAGTCAAGTGTTGGCGCAAGAGTCCCCATCAGCAAAAACAGGCGTATTAAGCGGACCAAACCTTGCCAAAGAGATCGCGGCTGGCCATTTAACTGGCACAGTGATTGCGAGCGAACATAAAGAAGTGCGAGATACTGTTAAAGATGCGCTAAAGTCCAAAACATTCAGAGTTTACACCAACAACGATATTTTTGGTGTTGAGCTAGGCGGGTCTCTGAAAAACATCTACGCCATAATCGCTGGTATCGCTGCTGCAATGGGCATGGGATTCAATACCAATAGTATGTTGGTTACTCGCAGCTTGGCGGAAATGGCGCGCTTTGGTAAAGAGCTCGGCGCCGATCCGATGACGTTTTTAGGCTTGGCTGGAGTAGGCGATTTAGTTGTAACTTGCTCGACCCCACTTAGTAGAAACTACCGACTAGGCTATGCACTGGGCAAAGGAACGAGCATTGAGTCAGCATTAGCCGACATTGGTCAGGTGGTGGAAGGTGTGAGTACGGTAAAATCAGTGAAAGAAAAGGCTGATGAGCTAAATGTGTATATGCCCTTAGCAACGGGGCTTTACAAAATTATCTATGAACATCAGTCTATCAGCAATATCATTTCGTCACTGATGTTAGGAGAACAGGCTTTAGATGTTGAATTTGAAGCGCATCAAGAAAAATCGTTAACAGTAGAGGAGCAATAATGTCGGATCAAATTGATGACATCGTGGAAAATTTGAAACAACCATCCATGTGGGGACGTATTCTTTTAATGGTGGGATTTGCATTTGTCCTGTATTTGCTTATTGTGCCTGCAATCATTATTTTGACTATCGCGCAGGCGCTATTTGCTGCAATTACGGGGGATGCTAACCGAAATCTTCGTGGTTTAGGTTTTCTTATAAAACAGTATGTATCTCAGATTATTGATTTTGTAACCTACAATTCAGATGAGCGACCTTTTCCGTTTGCTGACTTTCCTTCAGAGAACGCTTTTGAGGAGGCGGAAAAAGAGAGAAAGGCAGGCGCCCCTAAAAAGGCATCAGTTGCATCCACCAAAAAAGCCTCTCAATCTAGTTCAGAAGCGCCTGTGGCTGGCTCTACCTCGACCACTAAGAAAGTGGCAAAGAAAAAAGCACCAGCGAAAAAACCGGCCAAGAGTAGCGCCAGCGTTGAAAAAAACCAAAAGCCTGCGAGTGAGTCTGATTCGAATGTCGGGTGAGGGTTTGAATCAATGATAACTATTAGTGCTTGAGCCCACAGTGAAAGAAAGTGAATAGGTAGAAAAATGCTAATATATTTAATGCGCCATGGCGAAGCCGAGCAGACGAGTCAATCGGATCAAACACGGGAATTAACTCGTAAAGGGGTAATGGATACAAGAGCAGTGATGCAGAAGTTGAGCGCAAGGTCGCCGCAAATTGAGAGGGCTATGATGAGCCCTTATCAACGAGCCAGACAAACCATGACGGCCCTTAGAATGGCCTCACCGTCTACACGCTATGAGGTTAATCAGAATCTTGTGCCCGAAGCGAACGTGTATGATTTATTGGACTCTTTCGAAAGTATGAATGTGATGCAGCTGTTTATTGTTAGTCACAACCCCTTGCTTAGTAATTTGTTATCCCTAATGCTAGATGGTACGTTAGAAAGCGATCGTCAGATGGCCTGCAGCGAAATCGCCTGCGTTTCGATGGATATAATTGCACCTGGCTGTGGAGAGCTTCTTTATACAATCAAGCCATGAGTCTTAGTAATTGCACTTACGCCATAAAATCTTTTAGTTGCTTGCTTATAGCGCTCGCGCTGCAGTGCGCACATCAAGTTACAGCTCAAACTCTAATCGAGCCATTTTCCAATTCCACGCTGATTAGTTCTGACACCTTATCTGATCACGTCTATCAAGTGCCACTAGGTATATTACAGCGCAGTAGCGGTCGTGCGTCGCCTGAAAAATCCTTAAGAGTGACAGGTAAATTGAGTAAATTGCTATATGAGATACCATCGGGTTTTTCGGGCGATGAAATTGAAAACTATTTTATACAACAATTCGACCGAGCCGGCTTTGATGAACTGTTTTCCTGTGATGGTAGGGCGTGCGGAAGCAGTAATGACTGGGCTAATGATGTGTTTGGGAATCGAGTTTTATACGGTCCTTCTCAAAACCAATATTTGATGGTCTACGCTGATAATTCTCGGCATCCGGTAAACTATTTTGTGTGCTACATCATCACCCGTGGTAATGGCAGGCTCTATGGGTATCTTGAGATTCTGGAGCCGCTAGAGCAATCAGAAGATGCAGTTTCCATGATCGCCAGGCTGATCGCAAACGGCTTTGTCTCTATACCCGGACTTGAGTTTGAAAACGATGAATTGCTTGAAAGCGACGATTCACTTTCTAAACTGAACTCCCTGTTAACACTCAATCCTGATATTGCGTTGTATATTGTCGCTCATATACAAGGAAGCGAGGATTTCAATACCTTACAGGAAAGATCGCTTCAGCGAGCGAACAGTGTGGTGTCTGCGTTGCTTGAATCTGGCATCGAAGAGTCGCGCCTTAGCGCTAAAGGGGTAGGGCCCTTAGCACCTAGCTGCGGCAGTGAAACCTGCCAAAATCGGGTGGAAGCCGTGCTGATTAGAGCAAATCTAGGTGACCAGCGCTAAAAATTCGCTGCGTGTTTTTTCGCTGTTTCTGAAAGCGCCGAGCATGCAAGATGTGGTCATTACTGAATTTTGCTTTTCAACACCTCGCATCATCATGCACATATGCTGCGCCTCGATAATAACAGCGGCGCCACTGGCATTGGTTTTTTCGACAATGCATTTAGCAATTTCAGTTGTTAAATTTTCTTGAATCTGAAGTCTTCGGGCGAAGACATCCACAATTCGAGCGATTTTGGATAAGCCGATGACTTTCCCTTTTGGTATGTAGGCGATGTGGCACTTGCCGATAAAGGGTAGCAGGTGGTGTTCACATAATGAGTAGAGCTCTATGTTTTTCACGATAACCATTTCGTCATTATCGGAGGGAAACAAGGCTCCATTAATCACCTCGTCGAGATCCATGTGATAGCCTTGAGTTAGAAACTCCATTGCTTTCGCGGCTCTTTTTGGAGTTTCAACTAATCCGTCTCGCGTAGGGTCTTCGCCAATGGCTTTGATGATTTTTAAAAATGATTCTTCCATTAATTACCCACTGCTAAACACAAGACGTTAAATTAGTCGCTACCCTACGATAACAGTTTAATTTGGTAAAGCATTTTATGAGCCCAAGCCCATTGAATTCAATGACTATTCAAGTCTATATCGATACTCTGGCTGAGCGCTTTGCAGCTGCAGACCTTTTTTATGGACATGGTACAGATAACCCGATGGATGAATCTGTCTATCTTGTGTTCTGCATACTTGACCTCCCATTTGACACGGAGCTAGATCTATCTGCGCAGCTGCTTACTGAGGATCAATATCAGCGCCTTGAAGAAGTTGCTCGCCGCCGAGTCGATGAGAGAATACCCACAGCCTACTTAGTAGGATCTGCTTGGTTTGCGGGACATCGATTTATTGTGGATGAGAATGTGTTGATACCGCGTTCGCCTATTGCCGAGTTAATCAACAACGGATTTGCAGGGCTGCTTCACAGGGAGCCAAAACATATTTTGGATATGTGTACAGGTAGCGGCTGCATAGGCATCGCTGCGGCTCTGGCATTTCCTGATGCTGCTGTCGTGCTTGCCGATGTTTCAACTAGATGCTTAGACATTGCTTCCCAAAATATTCGCTTGCACCAACTCGAAAGCAGGGTGGCAAGCGTTTTGTCCGATGGCTTCACTGAGATTGAAGGAAAGTTCGATTTAATCTTGTCGAACCCACCCTATGTCTCTGATTCTGAATACGAAAACCTGCCTTTGGAATATTTGAGAGAGCCGGCGCTTGGCTTAATAAGTCCTAACGATGGCTTAGAGCTTCCTATCACCCTAATGAAGGCAGCCGCTTCGTATCTCACTGATGACGGGTTATTCGTAATGGAAGTGGGTTATTCTGCGGAGGCATTAGTTGAGGCTTTACCTCAGGTGCCTTTTCTCTGGCTGGAGTTTGCCCATGGCGGGGAAGGCGTATTTTGTCTGACCAAGGCACAATTGCAAACTTTCAGCGATAGCACCGTTTAGTGTACAATCCACGCCTTTTCGCGATGTTGGCGGGCCACAAGGTGCCGCTACGGTAGGTTTCTATGTCAGGAAACACAATAGGCAAGCTTTTTACAGTAACCAGCTTTGGTGAAAGCCATGGTCCGGCACTTGGCTGTATAGTGGACGGTTGCCCTCCCGGCATGGAATTGAGCGCTGCGGACATGCAAGGGGATTTGAATCGACGCAAGCCAGGTCAATCGCGATTTACAACCCAGCGTAGAGAAGACGATGAGGTTGAAATCCTCTCTGGCGTATTCGAAGGTAAAACCACCGGCACGCCTATTGGGCTTTTGATCAGAAATACCGATCAAAGATCTAAAGATTACGGCAAAATCAAGGATCAATTCAGACCAGCCCATGCTGATTTCACCTATCAAAAAAAATATGGCATCCGTGATTATCGAGGTGGAGGACGATCCTCTGCGAGAGAAACGGCTATGCGCGTGGCAGCGGGGGCGATTGCCAAGAAGTATCTCGCCGAGACCTGTGGCACTAAGATACAAGGTTATTTAAGTCAGTTGGGCCCAATCGCAGTTGAAAGTATCGATTTTTCCGAGATAGAGAAAAACCCATTTTTCTGCCCTGATAAAAGTAAAGTTCCAGAGATGGAAGCCTATATGGCAGCGTTGAGCAAAGAGGGCAATTCGATTGGTGCTAAAATTTCGGTTCACGCAACCGGGGTGCCAGTAGGGTTGGGCGAGCCTGTGTTTGATCGCTTAGATGCTGATCTTGCCAAGGCCCTTATGAGTATTAACGCCGTGAAGGGTGTTGAAATAGGGGCGGGCTTTCAGTCTGTCACGCAAAAAGGTAGCGAGCATCGGGACGCAATCACGCCGATTGGCTTCATCGGTAATAATTCAGGTGGTGTTCTTGGCGGCATAAGCAGCGGGCAAGATATATTAGCGCATATTGCGCTGAAACCGACTTCTAGTATTCGTCTACCTGGCCAATCCATTACGGTGACGGGCGAGCCTACAGAAGTTATTACAACTGGCCGACATGATCCTTGTGTCGGCATTAGGGCAACTCCGATTGCAGAAGCAATGGTTGCGCTGGTATTAATGGATCATCTGCTGCGGGATCGGGCACAAAATATTAGATAATAGTATATATAACAAATAGTTATGGGTTTTATTTTAGCATTTAAATTAAGTTGGTAAAGGGAATGAGCGGAAAAACGTTATACGACAAAATCTGGGAGTCTCATTTAGTGAGTGAACGTGAAGACGGCACTGCACTGATTTACATCGATAGACATTTGATTCATGAAGTGACGTCGCCTCAAGCGTTCGAAGGGCTGCGTATTGCCGGTCGTAAGCCTTGGCGAGCCGACGCTAACTTTGCAACTCCCGATCATAATATTCCCACTACGCTGGATGAGCGCGCGCAAGGCCTCGAAGGCATCAAAGATCCGGTTTCCAAGATTCAAGTAACCACACTCGATGATAATTGTGATGAGTTCAATATTTTCGAACTCAAAATGACAGATAGCCGCCAGGGCATTGTTCACGTTGTTGGGCCAGAGCAGGGAGCTACCCTACCGGGCATGACAATTGTGTGTGGTGACTCTCATACATCAACACATGGAGCGCTTGGCGCCTTGGCTCATGGTATAGGCACCTCTGAAGTAGAACATGTGCTTGCGACTCAGTGTTTGATGCAAAAGAAAATGAAGAATATGCGCGTGTCCGTTAACGGTCAGCTAAAGGCTGGGGTTACTGCAAAGGACATCGTTTTAGCGATCATTGGCAAGATAGGTACTGCCGGTGGCACCGGGTGCACCATCGAATTTGCCGGCGATGCCATCATGTCCCTCAGTATTGAGGGCAGAATGACAGTCTGCAACATGGCGATTGAAGCTGGTGCTCGTGCGGGATTAATTGCTGTCGATCAGACAACGCTAGATTACATAGAAGGCCGCCCATTTGCACCTAAAGGAGAGCTCTGGGAACAAGCTAAAGCGGCGTGGATTGGGCTAGTAAGCGATGTCGATGCAGTGTTTGATGTGGAGGTAGAGCTCAATGCGGCGGAAATAGAGCCGCAGGTAACTTGGGGCACTTCGCCGGAAATGGTGACATCTATCAATGGCATTGTACCCGTCCCTGCAGATGAGCCCGATTCTACTAAGCGTGAGAACATCGAGCAGGCGCTCAAGTACATGGGGCTAACAGGTGGCACTCGTATAAAAGACATTAAATTGGATTGTATTTTTATTGGATCTTGCACTAATTCCCGTATCGAAGACCTGCGAGAGGCCGCGAAAGTGGTCAATGGCAAGAAGGTCGCTGCCAATATTGAAATGGCCTTAGTTGTGCCAGGCTCGGGGTTGGTTAAAAAGCAGGCTGAGGATGAGGGGCTGGATAAGATATTCGTGGCAGCAGGTTTGCAGTGGCGAGAACCAGGCTGTTCCATGTGTCTTGCGATGAATGCGGACCAACTTGGCGCCGGCAAGCATTGTGCATCCACATCGAACCGCAACTTTGAAGGCCGGCAGGGGTTTGGTGGGAGAACTCACCTTGTGAGTCCCGCTATGGCAGCTGCTGCTGCGATCGCTGGTCATTTTGTGGATGTTAGAGAACTTATTTAATCGAAGTAGCTGGCCCGCTGTGGCCTGCGCAATGGTATAAGGTGTTATGAAAAAGTTTAGTATTGAAAAGGGCTTGGTGTTACCACTGGATAGGGCGAACGTAGACACCGATTTTATTATTCCCAAACAGTTTCTAAAATCCATTAAGCGCACAGGCTTTGGGGTTAATCTGTTTGACGAGCACCGATATTTGGATAAGGGCGAGCCTGATAGTGATAACAGTAAGCGGCCGTTAAATCCTGATTTTGTGCTAAATCAACCGCGTTACGCCGGCAGTCGTGTGTTGCTAGCGAGAGACAATTTCGGCTGTGGTTCTAGCCGTGAGCACGCGCCATGGGCCTTGGATGACTATGGCTTTCGCGTCATTATCGCACCAAGTTTCGCAGATATTTTCTTTAATAATTGCTTTAAAAATGGCCTTTTACCTATTGTTTTAGATAAGAATATTGTCTCCCAGTTGTTTGCTGAAGTGACAGCCACCGAAGGCTACCAGCTAGAGGTTAATTTGCAGCAGCAGCAAATCACAAAGCCGGATGGCAGTGTTATTGACTTTGCCGTAGACAGTTTCCGTAAACACTGTCTTCTCAATGGACTCGATGACATAGGGTTGACCCTTGAAGAGTCTGACACTATTGCCAGCTTTGAGGAAAGATGGCGTCGAACCTCTCCTTGGTATTTTACGACCACCCCTTAGTTGCCAGCACAATCCTCTGCGGAGGAGTCGACTAAGGTAGTGGTAAGTCTAATAAAATCAATCCATTAGGTTCGCTATGATGGCGGCCTGCGAAGAGAGAAGCGAGATGAACAAGTTCGACGTAGCAATAGTAGGTGCAACAGGCGCAGTCGGTGAGGCACTGATTGAGATTTTAGAGAAGAGAAACTTCCCTGTTGGAGAGCTATATCTCCTGGCCAGCGAGCGCTCAGCCGGCACCACGGTAATGTTTAAAGGTAAGGGAATTAAAGTGACCAATTTGGCTGACTTTGACTTTAGCAAAGCACAAATTGGGTTGTTCTCCGCAGGGGGCAGCGTGTCAGCGGAATATGCGCCAAAAGCTGGGGCGGCGGGTTGTATCGTTATCGACAATACTTCCCATTTTCGATACGACGATGATATCCCCCTCGTGGTGCCTGAGGTTAACCCTCTAGATATCGCCAAATATCCCAACAGAAACATTATCGCGAACCCAAATTGTTCGACCATTGGACTGTTGGTCGCCTTAAAGCCTCTCCATGATGCGGTTGGCATAAAGCGAATTTGTGTGGCTACCTATCAGGCTGTGTCCGGCACAGGTAAAAAAGGCATGGAAGAACTAGCCAAACAAACAGCCGAACTGCTTAATGGCAGAGAGGCTCAAGCGGCAGTTTATCCAAAGCAAATAGCATTTAATGCATTGCCTCACATAGACAAATTTATGGACAATGGCTATACCAAAGAAGAAATGAAAATGAGTTGGGAGACCAAGAAGATTCTTGGTGATGACAGTGTCGCTGTCAGCGCAACCTGTGTCCGAGTGCCCGTGTTCTATGGTCATTCAGAGGCGGTGCAGATTGAGACGAGCAAGCCAATTACGGCGGATGATGCTCGACTCTTGTTAGAAAACGCCCCCGGCGTCACTGTTATTGATGAGCATAAAGACGGTGGTTATCCTACTGCTGTGACCGATTCTGCGGGCCAGGACTCAGTTTTTGTGGGTAGAATCCGGCAGGATATCTCATTAAACAACGGAATCAGCCTTTGGGTGGTTTCAGACAATGTTCGTAAAGGTGCAGCTCTTAACTCAATTCAGATTGCTGAAGAGTTGATAAAAACCTATTTATAATGAATACTTGCGAACGGTAGCGGAGAAACTGTATTAATACTTGTTGGTATCCGCTACCGCAATCGCCATAGGCGAGGCGAGTCTAGCTAAAGATTTTTAGAACAGACTTCCATGATTGGATCAAAGGAAGCGATTGTGCCCGATGCGAAGCAATCGGGTTATTTGGGGCATTAAAAGAGAGTTACCGACAGATGCTACGTAAGTCCGCTGCTATTTTGGCCCTGATTTTTACGTGTCTTGCACCTCAAGCCTTTGCTTTGGGCCTAGGCGCAGTTACTGTAGAATCTTATCTGAATCAACCGCTTAGAGTTCGAATCGAAGTTCTCCAATTAGGTGACACCAGGCTTGAAGACGTCACTATTCAAGTTGCCGCTCCTGAAGACTTTGTCCGCTTTGGAATCGAACGCGCCGTTTTCCTTAATAATATCCGTTTTCGAAGCGAAGCTACCGCCGACGGAAACTTCGTTGTTTTAACCACAAATCAAATCGTTCGCGAGCCTTACCTTAGCTTTATTTTGGAAACGCGCTGGAGTAACGGCCGCCTGCTAAGTGAGCATACGATTCTGTTAGATCTACCGGTTTTTCAAGATACGGCCCCGGCCCCAACAGCGCCTGTGCGAGCCCCAATAAGCGCCGTATTGACGCCACCAACACCCGCAAACAATTCGTCCGAGCCCCGACCACAATCCCAGCCGCCATCACGAGAGCCAAGTCAGTCAAATCAACCGGTGCTTGAGCCAGAAATCATCTCGCCTGTTGCTGCCTCAGAGCTTGAAACCGATGTCTCAGAGCCTGAAGACATCGCACTTCAGAGTGCAGACGTAGAAGTTGAGCAACCAGAGCCTTTGACCCAAGCCATCGAAGTAGCAGAAACCAGCCAAGAGGCTGTATCTGAGACGGTCATAGAAGACGCGCAGGAAGTGGTCACCGAGGCTGAAATCGAAGAGGCTGACCAGGAGGCGGATACCGTTGTCCCTGAAGACGTTGAAGCTGCTGAAGAAGAGCCCGCACCCGAAGCGGTGGTCGAAGCCGAAACGCAGCAAACAGTGATCAGCAACGATGCGGAAACACTGACCGATATCGCACTGCGAGTAAGACCAAATCAGAGTGTCAGCTTGCAGCAGACAATGCTAGCGATTCAAGAGCTTAACCCTGATGCATTTATTGGTGGCAATATTAATCGATTGCGAGCAGGGCAGGAATTGCGCATTCCAACTCTGTCCGATATTCAAGCTATCGATCAGCGAGAGGCCATTGATGAAGTTGCGCGGCAAAATCGCCAAACCGCACAAGCAGATATTCAGCCACTGGCTGCGCCTGCCAATACGGCGCCTGCCCAAGAGGTCAGCTCCGGTCAGTTAAGCGTTATCACGGGTGAGCCGGAATCTGATGAGCCGGGTGCCAGTTCTAGTGGCAATGAGCTAGACCGCAGAATTGCCGAACTCGAAACTCAGCTTGCGCTGCGCGAGGAAGAGGCAGACAGAGCGCGACTTGAACGGGAAGAAATGGAGTCTCGATTAGCCGATCTCGATGAGCAAATAGCTGCTGCTCAAGAAATTATTCGACTACAAGATTTGCAACTAGCTCAGCTACAACAGTCTCTGGCTGACGCTGCAGCCGAAGCAGAATTAGCAGCTCAGCAAGCGGCTGCTGCTGCACAGTTGGAAGCTCCGCCTGTGGCTATTCGTCAACCAAGTTTCCTTGAGACTTTGTTAGGCAATTCTATGCTGCTTATCGCAGGGGCTGGAGTATTGGTTCTTGGTCTTGTGATGATATTGCTGAGAAGAAACAAGTCTGGTAGCCAAGAAGATGAAGACCTTGACGAGATAATCAATGAAGAAGAATTCAACGGGGTTACGGATAACTCTAAGCAAGATTCGGACAAAGACAAAGAAGAAGGCGGCTCGGAATTCCAAGACTACAATGATGCGGATTTGGATAGCGAACTAGACGATATCATCAGCGTTGGCACAGAAACAGATAAGAAAAAACCTGCGGCAATTGATCCCGATTTACTGTTGGATGCTACAAATATTGATGACATCTGCGCACAAGCTGACCGATTGCTCGAGCAGGACAATATTAAACAAGCTGAAAATCTTTTACGTGCGGCTATTGAAGATAACCCAGGTAATGATCTGCTTTCGGCAAAGTTGTTAGAAGTTTTCGCTAAAAAGGGTGACTTGACAGCT
Source organism: uncultured Pseudohongiella sp. (assembly GCA_964352355.1). Classification (GTDB taxonomy): domain Bacteria; phylum Pseudomonadota; class Gammaproteobacteria; order Pseudomonadales; family Pseudohongiellaceae; genus UBA9145. The sequence continues at coordinate 73,179 of CAYGRT010000005.1, read as the reverse complement.
TTCGATGACCTTGCTAGTGAGCTCAAGACCAACAAAGTCCCAGCCATTGATAAAAAGATTGATTCGCTGCGTGCGGGCTTAGCTCCGGCAGCCAAGACTGCCGCCAGTTTTACTGGTAAGACTGAAAAAGTGTCGCAAAAAGAAAAAGATGACACAGCTTCTTTCTTGGATGATTTAGGTATTGATTTAGATTCTTTCGAAGACGATACCTTTGAGCTGGCTGATGACCAAGAGCCTAGCGCCAAACCTGTTGCTAAGCCCAGTGTTTCTATTGACGAGTTAGATGCTGACAATGAGCCGGCGGAGATGGATTTGACCTTCGATCTGGCGGATGACCCAGAGGCGGAGTCAAACGATGCTGAAGACAGCCCAAGTGCTGAGATCGATCGAGAGCCAGATGCGATAGAATCATTTGAATTTAGTGTTGAAGAAACAACGAAACAGTCTGAGGGCAGTGATGACTCAGATGAGTTAGAAATCGACACTCTGGAGTTTGAAAGTGATGAGCCCGCAACTAGTGCTGTATCTCAAACAGAACCCCCTGCAGAAGTTGAAGAGCTAGAAACTTTTGCATTCGAATCTCCGTCCGCATCGGCTAACGAGTCAACCGAAGCGCCCGCTACGGAAAAACCAGCTGACAAGGATGAAAATTTACTAGATTTCGATTTTGATAAGAGCGAATTGGAAGCGCCTGCGACTGAAGCGCCCACCGAAAATAATCTGGAGACATTTGATTTTGATCTGAAGACTGAGTCGGCAGATACGGTAATTGAAAATTCCAACGCCGATGAAATTAGTTTCGATCTCGATGAAGAACTTGAAGAAACACTGCCTGAATCTAGCTCGGATGAAGCAACTATTGTCGAGACGCAAGGCTCTAGCAAAGACTTCGATTTTGACTTGAGCGAACTCGAAATAAGCGCAGATGATATTGATGATGATCTTGAAATTTCTCTATCGGACGATGACTTTTTAGATCTTGATGAAGAAGTATCGACAAAGAAAAAATCAAACGAGTCAGATGTTGACGATGATGGTTTAGTGGATTTTGATTTTGACGAGGTTGAAATCCCAGCTTCACCGGTCGCAGACTTGACCACAGATGACGACGACTTAAATTTTCTCACCGATGATGATGACGATGTTGAGGTGGATGTGAGTGCAGTAAGCATTGACGACGACGATGACGATACTTATGCCATGTCCGATGAAGATGAGACTGCGACAAAATTAGAACTCGCCTATGCCTATCAAAAAATGGGTGATGCTGATGGCGCGAAGGAAATTCTTCTTGAAGTTATTCGAGAGGGAACACCGGATCAAGTTAAAGAAGCCAAAGTATTGATGCAAGCCGTAGAGAAGGGCGGCGATTAAAAGCGGCAACTGCGCTTGTGCTTTTGACTTACTAGGAAAGCCGCAGCTTGAGTTTAACCAGTGAATTAGCCATCTATGACATCTGCTTTAACGCGTATTGCTCTCAAGCTTGAATACAATGGCGCTGCGTTTTCAGGATGGCAAAAGCAACTCTCCCCAGCCCTACCGACCGTTCAAAGAGAGCTTGAAACGGCCCTTAGCAAAATTGCAGATAGCCCAATTACAGTGACTTGTGCCGGTCGTACTGATGCAAATGTCCATGCCACATGCCAGGTTGTCCACTTTGATACACCGGTTGATAGGGGTTTCAAGGCGTGGCAGGAAGGTGCGAATAGTCTGCTTTGTGATGCTGTTCGAGTAACCGCCAGCCAAGTTGTAGACAATGATTTTCACGCACGTTTCTCGGCAAGGTTTAGGCGCTACAACTATATTATTTACCGCAGTAAAACTCGGTCGCCATTTCTTAATCGTTTAGCTAGCCATCGAAAACACTCGCTCGACATCCAACGAATGCAAAAAGCCGCTCAATCACTCATTGGAGAGCAAGATTTTTCCGCTTTTCGAGCTGCTGGATGTCAGTCTAAAACTGCGATGCGTGAGATTATTTCGGCCAACTTTACCGAGCTAGGAGGACTACTAGTTTTTGATGTCTGCGCCAATGCGTTCTTGCAACACATGGTGCGGAACATAATGGGGTCATTGTTAGCTGTGGGCGAAGGAAGGCAATCTGTGGATTGGATAGGGGATTTGCTAAAGTCCAAGGATAGAACCCTTGCCGCGACCACGGCTGCGCCGGAGGGCCTATATTTGGTCGAGGTGGGTTATCCTGAGTCTTATGGAGCATTGGGCCAAAAGGTTTTACCCGCAATTTTATGTGCATCACAATAGTCGGCAGCAGCAGTTTTTGGTAGAATAGCGCCCCTTCCTCGCCTCATTGTTTGCCAACTCTATGCAAAAGCACTGGATTAAAGTTTGCGGAATTACTCGCGCAGAGGATGCTGTTATTGCATCCGATTTAGGTGCTGATGCCATTGGCTTGGTGTTTTATCCATCGAGTCCACGCGCTGTGGTTGCGGATAATATTGCGGCAATCAGCGCTGGAGTGTCAGCCGATGTAACGATCGTTGCTTTGTTCGTTGATCCAAGCGCTGAAGCAGTACATCAAGTTATTGATAGCGGTTACGTTGACTTGCTCCAATTTCATGGCTCGGAAAGTGAAGAATTTTGTATGTCCTTCGATATTCCCTATATGAAGGCATTTAGAGTAGGGCTCGATGCTGATCTACATCAGGCAGTCAGCGCGTATCCCTCCGCTGAGCTTATTTTATTGGATAGCTATGATAAAGGGGCGCCAGGTGGCACTGGAAAATCGTTTGATTGGAGTAAAGCCGCATTAATAAGTAGCAGCGCATTGCCAAAATTGGTTCTTGCTGGCGGGTTAAATCCCGATAATGTAGTTCAGGCAATAGCAACAGTTAATCCCTACGGTGTTGATGTCAGCAGTGGTGTAGAATCCAGCCCAGGCATTAAAGATGCCGCCAAACTAATGCAATTTATTGAAGGAGTACGTAGTGTCTCAAGCTGAGATAGAAGTTGATCAATTTGATGGGCCTGATGCATCTGGCCACTTCGGTCCTTACGGCGGTATTTTTGTCGGTGAGACTCTCATCAATGCGGTAGAAGAATTAGCACAGGTTTATTCTGAGCTTTCTGCAAGCCCTGAGTTTTGGCGGCAGTTCGACTATGATTTGACGCATTACGTTGGACGACCATCGCCTCTGTATTTTGCTCAACGCATGACCGATGCCTGTGGTGGTGCGCAGATCTATTTGAAGCGAGAGGATCTAAATCATACCGGTGCGCACAAAGTGAACAATACCATTGGTCAGGCTTTACTTGCTAAGCACATGGGTAAAACCCGCTTGATCGCCGAAACTGGCGCGGGCCAGCATGGCGTGGCCAGTGCTACCGTCGCTGCGCGTTTAGGCCTGGAGTGTCACGTCTATATGGGTGCCGAGGATATCGTCAGGCAAGCCCCTAATGTCTATCGTATGAAGCTCCTAGGGGCAAACGTGGTTTCGGTAGAATCAGGCTCCCGCACACTAAAAGACGCTATGAACGAGGCGCTACGAGATTGGGCCACCAATGTCGATAACACCTATTATATTATTGGCACTGTAGCCGGCCCCCATCCGTACCCGCGATTAGTAAGGGATTTTCAGAGCGTTATTGGCCGAGAAACCAAGCAGCAGAGCCTAGCACAAATTGGCAAACTGCCGGATGCCTTAGTAGCTTGTGTCGGCGGCGGTTCCAACGCTATTGGCATGTTTCACCCGTTTTTACATGACACATCGGTAGCCATGTACGGAGTCGAAGCAGGGGGCCATGGCATTGACACCAAGCAGCACGCTGCCCCCTTGACAGCAAATGGCAAACCGGGGGTTTTGCATGGTAATCGAACTTATTTGATGACCAGTGACGATGGCCAGATAATGGAAACCCATTCCGTGTCGGCTGGGCTAGATTACCCGGGTGTAGGGCCAGAGCACGCCTGGCTTAAAGACCTTAAGCGAGTTAAGTATGTCGCAGCGACAGACAAGGAAGCGATGGCTGCATTTCATAAAATGACTCGCTTAGAAGGCATTATTCCTGCGCTAGAAACAGCGCATGCAGTTGCCTATGCTATGGAACTCGCGTCTCAAATGGATAAGGAAAAAGCCATTGTAATTAACGTCTCAGGGCGCGGAGATAAAGACATCAACACGGTTGCAAAACTTGAAGGAATCACGCTGTAATCACTATGAGTAGAATTTCATCCGTCATTAGTACGGCCCAAGCCGGTAAAAGAAAGCTACTAATTCCCTATTTGGTGGGCGGGGATCCTGATTTCGATATAACCCTGAAGCTTATGCACCAGTTGGTGGAAGATGGCGCGGATATTATCGAATTAGGCGTACCTTTCAGCGACCCATCCTCCGATGGTCCGGTTATTCAACTCGGCGCCGAAAGAGCGTTGGCTGGAGGTGCAAGTCTCGGCAGAGTGCTCGATGTAGTTTGCGCATTCCGTGAGTCAAACAACCACACGCCTCTGGTTCTGATGGGTTATTTGAACCCGGTAGAGATTATGGGTTATGAACGCTTCGTAACCAGGGCCAAAGCCGCGGGAGTAGATGGTGTTTTATTAGTGGACATGCCACCGGCGGAATCCACACAGCTTCACAAATTGCTGCGGGAAGTGGACATTGATACGATTTTCTTGGTCGCACCAACCACATCAGATAAACGCGCCAAGTCAATTGTCGCTGTTTCTAGCGGCTATCTTTACTATGTGTCCTTGAAAGGGGTTACTGGTGCAGCGCTCAGTGACTATGCATCTGTAGCGGCTAGTATTGGTAAGCTGCGGTTATTGACCGATCTCCCAATTGTCGTAGGGTTTGGCATCAAAGATGCGAAAAGCGCTGTTGCCATGTCCGAAAATGCTGATGGAGTTGTAATCGGTAGTGCGCTAGTCTCTGAAATAGCCAAGATTTCAGTGGGTCAGGATTGTGAGTCATTCCATCCGGCAGCCACCACGGCTATGATTGCAGAAGTTCGTAAAGCTCTGGATACACAGGGTTAATCGTTAACATTATCTTTAGATTAGGATATTGCTTTGAGTTGGATCGATAAATTATTACCGTCAATTTCTACTACCGGAACAGATTCCAAGAAAAAGGGCGCTGTGCCTGAAGGGGTGTGGAAAAAATGTCCTCGCTGCGACGCTATGCTCTATCAAAAAACCCTTTCCGATAACCATGATGTCTGTCCTAAATGCGATCATCATATGCGTATCACTGCCCGCCGAAGGCTAGAATTATTTCTTGATTCTAAGGGGCAACATGAACTTGATGCCGATTTAGTGCCTGTGGATCTGCTTAAGTTTAAAGACTTAAAAAAGTACAAGGACCGCCTGAGCGCAGCGCAGAAAAGCACGGGTGAAAATGATGCTTTGGTAGTTCTAAAAGGCAGTATTCGGGGCATTCCTGCAGTGGTGGCCGCGTTTGAATTTGGCTTTATCGGCGGGTCGATGGGCGCGGTGGTAGGGGAAAAGTTCGTCCGCGCTGTAAACTTGTGCATAAAGGAAGGGCTGCCTTTTATATGCTTCTCCACAAGCGGAGGTGCGCGAATGCAAGAGGCACTTATCTCGCTTATGCAGATGGCCAAGACGTCAGCCGCGCTTGAAAAGCTTAGAACGAAACGACTACCCTATATTTCCATTATGGTTGACCCGGTTTACGGTGGCGTTTCCGCCAGCCTTGCGATGTTAGGTGATATCAATATTGCAGAACCCAATGCGCTTGTGGGCTTTACTGGTCCTGATGTGATTAGACAAACTGTTAGGGTTAAGCTGCCTGAAGGGTTTCAGCGTAGTGAATTTCTGCTTGAGCACGGTGCTATCGATATGATTGTGCATCGACGAGACTTAGCGACTCGCGTGTCTTCACTACTATCAAAACTCATGCATTTGGAGACGCCAAAAGTAAAGTTAACTGAGATTGTTACTGCTGTGGAGGAGCCCGAAGCCGAAAACGAAAGCGGTGACGATAAAAGCTAAGCCCCTTGGCAAAAACACTCGCACATTGGCTTGATCATATAAGCAAGGTTCATCCTATTGAGATGGATCTTGGTTTGGAACGCGTGGCCGAGGTGGCCGCGACTTTAAGTGTGCTAAACCCCGCTCCCACTGTCATCACAGTAGGGGGTACAAACGGTAAAGGTTCGACAGTTGCCTCGCTCGAGGCCATGCTGCTTGCGGGTGGTTACACCGTCGGCGCGTATTCATCCCCCCATATACACCGCTTCAATGAACGTATACGCCTTGCAGGTGCAGATGTGTCTGATTCTGCTCTGTGCGATGCTTTCGAGACGATCGAGCAGCAAAGAGCAGGGGTGAGCCTAAGCTATTTTGAATTCGCAACTTTAGCCGCTCTGCTTTTATTTAAGCGGCACGAGGTTGATGTAGCCATACTAGAAGTCGGTCTGGGCGGCCGTTTAGATTCGGTAAACATAGTGGACGCTCATGTGGTGGTCATCACAAGTATTAGTTTAGACCATCAAGAGTGGTTAGGTAATGATCTTGAAACGATTGGCCGAGAAAAGGCGGGTATCATGCGCGAACTTCGGCCTGTTGTTCTGGCAAATACAGAGATGCCAAAAAGCATAATCCAACGGGCTGACACCCTAGGATGCAAAATTTATCAGTTGGGAAAAGAATTCCAGCTAAGTCCAGATACAGAACTCCAGCAAACGTGGGTGTGGAGCGGGTTAGACTGCCAAGGTATACCCATTCAAAAGGGGGGCTTGCCAGCCCCAATGTTAAACCATGGGTCTGTGTCAGCGTCTGTGCAGGTGCTCGAACTCATCAATAAGCCTATTAGAGAGGAAAAACTCGCCTCAGTGCTTAAAAAGCTTAAGCTGGCAGGCCGATTTGAACAAAGAGTCGATCAGTCAACCGGCGCCTCCGTAATTTTCGATGTGTCTCATAACCCGGCCGCCGCACAAGATCTCGCCGTCAAACTCACGATGCTCCGCTCAAATTTACCAAAAAAAGCAAGAGTCATTGCGGTGCTAGCGGTATTAAGTGATAAAGACATCGAAGGTATAGTGGTTTCTTTACAATCTTGTGTCGATATCTGGTATATTGCGCAGGTCGAAGGGCCGCGGCGGCTTGGCATTGAAGGCTCGATGTCTCGTTTGTTGAAAGCTTGCCCCGATACGTTGTTTACACCATTCGAAACGGTTGAAAGCGCCTATAGGCAAGCGTGCAAACACGCAAATTCAATCGATTGGGTATTGGTCGCGGGTTCGTTTCATACCGTATCAAGCGTTCGAGAACTTTCAAGAGCACCATAGATTGCAACAGGCAACTAAACAGCGAATTGTAGGCTCAGTGGTGTTGATAGCGTTGGCACTCATTTTTTTGCCAATCATATTTGACGGTCAGGGTAGTTACGACACACAGATCGCCAGCCGCATACCAGAACCGCCAGCTATAAAACCTTTTAATATTTCCCCGCCGACGCGGCCGGTAATCGAATCGAGCCTTCCTCCGGCAGACGCTGATACTCCTGCCCAAGCTGACGATGAGCAGCCGCAAATTATAGCGGCCTCTGAACCTAACGAAAATGAAGCGGCGCAGCCGCCTGAAGAAAGCGCAGCCGCAGTGGTTACATCACAGCCTAGCTATGTCCGTCCCACCCCTGAGCTTGGGCCTGACGGGTTGCCACAGGGCTGGAGCGTGAGACTCGCGACCTTTTCTGATCGTGATAATGCAGCTTCATTGCAAGAACGTCTGCTTAACGCCGGTTATAAGGCTTACTCGCGCACATTAGAGAGAGAGCAGGGTCAGTTGACAGCAGTCTATGTTGGCCCTTGGCTAGATCGCGCCCGGGTTGACGATTATCTAAATAAGCTGCAAATCGAGTTTAATCTTGCTGGAATCATAGAGCGATACACCATTGAACCCTTGTAAAGAGCGATTAGGCTGTCTGTATGAATGAAGTTGATGCGGTAGCTATTGTAATAGTTGCCCTGTCCTGTCTTTTTGGATTATGGCGTGGGTTTGTTAAAGAGGTTTTATCGTTAGTGACTTGGGTCGCAGCTTTAGCCCTTTCCCGCTTGTACAGTGGCGTCCTTGCGGATGCGATGGTTAATTTAATTGATAATGAAGCAGCGAGACTGGTAGCAGGATTTGCACTAATCTTCATCGTAGTCATGATGTTAGGAACGTTTATCAATCATATGCTGACTAAATTGCTCACGCTAACCGGATTGAAGGTGGCAGATCGGGTGTTTGGAGGCGTTTTTGGCATCGCGAGAGGTGCGGTGATCACCGTTGTGATTATGTTTGTAGTTGGTCCGTTTGTGGCTGAGACCGAGCGTTGGCAACAGTCGCAACTGGTACCCTATGGTTTAGTTTTAATAGAATACACCCAGCAATACATCGGTGTTGCGGATGTAGATAGCGAATTGGATCCTGAAAGTTAATTGAGGCGGAGAATCCCATGTGTGGATTAGTTGGAGTAGTCACTAGCAGTGAAGTCGGTGTGTGTATTTACGATACGCTCACAGTACTTCAGCACAGAGGGCAAGATGCCGCAGGAATCATGACTTGCGACAATGGCAAGCTCAATCTCCGAAAGGACAATGGCCTCGTAAAAGACGTGTTTACTACCCGGCATATGCGTCGGCTTACCGGCCAGATGGGAATCGGCCACGTTCGCTATCCCACGGCAGGAAGCTCCAGCCCAGCCTTAGCCCAGCCGTTTTATGTGAACTCTCCCTATGGATTGGCGCTTGCCCACAACGGCAATTTAACCAATACCGCGGAACTGAGCAGGGATCTTTTCGAAGAAGATCTGCGGCACATGAACACCGACTCTGATTCTGAAGTTTTGCTTAACGTGTTTGCCCATGAGCTGCGCTTGCAGGCAAAAATTCAGCCCATGCCAGAGGATATTTTTGCCACCGTATTGGGTGTCAATAATCGAGTTCGTGGTGGCTTTGCCGCCGTTGTTATGATTACAGGATATGGGGTTGTTGGTTTTAGAGACCCTAATGGTATTCGCCCGTTGGTGTTTGGTTCGCGCAAGAAAAAAGGCGGCGGTAAGGAATACATGATCGCTTCAGAAAGCGTTGCGCTGGATTCCCAAGGCTTTGAGCTAGAACGGGATGTGGCTCCCGGCGAAGCGGTTTACATCGATATCAATAATAATATTTATACTCAAATTTGCGCACAGCCTGGGCAGCATTCTCCATGTATTTTTGAGCACGTCTATTTTGCTCGCCCTGATTCGCTAATGGATAGTATTTCTGTCTATAAAGCACGGCTAAGAATGGGTGAGAAGTTAGGTGATAAGCTTCTGAAGCTTAGACCAGATCATGACATAGATGTGGTAATTCCTATCCCAGATACCAGTCGCACGTCCGCATTAGAGCTGGCGAATCGCTTAGGCATCAAATATCGCGAAGGTTTTGTTAAAAACCGTTACATAGGCCGGACGTTCATTATGCCTGGCCAGAAGCAGCGAAAAAAATCGGTTAAACAAAAACTTAATGCCATTGAACTGGAATTTAAAGGTAAAAATGTGCTGCTAGTTGATGATTCCATCGTCAGGGGCACGACCTGTCGGCAAATCATTCAAATGGCCAGGGATGCGGGCGCAAGAAAAGTGTATTTTGCATCAGCAGCACCCGCCATAAGATACCCAAATGTTTATGGCATAGATATGCCAGCTGCTTCCGAACTAATCGCTGCTGGTAAAACTGATCAAGAAGTGCAAGAACTGATTGGTGCTGATTGGCTGATTTATCAAGACTTGGATGATCTAGTATCAGCGGCTAAAGAAGGTAATCCAAGCATTGAAAAATTCGAATGTTCTGTGTTTGATGGTATTTATGTAACAGGTGATGTAGATCAGCTGTATTTGAAACGACTAGAATACGCTCGCAGCGACGAAGCTAAAAAGTCAAAACGGAAAAAGTCACAATCCAAGCAGCAAAACTTGGTGGCGGATTTTCATAGCGAATCCTAGTTTTAATTTGTCAGGCTGCGGCTTTGCGGTCTTTACCTAAATCCTAAACAAGTTGTAGCTAAGCACATGTACTCATTAGACGCTAATAAGAAACCAGACAGTAAGGAGTCTTTTCAAGAGAAGTCCTACTACGACAAAGTACAGCTAACGATTCGCGAAGTCAGCAAGGCCTTGCTGGGGAAAGAGCAGCAGATTCGATTGGCGCTTTGCTGTTTGTTCTCGGGGGGGCATTTGCTAATCGAGGATTTGCCCGGCATGGGTAAAACGACTCTGTCCTATGCGCTGGCAAAAGCTTTAGGCCTAGACTTCAATCGAATTCAATTTACTAGCGATCTACTTCCCGCTGACATTTTAGGCATATCAATTTTCGATCAAACTGATTCTAGTTTCACCTTTCATCCCGGGCCAATTTTTAGTCAATTAGTGTTGGCCGACGAGATTAATCGAACAACCCCCAAGACCCAAAGTGCACTGTTAGAGGCGATGGAAGAAAGGCAAGTTACCGTTGATGGTGAAACACGCCAGCTTCCCGATCCTTTTTTTGTGATCGCCACGCAAAACCCTGTCACTCTCTCAGGAACGTATCCACTGCCGGAGTCGCAATTAGACAGGTTCTTAATGCGATTACATCTAGGTTATCCAGATCAACGGGCTGAGCGCGCTCTGCTAGAGATGTCAACAGAGAGAGACAAAGTTGAAAGTGTTAAGCAGTGTTTGAGTTTGGAAGAAATAGAGGACTTTCGCAAAAAATCAGCAGAGGTAATAGCCAGCGAGGCGCTCCTCGATTATGCCCAGCGATTGATCGCATTTACGCGCTCTATGGAAGACACGCATTTTGGACTTTCGCCGAGAGGCAGCCTTGCCATGATGAGAGCCGCTAAAACTTGGGCACTAATGTCTGGCCGCAACCATGCTGTCCCTGAAGACATACAAGCTATTTTGCCTGCTGTCGTCGAGCATCGGCTTCGAACCACGATGGATGAAAATGGTAGAAGCGGCGCTTCAGCTGTTCAGCGCATGCTCAATGAAGTTGATGTTATTAAATAGCAGATGGATAGCTGTCAAACTTATATAGGCTGACAATGGCAATTACGCTCGCGAGTCTTCGCCATAGAATTAAAACTCGATTTGAGTCTTGGCTAGCTTCAAGAGTCCCACCTAAGAAAAGAGTCACGCTCAACAGGCGTATTATTTATATTCTTCCTACGCGAAACGGTTTGATGTTTGTTTGCGCTGCCGCCTTGGTGTTTATTGCTGCGATAAATTACGCGGTTAGTTTGGCATTCGGACTTGCCTTTTTGATGGTGAGTATTTTCATTCTAGCAATACTCTATAGTTTTAATAATCTCAATCAATTGAGACTCGAAGGCGGCACCGCTGCTCCAGTCTTTGTCGGCGAACAGGCAGGTTATCAGGTACTTATTAGCCGCAATAAAAATCGTCGACATGAAGCGCTTGAATTGAGTTTTCCCGCTAATCATGCATCGCTCGCAGATTTGACTGAGAACGATCAGGCCAGGCCTACGGTATTTGTCGATACCTCAACTCGCGGTTTGGTAAGAGCGCCGTTACTTCGCATCACTACGTTTTTTCCACTAGGACTGTGCCGAGCTTGGTCCGTGGTTGATTTGGACATGAGTTGTCTGGTTTATCCAAAGCCTATACCTTTTACGATGACAGAGTTTAGCGGAGGCTCTTCAGGCAACGACGATACTGCGATTAGCATCAAAGGTAGTGAAGATTTTTATGGATTGAAAGACTATGTCCCTGGAGACTCTTTGAAACAAGTTGCTTGGAAAAACGTAGCACGGGGGCAGGGCATGCAGTTAAAACAATTTGTAGACTACGTCGATAGCAAGGTTTGGTTAGATTGGGATATGTTCTACGGTTTCAATGTTGAAGAGCGGCTGAGCCGATTGTGTTTTTGCGTATTGCAATTAAGCAAAAAAGACCGACCTTTTGGCCTCAAAATGCCTGGGGTTGAAATCCCTCCCTCAATCGGTGCTGAGCATAGGGCAAGACTATTGAAAGCACTCGCATTATTTAACTTGGAAACCTAACGGCATGGAGTTTAGTTATCAAATCCCGCGGGCCGCATTGATCTGGATTTTAATCTCAGTTGTTGCCGTCATGCTGCCTCAGAGCTTTAGGATGCCGCTGTGGATAACGGCGATTGCAGTGTCCTGCGTTATCTGGAGAGTTTTAATATTTAATGGTGTTTTAAATTATCCCAGTCGCACAACTCGCGTCATAGTGGTGTTCTTTACGCTTTTTATATCAATGAGTCAGGTGCGAAATATTGGTATCGGATTAGACAGTGCGGCTGCCTTGTTGGCGCTTGGATTTGTTTTTAAGTTAATTGAAATGCAGCAAAAAAGGGATATCTATGTCGTCATTTGCTTGTGTTTCGTTATGTCGATGGTTGGGTTTCTCTACTCACAAAGTGTACTAGCTACACTCTATATACTTTTTTGCATCGTACTTATTCTTAACGGAATGATCTCTCTCAATCGCTCCGCGGGAGTGACAGATCACTGGGGTTCCTCCAAAATGGCGGGGCTCATCATTCTTCAAGCATTACCCTTAACGGTAGTGCTGTTTATGGTCTTTCCGCGCATCGCACCGCTGTGGGCTGTTCCTATCCAAAGCCCTGGCAATTCAACTGGGGTCAGCGATGAAATGTCTCCGGGTGATATCAGTCAATTAGGGCGTTCAGCCAACCTAGCGTTTAGAGTTCAATTTGATGGCGTTGAACCGTTAAATCATGAGCAATTGTATTGGCGAGGTTTAGTGCTAAACGAGTTTGATGGGGAAACGTGGCGCCGAGGACGTTCTCGTTCTGCTTTTTCAGTTGCTAGTGCTAAAGCCGGTATGCAGATGCAGTGGGATGGACGCATTGAGAAAATCGGCGAGGCGATAAAATATAATGTGATTCTAGAGCCTACTCAAAAACCGTGGCTCTATGGTTTGCATCTTGCCGAGTCGTTCAGTGAAAACATGTTTCAAAGTCGCAACTTTGAGCTGTTCAATGACGGTTTAGTAACCCAGCGTAAGAGCTACGATTTACAGTCATACCTTGGTAATCGAACGGATATCCAAATTTTTGATAGTTCACGGCGACAAGCATTAGAACTGCCAGAAGAGGGTAACGAGCGCAGTCAGGAATTTGCGCGTTCATTGCGCCAATCGGTAGGTTCTGATTTAGAGTTTGTGTCAGCGCTTCTAGCCCATTTTGCGCAAAACGAATTTTACTACACCCTTAATCCCGCCTTGTTGGGTGATAATCGAATCGATGAATTTTTGTTCGACACCCAGGAGGGCTTTTGTGAGCACTACGCTAGCACGTTCACTTATCTTGCGCGGGCCGCAGGTATTCCCGCTCGTGTTGTCATTGGTTACCAAGGTGCCGAGTATAATCCATTCGAAAATTATCTCATGGTCTATCAATATAACGCTCACGCTTGGAGCGAGGTGTGGATAGAAGGGCAAGGCTGGGTACGTTTTGACCCAACTGGCGCGGTGTCTCCAGATAGAATCAATCTTGGAGTAGAAGCCGCGCTGAGAGATGATCCTGCCTTTATGCAAGAGTCACTTTTTTCAAGCAGTGGCTTGGGGCGACTTGGCTGGATTAGAACCTTAAGGTTGCGTCTCGATGCTTTAGAATACGAATGGAATCGCCGCGTCGTCAATTATAATGAAGACGTCCAGTTTGAGTTTTTTGAAAAGCTGTTTGGTCAAGTAACCGAACAGAAGGTACTATTTTTGTTAATGGGTCTAGCTTCTCTGGCAATTCTAGCAGCCGGTTTGTCAGTCATTAGACTTGATTTTGGCAACAGAAAAGACCCGGTGAGCCGACAATATCTGAGCTTATGCCGAGAGCTTGAGAAAAGAGGGTTAAAACGTCAACCGGGAGAGGGGCCTCTCGCCTATCGTGATCGTGTAATTGCTGCAAGACCCGAAATTGCTGAGATTATGAACGAGCTTACCACCTTATACATTAGCGTAATGTATGAGACCAAATCAGCACGGCCTGACAAACTTCGATCGGCTGCCCTGAGTTTACGAAAAATGCTTAGCCAGCTTAAATCAAATTTAAACAAGAAAACCTTAGGAGTCGGGTAAACCTTTTATTCGGAGTTGATGCTAACTACCTGAGAGCTTAACCTGAAAGCTTTTTTCTAGCTGTGTTTTCAACGCCAGCCTGTGATCCCCTTGAATCTCGATAACACCGTTCTTCACTGCGCCACCAGAACTACAAAGAGTTTTTAATTTTTTGCTTAGTTGTTTAAGCTCGTCATCTGCAAGACTTAATCCAGTGATTAATGTTACCCCTTTGCCTTTCCTACCTTTCGTCTCTAGGCTGATTCTTACGATGCCATCGCTGACAGAAGGCTTTGTGTCTTCGTCTGAGCAGCGACATTTGCGCAGAGCTTTGCCACAGCGCTGACATGAATTAGGTCCATCAGATGAATAGACTAATCGCGTGGCGGAACTCACTTTGCCTAAGACCGATATAAAGGGGGAAGGGCGTATTTTTGGTGCTGTTCTTGCGCCTTGGTTTGACGATTCTTGGTTGCTCGTAATTTATCTACCAAAGTAAGAAGAGACTTAAGCGACCAATCGTTGTTACTAGTCTGAATAGGTGTGTAGAGTCGCTCCTGTATGTTCGCACAGGCGGAAACTAAGTCACTATTTTGGCGTTGATTGAGAATATCCTCCATGGTGGCTATTTTCTGCGGACTAAAATAATGGTTAGACCAAACAATAAGCGCTGCTCGCACTTGTTTTAAGTCACCCCCAGCGATGGCCTTTGCTAATTCTTTGTAGGCTGTTTGTTCGTTATTGGCAGCACTGTATTTTGCGCTTAGTGCCATGCGCTGATCGTTGATAAATTTGGCAGCATCCGCTTTTCTTGGCGCAAGAACTAAGCGATAAATGCTGAGCAAGACAATAGCAATAGCGGCTGCAATTAAACCGTTGAACCAACCGGCTCCTACCTCGATATACTCTGTTTGATTCTGCGCGTCGATTTCTTCTTGTGTGAGCTCTGGCGCCAATGCGAGTAAATCTTCTATATTGTCAGTACTCACCACTGTTTGTTCAGACGGCAGCACGCCATCTACTGTCGCTATCTCAAGCCTCGTAGCTGGAATTATGGAGATTTCTTGCTGATCTGTTGCTACATTCCACCAGGGTATCGCGATCTCCGGTATTTCAATAGCTCCGCTTTGCGTAGGCACGATAGATACAGTTTCTATTCTAGTGCCGACTATATTGCCGTCAACGAAAGTCCGCTGAATGTCAGCTGGATCTGGATACTGATTGACACCCTCAATTTCACCAGCGCTGAAAGGTGGTAGCACCGCGCCATCTAAACCATCGGCAGTCATTGTAATGGTGCGAATCAGTGAATCGCCGACGCGAACGTCGTTAAGGTCCGAGCTCCATGATTCGGTGAGTGTCAGATTAGTCACCGGTAACCACATAGCACCGCTTTGGGCAACTGCGGGCCTTTCTTTTACGTCAATCGTTACACCTTCAATAAACGCCGTGACTCTGCGTGTGTTTAAATTTCTAAAGACGAAGTTGCTAGAGCCGTCTGTAACCTCTCCTCGAAACAGGATGTCGGGTATTTCAAGAGGACCGCTGCGTTGAGGGAAAATGACATAGCGCTTTTCATAAACACCGTATCGAACTCCATCTATTAATTTTTCATATTGATTGGGTGAGCCAATCAGCTGAATGACTGAATTTGGCATTTCTAGTTCGGTGAACTGAGGGTTACGAATACCATTAATTGTATAAAACAGTCTTACACTGAATAGTAATTGTTCCTGCACATAAACAGAGTCTTTGTTGACTTCGATTTCTAGAAATAATTCTTCATTTGATTGATTGGAGCGGGGGCCTTGGTTAAGTACTGTGATATCAATAGGGTCAGTCGTCACATTGTTAATTGACAGAGCAGGTATTGTTAGTGCGCCTTCCGTAAGGGGGAATAACGTTACTATATAATCCGTCCACGCCTCCACGGCCCCATTGATGGAGCGGATTTGACTCGAAGTGCGGGTGCCGAGAACGTCAAAATCGGTTGTTAAAGGGGTTAGGTCTAACTGCATACCCTGACGCTGATCGAACACACGTATAGTAAAAGTAAGAGTTTCCCCTCGAGCTAATTCAGCCCGGTCAACGGAGACCTCTACCTCTTGCGCCATGCTGAAGATGCTTACAAGTAACAAACTAAACGCCAAAAATAACTGATTTATTAATCTCACCAGATTTGGCCTCCATTCACTGTTGCCGTGCCATTAAGCTGACGTTGGCGGTATTGATAACGAAACTTGCGTCTTAGCAACTCGCCAGGATCATCTTCTATCCGCCTTAGCCACTGCTCTAGAGATTGCTGCTCTTCGAACTCTTCATTAGTGGTCTCGCTGGGGGTGTTCTGTTCACTATTGGACTCAGAGCTTTCTTGTTCTTCAGGGGGCTGATTCTGTTGCTGCTGCTCTTGTTGGTCTTCATTACCTTCTTGGCTTTGCTGATCTTGTTGTTCGCTATTTTCTTGCTGTTCCTCAGATTCGTTTTCAGAATTTTGCTCTGATTGATTTTCTTGGCTATCGCCTTCTTGATTTTCTCCGTTTTCGGCTTCTTGCTGCTCGAGAAGTTGCTCTACGATCTCTTTGTTTTTAATCGCATCTTGATGATTGCTGTCCAGAGCAATGGCAGCAGCGTAGGCGGCAATAGCCTCTTGATAATTGCCTGACATGGCTAAGGCATTACCTCGATTGTAGTTGCCATCAGCGGAGGGGTCGGCAGCGAAAGCAGCGATTGCCGCCTCGTAATTTTGCGATCGATAATTGGCGGTACCTTGCCATGGGGTAGATTCAAACAAGGCAGCCGCGGTCTCTAAATCATCGGCGGCGAATGCTTCGGCTGCCTGCTGATCTTTTGTTTTCCAAAAGTCGAGCCATTCGGCAGCTTGGGCTTCTTGCGCCGGAAAAAAGGCGCCAACGCTCATGGATAGGGCCAAAGCAAACAACCAGCCGCGGCGGAAACTTAGCGCGGCAAGAGGAAGGACCAAGAGAAGTAGCCATGGACCCGCTTCATACCAGACATCAAACTCCTCTTCCACATCGGTCAAGTCATTGTCTTCTAGCATATCAATATCGGTTAACAGATAGGCTAAATCTGAGTCAGATAGCTGAATATCGTGATATCGACCGTTTACCCGGTTGGCAAGAGATTGCAGTAAGTTTTTGTTTAGCTTCGGCACAATGATGGTGCCCGCATCGTCCGTGAGAAGGCTGCCGTCGTTAGTGCGTATCGGCGCACCAGCTTCCGTGCCTATACCCATAATAAGGAGTTCGTAATTAGTAGGTTCAATAAGATTAGTGATCTGTGCTTCTTCATCAAACCCTCTAATACCATCCGTCATGAGAAGGATTTTCCCTCGGTTGGTTGCGACTTCATCGAGAAGTTTGATTGCGGCGTCTATTGCCAGCGTGGGGTTGCTGCCAAATAAAGGCATGATATTGGGGCTTAAGGAAGGGACTAGTGAGGTTATTGTCACTACGTCATCGGTAAGAGGCGTAACGGTGTGTGCATCCCCAGCGTAGACAACTAACGCGGTTTGTCCTTCCTTGCGCAGCTCAAGAATATCTCGCAGCTTACGTTTGGCCAAATCCAATCGGCTCGGCTCATGGTCTGGCGCGAACATTGACAAGGATAGGTCCAGCACGATTACTAGGGCGTCTTCTCGTTTTTGCACGGGTTGGGGTAGCTTCTCCCAGACCGGGCCTGCAAGAGCAACAATAGACAATGTCCACACGGACAGTAGTAACAATAGAGGCGTTCTCTGTGCGGCATTTTTACTTCGGTCCAGCAAATAGGGCAGCAAGGATTTATCGATTGCCTTATCCCAAGCAGTGACAACTGAGTTTATTCGCCACATGGATATAAGAAACACCAATGCGGGTATCAAGCCCCATAGCCATAACGGTCTCAGGAACTGGAATTCATCAAACAGATTGGTCGGTATTAGAAACTCCATCAGCTAGGGTTCCCAGGCGCAGCGCTTTCAGCGCCATCCTCTAACGACGACTCTAATCGGGCCCGCCCTGCCAATGAAAGCCATGGAATGGAGACTAGCGCCAATAGAAAACTAATAATGACGGCGGCGCCTAAGGGCCAATAGAACAGCACTCGGGTAGGGCGGTAGGTCTGTTCATCTTGTTCAATTGCTTCGAGGCGATCTAGCTCTTCGTAAATCTCAACCAAGTCATTAACATCTCGAGCCCTGAAGTACCGGCCCCCGGTAGATTCAGCAATTTGAGTCAACACAGCTTCATCTAACTCTGCTGAAGGGTTGATCGCGCGAGCACCAAAAAAGGTTCGCTGCACTACTTGGTCGGCACCGATACCGATAGTATAAATTTTGATATTTTCAGTTCGGGCGAGTTGTCCCGCCTGCTCAGGCGAGACTGCTCCGGCATTGTTGACTCCGTCGGTTAGCAACACCAAGACCCGACTGTTTTCGGGTCGATTACGCAGATGTATCACCCCAAGTCCAATTGCGTCTCCAATGGCAGTAGCCGATTCTTCGATTATGCCAATGTCTGCTTCTTCAAGTAGCTTGCCTACGGTTTCACGATCAAAGGTGAGGGGAGCTTGAACATAGGCGTGGGCAGCAAACAAAATTAAGCCAAGACGGTCACCCTCGCGGCGCTCAACGAAATCACCAACCACCGCTTTAACCACATCTATACGAGAAGCTTGACGGTTACCGACAACCATGTCCTGGGCTTCCATGCTGCCTGAAATGTCCACTGACAGCATTAGATCACGACCAGTTGAAGGCAACTGCACTGGATCACCAAGCCACTGGGGCCGACTCGCTGCGATAACCAGCAGCAGCCACATCAATGT
>CAYGRT010000005.1:0-54207 GCA_964352355.1 uncultured Pseudohongiella sp. | reverse complement strand
CTCAGCGCTGCCCACCCGCTTCATGAAATCCACCCACTGGTTACCGCCTAGACTGGCAATGTCACTTGCGGCAAAGTGATAAAGTGCTACTCGCTTAAAGACAGAGTTTGCAGCGTTTACGAATTGCAGTGTCGACATGTTTCCATCTTCGGTCCGGCTGGCTTGATATGCCTGATAGCATCGATCTAACTCCAGCAATGCTTGTTCTCTTATTTTGTGAAACTTTGCAACTGCAGCCAGTTTATAGCTTGCCCATACTGTCAGTGCGACAAGAATGGCCGCTAAGACCCACCAGCCAGGCGCAGGCGGCCAAAAGCCTACCGGCTCGGGCATATGAATGTCAGCTAATTGTGCTAAGAGTTCTTCGCTATCCATGTTCGAACTTGTTCAAGTACTAGTTGATTGGTGCGCATCTTAATCAGTCGTATCTGGAGTTTATCCAGTTCTGACTCCAAGTCTGATACACGTTTTTTAAACAGCTCTCGATAATTGGCGCGAGCTTTGCTGTTGTGAGTATTTAGCGACCCTCTGCTGCCACCGTCGGTGATGCTGTAAATACCGGGGACGGGCAGAGACTCTTCTAGTGCATCATAAACAAAACAGCATACAACGTTGTTATGACGAGACAATTGGCTCAAATACTGCAGTGCCTTTTCATCCAAAGTTAAGAAATCAGAAATCACATAGAGTGTGCTGCCAGGCTTGGTAATACGCCTAATCTGGCCCAGTGCATGGGCTAGGCCCGGCACAAAACTAGGATCTTCTGGCACCAGCGCCTCAGGGTCCTTCATCTCTTGCAGATGCTGGTTATATTGATAAACCTGATTAAGCAGATGCAATGCTGAGCGCCTGCTGCGCTTGGGCCTGACTAAACTAGATTTAACATCAGAAAAGACCAGTCCGCCGACCCGGTCACCGTTATCAATGGCGAGCCAACACAGTAGGGCAGCAGCCTGGGCTGCAATTACCGACTTAAAAGCAACTTGTGACCCAAAAAACATGTTGTGAGTCTGGTCAACAGCAATGATTACGGGCCTTTCTCGTTCTTCTCGGAAGACTTTAGTGAAAGGGCGGTTAGTGCGCGCCGTGACCCGCCAATCGATTAAGCGAATATCGTCACCTGCTTGATAGGGTCTAAATTCCTCGAAATCCAGGCCTCGACCACGCATTTTTGATAAATGCAGGCCGGAAATACCTGCTATAGAGCGAGATTGTAGAAAGTATTCCAGAGTTTTAGCGGCGTACCGCTGCAGCAGTAGCTGTTGGAATGAGACGACAGCACCTTGAGCGGCGAATCGCAACTGTTTGGAATCTGTAACATGGGGCACGGCCATGGTTTCGCCTGCTGCTTTTTAGGCTGTGGGGACGCGTCGACGAATGGTTTCTAACACTTGATCCGGAGTAACACCACTGGCCTCTGCCTCGAAGCTGAGTAGTATGCGATGGCGTAGAACGTCAAACATTATTTCTTGAACGTCATCTGGGCTCACAAAGTCTCTGCCTTGAATCCAGGCAAAAGCACGGGAACATCGATCTAGCGCAATTGTGCCACGTGGGCTCGAGCCATATTCTACCCATGCCGCCAAGTCTTCGCCATAAAGCTCAGGTTGGCGCGTGGCCATAATGAGTTGAATGATGTATTCCTCAACCTCTGGTGCCATATGCATAGCCAAAATTTCTTGGCGAGCGGCAAATAGAGCCTCTTGAGCCACCTGATTTGGAGTTTCTGGTGCAAGTTTCTGGGCTTCACTGCGCACCAAATGTAGAATGTCTCGCTCTGATTGCACATCAGGATAACCAATAGTCACGTGCATGAGAAATCGGTCTAATTGAGCCTCAGGTAATGGATAGGTACCTTCTTGTTCAATCGGATTTTGAGTCGCCATTACCAGAAATAAGTCAGGTAAAGGGAAGGATTCTCGCCCAACACTCACTTGATTTTCGCCCATGGCTTCTAAGAGTGCTGATTGAACTTTCGCTGGAGCTCGGTTTATTTCATCGGCTAGCACTAGATTGTGGAAAATCGGTCCGGGCTGGAATCTAAAGGAACCATCTTCAGGCCGATACACTTCAGTGCCAGTAATGTCACTAGGCAAAAGATCTGGGGTGAACTGGATGCGATGAAAATCGCCTTCAATGGCGCGGGATAAATCTTTGATAGCTTTGGTCTTAGCAAGACCTGGGGCGCCTTCAACCAGTAAGTGGCCATCAGCAAGCAGGGCAATTAATAACCTATCAAGTAAGCGCTCTTGGCCTATAATTTGATGAGATAGCCAATTTTTAAGGTCTGTTATTATTGCGTGGTGGCTCATATTAAGAGTTCTCGGCGGTCGGTGTGCGTTTGGACAAAGCCAGTGATTGTAAACGTTTTAGATGGGATGTCTAGGGAGCCTCTGATTAAGTTAGACGGCAGCAACGCTGCTTGTAGCGCGGTGCGAGGCGATAATGTACGAGATCTGGCAGCTCAAAGCGAGCCGGGGCTCAGTAGAATTGAAACAGTAAAAATTGTAACGGATTGTAGCTGGCGGGATATGCGCGCCGGCTTTTAAACAGGGCTCAAATAGCTGCTGTAAATTAACTCACGATAAATAAGTGTGGATTGAGAGATATTCTCGCGGAGAGACAGGAAATGCCAAGCAAGCCAATAAAAGAAAACACTTTTCTAAACTCGGTTCTGTCAAAAATTGAGGCGAAGTTTCCGAAAAATAAACGGGGCGATTTAAAGCTTTTTGTCAGCAGGTACTATGCCAGTACGCCCAAATTCGAACTGGCAAAACTTTCCACTGAGGAGCTACTAAATTCTGCTTTACTGGCTTGGGAGTTTATAGGCACGCGCAGCAGTCCCGCTCCGAAGATCGAATTTGTCAATCAGCAAGCTCCTGAGGGAAGTAAAAAACCTGCGACCACTAAGATTTTTGTCTTAGTCAAAGATACTCCGTTTATCGTGGATTCTATCCGTCAGGCGGTGAATCGCTGTGGCATCAATATTAGAGCGGTTAATAACACCGTAATAAGGGTGCAGCGAGGTGCTCGTGGGAGTGACAATGCAGGCCAGCTTCTATCTATCAAAGGCAGTCCAAGTAAAGGGCATAGAGCGGAGGCGCTGTGCTGTTTGACCTGCGGGATGATTGCGGACACACAGTTTAAAGAAATAGAGAAAGAGCTTCGTGACACGCTGAAACTGGTGGCAGTTTCGGTTAAAGATTATCAACCAATCTGTGAAAAAGCAGAAGCCGTCAAATTACGACTTCTCGCAAACAAAGAATCGTTGCCGGTGTCTGCCCACGAAGTCAACGAATCAGTCGAGTTCATCGATTGGTTATTGGACAACCACTTTACGTTTCTAGGCTATGAAGAATATCAAATCAAAAAGCCTAAAGGTGGCGCGGTCATCGAGCTGCAAAAGGAATCTAAACTCGGCATCTCGAAATACAAATCCGGTTTAAAACAAAGAGTACAAATTAGTTCCTTGCCTAAGGGCACGGCAAACGTGATTTTAAAGAAGCAACTATGCGGCTTTGCAAAATCCACCATCAAATCGAAGGTTCATAGACCCGTTCATTTAGACTACGTCTTAATTAAAGAATTCGATAGCAAGGGCAACTTGAGTGTCGAACACAGGTTCGTAGGCCTTTACACCTCCTCTGTTTACTATCAAACCGCGCTGGATATTCCAATCGTGCGGGATAAGGTCAACAGTGTTCTGAAGCAGTCAGGCTTTTCACCAAACGGCCACAACATGAAAGACTTAATGCAAGTCATTAACGTTTTTCCCCGAGACGAATTGTTTCAGACTAGCTTAGAAGAGCTATTCGCAACAGCTTTAGAAATTACCCAGATTCAGGAAACAAGAACATCGAAGTTATTTATTCGCAAAGATTCTTATGGCAAATTTTTCTCTTGCTTGGTGTATATACCTAGAGACATCTACCGCACTCGAGTACGCCAACAAGTTGAGGCATTTTTAAAAGACAAGCTCGGTGCCAGTGAAATCGAATTTAACACCCACTTGTCGGAGTCCACGCAAGCGCGAATTCATTTCGTGTTGCATGTTCCTAATATCCAAAAAATAAAGTTCGATCAAGCAAGCCTTGAGTCCGAGATGATAGAACTGATCAAGCCTTGGGATGACTACTTTCTTGAGGCTCTTCAAGAACACTATCCTGATAACGAAGCAGATCGGTTGTTCTCAGTCTACTCTTCGTGTTATTCGGCCGCATATAAAGAAACCTACACCGCGGAGGAGGGCGTTAAAGATATCCAGCGTGTCGCTGCGGTAATTGAAAACAAACAATTGGGGCTGGATCTTGATTCCTGCACTTCAACTGTTGGCGCTGAATTAAGTTTTAAGATTTTCAGCTATTCTCAACAGCTATTTTTATCTGATGTGGCCCCCATTCTTGAAAACCTCGGTTTGAATATTATTAGTGAAAAAGCGTTTCAGCTAAAAATTGAAGATGGTGCGGAGATATGGCTCCATGATTTTTCATTATTTCGCAAGAATACAGCGGATAAATTGCCGGCAAATATTGAAGAAATTTTTGAAAGTGCGTTCGCAGCTGTGTGGCAAGAAAAAACCCAAGACGATGGTTTTAACCAGCTAGTCATTGCAGCCGAGTTAGAATGGCGGGATGTCGCTCTATTGCGTGCCTACGGTGCTTACTTAAAACAAATTCAGTTTGGCTATAGTTCTCAATATGTAGCTGATACTTTGGCCCTGTACAAAAGTATTAGCCGCAAGCTCGTCGATTATTTCTATGAGTTATTTGAGCCGAAGGAAAAAGCGTCTTCCACTAACAAGGCACAATCCATAAGAAGAAGAATCCTTGCCGAGATCGAGAAAGTCTCCAATCTTGCTGAAGACAGTGTTCTGCGTTCTTACCTTGAGCTTATCGACGCCACATTGAGGACAAATTATTTCCAGCCGGCGGACGACGGAACGGCAAAAGACTATTTTTCATTTAAATTCAATTCGGCCAACATTTCTGCGCTGCCGCTACCCAAGCCGATGTTTGAAATATTTGTTTTTTCAAGATCAGTTGAAGGTGTGCATTTGCGCGGAGGGAAAGTTGCAAGAGGCGGGCTTCGCTGGTCTGACCGAAGCGAGGATTATCGCACGGAAGTGCTCGGGCTAGTTAAGGCGCAACAGGTCAAGAATTCAGTTATCGTACCTGTTGGTGCCAAGGGCGGCTTCATAGTGAAGCAAGCGACACCTGCTGGTGATCGTGACGCATTTATGCGTGTAGGAATTGAATGTTACAAAACCTTCATTCGAGGTCTTTTAGATATTACTGACAATATTGTTGGTGGTAAAACTAAAGCTCCTGCGATGGTGGTTCGTAAAGATGAAGATGATCCTTATTTAGTGGTAGCGGCGGATAAAGGAACGGCCACTTTTTCTGATATCGCTAATGGCTTAGCAGAAGACTATGGCTTTTGGCTGGGTGATGGATTTGCTTCGGGCGGCAGCAATGGTTACGACCATAAAGCCATGGGGATCACGGCAAAAGGGGCATGGAAATCTGTTCAGAGGCACTTTAGAGAGTTTGGCAAAGACATTCAAAAAGAAGATTTTTCGGTTGTGGGCATTGGCGACATGTCAGGTGATGTCTTTGGCAACGGCATGCTTTTGTCCAAACATATTTGCTTAGTCGCTGCGTTTAATCACTTGCATATATTTATAGATCCTAACCCTGATTCTGCCGCGAGTTTTAAAGAGCGCGCGAGATTGTTTAAGTTGCCACGATCAAACTGGGCTGACTATGACAAATCGCTCATCTCAAAAGGGGGAGGTATTTTTCCTAGATCGGCAAAATCCATCACGATCTCTGACGAAATGAAAGAACGATTTGGCATCGATGTTAATAGTGCCTCGCCTGATCAATTAATCTCAATGCTTCTTAAAGCGCCGGTTGATTTGCTATGGAATGGTGGTATTGGCACCTACGTGAAAGCGTCTTCTGAGAGCCATTCTGTTGTTGGTGATAAGAGCAATGACTCTCTTCGAGTGGACGGCAATGAGCTTCGATGCAAAGTCATTGGCGAAGGCGGCAATCTTGGCTTCACGCAGCTTGGTCGAATCGAATATGCGCTTAACGGAGGGGTTTCGTTAACAGATTTTATTGACAACTCTGCTGGCGTTGATTGTTCTGATCATGAAGTAAACATAAAAATTCTATTAAATGAGCTCGCTTTGAATAACAAGCTTACAGAGCAGAAGAGGCGCTCAATATTGGTGAGTATGACCGAAGAGGTCTCTGAACTGGTATTAGATAACAATTACAGTCAGGTTCAATGTGTTGGCGTGGCAAATGCTCAGATGAGTACACGGGGTAAAGAGTACGCAGGATTGGTTGGCTATCTAGAGAAATACGCAGGGTTGAATCGCAAACTCGAGTTTTTACCGGGTAAAGACGCACTTGACGAGAGAGAGAATAAGCAGCAGTACTTAACTCGTCCAGAGCTTGCGGTGCTCACCTCGTACATGAAAATGTTTCTAAAGAAAGAATTGGTGGCGTGTGAATATATTAGTGATGACTATCTGAATCCCTACTTATATAGCGCATTCCCTCAATCACTACGAAAGTCTCACAAGAACGAGATCGCAAGTCATCAATTGCGCAAGGAAATTACTGCGACACAGGTTGCTAATTCCATTGTAAATTTGTTTGGAGCGAGCTTTGTGTATCGTTTGGTAGATTCGTCTGGTGCCAGTCCGAGCGAAGTTGTTAAAGCCGCGATTATCGCCAAAGATATTTATCAAATCGACAAAACTTGGAGCGATGTCGAGGCCTTAGATTATAAAGTAGAATCAGCTACACAAGATGCCATGATGTTTCAACTGATCCGCTTGGCGCGCCGCTCAACCCGTTGGTTGCTTCGTAATCGACGTAGTAATCTAAATTTCGCTGAGTCTTTTGATCTATTCGCGAAAAAGATCGCAGAAGCTAGAGGGATGATTCCACGAAAATTACCTGAGGTATCCCAGGCAATATTTGATCGTAAACAGAAAGCGCTTGTGGACAAAGGTGTGCCCAACGATCTGGCTTGTCAAATTGCAAGCTGTCAGTTCTTAGTGCCCGTTACAAGCTTTGTTGAAGTAGCGCAGACCAGCAAAGAAGGATTGGCAACGATTTTTGATGTCTACTACACGGTTGGGGAAGAATTGCAGCTAAATTGGCTGAGTGAGCAGATTAATAGTCTTGATGTTAGCAACTATTGGCAAGCCCTGGCTCGAGAAAGTTTCCTTGATGACACTACCTGGCAACAGCGGGCTCTTACCTGCAACGTGTTGGCCTGGGGCGGAAAAAAAGGATCAGTGAATTCTTTAGTGAAGGCTTGGGTTAATGAAAACTCTGACGCGGTAGCGAGAGCTCGCGATATGTTGGCAACCTTGCAAGCTGAGCAAAAACCAGATTATTCGATGTTTTCAGTAGTACTACGAGAACTTCTAAATCTCTCACAGCTTACAAGCCATTCAAAAGGCTAGCGACTATGCAAAAGCACTTATTGTCACTGGCTATTTCAGCAGATAACTATGTGCAGCTTTATAGCGGCAAGGTGAAGAATGTCCGGGCTGTCACGGAGAACGGTCTTCGTGTTGAGTTTCCCGGTAGCATTCTCCACCGGTTTGTCACTCACCAGGGCGTCTATGGTCGATTTCAGCTATGTATTGATGAGAAGTTCAAACTACAGTCGATAGAAAGGCTTTAGAAACTCCTAATGACTTTACAGTTCTTTACAACGGCAGGGTGCCACTTATGCGAACAGGCAAAAGCGCTTCTCGACATTCTGTGCAGTCAGCATGAAGTGGAAATAGAGACAATAGATATTAGTACGTCCGAAGAATTAGTCGAAAAGTACGGTATTCGAATTCCTGTAGTGTTAAATCCGCAGTCTAAGGAAGAAATCGGTTGGCCATTTAGCTATGAAGACTTAGTTAACCTAGTTTGATATGCCAAGGTTCGAAGCGCACGCCAAATAAGTTATCAGTCGGATAACGTATATCTACGTAACCGAGTTCGGCAATACGCTTGTATTCGGCGGTGTTAGAAAAGTCTGATGAGAAATTCTTTTCGCCATAACCAATTTTGCCAATATCAAAATCGCCAACGCCGTGGTACGAGTGACCGGGAGGCGCTAGGGAGCGTGATGCTCTGGAAAGGTTTCCCTGTGCCTCAATTGTCTTGGCTAAAAATAAGTGCATCTGTTTAACGTTGCCACGAACGCCAGAAGTTAGTATGACGTTGTTACCAACATCCTTGCGGATCTGGTTGTACAAGTTTAGTGACTCACCTCGCAGCAAGTAATGCCCCGAATTAGATATCTTAGCCACGTCTTTTTTAGGAATATAGTCGGTAATATCTCGGCTAATTTTTTTTCCAAAAAAACCATAGCGGTTAGGATTGGCAAAAAATATCTCCTCAAGAAAATTGAGCTCATCTGGCTTGAACTCGCCAATCTTAGGGAAGGTTTTACCCGCTTGAAGCATTTCGTCGAAGCTCATTAGGTTGAAATTGCCATGGCCGATGTAGCTCTCTACTGCAGCAAGGTGTTTTGCCGTGCGCAGAAGCAATGTTTCATAGCGGGGGTCAAGATAGATATCGCTTGCAAATACCGCATCAAAGTTGCGAATTTTCTTAAGGTAGGTCTCCACTTGAGCGTCGTCTAAATCCGCGATTGAGAATTCTGGCTTGCTCTCAGCAACTGGAGCGGGCGTAGGAATACCTTTCTCCGGCGCTGCCAGCTCGACATCAATTGCCGTGAATTTAAAGGCTTCCTTAGGATTTACCTTGGGCGGTTGAATTGGGCTCGGATTATTCGGCTCGATAGTGCTTGAAACCAATAACTCGGATTGGTTCAGCTTTTGCCACATGAAAAGCCCGCCGAAGGCCATGGTGCTGGCCGTCATAAACCCTTCTAAAAAAGCTCTTTTGTTCAAACTCGCCTCTGAAACCCTGTCGACATATTGTTTATCGGTAAAATATAGCAAAAACGGACAAAAGTTTTAATATTCATTGCCCTAAAACTGCAAATTAAACAGATTCCTAGCATTATGTGTCGTCGCTTTGGCAATATCATTTACATTTACCTGACAGCATTGGGCAATTTTGTTCGCTACTGCTATCAAATATTTTGGCTCATTGCGCCGACTTTTGGGAGTCAATTCTAAGTTTCGGGGCAGTAAATAAGGCGCATCAGTCTCGATCAGAAGGCGATTTTGCGGTATCAGTGGAACCAACTCCTGTAATTCTAGGCCTCGACGCTCATCACAAACCCATCCGGTGATGCCAATGTGCATATCCAATTCCAAGTAGTCTTGTAAGGCATTTAGCTTATCAGTGAAGCAGTGCACCACACCGCCCACAAGATTAGGTCGGTAGCGGGACAACAGCTTATAAAAATCTTCATGGGCTTCTCGTTGATGGAGAAAAAGGGGAAGTTTGAGCTCTGCCGCCAGTTCTAGATGCTGCTCAAAAGCCCTTAGTTGGTCCCCACGGGGAGAAAAATTTCGGTTATAGTCCAGCCCGGTTTCACCCACTGCCACCACTGGGGTTTGCTGACATAGAGTTTTGATCTCAGACAAACCGTTATCGTCCATGGTTGATGCGACATGGGGGTGAAAGCCTGCGGTGGCACTATGGTAGGTTGGTGATGCGGTTGCCAGCTTTGCTGCCGCGTGACTGGATTGTAAATCCGTCCCAGTCAAAATTATATGAACCACATCTGCCGAGATTGCATCTCGAACAACCTGATCATAATCCTTAGCAAAGGATTCATGGGTAAGGTTTGCACCAATATCAATGAGTTTCATTTTGTCTTAATTTGCTCTGTCTAATTCGCGCTGAAGTCTAGCGGATAGTCTATTCACATTAAAGGGTGTCGAAGTCCAAAAGGGGCGGGATATCTGGCTATTACGGTTTAATTCCAAGATAATATGGGATTGTTCTAATTACGAGAAACGAGTGTGAACGGGAAAGCTGTGAAGCAAGATTTGAACTGGTCAGAATTGGGGTTTGTCTATCGCAAGACAGATTTTCGCTTTAGAGCTCTTTATCAAGAAGGGCAGTGGAACGACGGCGAATTAATTAGTGATGAGATGATTAGCATTCACGAGGGTGCTCCATCTATTCATTATGCCCAGCAGTGTTTTGAGGGAATGAAAGCACAAACAGCAGCTGATGGCAGAATTTTACTATTTAGACCTGAGCTTAACAGTGATCGTATGAACGCGGCAGCGGCCAGATTGCTGATGCCACAGGTCCCTAGAGAATTATTTATCAAAGCAGTAGAAGAAGCCGTTCGGGCAAACGCATCTTGGGTACCTCCCTATGGCTCAGGTGCCTCCCTTTACATACGGCCAATGCTACTTGGAATCGGTGAAAACCTCGGATTAAGGCCTGCCAAAAGTTTTGAATTTAGGGTCTTTGTCAGTCCTGTGGGGCCCTATTATAAAGAAGCAGGAATGGCTGTAATCTCATTAGCTGTTTCCGCAATCGATAGAGCAGCACCCAATGGCACCGGTGCTTTTAAGGTTGGAGCTAACTACGCGGGCGGGTTGTTAGCCACTAAACTCGCTCAGGAAATCGGCGCCAATGAGGCGCTTTATCTCGATGCACGGGAGAAACGCTTCATCGACGAAGCAGGTTCTGCAAATATTTTGGTGGCAATGAAAGACGGCTCTCTCGTCACACCTAAATCGTCAGCAATTTTGCCTAGCATCACTAGGCGATCGATAATGGAGTTTGCCAAGAATCAACTTGGACTGGATACACAGGAGCGGCCTATTGAGCTGCGCACAGAGTTTGGGAACTTTAACGAAATGGCGGCGTGTGGAACGGCTGCGGTGCTGTCACCGGTAGGTCGACTTCACTTTGATGAGAAGTGGCACACAGTCTACGAAGATGGCAAGACGGTAGGGCCGGTAATGCAGAAAATGTATGATACGCTAGTAGGAATCCAAAAAGGTGAGCTCAGTGATGAATTTGGCTGGACTCACGAAGTGAAAATCTAATCGGCCGATTGTTCAAATCATAGCTCGTTGTTAAAAATAGTGCCAAATGGCACTATTTTTTTGATCGCGAATAGTAAAAAAGTGAAGCGGCAAACTAAAATTGGAGTGTCGCCAAGATCTTTAAAAATTACGATAAACCACTGAAAAAGATTAGTAAGGGCTGCACGGTTAGCTGTCGCTGCAATTGAAAATAAGTCAGAAACTGACATTCAATTCATTGTGATTAGGCCATCAATGCTTGGGCTTTCCATAGCTAAAGCCTGCAGTTAATCCAAATTAATTAGCGAGAATACTTGACCCATGTGCTTCTTGCCCTTATATATGTGCGCTCTCTGAGACCCGCAAACGGAATTTACACAGGACACATGGCCAAATCTTTAGTAATCGTTGAGTCGCCTGCAAAGGCCAAGACCATCAATAAATACCTAGGCTCCGACTTTATAGTAAAGTCGAGCGTTGGCCATATTCGCGACCTTCCAACTAGTGGCAGTGGCAAACCTGTTGACCCCAAGGCGCGCGCTGCGGCGGCTGCAATTACTCGAAAAATGAAAGATGAGGAAAAGATCCTCTATAAAAAGAAGAAAGCCAAAGAGCAATTGGTCGCCAGAATGGGTATCGATCCAGAACACGACTGGGCGGCCAACTATCAGATTTTGCCAGGCAAGGAAAAGGTAGTCTCTGAACTACAAAAACTCGCAAAGAATGCCGAGACCATTTACCTAGCAACGGATTTGGATAGAGAAGGAGAGGCGATTGCTTGGCATCTCAAAGAAGCCATTGGCGGTGACCCTGAGCGGTACAAACGAGTCGTTTTCAACGAAATCACTAAAAAAGCAATTACAGAAGCATTCTCAGAACCCGGCAGTCTCGACATGCGTTATGTCGAGGCACAACAGGCGAGAAGATTTTTAGATCGCGTTGTGGGCTTTATGGTTTCGCCGCTGCTGTGGGCAAAAGTAGCACGTGGCCTTTCCGCTGGCAGAGTTCAATCAGTTGCTATGCGTCTGGTGGTTGAGCGGGAACAAGAGATCCGAGCGTTTATTCCCGAGGAGTTTTGGGAAGTCTATGCAGACCTGAAAACCAGCAAAAAGCAGAGTTTGCGCTGCCAGGTTACTAAGCACAAAGGCACGAATTTTAGGCCAAATAATAAAGCCGATACTGACGCCGCGCTCGCAATACTAGATTCGGCAGACTATGCGGTCATCAAGCGAGAAGACCGACCCACCTCATCAAAGCCCAAGCCTCCCTTAATCACTTCGACGCTTCAGCAAGCTGCAAGCACACGTCTTGGCTTTGGGGTAAAAAAGACAATGATGATGGCCCAGCGGCTGTATGAGGCTGGCTATATTACTTACATGAGAACTGACTCAACTCACTTGAGCTCAGATTCAATCGCTCAGTGTAGGGGTTATATTGAGAAAAGCTTTGGCGCTGACTATTTGCCTGAAAAGCCAAATTTTTATAGCTCTAAAGAAGGCGCTCAAGAGGCTCACGAGGCAATCAGGCCCTCTGATGTCAAAACCCTGTCGACCAAGCTAATGGGTATGGAAACTGATGCGGTTCGTCTTTATGCCTTAATTTGGCAATATTTTGTAGCTTGTCAAATGCCGCCAGCTCGATACCTAAGCAGTAGCATCACAATCGGGGCAGCTGATTTTGAGCTACGAACTAAAGGCCGGATCATGCAGTTTGATGGCTATCTAAAAGTTATGCCTACAAAAGAAGAAGACGTAGTGCTTCCTAATGTAGAAGTGGGGCATACTTTGAATCTTGAAAAACTGGATCCGCTACAAAACTTTACCAAACCACCTGCGCGTTACACCGAAGCTAGCCTTGTTAAAGAGTTGGAGAAAAAAGGCATTGGCAGACCATCCACTTACGCAGCCATTATTTCCACGATACAAGATCGTGGCTATGTTCGAGTTGAAAACAAACGTTTTTATGCCCTGAAGATGGGAGATATTGTTGCGGAGAGGCTACAAGAGAGTTTTACCGAACTCATGGATTATGACTTTACTGCAAAAATGGAAGAGTCGTTAGATGAGGTTGCAGGCGGCGCTAAAAACTGGAAATTCCTGCTTAATGAATTTTATGAATCTTTCACGTCTCAGCTTGCTATCGCTGAATCAGAAGACGGCGGCATGCGCCCCAACGACCCCTCTGAAACTGACATAGAATGCCCGCAATGCGGTCGCAATATGCAAATTCGCACGGCGTCGACAGGGGTTTTTCTAGGCTGCTCTGGTTATTCATTGCCGCCTAAAGAGCGCTGCAAATCAACTATTAATCTCACTCCAGGTGACGAAGCTATTCGCACCGACACGCCAGAAGAAGCAGAGGTATACGAAAATATACTACTGCGAAAGAAACATCGCTGCTCAAAGTGTAATACTGCCATGGATGCCTATCTCATTGATGAAAAGCGTAAGCTTCATGTTTGTGGTAACAACCCGGATTGCGATGGGTTCGAAATTGAACACGGGGAGTTCAAGATCCGTGGTTATGATGGGCCTGTACTAGAGTGCGACAAGTGCGGCAGCGAGATGCAACTAAAGACAGGCCGGTTCGGCAAGTATTTCGGGTGTACAAACAGCGAGTGCAAGAACACCCGTAAACTGCTGCGCAATGGTGAGGCTGCGCCACCTAAAATGGACCCTGTGCCCATGCCCGAACTCCAGTGCGAGACTGTAGACGATCACTATATTCTTCGAGACGGAGCATCTGGACTGTTTTTAGCAGCAAGCAAGTTCCCTAAAAATAGAGAAACTCGAGCACCGTTAGTGGCCGAAATTTTGCCCCACAAAGATGAGATCGATCCAAAACACAGCTATTTATTTGACGCTCCAGTGGCTGACGACGACGGCAATCCAACGGTAATTCGCTATGCTCGAAAAACCAAAGAGGTTTATGTTCAAACTGAAATTGATAAAAAAGCGACTGGGTGGAAGGCGTTTTATGATAATGGCGAATGGAAAATAACCAAGCCAGAAACAAAGCCAACAAAAAAAGCAAAGGCACCAAAGAAAGCGGCAAAAAAGGTAGCGAAGAAAAAAGTCGCTAAGAAGAAGCCAAGCTAACTGGTCGAGCTTCTTCGATGTCAGCACTAAACTACAAGCTACCCGAGTAGGCTCAGCATTTAGGGTCGCTACATATTGCGGCGAATAATACCTACGCTTATACCTTCAATAGAAAAGCTTGTAGTTCGTAAATCAACCTCGATAGGCGCAAACTCAGGATTTTCGGCAATTAGGGTGACAGATTTTGTCTTAGGGTTCTTCTTAAGGCGCTTTACTGTTACTTCGTCGTCGATTCTTGCCACGACAATATCCCCATCATTGGCTCGATCAGTTTTGTGCACAGCTAACAGATCATCTTCATAGATACCAACATCAATCATACTGGTGCCTTTTACAGACAGCAGATAATGAGCTGGGGGGGAGAACATATCCGGTGGTATTTGGCAGTAGTCCGCAATCGATTCCTCAGCCAAAATGGGACTTCCAGCTGCAACTTGACCAATAATGGGAAGGCCTAATTGTTCCGTGATGGGCAGCTTGATACCCCGGGAGGTCCCAGGCTGCATTTCTATAGCACCCTTGCGCGCTAAAGCCCGCAAATGCTCTTCTGCCGCGTTAGGGGAGCGATACCCCATTTTGGTCGCAATCTCTGAGCGAGTAGGAGGAAATCCGGTTTCCTGCAAATAATCCTTAATATACGCAAGAATCTCTTCTTGCCTGGCTGTAAGCTTATTCATCGGAATGTCCTTAATATCGAAACAACTGTAATTATATACAGTTATCTGTCGATCTCAAGAATTCTTTAGCCCGTTAACCACGAAAACTAGCTATTGGGAGTTAGCCTGTGTAGCCCACTCTACTGTAAAAAGGCGTAATCATCGAATTCTGACCCATCTCGATCATAATCCAACATCGCACCGGAATAGTCCTCAGGCTCGAAATCTTCATCTTCGAAGAAACCATCATCAATGGCTTCATCCATTTCTACACTCCAGTCCTCGGGTGCTTCAGTCTTAGTCAAATTAAGTGAGTTCCAGGTCGCGTAATCGAACTCGCCTATTTCACCATCCATGAGTTGATATTCGATAGTGTCAGATTCTTCATCGATTGCGATTACTTCAAACACATCACCAGTGATAGAATCTGCGTACCAGCCTGCAAGCTTGGGCTTGACGTTTTTCATTGTTAAATCCCCATAGTGAAAATTTAGTTTCTTGATTTTATAAAACGCCTAATCTGCACTAGTGACTTTAGAGACCAAAACATGGCCCGATAACAAGAACTAGTTTGCACACTATAAATCTGGTATTCGGCTAAATCCAACAGGAATTGAATAGATTTTTACCGTTACAAAAAATTTTTTCAGGACGGTTTTTGTAACAACTTGGGATTCATAATAAAGATGCACTTTGAGTGTGACAGCGCCGCACACCTTTACGCTAGGAATCATGATGCCGAATAACCACCCATCCTTGGGGCCACTTATGCTGGATATCAGCGGTTTAGCGCTGGATGGACAGGACTGCGAATTACTAGTCAATCCCATGGTTGGGGGGATCATACTGTTTTCGAGAAACTACGCGAGCCCGTCACAGCTTAAAGAACTTGTGAGCTCTATTCGCAGCATACGTCCTCACATCCTTATTGCAGTGGATCAGGAGGGTGGTCGCGTACAGCGATTTCGGCAAGGCTTTTTGGCACTGCCAGCGTTGAGATTAATTGGCAAAGAGTTTGAACGCGATGCAGAACAAGGACTGGCCCTTGCCAAGACTTGTGGCTGGGCAATGGCTGCTGAAATCATTCATTATGGGCTAGACTTCAGCTTTGCTCCGGTTATGGATCTTTACAATTCCAGCAGCGAAATAATTGAGGATCGGGCTTTCTCGGCCAATGTAGGTGTCACTTGCACTCTATTAGAGGCATACATTGACGGCATGAACAGTGCTGGGATGCGAGCGACAGGCAAGCATTTCCCTGGACACGGCTCGGTCAGAGCCGACTCACATATCGAGTTACCAATAGACAATCGCAGCGCATCAGAAATCTTAGACAATGACTATCAAGTATTTGTGCGCTGTATAGGAAAATTGGGGGGTATTATGCCGGCCCATGTTAAGTATCCTGCGCTAGACGATCACTGCGCAGGCTACTCACGATTTTGGATTCAACAAAAACTCCGTTCGGAATTAGAATTTCAGGGTGTGGTGTTCAGCGATGATCTGACAATGGTTGCGGCAACTGACGCAGGCAGTATTTCACAAAGAGCTCAACTGGCAATAGAGGCTGGGTGTAACATGGTTTTGGTGTGCAATAATCGCGGTGCAGCGCTAGAAGCTCTCGAATTCTTAAATAAGGTAAGTAGTAAATTGGCTCCTGACAACGCTGCTATTTTGGCCAAAATGTCTGCGACTAAAAACACCGACATAGATTTATACACGACTGAAAAATGGCGCAGCGCAGTATCTGCTATCGCTGCTATCTCGAGGTAAGAGGGCTACTAATGGAAGATCTGTTCGATTTGCAAAGTCTCAAAGAGCTTAGCTGGGGAGTAGAGCTTTTAGCCATCGTGACACTCACCTTAGTACTTCGTTTTGTCGCGATTCGAGCCTTGAGTATCGTGGGTAGGCGACTTAAAAACACGGATAATGTTTGGGACGATGCCTTGTTTGAGGCCGCCCGGGGTCCGCTTAGCTGGCTTATCCTGATCATCGGCTTACTCTATGCAGTGCAGATTAGCGCATCACAAATCGAATTCGCGTTGTTCTCATTAGAAAACTTGCAAATAATCAGGCAGCTTTCATTCATCGCAGTTCTCACGGTTTTTTTGGTTCGATTTGTTAGTCTCGCTGAATCTAGATTATTTCACAGGCTCACCGAACAGGCCCGCGAAAGTCAGACTAAAGCCGATCCCACCACGCTTTACGCACTGGCCAAACTCATTCGTTTATCGATTGTAATTTCTGCTGTATTAGTAGCACTACCCACTCTTGGTATTGAAATTACAGCGCTGCTTGCCTTTGGTGGTGTTGGAGGTATTGCGGTAGGTTTCGCTGCCCAAGACCTGCTGTCCAATTTTTTTGGTGGCCTAATGATTTATTTGGACCGACCCTTCGCCATTGGAGATTGGGTTCGCTCGCCAGACCGTGAAATAGAGGGTTCTGTTGAGTCAATAGGCTGGCGTCTTACGGTTATTCGAACTTTTGATAAGCGTCCGCTTTATATCCCCAATTCCATTTTCAATAAAATTAGTCTCGAAAATCCTGCTCGCATGACAAATCGTCGAATCAAGGAAACTATCGGAATTCGTTATAAAGATTCTGACAAAATGGAGGCTATCGTGAGTGCGGTAAAAGATATGCTCAAAACGCATCCAGATATCGACACCAATCAAACCCTCATTGTTAATTTTAACGGCTATGGGGCCTCGTCCTTAGATTTCTTCATCTACACGTTTACAAAGACAACAAATTGGATAGCTTTCCACGAAGTTAAGCAAGATGTGTTATTGAAAATTGTAAAAATCGTTCATGCCCATGGCGCAGACTTTGCCTTTCCTACAAGGACTATAGATGGCCTTGATGGGCTTAATTTAGGGTCCGCACGTGAGTAATCAAGAAAGTGCATTAACCGCCGCTCAAGTGAGGGATGTGCAAAAAAGAGCGCGGCTACTAATAGGCGCTGACGAAGTTGATGCAGCCATTGCACGCATGGCGACAGCGATTTCGGAGAGCCTTTGTGATACCAATCCAATAGTAATGTGTATCATGAACGGTGGGTTGATCACCACGGGGAAGCTAGTAACCCAGCTCAACTTTCCTCTGCAGATAGATTATCTACACGCGACTCGCTATCGCAATAGCACTCAAGGGCACAGTCTCAACTGGCTTAAACCCCCAAGCCTAACACTTGAAAATAGAACCGTCTTAGTGGTTGATGATATTCTAGATGAAGGAGCCACGTTGGCTGCAGTTATTGAATACTGTAAACAGGCAAATGCGAAGAGAGTCTATTCGGCGGTATTAACTCACAAAAAACATGACCGTAAAGTAGCTGGATTAAAAGCAGACTATGTAGGCTTTGAAGTCGAAGATTCCTATGTCTTTGGGTACGGCTTGGACTATAAAGGCTATTTACGCAATGCAGCCGGAATCTATGCAATAGACCCTCGTGACTATTAGGCTGCTATTGTAGTTCCACCAATTCACCAATCGCCGTCAATAGTAGGGCTAGCTTTAATGGGCGATTCTCCATTGCTTTAAACAAGGAACTGTACTCTTGCAGCTGAGCTGTGTATTTCTCGACCATAGAATTTTTAAACTCCTGAATTGATTGACCGCGGCTAGGGATTCCAGTTTTAAAATCGATGAGCCACCGTGTATCGTTTTCGTCGATTAGTGTTCTATCAATAATTTTGACTTTTTGGTTTGGATTAGTAACGCTTAGTTCAGACTTTGCCGTTTCATTTGTGTTTGTGAACAACCATTCTAATTTTGGATCGGTAAGCGTTTTGGTAACAGTTGATTCAATAGTGTTAACAGCAGCTGTCACCTCCGCCTCAGATGATATGACTTTATGCAGTAATAAACACCAATAGTCTCTTTGATTATCTATTGTCGTTACAAACTCTTTGTAAGAGCCAATTTGTGTGGCGACTTCTAAACATCGATGGATAATAGTGCCGATGATGGCGGATTTTTCATCAACGCTTTGCTCTGACGGGTCCTCTTCATCTGATCTTTCCAACTCATCATAATAGAGCTTAATGGACTCAAGTTCTTTCGCTGAGAGCGTAATAGGTTCCTTAGTCCTTAACAGTGGGGTAGTAATAGTATTCTGTTCATCAGCGTCGTTCTGATATGTTGAATCTTGAGCAGCAACCGTGATGCAGTTGTCAATTAAACCGGCGGCCTCTAACTGAGGCCAAATCCTAGCAAGGAGGCTATTTGCAGGGTGTTTATGTTCGTTATCGTTTTTACTTGTAGTCACAGCGACCAGTAGCGCAGACTTTTTGGCGCGGGTCACTGCAATATAGAGTAGCCGTGTATCCTCCAACAAGTTTTTCGCTTTTGATTCGGCGCGTATTAACTTGTAAAGATCATCCTCTTCTTGTCCTGTCGCACCAAGAGCTGCGAGAAATAATTTGTTTTCACCATGGCTATTCAGTCTTTCATACCATTGCAGCAAGGGTTTATCGTCGGAGATAGGCGTTCTATCGAGACCAAGCAGTATCACATGGTCATATTCCAAGCCTTTGGCTTTGTGCATAGTTAACATGTGTATGCCGCTGTTTTCGGTTGCCGAATTTCTCGATGTCACAAAGGATTGTTTTACTTGATCCTCGAATTTAGAAAGGTTCAGAATGCTTTGATTCGATTCAAAGTGTTCTAATAGGTCAAAATAATGGGCCGCGGATTCTAAGTCGTTAGGACTGCGAACGAGGTCATGTCCCCTTAATAAAGTCCAGGTTGTTTCCACCACATGACGAAAAGAAAGTCGTCTAACCCCTGACATACCAAAGGCAAGTGTGTCCAACACAGGCCCGAGCCGCGCCAGACCATCGTCGCTTAATCCCTCGAGTGTGTTTTTTTGAAGCGGTAGAAGTGATTTAAGCGTGAGCCAAACGCTGTTGTCTTTGACAGCTTGGGCGACGAAAAACAAATCGGCACTGGTTAGCCCACACCAAGGACCCCGCAGTAAAGCGTACCACGCTAGCCGATCATTGGGACTAGCTAGTGCTCTGGTGAGAGTCAACAGATCCTCTATGACAGGGAGTGTGCCAAGCCTATCTATATCGGTTGCTTGCCAGTGGATGCCCATGTCCTTAAGCATGGGAATTATTTGTGCTAAATGGGACCTACTACGTACTAAGATCGCAATACTAGAATCAGGGTCATTTTTTTGTAGAAGTTGAATCTTCTCACAGGCGATGCGTGCTTCAGCATGTTTAGCTTCTGACTTAGCGTTGCCGTCATGGTTAACGAGTGAAACCGATACGCCAATCTCAGCAATAGCATCCTTGATGGGCTCCGATTTTGCGTAGGGGACTGCACCGCGCGAGCTATTTGCTTCCTTAGGAAATGCTCCGCCAAATACCTTGTTTACCCAGCTAACCACGTTACTTTGAGAGCGAAAGTTGGCTTGCAAAACCAGCGGATTAAGATTTACGTCTCCTATTCCTTTGGCTTGCACGTTGAGGTAGATACCAACGTTTGCGTTTCGAAATCCATAGCAGGATTGCATCGCATCGCCCACCAAAAATAGTGTTCTACCGTCGCCAGATTGCCAGCCCAAAGTAAGTTGCTCAAGAATCTCTAAC
This sequence comes from uncultured Pseudohongiella sp., assembly GCA_964352355.1. Taxonomy (GTDB): domain Bacteria; phylum Pseudomonadota; class Gammaproteobacteria; order Pseudomonadales; family Pseudohongiellaceae; genus UBA9145. The sequence continues at coordinate 33,860 of CAYGRT010000005.1, read as the reverse complement.
TGCAATTGACTAGTATCTTGAAACTCGTCCACAAGTATGTGTTGAATTCTGTGATCTAAAGCAAGGGCAAGGTCGGTCGGGTTATTCTCTGTACCCAACGCGTTTCTCGCAGCTGCGCCGGCTTGGGTGTAATCCATGACGCCAAAATGTGAGAAAGAGAGCAATAATTCTGCACTTAGCTGAATCAATATACGAGCCACAGCACCCATTAGTTGCCATTGTCCTGATTCCATCTCGGAGCTAGGCAATTGCCGGACTGTGTGCAATTGCTCAAGTAACCCCTCTTGCTCCTTGAGCAGAGAAATCAATTCGGTCAATTCAGCTTTTCGCTGTTTGCACAGGGCGCCAAACTCTTTATCGGGACCGCTAGCGGGGGGGAATCCAATATTAGCATCGATTCTTGTTCGCCATTTTTGTTCCTTGGTCAGGAGCATATCGACGAGTATGCGCCAGTGTGGCAAAAATTCTTCACTTTGTTCTGGCAGCTCAACTGTGTGCTCCATAGCCTGGGTTAAGGAAGTTTTTACCTTTGCGTTTTGGGCAGAAAACCGCAGTAGTGGAGCGATCGCAGAATTAAATGGCGCTAGTCGTTCAGAAAGATTGAACAGTGACTCCTCAATGAGCTCAGCTAAGTTCTCTCTTAAATAGTCTTGAGCCTGTTCAAATTCAGATTGCATCGATAATACATGTGCGATCCATTGGTCCCGCTTATTCAGTAGTTCGATTAATAGCTTTTCAGCTTTGGCCACGTTATTGTCTAAATGAGTGAGAAGAATCCCAATATCGTCGCTAATAGGTGAGTCTGTATTAAGCTTTTCCAGTGTGTTTCTGACCGCGTGCTCATAGACATCGCTCATATCGTCGCTTAGCACAGGGCTACCACCAACCTGCGACAAAACAGGTAATTGGCTTGCTAGGTAAAAACAGAAACTATCAATAGTTTGCACCCTAAGCCTGGACGGATTGCTTAGTAGATGCCAGCCGAGGGCTAAGTCTCGATCAATTACTGTAAGGGAAATATCGAGTCGCTGTTTTAGAAATGCTTCCTCGATAGTTGACTTGTCGTTTCTCGCATCAACAGCCCATTGTAGGGTGGAAACGATGCGGTCACGCATTTCACTTGCGGCTTTTTTAGTAAACGTGATTGCTAGAACTTCTTCGGGTTCTGAGGCTAAACTCAATAGTTTAAGAAATCGAAGTGTTAAAAGTTCTGTTTTTCCAGACCCTGCTGGCGCTTGGACGATGCATGATTGCTCGGTATCTAGGGCTTCATTGCGGGCTAGTGCATCAGGAAGAGGATTGTTCATCGACCATCCTCTTCGGCAAAAAAGAAATTTGCCTCACTTTCCTCTTCGAGCGCATCTGTGGACTGAGAGATTTCATGAATGCGACAAAGGGGCTGGATATCGCAGTACCTGCAACTCGTCTTTGGATTGACGGGAGTTACAGTTGCTACGCCGTTTACAAATTCCTCTGCAAAATGATCGATTCTTTGTTGCCATAGCGCAGTTAGTTCAGGCCAAGACATTGCTATCTGATCATCTCTGTCAACTGTGATTAAATTTTCGATAAAGTGGCTATTTGCTGATAGGGCCGAATAGTCTAACTTTTCGATATTCACATGGGCGATGGCCAGAGTCTCAACGGGCGCGGTTTCATTGGCTGTGGCTACGGCAAAATAAAACGGCAACTGCATGTCTTCAGGGCGTTGCTCTAGCCATGATTTTTGTTTTGGGGCTGATTTTCCAGTTTTGTAATCGATTAGAGCTAACGAGCCATTTTGGAGCTGATCAATTCGATCGATCTTAATCGTGAGCTCGAGTTCTTTGTAACGCCAGGTATACTTTTTTTCTTGATAGAGGATGTTAAACGGCACGCGAGATCTATCAATGTCAATAAAGAGAGATACCAACACCGAGATACGAGTCCTTTCTAGTGCTGTGAATTTTGGAGTCATAACCCGCATGTATTGTCTCTGAAGAAATTCCAATGCAGTCTCTACGCTATTGGATATAAAAACCTCCATCTGTTCTTGAGGAAGGCTGCACAGCTCATCAGCTGAGGTAATGTTCTTGTAAAAATTTTCCAATGCAATATGTACTGCAATACCTCTAGCGAGGCTGTTAAGCCCTTGACTGAATTCTTCTACTGGTGAGATATTTAATCGATGACGAGCAAAGGCTCTGAAAGGGCAACTTGACTGGTTGCTAATAACACTTTGGCCACCCCTAATAGTTTCGCTTTCATGTAGCTTAGGGGCGGAGGTATCAATCCTTTGTTCCAAGAAATGTTGACCCATTACACTACGGCTGTACTGACTCAATGGCCAACTTTCTATTGCAACATGCTCTTCGAGATCGATGTCGTCGAACAGTCGAGAAGCTCTAAAGTGTTGGTCGCCATCACTCTTAAAAAAACTGATGACCAGCTCTTTAGAAACTGAGTTTTTAAGTGTCTCCAAACTATTTATCGCCATTTCTAACTGTAGCTTTCCACTGGCAGCCGGCAACTTGAATTGTTTTTGCAATCTATAGGGAAGAAATGGGGAAGGGGAAGCAGACGGCGGCCAACTTTGATCGTCAAAACCCAGCAACCAAACGCGATCGAAGGCGAGTCCGGTTGCTTCACTTATGGTATAGAGTGAGAGTTGTCGCTTGGCTGAAAAGCCACTAGTGATAGACGTTGTTGAAAGCAGCTGCTTGAGTTTCGCTAGTGCTGTTGGATAGCTAAATGTAGTACTCCCTTTGCCAAAACCAGCAAATTGTCGCAAACAATCGTCCCAAGCTTTTGCTGATTTTTGTTGTGATTCACTTAATCGGCTACCGGGCCATTCAACTTGCTGCAACAGTTGTTTAAATAATTCAACCGCTTGTGACGGAGTGGCGGACTTAGGCGCCTGCCGAATCAAGGTGCGACAATTTAACAGAGCTCTCCCAAGTTCGGGACTGTAGCAGGGTAGTTTAGAATTATTGAGTAATTGAGCTAACTCAAATTGCGCGCAGGTAGGTCCAAAACTTCGCCGCATCAACAATTCGGCCTGCATCCTTGATTCCATCTCTTGGCTATTAGGCAAGATAGTCTCGCTACGAAGCAATTGGCATATTTCGTGACTGCTAGAATCCTGCCAATGCATGCTCAAAAATTGAAGCGCATCGGCGATGAATGCCTCACCATCCAAAGCTCGACTATCGCTACTGTTAAACAGTGGTTCCGATCTACCAAAGTTGGTAAGCCATGTTTCGTTAAATCTGTCGTTAAATTCTCGATAGATTCTATTATCGTCCGATATTGAGGTTGGGAGGATGATGCCGATATGGTCGTCCGGGAACTGCTTTGAAATACGAGAAGCCCAATCCGCGCAGCTGCGAATTTCCTCATCTCTGTTTTCGAAAGCGAACTTTTTAGAGGCAAACAAGCCTTCGCGAGTTGGGGTAGCTAATGAACGGGTGTTGGTCTTAGAGGCTAGCGCATTAAAAAGATCTCGATAGAGTGGAGGAGGTGTGTCGAAATTGCTTAAGACAAGTTTGCTTGGAAGAAACAAAGCACTGCCAGAGATAATGCTATCGATGAGAAAAGGAATACTATCTACAAGACTGATAGAACGTCTTGCTTCACAAACTGTTTGAAACTCTTCAGCCCACTTAACAAAAAGTGCAATATCTGGATTTGCCCCGTAGTGTGAAGTTTCAGATCTGATTTGCTGCCAGATTTTCCATTGCTGGGCATTCTGATAGCTTTGTGCGACTTGTAAGGCAGTTTCTGCCGAATTAACTAAAGGGATCTCCTGTCGACTAGATTCGATAATACCTGTCCAAATAAACGCTTCTTCGGCGCCGCTAAGTATTTCCTTTTTATAGAAAGGATTTATCCCAGCATAACCTAACATATCCCACAGATCTTTTATCCAAACGTCTACCGGCACAACAGCAGGGGTTAGATAGGTGGTATGTAGTTGAGATTGGTGAATGCCAGCAAGGATCGCATCTTTGATACGCAAACTTGGCACGACTATGGTCGCACCCTCTGAAATAGCATCGATAATAGGGGCAAGTTTAAACCGTGTGATAGCCATTAGATTTTCTTACCATTTAATTTGTGGGCCCAGCGTAGAAATTCTTCACTGTCGCCGCGAAAGACTATTCGGTGGTGTTTTTTACTTAGCTGATACTCATACATAGGGTCATAATATTTCTTTAGTAACAATTCGATCCACGCCTTATGCCCGCTGCTATCCCCTGCAGTAAACTGGGATTGTAAAGCTTCTGCCATTAGCCCTGACAATTCTATGTACCCTTCTGGCCCTAATCGCTTTTTTATTTTTTCCAGACTAGTTTGTAAGGACTCAGTAAAAAGGGCAGGCGCATTTTCTTTATCGAGACTTTGAAAGTCCTGAAAGTTACATAGAATATAATCGTAGAAAATAGTACTGACTCGCTCAGCGATTGGTGACTCAATGATTGCCAGCGGAGACAAACGCATTTTTTCGTAGAGGGCTTTGGGAAGATGTACGGAGCCAATCGAATGACTTTCGTCCTCCAAAATAATTCGGTTAATGCTCTGGTAATTCAGCTTAAGAAAATCCACTGCCAGTGTATTTTCAAAATCTATTTGGCTAGGTTGGGGCAATGTACGTGGACCGAATGCAGACCCTCGATGATTGGCGCGAGCTTCCAAATCAACGCTGGTGTTCAGTGAATTGATTAGATGCGTTTTCCCCGTTCCGGTTTTCCCACCCGCTATGACAAATTTGCCATTTGCTGCCACCACTTCGAGTGTATCTAGCAAGAAAGAGCGAAGCGCTTTGTAGCCTCCAGCAATTCGTGGCACGGTCACACCGGCATCCTGCAACCATTGTTGTGAATATTGAGAGCGCTGCCCGCCGCGGAAACAGTAAAGCGGGGCAGTTGGGTGAGATTGAAAAAATTCAATCCATTGGGTCAGCAGTTTTTGTCTATTTGGCGGTGGAATTAACTCATGACCTAGCTGAATTGCCCGTTGCTGCCCTTGGTTTTTGTACTCAATACCAATGAGGCGTCGTTGCTCATCATCAAGTAGTGGAATGTTTATCGCGGCTGGAAAACTACCCTTGTTGTATTCGCAAGGTGCACGTACATCCAATAATGGCGTATCGCTAGTAAAGAGTTCCGAGAACTGGTGGGCTGAGATAATAGGCGCCATAAAATTTGGATGGTGTCACTGTCTTCTAAATGACTTAGTGTAACACCCGACAAACTATTAACCCTAGCACAGAGCGCCTCCAATCCTTGGAGGCTTGCTCTGGGGGTCTATCCCAATTCATCCTGAATTGTTTGGCGCTTCCTTTGCCACTTCCTGTGGCAATGTGCATCGTCCTTGAAAAGAACTTCCTTGTAATACTTCAACTGGCGTTGCCATTGAAGTGTCGCCTTTCTGATCAAAAGCCGATCTTGTTTTTAACTATAGCAGCAGTTTTAAAAAAGTAAGGATTAATTGCTCCATTGAAGAGATTTTTTTAAGGGCAAAAACCCACGGCGGTTCTATACTGAAAATATCACCCCAGCTAATAGTGAATAGTGCTTAAAAATGCCGTATGTCTATAGTTTTTAGCAACAAGAACCGAGGGAATTGGGCAGCGTTGCTCGTGGTTATAAAAAGGAATTTTTTTATGTTACTTCGCTTCACTTTGTTATTTTTGATAGCTCTTCCCAGTTGCACGACGCTCAGTGAATTAGCATTAGAAACTGACGCCGTTGCCAAAAGTAGCTATTTAGTTACCCGAACTGATATAACTCGCGCCAGCCAGTGGGTGTTAGCGCAAAACACACGCTTCTACCTCGCCATTAATAGCGATCATACTGTTGCCAATCCTGCGCATTCAGATCGTATTACTCAGTCTCTTGTGCACGCTATCGGTGAAAACTTTGCGCCAGCCAGCATTGGCATTAAACCTGAGACGCTGCAACAGGCAATAATCAGTGCAAATCATGAGGCCGCTGATTTTGTTGTCTTTCCTACTATTCTTGACTGGGATGATCGAGCTAGTACTTGGACAGAAGCCTTAGACATACTTCGATTGGAAACTACCGGTGAAATGCGTGAGGGCTTAGGCTTTGATAAGCTTGCGTTGCAACTGCTTTTGGTTCATGCACAATCGGGCAAGCTATTTGACGTTGTTCGAATAGAGGGCAGTAGCGGTCTGCTAACCCTTTATGAGGATACGCCCGATAAGGTAGTATTGGGTGCATTAAGATCATTTTTTGCAAGCCTGACGGCAGCAGGGTAGCTACATCACCAAGCAATCTGATAAGTCTCTAGCAACTCTTGACCCATTTTCGTTCGCGCAAAAGATTAAAACGAAAGGGCCAGCACCAGTGCACCTATGGGATCCGCCTTTTTGTGGTGATATAGATATGCTTATTGCCAAAGATGGCTCTTGGTTTCATGAAGGCAAGCCTATTCGCAGGCCGGCAATGGTGAAACTTTTTTCCTCAATTTTAAAATTCGAAGCGCCAAGCAGCTACTTCTTAGTGACCCCGGTAGAAAAGGTGGGAATTCGGGTAGAAGACTGTCCCTTCTTTGTTAGCTTGATGGAAGTCGTAGGTTCCGGCCGAGATCAAGTCATTCGCTTTACTACCACCACGGAAGAAGTCGTTAATGCAGGCCCCGACAATCCATTGATGGTCGAAGTCAATAGCGATGGCGAACCCCACCCAATCATTCACATTCGCTCCGGCCTAAATGGCTTGATTAACCGAGCCGTCTTCTATCGATTAGTGGAGCTAGCATGTGAAGAAGAATTTGAAGGGGATTCTAAATTAGGTGTTTGGAGCTCAGGACAATTCTTTCCGTTTAACTAGTCCATGGGGCTAGGTCCACTATCTGGCATAATTGAATAGCGCTCAATACTGCTACGTTTCTCAATTGCTGGTAGTGCTGGCGAGGCAATAGATTCCTCCATATTGTAGATTATTGAACCATCCATATGGTTTACAGCCCGATTGGTCGGCATCACGTTGGCGAAGGCGCCACGGCCTGAATCTGGCGGTAGATCCGCAATCTGCTTAATATTCTTCGTGGTCTGCGACACAGCGGTGTTCACCGGTTGAGTTTCAGCTTCGCGAGCTAACTGCGAATCCACCTCTTTTACAAGGCCACTAAGGGTTCCGAGTGCGATAATCTCAAGGGGAGCAATAGCAAAACCGCAGCCAGAAAAAGCAACCAAGGTTATACTTGTCAGCAAAATTGACCTAGGGGCTTTGCTGGCTTGAACTCGATTGTCAATTAATTGCTTGTACATCCCATTTGCTCAATTTGGCGTATTTACTCAAAGTATAGTTGGGGCTGCTGAAATAGCAGCGATATTGACCTAAGCCGCTAAAAACGTCATCATTAGGCCCCATTTTTTGGCCATCACAGGTTGGTCTCAACTTCTACATTTGCGTCTTCGCTGTGTATTAGTCAGGTAAACAGACTAACAATTCGTTAAGTATTATCAGTTGGAGAATCCATGAAGGTTCTTGTTGGAGTTAAGCGCGTCGTCGATGCGTATGTCAGGGTCAGAGTAAAATCTGACGGATCGGGAGTTGATCTAGCTAATGCAAAAATGGCGATTAATCCATTTTGCGAAATTGCTGTCGAAGAAGCCATTCGATTAAAAGAGGCAGGCATCGCCACAGAAGTTATCGCTGTGTCAATTGGCCCACAAAGTGCGCAAGAGCAAATTCGAACTGCCTTAGCACTTGGCGCCGACCGCGGTATATTGGTAGAAACTGAAGAAGCTCCACAGCCTCTTGCAGTCGCTAAGATTCTTAAGGCGCTGGTTGAGAAAGAAGGTATAGACTTGGTCATTTTGGGCAAACAGTCCATCGACACAGATAACAACCAGGTAGGTCAAATGCTCGCGGCGCTCAGTAACATGCCGCAGGGCACGTTTGCTTGTGATGCTCAGGTGAAAGACGGAAAAATAGAAGTGACCCGCGAGGTGGATGGCGGAGAACAAACAGTACTACTTTCTTTACCGGCGGTTGTAACAACTGATTTACGCTTGAACGAACCCCGTTACGCATCGCTTCCAAATATCATGAAGGCGAAGAAGAAGCCTATTGACCCTGTAAGTGCTGCAGATTTAGGCGTGGACGTAAGCTCTAAATTGCAAACACTTAGCGTTGCTGCTCCTGCTGAGAGATCTGCAGGCATCAAGGTAGAGTCAGTGGCAGAGCTAGTGGAAAAATTGAAAACCGAAGCAAAGGTAATATAAGGAACTTTATGTCTATTCTTGTCATCGCTGAACACGATAATAGTTCACTTAAGCCAGCGACTAAAGTCGCAATCTCTGCCGCTCTCGCTATTGGTGGCGACATCACTGTACTGGTCGCCGGCGTTGGCTGCGACGCTGCCGCAGCGGACGCCGCCTCGGTAAATGGTGTTGTTAAGGTCATTAAAGCTGATGCGGCTTGCTACGCTCATCAACTGCCGGAAGCAATGGCACCGCTAGTTGTAGAGTGCGCCGCTGGCGCAACGCACATCCTGGCCGCCGCCACCACTAACGGCAAAAACATATCGCCAAGAGTAGCGGCGCTGCTTGATGTCGCGCAAATCTCTGATATCACTGAAGTGATCTCTCCAGATACATTTGTCAGACCTATTTATGCGGGTAACGCACTGGCGACGGTTCAGTCTTCTGACAACGTTAAAGTGCTTACTGTTCGCACAACTGCATTTGACGAAGCAGGTGAGGGTGGCAGCGCAGCAGTAGAAGCCACAGATTTTACGGTGGATCAAACCCTATCTGAGTTCGTTAAAGAAGAGCTTTCTGTTTCTGAGCGTCCGGAGTTGACGGCAGCCTCGATCATCATTTCTGGCGGTCGTGGCATGCAAAATGGTGAAAATTTTGTCTTGCTTGAAAAAGTCGCGGATAAGTTAGGTGCTGCAATTGGCGCTTCACGGGCCGCTGTAGATGCGGGATTCGTGCCAAACGACTATCAAGTAGGCCAAACTGGTAAGATCGTTGCGCCAGATTTGTACATCGCGGTAGGTATTTCGGGTGCTATCCAGCATCTAGCTGGCATGAAAGACTCTAAAGTGATCGTCGCCATCAATAAAGATGAAGAAGCTCCTATTTTTCAGGTGGCTGATTATGGATTGGTCGCAGACCTGTTTAAGGTATTGCCAGAATTAGAGGCAGCACTCTAGCTCTCAAAATACGACGCAAAAAAAGCCCGATAAATCGGGCTTTTTTTTGTCTTTGTAAAACAGCCAAGTTACTGGTTGTTTTGCTCCGCCAGCTGGCGCTTGCGAACTTCCCGCGGATCATTTGGCGCCCGACCTTTAGTAACTGGAGGCGCATCAGCTGTTTCAATTGCGGCATTGCCTGAGTTTGACACCTCAATCGTAACTTTTGGCTCTACTTCTGCAGCGTCTTCGGTCGAAGTCTGTGCAATGCCGCTTGGGTTTTCGGACACAAAGTTGTCTTCCGAAATGGCCGCGCTAACCTCTGGTTTATCCTGCTCAAGTTGCTCAGGTTTCAACGTCTCTGTTGTAACCACTTCGTTTACAGTTTCAGGGACACTTGTTTCGGCTGGTGTTTGGTAGAGGGACTGACTAGTGTCCTTCTCCTCGGCAGGAGCTTGTGTTGTTTCTTCGGGGGCCGTTACTTCTGTCGATTGTGTCGGCACTGGGCTCGGCTCCATTGCTGCATTGTTTTCAGAAGTGATCTCTGTCTCGACTTTTGCAGCCAGTTCTGTTTCTTCATTCATTGTCCCTTCAATCTGGGCATGATTAGAAGATTGGGTTACAGATTCAGCAAGCTTTTCCTTGGAACGATCGCGATTAGACGAGCGGCGTCTCGGCTCACGTTTAGGTGCTGAGTCTTGCTGTGTCTGAGCGCCTTCGGAATTACCTTCGGTGGCAGCGTCTTGTGCAGTAACCTCCATTTCCTCTGTCTTATCGGGACGAGGGCCGCGGCGCCGTTGATTATTGTTACGCGTACGCTTAGATGCAGGTCTGCGCTGATTTCCGCTCTCACTGACATTGCCATCAGGTGTTTGATCGGTTTCAGATGACGCAGCTTTATTTGGGCGGCTGCCTTTGTCGTCGTTTTTAGTCTTGTTTCTGGTTTCACTACCTGATCGAGACTGATTACGGCGATTGCTCTGTGGCGATGCGCCATCATCCGAGTCTCGCTTATCGCTACCTTGGCTGGCGCGGGCATTGGTATTCTTTCCTTGGCCGCCTCTGGTTTTTGGATTACTACGACTACGATTTCGATTATTCGTCGACTTAGCAACGGGTTTTTTAGACACTTTTTCAGACTCATCGTCGCTGGAGCCGAACAGGCTAGCAAACAACTTCGCGAAAAATCCTTTTTTGACACGAGTAGGTGGCGGCGTTCTTGGCGTTGGCGAGTTGCCAACTGACGGGCTTTGAACAGCAGCCGCCTCTGGTATCTTGGGTTTGATGTTAACTGATGGTTCTGGCTCGGCCGAAGCGTCAACTTCATATTCTTCGAAGTTTTGGTTTAGCGCGATAATTTCATAGTGAGGCGTGAACATATCTGGCACGGGGGTAATAGTTACACGAATCTTGCTTTGATCCTCTATAGCGGTCAACGTCGCTCGTTTTTCATTAAGCAAGTATGAGGACACAATTAGCGGAACTCGAGCGCGCACTTCTTGGCTCTTTTGCTTATTGGCTTCCTCTTGGATGATACGAAGAATCGATAAGGCCAATGACTCCACGTCTCTTATTGTGCCGCGACCAGAACAGCGTGGGCACACAATAGCGCTAGTCTCTCCAAGGGAGGGGCGCAGGCGCTGACGTGACATTTCAAGTAAACCGAAGCGAGAGATGCGTCCTACTTGCACGCGAGCTCGATCTGACTCTAACGCGTCTTTCATACGGTTTTCGACTTCTTTTTGGTTGCGAGTGGACGTCATATCGATGAAGTCGATTACTACTAGCCCACCCATATCACGGAGGCGCAGTTGACGTGCAATTTCATCGGCTGCCTCTAAATTGGTGTTTAGTGCGGTTTCTTCAATATCAGCTCCCCTAGTTGCGCGAGAGGAGTTGATATCAATAGAAATCAGCGCTTCGGTAACATCGATGACAACCGAGCCACCAGAGGGAAGTTTTACTTCTCGCTCAAAGGCACTCTCGATCTGGGCCTCAATTTGGTAGCGATTGAATAACGGTAACTTATCTTCGTAGAGTTTGATGCGATTTTCGTACTGTGGCATTACTTGGCGGACGAAGTTAATCGCTTCATCAAAGGATTCTTTAGTGTCAAAGAGTACTTCCCCGATATCCTTTCTCAAGTAATCGCGAATCATTCGAATAATGACGTTGCTTTCCTGATAGATAAGAAAAGGAGCAGGGCGCTCCACAGACGCTTCTTCGATGGATTTCCACAAGGCGAGCAGATAATCCAAATCCCATTGCAATTCAGCAGGATCTTTTCCAACGCCAGCGGTGCGCACAATCAAGCCCATTCCTTCTGGAATGGTTAAGGTGCGCAGTGCGTCCCGCAGTTCCGACCGATCATCGCCTTCAATGCGTCGCGAAATGCCACCAGCCTTTGGGTTATTGGGCATTAACACGAGGTAACGACCCGCCAAGCTTACGTAAGTCGTAAGGGCAGCTCCCTTGTTTCCTCGCTCTTCTTTCTCAACCTGAACTACGACTTCAGTGCCCTCAGGAATGAGCTCGCGCATATTGGCTCGCTCATTTCCTTTGCCGGATTTCGCATAATAATGCTTGGCGATTTCCTTTAACGGCAGGAAGCCATGTCTTTCCGCGCCAAAATCTACAAATGCAGCCTCGAGGCTAGGTTCAACTCGAGTTACCTTGCCTTTATAGAGGTTTGCTTTCTTTTGCACACGCATGCGGTTTTCGATGTCAAGATCATAGAGACGTTGTCCATCGACGAGAGCAACTCGAAGTTCTTCTTCTTGAGTCGCATTGATTAGCATTCTTTTCATGATGTTGATTCACTTTTCTGTTTAGCGCAGAACAGTAAAATCAGGGGAGGGGCTTCGGAGCATAGCCGCGCAGACAACCACGGGCAACACTGACTGTGAATAGACACAGCCATCTAGCAGGCTTAAACGTTAATAACTAAACACCACCTAGTTTTGGGGATAAACCGCTAACTGGGGTGGCTGAAAACTGCTTATAACGACTTTGTAAGGCATTTAAGAGACTGTTTTAATTATAAAAATTTAACGTTTTCTGGCTTACTACCCTATTCGGCGACCGGGTGTTAAAACATGGTGCCGGATAGTTCGAATACTTTATTCCTGAATACTGTTTTGCTTACTTTCTCTCGCTCAACTCGAGCTTGAGTAAAATATTTTCAATGTTATGGCAGCGTTTTCGCCTTCTGCTTGATATGTAAAAGTCTTAAGAGGCTACGCTACCTACCGTGGCTCGAAAGCCAAAGCGCTATGTACACCTTTTGCAATCCTTGGACGCATTTTTAGGCGCTGCGCTTGTCGGCAACGTCAGTAATAATCTACTGAGAATTTACCGATTCGACATCCCAAAGCCTTTCTGGGGTATCTCTGATCGCGGAATATAGCAGTAATAGTTGTCGGACTCAATCTAGTCGCACGTTTCCTAAGAGAAAAATGAAATAAAAACAAGCGATTGGAGTACCTTAAGCTGGAATTAAAGTCCATACAGCTTACTGCAGGCTTTATTATTCGATTACTTGATTAAAAAAAAGTGACGAGGGTACAATAGCCGGCCACGTGGCTTTGCCGTAACGCAGACACATTGAGAAGAATTTTCCGGCCACCAGGCCTATAGCGTTCTTATCAGTATGTTAAACGGGCAAAATTTGATTGCTTCAATAATAGAGTGGGAAAGCTCAGCTGCAATCGAGTTATAAGTCACTCGTGGGATTAATTTCACTGCTTGCCTGATGATGGTGTAGTCAGAAAGGCAATGGCCATGCCGCCTAGCGGGGTGCCATCGCAGTGGTGGGGCTTTAGCAAATAGAGCTGTGGTGCAGGTGCGGGGACCAAGAATGACTATTTATTCCTATTGTCGAACATCAGAATTAGAAGCAGCAATGGATCAGAACGAGCTCGCAGCGATTCTTGAACCAGAAATGTTAGCCATGCAAACCTATTGTTTGCAACAACAGTGGTATATGACCGAATCTCTTCGAGATGAAGACTGTAATTGGAGTTTGGAATTTCACAAACGACCCTATGGCAAACGGCTTATCAATAACCTAAGGGCAGGGGATGTTATTCTTTGCTCAAAATTGGAAAGAATCGTGAGTTCCGGCAGTGAAGCAGTTGAGCTAATCAGACGAGTGAAAGAGAAAGGCGCTGCCTTGCACGTTGCCGAACTTGGCGGCGACATAACACAAAGAGAATTCCTGGTTAATTTTGAAAAGGTCGCAGGCGTTTTTGCTGCCTTAGAGCGCAGGAAATCCGCTGAGCGGATCAAAGGCGTAAAACAGAAGCAACGCCAACAGGGGCGTTATCTCGGCGGAAGCCGACCATTTGGCTACATGATTCACGAAAATGGTCGATTGATCGAAAACCCGATGGAGCAGCGAGTGCTTCGCCGAATCATGGATCTCAAGAAACAGGGTAAATCCCTAAGGGCAATCTCTAGCGAAGTTTCGACGCCAGTGATGCCTATTAGTTTTAAAACTGTCCAGCGCCTCTTGCAGCGACACGGAGCGGATCTTTAAACAATCTAAGCAGCACCGGTTAAAGCTGGCGATAACCGGTGCTTCTAACGCATACATTGTTACTGAGACTTAATAGGGTCTCCTCGGTCTATCTATGGCTTCACCGCTTTCGTTATGGGTAGCTCTACGCTACACATTAGCGCGCAAAAACAGCCTGTTCCTCTCCTTTGTTTCCATGATTTCCATGCTTGGTATTAGCTTGGGTGTTCTGATTCTAATCGTTGCGCTTTCAGTAATTAATGGCTCAATTACCACCCTTCGAAATGAAGCACTGAAGTCAGTACCCCACGTCACAGCTGGCGGTGAGGCTATTGCTGAAAACTGGCAGGCGATATCCCAGGTAGTGTCGACTCACTCTGAAGTGGTGGCTGTCGCCCCTTTTATTGTGGGAGACGCAACCCTTTCTCATGAAGGCAGGACAGCTTTTGTACAGCTAAGAGGAGTTGAGCCAAACCTCGAAGCCAATGCGGTTGATAATTCTAGCGATGCCTACAAACAGCTACTTTCACGACTAGCCGAAACGGAAAACGGCATCATTCTAGGTACACAGCTAGCGAGCCAATTAGGGCTTTTTAGCGCCGGAGAATTACAAGCAACCCCATTGCAAAGTTTGCTGCGTCGCAGCTTAAGAGATGCTCAGGGCTTTCAAGTTGTCGGCTTCGCTGACTTTGGGCTTTATGGCCGCAGCAACTTGGCACTGATAAACTTACCCCAAGCCCAAGAGTTGTTTGTCGCGGATGCAGCGGCACAGACGCGATTGCGTCTAAAAGTCAGTAATGTCTTTTCAGCCAAGCAGATCGCAGAGGAAGCGTTTCAAGCCATCCCAAGCCAATCTGCTATTGTGACTGAAAGTTGGCAAGAGGCGCAGGCCAGCTTGTTTAGCGCTTTGACCATGGAAAAATACCTCACCGGCTTCATGCTTCTAATGATTGTAATGATTGGCGCTGTGAACATAGTAAGCACTTTAGTCATGGTAGTTTCTGATAAGAGTGCAGACATTGCGATCCTGCGAACGATGGGAGCAAGCAAAGGGCTAATTGCTCGTATTTTTATTAGCCAGGGTATGTTTGCAGGGCTTATTGGCACTGTCGTGGGGTTGTTGCTTGGTACTACTCTCGCGCTATCTATCACTGAAATTAGTCGCGGGCTTGAGAATCTAATCAACGGATTGTTCCCTAATGCCAACGTTTACTTAATCTCCCATTTAGAAACTGCATTGCAATGGCAGGAGCTTATCTTTATTGCGGCTTCCGCATTAACCATTTGTCTTGTCGCCACGATTTACCCAGCCTATCGCGCCAGCAGGGTGCAACCCGCCGAGGTGCTACGCTATGAATAGTCAAAACTCTGTCTTACGCTGCTTGAACTTGCAAAAAACCTACTTAGAGGGTCCCGAACCGGTTCACGTGTTAAAAAACGTGAATATAGACATACAAGCAGGCGAGCAAGTCGCTATTGTCGGTGCATCCGGCTCTGGTAAAACAACCTTACTCAACTTACTAGGGGGGCTGGATTTACCAAGCGGAGGGGACGTGTTTGTCGCAGGCAAGAATGTGGCGCAGTTGGACGAAGTTGAGCGGGGTATGCTTCGTAACCGCTATCTAGGCTTTGTTTATCAGTTTCATCACTTGCTAAGAGAATTCACCGCGTTGGAAAACGTTTGTATGCCTTTATTGATTGGCGGTGCAACCGGCTCCGAAGCGCAGGCTAAAGCTCGAGATATGCTAGCGCGGGTTGGACTTGAGCACCGAATACAACACAAGCCGGCGGAATTATCCGGCGGAGAGAGGCAGCGAGTAGCCATTGCGAGGGCGCTAGTGACGCGCCCAAGCTGTGTCCTTTTAGATGAGCCGACGGGCAACCTTGATCGGGCGACAGCACTGGAAATCCACAGTTTAATGCTGGAATTGAACAAAACTCTTAACACAAGCTTTGTCATCGTCACTCACGATGAGGGGCTAGCAGCGTCATTGGACCGCCGTTTAACTCTTGAGGATGGGGCACTTGTTTAAACCGAGTAGTCTTTCCCTAGGGTTAGTTGCAATCCCTCGCTTTATCGCCACCCGCTATGTAAGCGTGGGTAAGCGTAGCCATTTAGTCTCATTTATGTCCCTGATATCAATCATCGGACTCGCTTTTGGCGTGGCCGTCCTAATTATCGTGCTGTCTGTAATGAACGGTTTTGACGAGGAAATGCGAGAAAACATACTCGGCATTGTCCCTCACATCACTTTGCGCTCTGATGAAAATTTATCCCAGGCCCAGTGGCAAGACATTATAGACTCAGTTCGGCAGCACCCCGATATTATAGCGGTGGCTCCAGTCGTCGACGTTACGGGGGTTATCGCAACTCAGACAAGCAGCAGAGGGGTGCTAATCAATGGTATTGATGCTCAGGCAGAATCTAACGTTTCGGCTATTGGTCGCTACATTTATGCTGGAAGCCTTGAGCAGCTGGAATCGACCAGGTGGGGAGTTGTCATCGGCCAGCCCCTAGCTCAGCGGCTCAATGTTGCTGTTGGCGACAACATTGATCTCTTTTCTACGTCAATCAACATCAACCCGATTACGCCCCTGGCCACGTTCCGGTCCTTCACTGTGGTGGGTCTGTTTAAAGTGGGTTCAGCAAACTTGGACGAAAACCTTGTGCTGGCGAATTTAGACGCGACCCGAGCTCTATTTAAATTGAGGACACCATTTAACGGCCTGCGACTACGAACTCTAGATGTGTTAGCCGCCGATGAGCTACGCAATGAACTATACGAGACCCTCGCTCAGGATGTGAGGATCAGCAGTTGGACTAGCGAGTTTGGTGCGATCTATCAAAACATCCAATTTTCCAGAAATATTATCGGCTTTATGCTGTGGCTTCTCATTGGAGTTGCGGCCTTCAATTTAGTTGTCAGCATGATCATGATAGTGCGAGACAAAACTGGCGATATCGCGATATTGCGCACATTAGGTGCCAGCCCAAAAATGATAGGACACATATTTATGTGGCAGGGTCTTTTCATAGGCGGGATAGCTATTTTTTTTGGCGTAAGCCTTGGTTTACTTGGTTCACTCTATATTTCAGACATTGCCACAAGTATTGAAAATGGCTTGGGCATTCAGCTACTCAATGCCGATGTTTATCCTATTGATTTCCTACCATCGAGGCTTAAGCTGTCTGATGTCCTATCGGTTATCAGTGGAGTGGTAATCTTAAGCCTTATTGCTACCCTCTATCCCGCCCACCGTGCTGCTGCAACATCACCCGCTGCGGCGCTTCGCATGGAGTGAGAGATGGGCCTAATTAGCTGAGAATTAAGCAATTTGACGGGATAAGTCTATGGTTGAGGATTCAATCCATCTATAGACTTGCCGCCCCATGACTCGATCTGCGCTCTTGGCTTACTGCCTCGGCATCAGTCTTATTACGGTCATTCCTACCCTTACACATGCCATTTGGATCGTTCCAGTGGGGTGCTTGTGCGTCATGCTAAGCCTCGCTTTGCCTCAAATGTGGCTTCTACCGCCAGAACGCACACTGGCATTTGTCGTTGGTGTTTTCTGGCATTTAGCGTGGGCTCAGTATGCTTTAACAGCGCAGCTTGAACCTAGCGAAGAAGGGGAGGATCGCGTCATTGTGGGGCGTGTTGTCAGTCCTCTCCAAGACTATGGGACTTCACGCCAATTCCTATTTAACATTAGTCAGAGTGAAGCAGGGGTCTTAGGGTTGGTGCAGCTCAATTATTATGGCGAAGAGGCGTTTGATTTTGGTCAGCGACTAGAATTAGTAGTTAGGCTAAATCGCCCCCACGGCCTTGCTAACCCGGGTGTTTTCGACCGCGAAGCAGCAATGCTAAGCCAGCGCATAAGAGCGACAGGCTATGTAAGATCGCTAAATCGTTATCCTGCCTTTGAGGAACGATTATCGACTCGTGCCTTAGTCGTTAAAATCAGGGCAGCATTCTACAAGCGCTTGGTGGAAATCAGTAAAAATTCCCCAAACCAAGGGTTAGTGCTCGCACTGGTATTAGGAGAAAAAGGCAAAACTAGTCAACAGCAGCGCGATTTGTTTGCCGCGACTGGCACATCCCATCTATTCGTCATTTCTGGTTTGCACATTGGGTTGGTGGCTGGCGTCGCCTATTACTCGGTGTCGCTAATGACACTGGCAATACCTTTTTCATTTCGCAGGCTACCGAGGCAAACCCTCGCAGGATTTGCAGGACTTGGCGCTGCAGCAGGATACGCGCTACTTGCTGGGTTCACATTGCCAACCCAGCGAGCCCTCATCATGTTGACCGTATTTATGTTAAGTGCTCTGTCATCGAGGCAAGTTTCCGTCTCCCATCGTTTTTTAGTCGCCCTCGCTCTTGTCTTAACTATCGACCCCCTGGCAACTCTTGGAGCAGGGTTTTGGTTCTCATTTACGGCTGTTGCGAGTTTACTAGTGGTTGCAAACTTCAGTCCCGAAAAGTTCAGATCAATCCAAAAACAAACGCCAAGCCATACAGGATATTTGGCACAACTGTTTGCTGGTTTGAGCCGGCTGCTGCGGCCTCAAATGGCTATCGCACTGGCCCTACTTGTGCCGCTTACGTTTTGGGGCGCAAGTCCTTCGCTTTTGTCCCCGCTGACGAATACCGTCGTTATTCCGCTAGTAGGGTTTTTGCTTGTGCCCTTATGTTTGACCCTCTCCATTACCAGCTTTTTCAGCGACTTCGCGGCGGGAATGCTACTTAGAACAACCGAAAGACTGTTTTCTTTTTTGCTGACATTCTTGGAGGGAATAGCCACATCCGAGAACTACCTAAGCCACAGCTTCGGCCTAAGTAGCAATGCTAATTTTGCGCCCAATTGGTTTTGGGGCGCAGCCGCTGTGGCCGTGCTAATGTCTCCTGCAGCAAATCGAGTAAAGCTTTTCGCATTGATCATGTTTGTTCCCTATTTTTGGCCAGAAACACGGGGGCGAGGTTTTGATATTGCCGCTCATGTCCTAGATGTGGGCCAAGGCTTGGCTGTCATCGTGCAAAGCCAACACCACACGCTTGTGTATGATACTGGGTTTGGTATCGAAGGAGGGTATTCACTTGGCGATTCCGTGTTACTTCCCGCACTGAAATACCTTAGGGTTACAGATCTTGATACTGTGGTGGTGAGCCACGGCGATGCGGATCATATAGGCGGGCTTCGAGCTGTGCTTTCTCAATTTCCGAGAGCGCAGCTGATTAGCAACGCCGATGTGCTAGCTGACTTGCCTAGTGCCGCGCAGAATTCGCGAGACTGTATTGAGGTAAAGCCTTGGCACTGGGATGGTATCGATTTTGAGTTTTTGACGATCACAAGCCAAAATTTCTCAACAAATAATAACTCCTGTGTCCTTAAGATATCTCATGGCAGATTCAGCATACTACTACCAGGCGACATTGAGCGCGCCGCCGAGCGCCTGTTAGTGCAGAAATACGGGAACGCCTTAGCTGCAAATGTGCTAGTTGCCCCTCATCACGGCAGTAATAGTTCGTCCAGTTATCCATTGTTAAAATCCGTAAGGCCGGATTCAATAATAGTATCGGCAGGATACAACAATCGTTTCGATCACCCTGCACAGACAATAACCGATCGTTATTCAGCGTTAGCTATTGATTACTTTCTAACCGCTGAAGAAGGAATGATCAGCCTTTTTTACCAAAAATCTGACACACACCACATTGAGCCCTTAAGTTATCGAAAATCCCGTCCCCGATACTGGCGCTAAGCCTCAGCATGCCGATAGCATTACGTGCACAGCGCCTTTATGGTAATCTAACGCGCTGATTTATCGGAGAAAAGTAGTGATAGAAATTGTTCGCGCTGGTGGCTGGTTCATGGTACCCATAATTTTGTGTTCAATCGTGGCAATTGCTATTGTGATTGAGCGCTTTTGGACTCTCAACAGCAACCGAATAACCCCAAAATACGTGCTCGCGCAGGTATGGACTTGGCTCAAAAACAATCAGTTAGACTCGGCTAAGTTACGCGAATTGCGATTATCATCGCCACTAGGTCAGATATTGGCTGCGGGGTTACTCAGCTCTAAATACGGTAGGGCAGCCATGATAGAGAGTATTGAGCAAACTGCCGCGCAAGTTGTGCACGATTTGGAGCGCTATCTAAATACCCTAGGTACGATCGCTGCTATTACGCCACTGTTAGGTTTGCTAGGCACTGTTGTGGGAATGATTCGAGTGTTCAGCGAGATTATGCTGCAAGGCACGGGCAATGCAAACGCACTGGCCGGTGGCATATCCGAAGCGCTTATAACCACTGCGGCAGGTCTTTCCGTCGCCATTCCAACTTTTATGGCCCATCGTTTTTTCGCACGCAAAGTTGACTCATTAGTCCTTGGCCTTGAACAGGAATCCATGAAGCTTGTTGATGCACTGCATAGTGATCGCAAAGTGGAAGTAAAATAATGAGCGCGGTCAGTCGGAGCAGTGTCGAGTGAAATTTAAGCGCACTGTAAGAGAAGAGCTTTCCATTAACATCACACCGCTTATTGATGTCGTGTTTTTGTTGCTCATTTTTTTTATGGTCACTACAACATTCAACAAAGACACTCGGTTACTTGTCAATCTACCGGAAGCAAATGCTGAATCTACTGATTCCGAGCCTGCACAAATTGAGATTATCGTGGCGGTTGATGGCAGTTACACAATCAACGGCAAAGCGCTCATTAACGCTCAGTTGCAAACATTGATCAGGGCGCTTGAGATAGAGTCAGCAGGGGACACTAACTTGCCTGTGTTACTGCTCGCCGACGCCGAAGCGACTCATCAGTCTGTAGTCACTGCAATGGATGCTATAGGGCAATCAGGTTTTACAAGGCTAAACATCGCTACTCAGCGACCTGTTGATGCCACCATAGATGGCGCATCGAACTAAAATCATGGCGATTGAACAGACTGATATTCCAAAACCTAAGACTGAAAGTGAGAGCTGGCCCCTATATAAACGCTTGCTTAGCTACGTTAGCTCTCAACATTTAGCCATTGCTGCAAGCATAATAGGATTCATTATTTTTGCCGCCACCGCGCCTGCCGCCAACGCATGGTTAGGATGGACCGTCGATGCAATCGAATCAGAAAACTACAATGATCTTCGAATACTCAGCCCGCTAGTGTTTATCGCGATTGTGGTTGTAAGAGGAATAGGTAGCTTTTTTGGCAGTTATTCCATGGCTTATCTTGCAAATCATGTTATGCATAGCCTGCGAAGTGAGTTGATTAAAATATTGGTGCGCTTGCCTGCCACATACTTTGATCGAAACAGCTCTGGCAAATTAGTGTCTAAGCTCACCTTCGATGTGAGTCAGGTTGCAGCTGCTTCTAGCGACGCCATTGCTGTTATCTTCCGCGAAGGGCTCACAGTCATCGGCTTGCTAGCCTATCTTCTCTACCTAGATTGGCAACTCACGCTGGCTTTCATTGTGGTCGCGCCATTGGTGGCACAAATAGTGTCTTACACTTCAAGAAAATTTCGCAAATACAGTACTCGAATCCAAGACTCCATGGGAGAAGTTACTCAGATCAGCACAGAGTCAATCAAGGGCCACAGAGTAATACGAACCTTTAACGGCCATGATTTTGTGACTAACAAACTCGTCAGTGCTAGCGATAGAAATCGTATTCAAAATATGAAATTGGAATTAATTCGCACCGTCAGTGGTCCTGTTGTCCAACTAATTGTTGGCCTAGCTTTAGCTTTTTTAGTGTGGTTGGCAATGTCGCCAAATTTCTTTCAAGGAAAGTCAGCAGGTCAGTTTGTTGCGTTTATTGGTGCTGCAGCTCAACTCGCTAAACCAATCAGGCAGCTCACTCAGATAAACTCGGTCATTCAAAGAGGTCTATCGGCTGCCTTCAGTATTTTTAGCCTCATCGATGAAACTCGCGAAAATGATACAGGGGATTACGTAGTCGCCAAAGCTCAAGGAAAATTCGAATTTGAGGACGTTCACTTTAGCTATAACAAGTCTAGCAAAGCTCTAGACGGAGTTACTTTCAATGTGTCACCTGGGCAATCAGTTGCGCTGGTTGGCAGATCTGGTAGCGGTAAGTCGAGCTTGGTTAGTTTGATCCCAAGATTTTATGATTACGATTCAGGCCATATTAGACTAGATGGTGTCCCCATAGAAAACTACAGCTTGGCCAATTTACGAAAACACATCTCCTTAGTGACCCAAGAAGTTGTTCTTTTTAATGGCACGATTGCCGAGAATATCGCTTATGGTGATAGCGATGTAGCTGAGGAAAAAATTGTTGAGGCTGCCAGAAATGCCCACGCTATGGAATTTATAGAAGACCTGCCAAATGGTCTAGACACAGAAGTAGGAGACGACGCCAAACTGCTATCGGGAGGGCAGCGTCAACGCATTGCGATTGCAAGGGCATTACTTAAAGACGCGCCGATTTTAATTATGGACGAAGCCACCTCGGCATTGGATTCAGAATCAGAGCAGTACATTCAGGATGCGCTACAAACGCTAATGAAAGGCCGTACTACTTTTGTCATTGCCCACCGCTTGTCGACCATTGAGAATGCCGATCTAATTCTAGTAATGGAGAAGGGCAAGATTGCGGAATCAGGCACTCACAGTGAACTGATCGCTCAAGGTGGTCAGTATGCTAAACTTCATAGAATGCAATTTGCCGATAATGGTGAACAGTAGTTACGATGAACTTCTTAGAGCAAGCATGGAATAAAAATTCAACATGGCTCCATTTGCTGCGACCGCTATCGACTATATTTTTACATTTAGCCTCTCGGCGTAAAGCGGCATATAAAGCCCAAACCAAGGAAAAACCAAAAGTTCCTGTTATCGTTGTTGGCAATATTTCAGCCGGAGGCACGGGCAAAACACCGGTAGTAATATCGCTTGTAAACGCGCTAAAAAAACAAGGGCGGAACCCAGTCGTGGTAAGCCGTGGCTATGGGGGGAAGGCCAAGAGCTACCCTTTGCTGGTCAATAATGAAACTGATGTGTTGCTTTGCGGTGACGAGGCAAAACTGATTGCAAGCAAAACCCAAGTTCCTGTGATCGTGGACCCTGATCGGCCAGCTGCGGCGGCGTTTGCGATTAAGCACCATAAGGCTGATGTCATCGTAAGTGATGATGGTCTACAACACTATCGCCTTGCACGAACCATTGAGATCGCGGTAATAGACGGTCAGCGTCTGTTCGGTAACGGTCATGTTTTCCCTGCCGGGCCGCTACGTGAACCTGTGTCACGGCTAGAGGAAGTCGATTTCATTCTATTTAATGGTCAAAAAGTTGAAATATCGCACTATCGATCCTTGCCACCAGGCAGTCAACAAATGATTGAAAAGTCTTTAGAGCTGTCGGTGCAACCCACCTTTTTTGTTAATCAACTCTCAGGGGATCGCAAACCTTATTTTGGCGCTCCTTTCAATATGGGATCAAAATTGCAAGCGGTCACAGGCCTCGGTAATCCTGAACGCTTTTTCGCACTGCTTGACGCGCTGCCTTATGATGTGACGCGCTATCCTTTTCCCGACCATCATTGGTTCGTGGAATCTGATTTCGACAATCTGCCAAAAGATGATAAGCATCCGATAGTTATGACTGAAAAAGACGCCGTCAAATGTCAGGATTTCGCAGCGAAGAACTTTTGGTCATTGCGTATCGAGGTTAAGTTGCCGGAAGAACTTATCACTGCCATTATGGCGAGGCTTCCTGAGCCCAAGCAAGTGAAGAAAAAACCCAAATCCAAGGCCAAAGATAGGGAACAGTGAAAACAGTATGATTGATAACAAATTACTCGCTATATTGGTTTGCCCGCTCTGCAAAGGCGAACTGATCTATCACAAAGAAGAAGCCGAATTAATCTGTAAATTTGACCGTTTGGCCTACCCAATACGGGACGACATGCCCGTAATGCTGACCGGCGAGGCGCGAGAAATCAGCAGCGAGGAGCGGGATAAACCCTGATGGCATTTACGGTCATTATTCCTGCGCGGTACGCTGCTACCCGTTTACCTGGCAAACCTCTTTTAGATATTTGCGGCAAACCCATGCTTCAGCACACCTACGAGCGGGCGATGCAAAGTGCTGCAACATCAGTGCATATTGCCACTGATGATGATCGGATTTTTGATTGCGCAACCACGTTTGGCGCATCGGCATTAATGACCTCAGAAAATCATCGATCTGGCACCGATAGGCTGCACGAAGCTGCAATGCTATTGGCGTTAAACAATGAAGACGTAGTCGTCAATGTGCAAGGTGATGAGCCGCTAATACCACCAAGCGCTATCAATCAGGTGGCTGCTAATCTGGAAGCCCATCCAGATTCTGGTATCGCCACTCTATGTGAAACAATCACACACCAAGCAGAGTTGGGTGACCCTAATTCAGTAAAAGTTGCGTTCGATAAAAATGGCAAGGCCTTGTATTTCAGCCGATCCACAATACCCCATGGTAGTAGCGTATCTGCAAATAATTGTTATCGACACATTGGTATTTATGCTTATCGAGTTTCCGTTTTAAAACAGTTCATTGAATGGCCACCGGCAGAGTTGGAATTAAGTGAACGGCTGGAACAATTACGCGCTCTTTATAACGGCATTACTATTCACGTTGCTGTCAGCGAAAGCAAAATCCCCCCCGGCGTCGACACTCAGCAGGATCTAGATTTAGTGCGCGCCTTTGTTGCAAACAATTAGTGCAGTGTCTCATCAGTCTCAACAGCCTTTAGAACCAACACGAGTACTTATGGTGTGCTTAGGCAATATTTGTCGCTCGCCGACAGCCCAAGCCGTACTCGAAAAAATGCTAAAGGATAAAGGGCTTCAAGAGCGTATTTTGGTTGACTCTGCCGGTACTGCAGATTTTCATGTTGGCAAGCCACCTGACGGCCGAGCCATTGCAGCGGCTGCAAAAAGAGGTTATGACCTTTCTCAACTGCGGGCTCGGCAAGTAAGTGAGTATGATTTTGAACGCTTCGATTATATATTTGCAATGGACAGGCAAAATCTCCGTTCATTGGAAAATATTCGTCCGGATCACAGCGAAATTACGCTTGCCTTATTCCTTCAGTATAACCAAGTAGACGCAGACGCTTTTGCGGTACCAGATCCCTATTATGATGGTGACGAGGGATTTGAGCGGGTACTCGACTTGCTTGAAGCGGGTTGCACTAACCTTATTAATCGACTGCCTTTATAACGGCCCAGTGAATCGTGTTTTGACTTTAGGAGAGCGGGTTTGGAAATAAGCACAGAAATAGACCTGGCTCCTTATAATAGTTTTGGTGTGCACGCATTGGCGCAATATTTTTGCAAAGTTGCTAACTTAAGCGAATTACGACAGGCCTTAAGTTTTGCCCAAGATAGAAACCTACCTACAAAAGTAATCGGAGGGGGCAGCAATATTCTTTTTGCCGGCGACTATCCTGGGGTGATTATCCAGTTATCTCTCATGGGAATTGAATGGCTTAATGACGAAGGCTTGGTAAGAGTGGGGGCGGGTGAAAACTGGCACGATTTCGTGCGTCAATGCTTAAACCAAGGCGTGCACGGTCTAGAAAATCTGGCGCTTATACCGGGCACAGTAGGAGCCGCTCCTATTCAAAACATTGGCGCGTATGGGGTTGAATGTGAGCAGTTTATTGCCGCTGTCCAGGTGTTCGATCTACAAGAGCAGAGGGTTGTTGAATTCAGCCGCGAAATGTGTGATTTTTCTTATCGAAACAGTGTGTTCAAAGCCGCCAGTGACAGACGCTTTATAGTCTTAACTGTGACTTTTCAGCTGCATTGCAATTGGCCGGTTAACATATCCTATGCCGCCTTGGCACAAGAACTCGCCCAGCATGAAAGCGTCAGCCATCGCGACGTTTTCGATGCCGTATGCGAAATACGCCGACGAAAACTTCCGGACCCGAAACAGGTCGGCAATGCTGGCAGTTTTTTTAAGAATCCTTTGATATCGATAGATAAGTATCAGACTTTAAAAAAGAGCTACCCAGACATTCCTGGCTACCCAGTGTCTGAGCCGGGATTGATCAAGACATCGGCCGCGTGGCTGTTGGACCAAGCAGGTTGGAAAGGCAGACGTCGAGGCGGCGCTGGAGTTCATACCGAGCATGCCTTAGTGCTAGTTAATGCGTCTGATGCCAGCGGCGATGAACTGCTGCTGTTGGCACAAGAGATGGCGAGTTCCATTCTAGGCACATTTGGGATAGCGTTAGAAAACGAAGTCCATATAGTCTAACAAGCCTCACAATTCGCCGACCGCAGCTAATAATTCTTAAGCATGTCAAAGCCTCAATTTGCAAAACTGTGATCTAGTTCCCGTTTCCTCCAACGTAATTTGTGCGGGTGTGAACCCTATGCTATCAATCATCCTGAAACTTTGATTGTGACGGGTAACTGTCTCAGACATTTTATAGAAGGGCAGTACAAGTGATAACAGCAAATTCTCGGCCTATTACTCTTTTATTGGTAGACGATCATCAGCTCGTTCGCAGCGGACTTTGCAGAATGATAGATGATGAAAAAGACATGCAAGTAGTAGGTGAAGTTGGCACGGGAGAAGCTGCAATTGAATTTTGTGTTCATCAGCAATTGCCAGATATCGTTTTGATGGATGCCCGAATGCCCGGCATTGGCGGCATTGAAGCAACTTTAAGACTTTTGAAGATATACCCTAAACTTCGCATTATCGCCATGTCATCCGTTGCCAATGGCGTTATCCCTTCACAGATGCTTCGCTCCGGAGCTAAAGCGTTTATCACTAAAAGCATCGGTGTGGAGGAATTGTTAAAGGCAATTCGGGTGGTTCACGCCGGTGAACATCATGTCACCGCAAACACCGCTATTCGTCTCGCATTAGATCCGTTCAATCAGTCACAGGACTCGGTCTTTGATAAACTATCTCGCCGGGAAATGCAGATTGCCCAGATGCTGACCGATGGCAAAAAAGTGAGTCAGATATCAGCAAGCTTGGAACTCAGCCCTAAAACTGTTTACAGCTACCGCTATAGAATCTTTGAAAAACTGGGCATCCATAGCGATGTAGAGCTTACCATTCTTGCCGTCAAATATGGGCTATGCGAAGAGCTTAGTGATTTTGGCGACTCTTTTTCGTTAGAGCGGGCTGCCGGTTGAGACTAAGCCAGTCATCAGCTAATCTCACTGCTTGAATCACTTAATTTGCCAGCGGCTTCGCCCCTAGGCAACGCCACGAAAATGCCCAAGCCTAAAGCTCCCAAAACCGACCCATCGATGGCGCTAGCCATCAGTGCATCGACATTCGATTCAAAACGTTTTTTAGCCACTCTAAGCACTCTGCCCGGCGTGTATCGTATGCTGGATTCAGATGGCAACGTGATCTATGTGGGGAAAGCCCGAAATCTTAAAAATCGGGTAACCAGCTATTTTAGGGCTACTGGGCTTACCTCCAAGACGATGGCGATGGTGGCCAAAATACACAATATCGAGATAACGGTCACCAACAGCGACACCGAAGCATTGCTGTTGGAACAGAACCTGATCAAAACTCTTCGGCCTCCGTATAATATTCAGCTAAGAGACGACAAGTCCTACCCCTATATTTTGCTCTCCGACGGAGATGAATACCCACGTCTATCCTTCTTTAGAGGCAGCCGCAAACGAGCAGGGCGGTTTTTTGGACCCTATCCAAGTGCTCACGCGACCCGCGAGACTTTGCAAATACTGCAAAAGGTGTTTCGAGTGAGGCAATGTGAAGACAGCTATTTTAACAATCGTTCACGGCCTTGCCTGCAATATCAAATTGAGCGCTGCACGGCGCCCTGCGTTAAATTGGTCAGCCCAGAAGACTACGCCCGCGACGTCCACTATTCCACCCTGTTTTTGCAGGGAAAAAGCGATTTGTTGATCCGTGAATTGACGAAGACCATGGAGCAAGCCGCAGCCGATGAGAATTTTGAGCGCGCAGCTGTGGTGCGGGACCAAATAATTGATCTGCGGCGCATCCAAGAACAACAGTACGTGGCCAACCAAGGGGGTGACGCCGATATCATCGCAGCTCAGATCGAGCAGCCCTATGTCTGCATCCACGTTATCTATGTGCGCGGCGGTCGCATTATTGGCAGCAAGAGCCACTTTCCTAAGTTTCGGCTTGCTGAGTCTGATCACGAAGTCCTCTCAGCATTTATCGCACAAACCTACTTGGGTGATGACAAGGCAGCCAATATTCCCGCTGAACTGATTGTCCCAAAGCCCCTCGATGATGCTGTAGAGCTGCAAGACGCCCTTAACTACGTGGCAGCACGAAAAATTAAACTGTCGATGCGCGTGCGTGGCCATCGGGCCCAATGGCTGCAGCTTGCCCATACCAACGCGAAACAAGCACTGCTGGCCCACATCAGCAATAAAAAGAATACTCAACAGCGCTTTATGTTGCTGCAAGACGCCCTTGGCCTAGACCAAGCAGTTACTCGTATTGAATGTTTTGACATTAGTCATACATCCGGTGAGGGCACGGTTGGGTCTTGCGTGGTGTTCGATGAGAACGGCGCGGTCAAAACCGACTATCGCCGTTTTAATATAAAAGACATCGCACCTGGAGATGATTATGCGGCAATGGATCAAGTGCTAACCCGTCGCTTCACGAGGCTCGCAAAAGGCGAAGCCAAAATACCTGATATTGTGCTAATTGACGGTGGCAAAGGGCAGCTCACCCAAGCCCATGGCGTGTTAGAGCAGTTTCAGTTACCCGAGATGCTGCTGCTTGGCATTGCCAAAGGCATAAGCCGACGAGCAGGGCAGGAAACACTTATTGTTAAACATGGCTCGTTTTACAAAGAGATAGCAATCCCTACGGAGTCTCCTGCGCTTCATCTGCTGCAACAAGTGCGGGACGAAGCCCACCGTTTTGCCATTACGGGGCATCGAGCACGCCGCAGTAAAGCGAGATCAGTATCGCCGCTGGAGCAAATTCCGGGATTGGGGCCTAAAAGGCGGCGAGAATTGCTGAAGCACTTTGGGGGGCAGCAGGGTATCCGCAAAGCCAGCGAGGCAGAAATTGCAAAAGTTAGTGGCATAAGCCGCAAGCTGGCCGAAAACATCTATGGGCACTTGCACAATAACTAGTATCATTACTTATCAGCGCCTAATTTGTGCCAGCCTATTCTAGGATTCAATTAAATTTAGTTAACTAACGCTTTGTTTTACATGGACAAGCAGCCTGACAGACACCGCCTTATATGAATGCAGCGAACATAGCCACCTTATCCCGTATAGCTCTGATTCCTGTAGTTATCATTCTTTACTATGCCGACTGGCGTTACGCCAACTTATTAGCAGCAGTGGCATTTGCCGTCGCTAGTATTACCGATTGGCTCGATGGTTACTTAGCTCGCAAATTAGACCTGACTTCTGAGTTTGGCGCATTTTTAGACCCAGTCGCTGACAAACTCTTAGTAGCGGGTGTATTAATTATGCTGGTTAGCGAATATCCGTTAATACTGGCGGCCACTATCGTTATCATCGCCAGAGAAATCCTCGTGTCTGCGCTGCGAGAATGGATGGCCGCTAAAGGCAAGCGAGGCAAGGTTGCGGTTGCCTTCAGTGGCAAATTAAAAACCACCGTGCAGATGATCGCCATTTGTGCGTTGCTGCTGTTCCATGACGATTTCCCCCTGTGGATACTGCAGCTGGGCTATGTGGCCACCTATGTGGCAGCCGGCTTAAGTCTATGGTCAATGGGGGAGTACTTTCAAAAAGCATGGGGAGCGCTATTCCCTGAGGCCTAAAGTGGCAATTTGGCAACAACTAGCCACTGTTATTTAGAACTATTTCCTCATTAGAGCTGTAGGCCTATAATCTTAAAAAATGACGCAGCTTGTTATTGACTTAAAAGCTCTAGTCATTAGAATACACGCCTCTCTTGGTTCACCTCGAACCAAGTACCAAGAAGCACGCTTAGGCAGAAATCAACCTGCACGGGACAGTGGATCAGATTGCATCCAGCCCCTTAAACTGAGCATAATACGGCTTCATGACGCGGGAATAGCTCAGTTGGTAGAGCACGACCTTGCCAAGGTCGGGGTCGCGAGTTCGAGTCTCGTTTCCCGCTCCATTTCGTGTAATCCATTACCTTGACGCAAGTTCCAACCAGCTTAAGCTAGGTGGATAACTCTATTCACAGCGCATTCCCAGCAGACTGTGGCCAATCAAGCAATTAAGGAGCAGCTAAGTGAGCAATCTATCACCCAATATCGACAATAACGATTGCGATACTGAGCCATGCGACGGTATTGAACTGATCATCAGACCCGGGAAAAAAGACCTTGGTGGTTTCTCCGTGCGCCGCGCCTTACCGTTTCCAAGCCGAAGAACCGTTGGGCCTTGGATTTTCTTTGATCATGCAGGCCCTGCAAGCTTCGCCCCCGGCGATGGCATAGATGTACGGCCACATCCTCATATCAATCTAGCCACGGTTACCTATATGTTCGAGGGTTCATTCCAGCATAAAGACTCCCTCGGCAACGATGTGGAAGTGAAGCCCGGCGATATCAATTTGATGGTAGCGGGCAAAGGCATAGTACATAGCGAACGGACACCCGATTATCTGCGAAAAAGCGGATCCGTTTTACACGCGTTGCAACTATGGCTAGCACTGCCAGAAGCCGATGAAGAGATTGACCCTGGGTTTTATCACTACGATGAATGGGATATCCCAACCACAGACATCGATGGGGTCAAACTACGAGTGATGATGGGCAGCGCCTATGGACTAGTCTCACCGGTCAAAACCTTTGCTGAAACCCTTTATTTCGAAGCATACCTGAAGCAAGGGCAGACACTATCCGTACCAGATACCATGGAGCGGGCTATCTACGTGGCTGCTGGTGGCATAACCATTAACGGCACCACGGTGAAAGAATTTTCGATGGCAGTTCTACAAAGCGGTGCAGAAATACGCTTAGAGGCCACGGCAGACTCTCGTATCGCGCTCATAGGCGGCGAAACCCTTTCACCAAGACACATCTTTTGGAATTTTGTCTCTAGCCGCCCAGAGCGCATAGAACAAGCCAAAGCGGACTGGAAAGCAGGCAAATTCCCCAAAGTGCCCGGTGATGAAGAAGAATTCATCCCACTGCCGGAATAAAGCCCAACAATCAACAGAAAAGGGCCCAACCGGCCAATTCCAGTTTGCCTCTAGCGCCCGCATCCACTATCATTCGCACCGCTTGAGCTGATGAAGAAAGATCAAATAATTAGCGGCAAGACAAAAATCTAGAATTATTATAGAAACAAAGAACAAAACGATTAAAGGCTGGGTGGCAGAGTGGTTATGCAGCGGACTGCAACTCCGTTAACGCCGGTTCGATTCCGACCTCAGCCTCCATTTCCACCCCCGTACGACAACAGCCCATCCCTTAGCCCGGGTGGCGAAATTGGTAGACGCAAGGGACTTAAAATCCCTCGCCTGAAAGGGCGTGCCGGTTCGATTCCGGCCCCGGGCACCAAACAAACCCTTGATAGTATTGGAGTTTTCTCAATTTGGCGGATCCCTTGCGGATCCGTCTTTGTTTGTGTGTGTCCAAAAAATGACCGCTACAGCAAAGCCAGCGGCGATCGCTTAGGCGCATCGGCTAAGTGACCAGGTGCCAAATGTGCATAGCGCACCGTCATGGCTAGCGTGGTGTGCCTTAAGATCTTTTGCAGCGTGATGATGTCGCCGCCTTGGATCATAAACGTACTGGCGAACGTGTGCCGCAGCACGTGGGTGAGCTGGCCAGCCGGCAGCTCGATCGATGTGCGATCGATGGCCGTGCGGAATAGGTGAGAGCAGGGTGCAAACAATTGGCCGCGGCGGCCATCGATGTGCGCATCGATGTCGGCGCACTCGTAAGGGATCCACATAGGCCGACCGTTTTTACTTTGCAGCATGATCTGGCCATTGTTCACTTGGCTGCGTTTTAAATTCTCAGCTTCCCCCCACCTGGCACCTGTGGCCAGGCAAATCAGCGCGACAATGTATGGATCTCGATTAGGAATTTTCTTGAGTACTTCGAGCAGCTCGCGCACCTGGTCAATGTCTAAATAAATAAGATCAGGATCTTGGTGTGTTAATTTTTTGACGTTTGAAAGCGGGTTTTCATGCTGCCATTCATCGAGGCTTTTTAGTTCGTTAAAGACCGCTTTGGCGTAGGCAAGGTCGTGATTAGCCGTGTTGGCGCTGATTGGTTTGTCGCCGGCCATTCGCCTGGCACGTGTCTCGATGAATAGTTTAGCGGTCACTGCATCAGCTTGAGGATCTCCCATGGCCATTGCCAAATTCATAAGTTTACTTTGGCGGGCAGCTCCATCTTTTAAATTGTGGCCATGTAGCCGGTACCAGGTTTCGATCAGATCCTTGAACGTGCGCCGATCGGTGGAAATTGGATTCCAGGCTTTGCCCTGGGTGGCTTGGTTTCGCACGAATGCCTCGAAGCGTATTGCCTCGGGTTTCGTGTGAAACCGTTTGCGGATCCGCTTGCGCCGGCCACTGCCAGGCGCATCGATGTCCACTACCCAGCGATTACCAATTTTTCGAATCGACATAAACTACTGGCGATAGATCAATACACCCTCGTCTAGATCAGTATCACCGCTGCCTCTAATTCGAAGCGTGCCATTTAGATCATCTCTAATTGTCATTACATACGTAAAACTTCTTACCTGCAGCTCACATATAGCGTCACCCGATGAAAGGGCATAGCAGCTACCTACGGCGGCATTAGCTCCATTCTGCGAGTTGACTGCAACCCCATTAACTAAAATGTAGGTTCCTTCGAGCCTAATATCCAGACTAATGGTTGAAATATCGGCCGTAGCAAGTTGTTGAACATCCCATACCAATGTAGAGACTTGTGCATTGGCCTGGCTGGCCACTAAATAAAAACTCACAGCTGCAATTACTCTAAAGATACTTCGCATTTTCAATCTCCTAGTGAATAAGTGAATTAATTTATAAGCCATAACTGTATAGGTGGGTCAGGTACGCAGCGGCCCCAGTTGCATAGGATTCGATCGGCGACCAGATAGCTGGCCGCTGCCGGCTTCAACCCGTTTCGCGTGCTTCCTCAATTTCTGGTGATATCTGGCCGGCTGCCGGCGCAGTTTTGCCGGTAACAAGCCAAAGCGAGTACTTCTCAAATCGCGGGTGCGTTGTTATTTTTTCTAACTCATTAGATCCGATAGCCGACCGCCTTCCTTGCTCCCAGTTTCTGAGAGTGCCTAGGTTTACCTTAACTTCAATGGCAAATTCGCTTTGAGATAACCTCTCAGCTTCTCGAATGGGCTTTATTCGCTCAGTTATTGACATAGTTTTCCTATACAACTATTGACGTACGCATTTATTGGTACTATCTTCTGGCGTACACCTATTTACTTATAGGCACTGAATTAGCACGTATCACCACCTAAACCAGTCGAGGATACCCCATGGAATCCGTAATTCAAACAGATATGCCGATCCTAACCGCCCGAAAATTCTCGGAATTAACAGGCATACCAGAAAAAACGGTGACTCACCGACTCAATCAAGGCGAGCTGCCGGCGATCCGATTCATTCTGAGCCCAGACACCAAAAGCACGGCTTACGTGAACATGGCACTACTCCGCAAAATCTGCCTTCAGCAAGAATTTAACCACCCAC
Organism: uncultured Pseudohongiella sp.; assembly: GCA_964352355.1. Classification (GTDB taxonomy): domain Bacteria; phylum Pseudomonadota; class Gammaproteobacteria; order Pseudomonadales; family Pseudohongiellaceae; genus UBA9145. The sequence goes on along the minus strand of CAYGRT010000005.1, from coordinate 501 downwards.
TGCTGAAGCAGACCTGAACACAAAAAGCAATCAAACCCGCCCCAGGGCGCTCTGGCTTGTAACAGGGGGCGCTCTGGTTGCAATCTCCAAAACCCAAACGAGGATCCAAACCATGGCGAATAACGTGCACAAACTCCCCATAGCAATGCGCATCCAGCTAATGGATTGCCCCACAGTCGATGATGCTTATATCGCATCGATGGAGCTGATTGGCTACCAAAGCATTTACCCCATGCTCAAAACGATAGAAGAGCGCGAGAACAACGTGCGCAAAAGCCAGGAGCAGCTCGAGATAATGAACCGCTACATTGTTGGCCAGTATCTCAAAATCGAACAGGCTGAAACGATCCACTAATGTCTAACCGCTGCGGCCACAATCGAAAAGCCTTTAGATTCTGCGATATCGTCAAGCGCGGGAAAGGTGGCCAGCCGCGGGTTTTAGGCATTATCTCTGGCCAGCTCACCAAAGCGGCCAGAAATCCAGCAAAGCTCAAAGCCTGG
>CAYGRT010000004.1:68593-156129 GCA_964352355.1 uncultured Pseudohongiella sp. | reverse complement strand
GGGCAGCGTGACCGCTGTCTGCGCAGCTTCGCTGCTTTCGAACCCCGAGGGTTCTCGGCCGTCTTTCTCGCTTAAATAAAAAAGCCCCGCGCTGCGGGGCTTTTTTATTTAATGGCGGAGAGAGAGGGATTCGAACCCTCGATAAGATTTCTCCTATACGCCCTTAGCAGGGGCGCGCCTTCAGCCACTCGGCCACCTCTCCATAACTTGGCTTGTATTGCTCAAACCGGCGCGCATGATAGCACAATGAAAATGCAATCTTGAAGCACGGGGGACAATTCTTGGGGATTTAATGGGGACTAGGCTTGAAACTAGGATTCTTCACCGGCTGGATCGTCGTCGGTCTTTTCCTTTTGAATGCGCTGGTAGATTTCTTCCCTGTGAACTGCCACGTCTTTAGGAGCGTTCACGCCTATTCTTACCTGATTTCCCTTCACTCCAAGCACTGTGACAGTGACGTTGTCGCCTACCATCAAGGTTTCACCAATTCGGCGTGTCAGTATAAGCATCGATTTTCTCCGTTAATCATTCCTTTGCCCGTTCCCTTTCACCAATGACACCATGATTCGGAAACGCATAACTTATTCTTACTTCACATCTAAATCAGCCTTAGAGCCTGTAATTTCGTGGGGTTCACACACCCTGTTAACCCGCTGATGAGCCTAGTATCCACCCATAGACCGCGAAAGCCAAGGGCTTGGCGGTCTGTTTATGACTGATAGCTTAGCTTGTCCCTTCCTTACGATAGTCAGGATCACCAAGCTCAAAGGCTGCATGGAGGGCCCGCACCGCTAACTCGAGGTATTTCTCCTCGATCACTACCGAAATTTTGATCTCTGACGTAGTGATTAGTTGAATGTTTATGGCCTCATCGGCCAGCGCTTTGAACATTTTGCTGGCGATTCCAGCATGAGAGCGCATGCCGACCCCTACCACGGACACTTTACCGATATTCTTATCCACCACGACTTCTCTCGCGTTCAGAGACTCTACCGTTGTTCTTGAGATACTCGCGGCTTTATCCGCGTCGGTCATTTTAACTGTAAATGTAATGTCATTGGTGCCATCCGCTGCGGCGTTCTGAACAATCACGTCCACTTCGATACCCGCGTCACTCACCGGACCGATAACTTTATAAGCGATTCCCGGCACATCAGGAACACCTTTGACTGTAATCTTTGCTTCGTCACTCTGAAAAGCGATTCCCGCAATTGTTGGTTTTTCCATATCGCTGTCTTCCTCTAAACTAATCAATGTGCCTGGGTGGTCTTCAAACGAAGATAGCACCCGCAGTGGAACTTTGTATTTGCCTGCAAATTCAACGGAGCGGATTTGAAGCACCTTAGCACCCAAGCTTGCAAGCTCTAACATTTCCTCAAAAGTGATACTCTTTAACAGCCGCGCATCTTTAACGACACGAGGATCGGTGGTGTACACCCCTTTTACATCTGTGTAAATCTGACACTCATCAGCGTCAAGCGCCGCAGCCAAAGCAACCGCCGTTGTATCAGACCCACCCCGGCCCAAGGTGGTTATGTTATTGTGCTCATCGACTCCCTGAAAACCGGCCACTACAACTACGTTGCCTTGCTCTAGCTGTGCGTGAATTCGTGTGCTGTCTATCTCTTGAATTCGTGCCTTCATGTAATCGTTGCTAGTGAGTATCTTTACCTGCGAGCCCGTAAACGATCGAGCACTGCAGCCTATTTCATTTAGGGCCATACTCAACAACGCGATAGTGACCTGCTCGCCGGTGGACACCAACACATCCATTTCTCTGGGCGTGGGTGTCGCCATAATTTGATTCGCAAGGCCAATCAATCGGTTCGTCTCACCACTCATAGCGGACACTACGACAACGACGTCATCTCCCTGAGCTCTAAACTTTGCAACTTTCTCAGCCACAGCTTTGATACGCTCTGGAGAGCCTACCGAGGTGCCGCCGTATTTTTGTACTATTAACGCCATTTCTAAACCGCTCTATAGTCGTTCATCAATCCAAGGCTTTGCTGATTCTAATGCTGCGGGAATTGCAGCCACATCGCTACCACCTGCCATAGCCATGTCAGGACGGCCTCCGCCTTTACCACCCACTTGCAATGCAACCATGTTAACTAGCTCACCCGCTTTTACTTTATCGGTGGCATCTTTACTCACACCGGCGACTAAACTGACCTTATCATCCTCGCTGCTGGCCAACAAAATGACACATGACCCCAATTTGTTCTTGAGCTGATCCACTGTGTCGCGCAGCGCCTTGGCATTAAAGCCTGCCACATGAGCAACCAGCACCTTCACGCCTTTTACATCGATGGCACCTGACGCTAAATCACTACCGGCACTGGAGGCAAGTTTAGACTTAAGCTGGTCCAGCTGTTTTTCCAATGCTTTGCTGTTCTCAGCAAGCTGCTGCACTCGGCTAACAACCTCGTCGGAATTACTCTTAACAATCTCGCAAACCTGCTTTAACAATTGTTCTTGAGAATCTATAAGCGCCAGTGCACCTCTTCCTGTGACCGCTTCAATCCTTCGAACCCCAGCGGAAATACCAGATTCACTGGTAATCTTAAACAGTCCAATATCACCCGTGCGCTCGACATGAGTGCCGCCACAAAACTCCACTGAGTAGTCGCCCCCCATGGAAACAACACGCACCACATCGCCATATTTTTCGCCAAAAAGCGCTAAGGCGCCTTTGTTTTTCGCCTCATCGATAGCCATGACTTCTTTGCTAACCGGACTGTTGGCAAGTATCTGTTGATTGACTAGCTCTTCGATACGCTTCAATTCCCCTTGGCTAACAGCGCTAGTATGAGAAAAATCAAAGCGCAGTCGCTTGGCATCTACATGGGAACCTTTTTGCAAAACGTGTTCACCTAGTACGCTACGCAGTGCCGAATTCATTAAGTGGGTAGCAGAGTGATTCAGTGTCGTAGCCGCCCGTTCCTGACTATCGACTCGAGTCGATACCACCAAGTCTTTATTGATTTCACCAGCCCGCACGATTACCCGATGAATTAATACGTCACCCTGCTTTTGGGTATCAATGACTTCGCAGCGAACGTTATCTGCTTCTAGCCATCCAGTGTCTCCAACCTGCCCGCCTGATTCACCGTAAAAAGGGCTATCGTCCAGCAGCACCAAAACCTCATCGTCCAAGCCTGCGCTCGCCAGCACCTGATTCTCAAGACTGTAGATTTCCAAAATCTTCGCGTTACCCGCTAGGTGCTCATAACCAATAAAGTTAGTCACCGCTTTAGGGTCTAGGTCGAGCTTTTGCGCCGCACTAAAGTTGCTTGCCGAACGAGCTAGATTACGCTGCACTTCCATGGCCTTCTCAAAACCAGGCAGGTCTACCTTCAAATTGTGTTCCCGAGCGACATCAGCCGTCAGGTCCACTGGAAAACCATAGGTGTCATAGAGCCTAAACACCATGTCGCCCGTTAAGGTATCCCCTTTTAACTCAGCAATTGCCTTTTCTAAAATGGCCATGCCGTTGTCTAAGGTGCGAGCAAATTGCTGCTCTTCTTCTTTCAGTACCTTTTCTACAAACGCCTGCTTGGCCGCTAGCTCTGGATAGGCATCGCCCATCACTTTAACCAGTGAGGCAACAAGCTTGTAAAAGAAAATATCTTTAACCCCTAGTTGATAGCCATGACGCACTGCCCGTCTAACTATGCGGCGCAGCACATAGCCGCGCCCTTCGTTCGACGGAATGACACCATCAACTACCAGAAACGAGCAAGAGCGAATATGATCGGCAATCACTCGCAAGGAAGTGTTTTCTAAATCGCTTATGCCAGTGACCGCTGCAGTATCTTTCAGCAGCGCCTGAAATAAATCTATCTCGTAATTGCTATGAACATGTTGTAGCACCGCCGCCACCCGCTCTAGGCCGGCGCCCGTATCTACCGATGGCTTTGGCAATGGTGTCAACGTGCCATCGGCTTTACGCTCGTACTGCATAAATACCAAGTTCCAGATTTCGATATAGCGATCGCCATCTTCGTCGGGACTGCCGGGCGGGCCGCCAGCGACCTCTGGTCCATGGTCGTAGAAAATTTCGGAACAGGGCCCGCAAGGCCCGGTATCGCCCATGGCCCAAAAGTTGTCTTTTTCCCCCAACCTTGAGAACCGCGTTGGGTCTATTTTCATTTCCTCAAGCCAAATGGCTTCCGCTTCAGAATCATCATGAAAAACGGTAACCCACAGTTTTTCTGCAGGTAGGCCAAGCTCCTTGGTCAAAAATTCCCATGCAAAATTTATCGCTTCGCGCTTGAAATAATCACCGAAGGAGAAGTTACCCAGCATTTCAAAAAAAGTATGGTGTCTTGCGGTGTAGCCAACATTTTCCAAATCGTTATGTTTGCCGCCCGCACGAACGCAGCGCTGAGAGGTGGTGGCACGGTTGTAGGAACGCACTTCGTCACCAAGAAAAGTATCTTTGAACTGCACCATTCCAGCATTGGTAAACAGTAAAGTGGGATCATTGCCCGGCACAAGCGAACTACTTGGCACACGCTGATGTCCTCGCTCTTCAAAGAAGTTTAAAAATTTTTCGCGAATTTCCGAACTTTTCATGGGTGATTCCAATTTTCCTTGTCCTTGACGGGTTTTGGGCTTGTCTAGCAGCCCCCAAAAAGCCACGAATTATAGCGCTTTATGGGTTGAGAATGCAGGTATTTTCAAGACAATACTAGACGATTGGATACATTGTTGGCTGCAGTCTCAACCCTCGACTAACCCGGCTAGGGATTATGGTGGTCTTCATCATGACGCAATGTTTTAGTCGAAGGCTCAAACACAAAGCCTGACAGTTCTAGGTCCAGAGGCACTCGCAGCTTTCCATCGCTAGAAAGAATAACAGCCAGTGCTCTTGTTTGCGGGAAGTGACTGAGAATTATCGTAATGATGATAAGGAATGGCACGCAGAGGAACATGCCAATAATTCCCCATATGGTTCCCCAAAGCGCTAAGTTTAATAAAATGACAATTGGGCTCAAATTGAAGCTCGAACCCATCATTCTTGGCTCCAATATATTGCCAATGAGCACTTGCAAGGCACCAATACCGAAAAGAACAATAAGAAAAAGGGTGTAGCCGTCCGCTTGCGCTAAGGCAATTAAGGCGGGAAATATTGTTGCGATAATAGAGCCAACCGTGGGAATAAAATTTAACAGGAAAATCAACAGCCCCCAAACCGCTGGAAAATCCACCCCCAAAAACAGCAGCAGGCCGTAACTACACAAACCAGTCATGGTGCTGGTAAACACTTTAATCGTTATATATTTTTGAATATCGTCACGGATGCGAGAAAGAATTTTGCGCGCATCCCCATCGTTTTGTCCTTCACCAAACAGCGCCGTAATCTTGCCGTCAAAGTTACCCTGCTCGAGAAACAAAAACATCACGTAGATCAGAATCAGCCCGCTACTGGCGAGCAAGCTTGCAAATGACGACGCTATGGTTGTGGCATAGGTGGGCAGATCAATCCAATCCGTAAGCGTGGCAACAAAGCCCTGCTCTGACATCGCGGCAACATCAATAAACGGCAGGCTTTCTAGTCGCACCATTAGGTTTTGCTGATAGGTTGGCACCACCACCAAAACCTCATCAATACGACCACTAAGAAAGCTGGCCAACGCGTACAGCACCGCGATAAAAGTCACAATCGACGCTGCCAGACATATGGGCTTCGGGATGGCCTTGCCGACTATTGTTAATCGATGAAACGAGGCCGACAGAGTATTGATGAGATACCAAAGTGCGACTGCAATCACAAAAGGCAAAATTAGTCGCTGCCCTACATCTAGCAAATAAAAAACGAGAACGACGAGGATGGCCGCAGCCGCGTAATTTAGCACTTTCATTTTGACTATTAACCTGATGATTCAAATAGCGTCTTTATCTATAAACGCATTGGATTTGAGAAGAATATCACATTTTCTTAGGCGCTCCCTGATTAGTCTTGTACCTGTGTTAATGGACACTCGTAATCGAGAACATGCAGTGAGAAACACAATGAAACTTGATGGTTATTCAGATCTGGTCAAAATCGGTGAAGGCGGGATGGCTCATGTCTACCGTGGCATTCAAGATTCACTGCAACGACCCGTGGCCATCAAACTACTAATCAGCGACCTTACCCTTGATGACGAGGCTCGGCGCAGATTTGAAAAAGAATCGTTCATAATTGCGCGGCTCAATCACTCTAATATTATTCACGTGATAGATCGCGGTTTTACTAAAGACGACAACCCCTATTTCGTTATGGAGTATGTAGAGGGCATTGACCTTGGTTCGGCAGTCAAGATGCGCAGTATTCCCCATAACGAGAAGATAGACATCGTAATCCAAGTGCTTAAAGCGCTTTCCTACGCCCATAAAAACAATGTTATTCATCGGGATATCAAGCCGGACAACATTCTGATCGACGATGATGGCAATGTAAAAATACTGGACTTCGGTATAGCTCAATTCTACGGCGATAAGCAGCTTTTTGATGGCCGCACGTCTACCGGCACAATCATGGGCACTTACAACTACATGTCCCCTGAGCAGAAAGAATCGTCGGATAACGTCACTGCGCAAAGCGATCTGTATTCTATCGGCGTGGTAATGTATGGACTATTCACTGGCAAGATACCCAATGGCAGATTTCCAGAACCTTCCGAGCTCAACCCGGAAGTCAGCAGTGAACTGAATCGGCTCATTCTGCAGTGCTTGAATAGCGACCCCAAAATGCGCCCTGCATCCGCCGAAGCGCTAAAAATGGAGCTTCTCAGCATCTCTCAAGGGGCGCATATTCACTCGGATCAACGCCTTCGTGCCGAACGGGGCATTACCAAAATCCGCTCTAAATTTATGCTGCTGGATGTACTGCGAGAAGATAAGTTTGGGGCTGTCTACCTGTACCAGCAAAAAGAGCAAAACAACTTACTGATTATCAAGAAAAAGCTGGTCACGACAGATGGGTTTGAGGCCAACAATATCCTGTCTTCGCTGCAACACCCGAATATTGTTAACACATTGGCCACGTCCCGAACCGATGAATTCTTTATTATCGTCCAGGAATATCTCAGTGGTGGCACCTTACAGGACAAATTGGCCTTTCAATTAAATTGGCAAGAAACCCTTAAAATCGCCAAACAAATTTGTGATGCCATGATCTTTGCACATAACAATCGGATTATTCACGGTCATTTACGGCCCACCAATATCCTGTTTACGCCCGAGGGAGATGTCAAAGTCACTGACTTTTCACTGCAAGATGATGTTACCGATATCGAAACTGCCCATTATTACCATTTGAGTGAAGAAGATCGCTCTCAGGCTGCTGATATATATTCCGTGGGCGTGCTGCTCTATCAACTTTTTACAGGCTGTTTACCGCGGCGGCGCAACGAAACTGGCTTTGTGGTGAGAAAGTACTTTGCCAAATTACCTAGCGACATTCAGCAAATTATCACCAATATGCTCTCCACTATTCCCGGCAATCGCCACACAGATAGCTTTCAACAGGCTGTCGCGGTATTTAATCATCATATTAAGAAACGCCGCTTTACCTCGTTTAGTGAAAAGCCCATAGTCACAAAAGATCGCAAAACAGACCGGCGTAAAAGTGGCAATGGTGCTACCCTAGCAGGCCCAGCCTCGGTCTTTATCGCGGCCAAGAAAAAACATTCAGCGGGTCGAATGCATCTGCTATTTGCCCTTCTGGTCGCTGTTTATGTCCAGTATCTTTTTGTATTTGATGGTCAAGAAAAGATTAATGAAAGCGTTCCTTTCATTTACAATCACATGGCAAGCAAAGTTCAAGGATTGATAGGATCGCCTAATGCCAGAGGAAATACAGCAAGTGATAATAGCCGGATATACTGATACCGGCATTCGCCGAGCTCATAACGAGGACACCATCGGATTTAATCAAAATCTTGGAATCGCCGTGTTAGCCGACGGCATGGGGGGCCATAATGCAGGGGAAATAGCGTCCTCTATGGCAGTTGAAATGGTTCTGAGCAACCTGCAAAACCTTCACAATCGGGAAACTTCTGTTCCGATAACCAGTTCTCAGTTATTAGAGTACGTCTCCAATACAATTTCTCACAGTAACTCAATGATCTTCAATGCAGCTGAGACCACAGATGGTCACAAAGGCATGGGCACAACCCTGATCGCAGCAGTCATAAAAGACAGTCGGATCTACGCTGGACACGTTGGTGATTCGAGACTCTATTTATTTCGCGACCGAGCGCTAAGCCGAATAACCAAAGATCACAGCCTAGTCCAAGATTTAATCGACAAAGGTTTTTACACAGAAGTCGAAGCACGCAAAGCCAGCGTCGGACACATCGTAACTCGAGCACTAGGGACGAAGGCAGAAGTGGATGTGGACACCTTCGAGTACGAGATCGAGCCAAATGATCTATTTTTACTCTGCTCGGATGGACTCTCAGACATGGTGCCCGATTGGTCCATCGAGGAGACCTTGGCAGAAAGAGACAATGACTTGGATAGGAAAGCGAAAAAGTTGGTTGATATGGCAAATCGCAACGGTGGCAAAGACAACATCTCAGTCATCTTAATGCAAGTACAGCGAGCCAGCGCAAGCAACAACACTTAAGCATCTTGGAATGTGAGACTCAATCATGGCAGGCAAACTGGAATTTAGTTTTAACTCAAGCAAGCTTGGGGAATTTCCTCTCAACAAAGAGGTCATGACTATTGGGCGCAAGGAAGATAACGACATCCGCATTGAAAACCTCGCTGTCAGCGGCCATCACGCCAAATTGCTAACAATTTTTGAAGACACTTTCCTGGAAGACCTAAATAGTACAAACGGCACTTTCGTCAATGGCAAGAGTATCGACAAGCATCCTCTTAGAAACGGCGATGTGATTGTTATAGGTAAACATGAACTTCGCTATATTAATGACTCTGCCTCGGTAGGAGAAGATGGTGAAAAGACCGTCTTAATTCGCAGAAAACCTGACCAAGAATCCGCTGCCAAATCTTTTACACTTTCCGCGCCAAATATCGAGAAAGCTAGATTGCAAATTCTCAATGGTAAGAGCGCTGGTAAAGAACTGCCGCTGCTTAAAGAATCTGTAAAGCTTGGCAAGACAGGCGGGGAAATCGTGCAAATCAATAAGCGGCCTGACGGTCACTTCATCGTTTACTTAGACCAATCGGCCAACAAAACCGCTCCCCTAATCAATGGCGAAAGCATCGGCTCACGGGCGATTAAACTGCATAACCATGACGTGATCGAAATCAATCGATTGAAGATCGAATACTACCTAGCGAACTAATCAGGCTGCTTCCCTGCCCTTGGTCTAATTTAGTTGTTTGATCTGACGACCTACTATACTCTTGCGATTCACTTACAAGCCTTAAGAAGACGAGCATAGACTGACGTTCTGTGCCCTACTAACTATGAAATCAATTACTTTTTATCAGTCCATCATTTGTCCACGATGCGCACTAGCAAGGCTGCATCTGCGTAGTTTGAAGAAAGAATTTCCCGATATCGAGATAAACACTGTCGAGGTATCTGGCAACACAAAAGCCATGGAAGAAGATGGCGTGGTTTCCTACCCAGCACTTGTGCACGAGGGCAGCAAACTCACAGGGTTCTTACTAACCCGAGCAGCAATTCGAAGCTATCTCACCGATCTATGACGATCGCCCAATCAGTCTGCTGAAAGCGCTGCTGATCGCAGCGGTAGAATAATCTCAAACTCCACTAGGTCATATAAATCTCGAAGATGGCCCCGCCGCGCTGGGCTTGGGGTACTGTCAGAGGTGGCTACAACCACCAGATCTAACTCTTTAACCACAAAAATTAATTGTCCACCATAGCCCCATGCAACTGGAACTTGCAGTCCAGCCAAGTCTCGCAGCCACCAACCATAGCCATACTGCCGCCCCTGCCCTCGAGGTGAATCAGCATGAGCAGTGTAGGACTGACTCACCCACTGGGCTGGCACGATTTGCTGCTGCCCACTCGCGCCGTCATTGAGATACAGCTTTCCAAACGCAAGCATCTGCTTCGGCGTCATTTCCATGTCGTTGCCTCCAAAGTAAATACCTTGCGGGTCTTGGGGCCAATAAGACATGGAATAACCTAATTTAGACGTAAGAAACTTTTGGGCAAATTGCTTACTGTCCATACCGCTGGCTTTGGTGATAATGGCCGACAATAAATGAGTGCTGCCGGTGCTATAGATCATTTGTTCACCTGGCTCGGCAATCATGGGTTGGTTGATTACAAATTCCACCCAATTGTCGCTGAGCACCCATCGCCCATAGTTTCGGTTACTGGTACTGGCCAAGCCAGACTCCATGGTTAGCAAATCTTCGATGGTAATGGCCAGTTTGTCAGTATTGAGGCTCTCAGAAATGTACTGAGGGAAATACCTAGCGATAGGCATATTGACAGATTCTATGAAGCCCTCTTCCAAAGCGATACCAACCAGTGCAGAAATCACGCTTTTCGATGCTGATTTCATATTGGCGGGGCGGGATGGATCAGTGCCGTTGTAGTACTGTTCTACCAGCAACTGATCCTGATAGTCGATCAGCAAGCTGTTGAGCCGAGGCAAGGTTTGCGCCTTGGCGGTGGCGGGGGCAAAATCTGGAAGTTCGGCAGCCGCCGCTCCCTGCGAGGCAAAACAGCCAAAGGGGATACAGAGTGTCAACAGGACGCGGCTTACAAATGCCGGTTTAAAGGTTTGCCGCTGCGGGCACACAGCGGCGAACCATGGGTTAAGGCTCAGCAGCATTAGATCGACTGCGCTAGATTTTGCCAAATGCTTCGGCGACCATACCAGGGGTTAGTATTTGCGGTAGTATCACTGGCTCCACGTCAGGGTTGCCAGAGAACAGCACATACAATGGCACCGAGGGCCGATTAAAGCGCTCTAGCATTTCCGTAATTTCTGGATCCTCGTTAGTCCAATCCCCTTTAAGGTAAGTAATGCCGTTGTCGGCAATGGCTTGTTTAACCGTGTCAGTGCTGAGGGTTGTTTGTTCATTGGCTAAACAGGTAATGCACCAAGCGGCCGTCATATTGACAAACACTGGCTTGCCAGCTGATTGCAACTCACTTAGCCGCGCCGTGCTGTAAACCTCATAACCATCGATAGAATTGCCGTCTTCGTCAACACTTACCGCGCTAGAGGCTGCCACTGGCGCTAGATAAGTAGACTGCATGACGTAAATGGCGAAGATCACACAGGCTATGCCCATTCCGCCGTTGGCAAAGCGCCAATAGGGCCCAATCGTAAAGCGCTTTTGGTACAACCAAGCAGCAAACGCCAGCAGTACGCAGGCAATCATGACCACGGACATGCCTATGACCCCTACTTGCATCCCTAAAGCAAATAGGAAGTAAATGGCGGCTGCATAAAGTGGAAAGGCCATTAATTCTTTGAAGATAACCATCCATGCGCCAGGCTTCGGCATCATTCTGGCAAACGCCGGAATGAATGAGAGCACCAAAATCGGCAATGCCATTCCCACGCCAAGGGAAATAAACACTGCCATCGCCACCAACCAAGGCTGCGCCAGCGCAAAGCCTAAGGCGGGCCCCATAAATGGCGCGGTGCACGGGGTAGCAACCACAGTGGCAAAAACACCGGTGAAGAATGAACCTTGATATCCCTTGCGCTGGGTTAAGTCTCCACCGGCTCCCATTAGACTAGTGCCGATCTCAAACACCCCAGACATGCTCAGTGCCATCATGAAAAATAGATAAACAATAAATGCCAAAAACCAAGGCTGTTGCAATTGGAAGCCCCATCCGATGCGTTCACCGCCGGCCCGAAGGGCAATTAACACCGAGGCCAATGCAACGAACGCCAGCACCACTCCTGCCGTGTAGACCAAGCCATCCATGCGAATATGCTGTTTAGATTCCCCCGCACTATTAGCAAATGTCATGGCTTTTAGTGAAAGCACAGGAAACACGCAGGGCATTAGATTCAAAATCAGGCCGCCGAGCATCGCAAACAGCATATAGCCTAATAGGGCTGCGAAGCTGTCGGAGTCGCCACCGAATCCGCCATCATTGCTGCTCGCAGCGGCCAGCGGCATGATTGTAGTGGAATTGGCATCAGCGGCCGGGTTTCTGAATTCGTAAGCACTGCGCTCGCCGCGATCATTCTCGAGCACCAAGACGCCAAACAATTCTGGGTTTTCCAACATCCTGCGGGGCTGTTGATGGGTAATTTGCAGCAGATAGTCCGATGCAAGAGTGACATCCCGAAGCGGACCAGGCTTTATCACGCGGCGCTGTTCGGGGAAAAAATAAGCCTCCGTGGCACCCGCGAAAACCGGGCTAGACGACTCGAAGCCTAGACTAATACGCTCTCCGGCAACCGCGATAATGGATTGTATGTCGTGATCAAGTAGAGGTAACTGAGCCCGTGCTTGGGCAAACTCGCCACTGCTGGCGGCGTTCAATTCAAGCACGTCCCCCACTGGCAAACTGATGCTGAGACGCTGCTCTCCCGGAATGCAGACCTGATCACACACGTTCCAGTAAACCAATGTGCTTAGCTCTACGCTCTCGCCCGCGAAGTCAGCCGGAATGGTGATATCGACAGGCAGCAGTACTTCTTCTTCGTAGCCAAAATTGACCAAATCCGTGTCGTAAAAAGGCAGCCAATGGGGTGCAGGCCACTGGATATCCCCAATTACGCTGCCTTCTGGCGCACTCCACTCATTCATACTGGTGGGCTCACCACTATCTCCGCCCATTTTCCAATAGGTGTGCCAATGGTCTGCTGGGTCCAACCGCACCCCAACCGTGACCGTTTCTCCGGGCACCGCATTTGTTGTCTCGGCGATCATCTCCACTTCGATACTGTGATCCCACGCAAGATTAGTGCGCTGGGGTAAGATGTCGTAGGCATGCCAAGTGCCGTCTTCATCCATGACGGAAAGCAAACCTTCCATTTGGGCTAAATCTGCAGGAAATCGACGATGCTGCTCGGTCTTAATCTGTAAGCGATCCCCATCCAGCATCACTTTGCGCAGTGGCGCATATTTCATCAGTCTTCGCTCTGTGGGGAAGAACCAAGCCTCATCAGCATTTTCAAAAATACCGTTTTGACCTTCAACCATTACATTAATTTCGCCGCCCAATGCGTTGAAATTACTCACAAGATTATGCTCACCAAGCGGGATTGGGGTTTGCGCTCTGGTAGTGGCGAATAAGTCGGCTAGATCAGGGTCTGCCTGCAGTGAACTGCCTACTGGCAGTGACAGTGAAAATTCAGCGTCTCCTGGAATACAGATCTCTTCGCACACTTGCCAATCGATTTTGGTGCTTAGCTGGAATTGAGGCTCGCTGAAATCGGCGGGTATAGTAACGGGGATGGGCAGCAAGACTTCCCGGCCATAAGTAAATGTGACTAACTCGCTGCCAAGAAATGGGGTCCATTCCGGAATCGGCCACACGATATCACCAACGCTGACGCCCTCAGGCAGCACCCACTCGCTAGCTTGGGTGGCAACACCGCTGTCACCACCAAATTTCCAGTAGGTATGCCAGTGCTCTATTGGGTCCAGCCGTATTGCCAGCCAAAGCGTCTCGCCAGGGACCACGTTCAGACTCTCTGAGACTAGCTCCACTTCAATCTGTTCGGTTTTATGTACCTGCCCTACTGCGCCGCCAGAAATAGCAATAATAGCTATACTAATCAGAAGGTTGCGAAATTTATTTAACATAGATTATTCCAGTAATTAACAGGTTCATTATAGCGATTGCGTGCTGTTATGAATGTGCCTAAAGGTAACAAAAAAGCCGTTTTCTTGCACTGAATTAGCAACTTCTCTTCAAGGCCGGATGTCTTTGACGCCATGGGCTATGGTGCGCTTATCGGCCCTAGCACATAAGACCCGACTTCCCTGATTTTCGTGCAGCTAATGCAGTTTATATCCTGTCATTACTAAGCTAACGCTTTATATGAAAAATCGGTTTAAGCACTATCCTCAAAGCCTGCTAGACTCATGGCCTCGGTAAATTTGGTGCTTGCCAACTAATTGAGCAGCCCATTAAGCAACCCTAGCAGCACCTTATGGTGCAAAAAGATAATTTTGGTGGCTCTCAATGACAGCTATTGAAGATCGTAAAATAAAACCTGTGCAGCCAAGTAAAACCACGTTTAATAGCTTGGACGATGCCAGTGCGCTATTTCAAAAACAGAAAGTAAAGCCTTCGAAGAACAGCATAAAGCATGCACACGAGAAGTCTGACAAGCCTGCTGCCCGCCTCGGCCAAATCATAGACATCCTAGTCTAGCTCTGCCCATAGAGGCGCAACATACCGCCGTGCTAAGAGCGGTTTATCGATAGCCCACTATCTGCTCTACCATCAACTGCACACTCGTAAGCCCTCTAAATTCATTGATATCCAACCGATACGCGAGTTCGATTTGTTGGTGGGAAGGCTCCGGAAATTTATCCTTATCCACATTAAATGCAATGGCATCAATGGTGTGCTGAGGGTCTTCTTCTGTTGCTAACACGAGTTTTAAATGATTCATGCCGACTCGACGCTGAGATACGATAGTAAAACGTCCATCAAAGACTGGCTCTGGAAACTCCTGCCCCCATGGCCCCGCATCGCTGAGCTGCCGCGCCGTCTCAAGGGTGAGCTGTGCTGCCGCCAGAGCACCATCGCTCAACACGATGGCCTCCAATTGCTCAGGTTTTAGCTGCTTGCGCGCCTGCAGTGTGAAGGCTGCGGAAAAAGCCTCAAAGTCTGCTTTATTCAGACTTAAACCTGCTGCCATGGCGTGCCCGCCAAACTTGGTGATGAGACCCGGATTTTGAGTCGCGACAGCATCGATAGCGTCTCGAATATGAAAACCAGGAATAGACCGTGCCGATCCCTTTAGCTCACCGCTGCTCTCCCCGTTGGAGACATCAGCAAAGACGATAACCGGACGATGGTATTTTTCTTTGATGCGTGACGCCAATATGCCTACCACCCCTTGATGCCAACGCTCATCAAACAGGGTTAATGCGGCAGGGACTTCCCCAGCCGCAAAATCCAGCTCAGCTAGCGCCGCAAAAGCCTGCTCACGCATGTCTGATTCAATTTGTTTACGATCCTGATTCATGCTGTCCAGCAGCAAGGCAAGCTGATGTGCTTCGTTCCCATCGTCTGCAAGCATGCATTCGATTCCTGTGGCCATATCGTCCAGCCTGCCCGCCGCATTTAATCGGGGGCCAATACTGAAGCCAAGGTCCGATGCCTTCAGACTTGACGCAGGCCGATTGGCAACTCGGAGCATCGCGGTAATGCCGGGACGACATTGCCCTGCTCGTATGCGCTTAAGCCCTTCGTTTACCAGGATTCGATTATTATGATCCAGTGGCACCACATCGGCGACAGTGCCAAGGGCCACTAGGTCTAAAAGATCTGCCAGGTTGGGTTCATTCAAACCATTTGCGGCAAACCAGTTTTCGTCCCGCAGTCGAGCGCGAAGGGCGAGCATGGTGTAAAAGATAACCCCCACGCCAGCCATGCATTTGCTTGGGAATTCGCAGCCCACTTGATTGGGGTTGACGATTGCTGCGGCTGCGGGTGTTTGCCGGCCGGGCAAGTGATGATCCGTGACGAGCACCTTGATGCCTGCTTGCTGGGCAGCGGCCACGCCTTCGATTGAAGAGATGCCATTGTCTACCGTAATGATAATGTCCGGCTTGCGGGTTTTTGCCAGCTCGACAATTTCAGGCGTTAACCCATAACCGTACTCAAAACGATTTGGCACGATGTAATCCACATGCTTGGCACCAAAACTGGTAAGAGCCTTCATGGCGACGACACAGCTAGTGGCACCATCTGCGTCAAAATCTGATACGATTAAAAAGCGTTGCTGCCCGGCTAGGGCCTCCAGAAGTAACTCTGTCGCCTCATCGATGCCTTTTAGAAGAGAAGGCGGCAACAAGTTCGCCAGGCCTAGCTCAAGCTCATCAAGGGAGCGGATGCCTCGCGATTCATAAATTCGACGCAGTAGATCCGGAATGGCTTCTGGAAGTAATGAGACACCCGGCGCTGCGCGCCTCATCACGCTTGCTGTCATTAACTCATACCTGCCAATGTAAACACGATTAGTGTTGCTACCATCAAGCTGACGCTCGGCAGTGGCTAGCAACAAAATCTGTTACCGCAGATAGCTCGTTGGCAACGACGCTGTACTTTTCTTCGCGGCTAAACAAATCTCGCAAGTGCTCTGGCAATGGGGGCGTCTCTAAGCCAGCCTTTAATACAGCATCACTGAACTTAGCAGGATGGGCCGTGGCAAGTGTTACCATTGGCACTTTTTTGTTAAGGCGGCACTCGCGCGCTGCCTGCACGCCGATTGCGGTATGAGGGTCCAGTAGTTCGCCCGTGGTTTTAAACACGCTAGCGATGACCTGACAGGTGGTTTCATCATTCACACTGGCGCTTGCGAACTCTGCTTTCACTCGCTGCCATTTTTCCTCACTAACACTTAAACCAGATTTACCCGCGTCTGTCATGAACTGACGAAGCTGAACCGCATCTCGATCAAAAAGATCAAAAAGATAGCGCTCAAAGTTGCTTGAAACCAAAATATCCATACTTGGCGATAATGTTTTTACCAGACCTGTAGCGGCATAATCATTACCCGAGATAAATCTGTGGAGAATGTCATTGGTGTTTGTAGCCACGACTAGTTGATCTATGGGCAACCCCATTTTTCGCGCAAGATAACCTGCATAAATGTCACCAAAGTTTCCCGTGGGAACCGAAAACGATACCGAATTTTCCGGGCCACCCAAGCGCAGCGCCGCCGAAAAATAATACACAATCTGCATCAAAATTCGCGCCCAGTTAATTGAGTTCACCGCCACCAACTGTCTTCCCGAGGGTAAAAACGACTGATCCGCGAACGCGGCTTTTACGATGCGTTGGCAATCATCAAAATTGCCCTGTACCGCTAAATTGTGCACGTTGTCAGCGACGATTGTGGTCATTTGCTTGCGCTGTACATCCGATACTCTGCCATGTGGATGCAGTATAAAAATTTCCACATTGTCTGAGTGGCGACAACCCTCGAGGGCAGCCGAGCCGGTATCACCGGAGGTAGCACCAAGGATGACGACGTGTTGATCATTTTTTTTCAGCACGTAATCTAGCATCCTGCCTAGCACCTGCAGTGCAAAGTCTTTGAACGCAAGAGTCGGCCCATGAAAAAGTTCAAGCACCCATTCGTCGTCACCCAACTTAGTCAGCGGAGCGACCTCTTTGTGGGCAAATCCAGCATAGCTGCTTGAAATAATTTCGCGTAGCACCGCCTCAGGTATCTCATCGCCAATGAATGGTGTAACCACTTTCATCGCCAATTCCGGGTAGCTTAGCTCTCGCCAAGAGGCGATTGTGTCCAGACTAAATTGGGGTAATTCGGCAGGCACGTAGAGCCCGCCATCGGGTGCTAAGCCCGTTAAAAGAACTTGCTCAAAGGTCTGTTCGGGACACAACCCTCTGGTGCTAATGTATTTCACTTGAGCTCCTAGCTAATCTGAAAGTTCGGCAATACGAATTCGGTTGATTTTGCCTGTCACACCATCCAACGCTTCAATCGCGATAATGGCATCATTCATGTCACTCTCCAGCGCAGCGTCCGTAAGTATGACAATAGGTACTATTTGACTCACCGGCTCATGCTGAATTACTGCCTCAATACTGATGCCCGCGCTTTGCAAACAAGCCGATATTTTAGACAGCATGCCAAGCTTATCCACGACAGAAATTCGTAAGTAATACTCTGTGGTGATGTCTTCTATTGGTAGCACTTTTAATCCCGGCACTGGCTTTAAATAACCCAAAGGAGGTACCGGCGGCTTCGCGGCTCCCGCTAATTCATCTCTGGCGATGTCCACCAGATCGGCCACGACTGAAGAGGCGGTAGCACCGGCGCCAGCACCTGGGCCTGTGTACAAGGTATTTCCGACGGCATTGCCATTAATAAGAATGGCATTGCCAACTCCGTTAACGTGAGCGATAAGTTGTTTAGTTGAAATTAAAGCTGGGTGCACTCTCACCTCGGCGCCATTCTCGCTTAACTGCGCGATACCAAGATGCTTGATTCGGTAGCCCAACTCCTCGGCCGATGCGATATCCTCAGGAGTAACATGACTGATACCTTCGGTATAGGTCTTGCTAAAGTCCAGCGGCAGACCAAACGCGATAGAAGCCATGATGGTTAGTTTGTGAGCGGCATCGATGCCTTCCACATCAAAGGTTGGATCTGCCTCGGCATACCCTAGGGCCTGCGCTTCTTTCAAGACATCGGCAAATTCCCGCTGCTTGGCACCCATCTCGGTCAGGATAAAATTCCCGGTGCCGTTGATTATACCTGCCAAGCTATTGATTTTATTGGCTGTTAAGCCTTCTCTGAGGGCTTTGATAATTGGGATGCCACCGGCGACGGCGCTTTCAAAAGCAAGCCTTACGCCGTTTTGTTGAGCGATTGCGAACAATTCATTGCCTCGCTCGGCGATAAGAGCTTTATTGGCTGTGACGACGGATTTGCCATTCTCAAGCGCGGTTTTAATCACACTAAAAGCCGGCTCATAGCCACCCATGGTTTCCACTACTACATCGACGTTAGGGTCGGTTGCCACGGCAAATGGATCTGTTCCAGTTGTGGGAACACCCGCAACTTTTGCCGAATCCAAGGTTCTAGTAGCCACATGGGTGACAATAATCTCACGCCCAATGCGAGCCGAAATGTCAGTGGAATTATCTTTTAGAACAGTGAGAGTACCAAAACCGACAGTGCCAAGACCGCAGATACCGATTCGAAGTGGATTAGACTTTTCAGAATTCACAAAAACCTCAGGGCGCTAGATAAAAGCCGAGATTATACTGGAATCTAGCTCTGCTCACTAACCCTGTAAGCAAGCTATTTGCACCTTGTGCTGATGGCGGTTTGCCGAAGAAATTAGTCGAGATTAAGCAGCGCAGTGAGTCGATCAACATCCATATATCCCGGCACCAATCTGCCATCGGGCATAAACAAGGCTGGAGTGCCGGTAATACCTAACGCATTACCTAGAGCATGATGCTCGAGCACAGGAGTTTCACAGTCTTTTTCAGGAATGTTTTGACCATTCTTGGCCTGCTCTAGCGCCTTATGCCGATCATCGGAACACCAAACAGAAATCATTTTTGTGTAAGACTCAGCATTCATGCCACCCCGCGGGTAGGCGGCGTAGCGAATACGAATGCCGGCATCAAGCAGCGCATCGATATCACCGTGCAGTTTTCGGCAATAGGTGCAGTCAACGTCCGTAAATACCGTAATAGTGGCCCGGGTCACACCTTGTGGGGTGAAGACGATGAGTTCCGATTCCGGCAACGCATCGACTTTTTCTTTAGCCCTGCTCTGCCGCGTGCCAGCCGAAATATTCATCAGCCCCGCTGCCGAGGTCTGATACATATCCCCTGCGAACAGATACTCCCCTCCCGCGTCTGAATACAACATTTCACCGGTGTTTAGCTCTACCTGGAAGATGTTTGGCAATGGCGTCTTGGTAATATCAACGATCTGCAGCTGATTTTGTGAAGCCACCTCGATTGCAATACTGAGTTTCTCCCGCAGGGATTGCGCATTCGCCCCCATAGTTACTGCCAGTGCAGTGAGAAGAATGACTGAGGCGGATAAAAAAATCTTTGCCTTGCTGAACATAATGTGGGGCTCCAACGCTGGGTTAATGCAGTTACGGAAGTCTAGAGGCTTTTAGCTCTCAATAGAAGACCGCCTATTGGCAAAAGCTTTTCAATTCAGCGATCTTTTATGGGCTTTTAGGGCTTCAGGCTCATGTTTCTTGGGGGTTCGGCTGCATTAATAGGCCTATGCCGCGATCCATACGCACTTTCGCGCTATCGCTTTGATCTTGCTATCTATTCTGGGAGTAACCGAGAGTGCACTGGCAGATGCGCAAGGAGAGGTGCTGTACTGGGCAGGGGTGAAACAGAACCGCAGCGACCAGCGCTGCGGTTCCATAGGATTAGGCTTCTTTCGAGCGCTTTTCCAATTTTTCAGTAATGCGCGCGCGACGGCCTGAAAGTTCACGCAAGTAGTAAAGCTTGGCTTGACGCACGTCACCGCGGCGCTTCAGAGTCACGCTCTCGATCAGCGGGCTGTAAGCCTGAAAAGTACGCTCAACACCAACACCGTGGGAAATCTTGCGAACTGTGAATGCTGAGTTAAGACCGCGGTTACGACGACCGATTACCACGCCCTCATAGGCCTGCAAACGCTCGCGATCGCCTTCCTTAATCTTTACTTGGACGACAACGGTGTCACCAGGACCAAAATCTGGCAACTCTTTTGACATTTGCTCGTCTTCAATTCTTTGAATGATTGCAGTCTTACTCATTTTTACAAACTCCCAGCTTAATTTATGCAGCTAACTCAATGTGTTAAAGCCAACTACGCATGTTCTTTCTTAAACTCTTCCAGCAACTTTTGCTGCTCTACCGTCAGCGAAAGTCGCTCTAATAAATCCGGTCTTTTTAGCCATGTGGCCCCCAAGCTATGCTTGAGCCGCCAAATTCTTATGGCTTCGTGGTTGCCATCGAGTAGCTCGTTTGGCACCGCCACACCTTCGAAATCTGCCGGCCTCGTGTACTCCGGGCAATGCAGCAGACCCTCACTGAAACTGTCTTCATCGGCAGAGGCGGCATCTCCCAGTGCACCGGGCTGAAACCGACTGACACTGTCTATCAATGCCATTGCTGGGATTTCGCCACCACTTAAGACGAAATCGCCCAACGACCACTCTTCATCAATCTCAGCATCAATCACCCGCTGATCTATGCCTTGATACCTGCCGCAAACCAATACAATTTGCTCTCGTTGGGCAATTTGACGAACTGCCTCATTATCAAGGGGCCTTCCCTGCGGCGATAGGTAAATGACCTTGGCGCCTGGCAGCTGGTTTTTAGCGGCCTTAATGGCCGCAACTAGCGGCTCACTCTTCATTAGCATCCCAGGACCTCCACCAAAAGGTTTAGCGTCAACTGTTCGATGCTTATCCAAGGCAAATTCCCTTGGATTATAATAGGTTACAGACATAACCTCATGTCGAAACGCTCTTCCGCTGATGCCGTATTCGGTCACCGCTGAAAACATTTCTGGAAATAAAGTGATCACACCAATTTTCATTGTCATCACCCGCTGACTGTAGAGCTACTCTAGATAATCAGCTTCCCAAATTACGTGTAGGGTCCCAGCGACAGTATCGACATTGCTTACTGTTGCACCGAGGCGATAAGGGATCAGCCTCTCCCTATCATCAATACTGTCGCCGCTTGGCGACACAATCAGCACATCATTCGCGCCGGTTTCTATCAAATTTTTCACCACACCTAGGGTTTGACCGTGATGATTTACTACCTCAAGCCCTTCTAATTGGTGCCAATACACCTCGCCTTGGGCCAGCTCTGGCAAGTCACTGGAGCTAATAGTGAGCTCCATTCCCGCCAACTCTTTCGCTTGCTCCGGCGTGTCAACGCCTTTGATATGCCCCAATATACCGGCCGCTTGCGCCTTAAATTGGTCTATCTCGATATTCCTACTCTGGCCATCTCGACTAGCCAGAAAATGTGAGTAGTCGAAAATATTCTCGATCGGACTGGTAAAGGAAATTATTCTTACCCAACCCTTAATACCATGGGCTTTGCCGATTTTGCCCAACACCACGGTTTTGGCGCGGGCGCCCTGCTGCTTATCCGTCACCGAGCAACTGGCTCCACCGAGTAATTAAGCCTCAGTGCTTGGTGCAGCTGCAGCACCTTTTGCTAACACGGCAACGCGATCGCTCAGCTGTGCGCCTTGCGACTGCCAGTATTCCATGCGCGCAACGTCCAAACGTAAACGCTCTTCTTGGCCTTTAGCCATTGGGTTAAAAAAGCCAATGCGCTCAATGAAGCGTCCATCCCGTGAAGTTCGGCTGTCGCTCACGTTGATGTGATAAAAAGGCTTCTTCTTGGCACCGCCGCGAGAGAGTCGAATTGTGACCATAGTGTTTTCCTATTAAAAACTGTAATGATATCGAATACTTACGATATTTCCCCAAACGCAGGAGTTAGGCCTGGGTAAAAAGGCGGGTATTCTATGTTAAATGCCTTCTTATTGGAAGAGCTGAAACTGCCTATTTTCAAGGCCTTAGCGTCACTTTGGAAACGCTTAAAAGCGCGGAGTTCGACCACCGCCAAGACCTGGGGGCATGCCTTTTGGGCCACCCTGCATACCGCCCAAACCCCGCAGCATGTTGGCCATGCCTGCGCCTTTCATCTTTTTCATCATTTTTTGCATCTGTTTATGCTGCTTTAACAGTCGATTAAGATCCTGCACCTGAGTGCCAGAACCCAGAGTGATGCGGCGTTTACGGGAGCCATTAAGCATGTCTGGGTTGGCCCGTTCCCGACGCGTCATGGAGTTGATTATGGCCTCCATCTGCCTAAATTGACGATCATCAACCTTACTCGCGGCTCCCGGCGGTAAAGCGCCCATCCCGGGCATTTTATCCATAATACTGGCAACCCCGCCCATGCTCTGCATTTGCTTGAGTTGGTCTTTGAAATCCTCTAGATCAAACCCTTTGCCCTTCTTGATTTTTTGCGCAAGGCGCTGTGCCTTGTCTTTATCAACCTTCCGCTCTGCCTCTTCGATCAAACTAAGCACATCACCCATGCCAAGTATTCGAGAGGCAATGCGATCTGGGTAAAAAGGCTCGAGGGCGTCGGTTTTCTCACCAACACCGATAAATTTGATTGGCTTACCGGTAATGTGCCTAACGGAAAGCGCGGCGCCACCACGCGCATCGCCATCGGCCTTGGTGAGGATTACACCGGTGAGTGGTAGCGCGTCATTGAACGCTTTAGCAGTGCTAGCGGCATCTTGGCCAGTCATCGCATCTACCACAAACAGCGTTTCTATTGGTTTAAGTTGTGAGTGCAACTCTTTGATTTCACTCATCATCTCTTCGTCGATTGCGAGGCGACCCGCAGTATCAACAAGTAGTACGTCGACAAACTTTCGCTTTGCTTCGGCCAGCGCTTCCCTCACGATGTCTGTTGGCTTTTGACTTACGTCGCTGGCAAAAAAAGCAACATCCACCTCTTCCGCAAGAGTCTGCAGCTGCTTAATCGCGGCCGGTCGGTAAACGTCAGCACTGACCACCATGACCGACTTTTTCTGAGTGTTCTTTAAATACCTGGATAATTTAGCCACCGAGGTGGTTTTACCCGCCCCCTGCAAACCAGCCATTAACACAACGGCAGGAGGTGTGGATTTCAGATCTAAGGCTGAATTCGCTTTGCCCATGATGCTTTCGAGTTCGGCCTGCACTATTTTCAAAAAGGCTTGGCCCGGACTGAGGCTTTTGGACACCTCTTGACCAATGGCCCGCTGACTCACCCGCTCTATAAAGTCCTTTACTACCGGCAGAGCGACGTCAGCCTCAAGTAATGCACGGCGAACTTCCCTTAGTGCCTCTTCTATATTGGCCTCTGATAGGGTTGCCTTGCCTGTCAGTTTTCTAAACGTGCCTGAGAGCCGATCAGTTAAATTATCAAACACTTAAAAGTCACCGCCTTTGGAATAGTCATGGATTCAGGATAGCCCGAGATTATAGCTAATCCTGGTAGATTTAAAAAACAGGGCTAAAAAAGAACTTCAACCCGATGCTTGGTTATGCGAAACTTCCAAGACTTTAGCACGCTCTAGCGAACTTGTTTTTATTAAAAGCGTCAGTACTGGATTAAACCGCATCCCATGCAAGTGACTCTTATCTCTGGCCTGCTCGCCGTAGCCTTCTATGTGCTCGGCTCTGTTTTTCAGGGGCTAAATTTTTCTGAAACCAAAATATCACGACGAACTGTCTTCATAACCGGATTCAGCGCAGTCTTGGCTCATGCTGTCAGCGCCTATGGCGTTATCAAGGCGACCAACGGCTATCATTTCGGCATCTCCGAGATAAGCACTCTAATCACAGTCTCGATCTCGCTATTGGTCATTATCAGCAGTTTACGCAAACCCCTGGAGAACTTATTTCTCGGGCTATTCCCCTTGGCCATCATCAGCATTGTGGCGTCATTGACTATTAGCAGCCAGTTTCCACCAATCGAAATGAGTGTCGGCCTTGCTAGCCACGTTATTATTTCTATTCTGGCCTATAGCTTATTCACTATCGCAGCGCTACAAGCAGGCTTCCTTGCTTACCAAAACTACCATCTCAAACACCACAAACTGAAAGGATTGATCAGCAAGTTTCCTCCTCTGCAGGACATGGAAGCATTTTTGTTTGAACTGCTGTGGGTGGGACAACTGCTACTGAGTCTAGGCATTCTGGCCGGAATTGTTTTTATCGACGACATTTGGGGTCGAGACGGCATTATCCACAAGAGTTTTTTCTCCGTTTTAGCCTGGTGTGTGTTTGCGGTGCTGTTATGGGGCAGGCATCAACTTGGCTGGCGCGGTCTTACCGCTATTAAAGGCACTCTGATTGGCTTTGGACTACTCTTAATTGGTTTCTACGGCTCCAAATTCGCATTGGAATTTCTGCTTGCGTAAACACATTGAGTTTCCAATTTTAAGACAAACCCAACTACTATGAACCAAGACGAATCGTCACTGGCATTTTTATTAGTCTCGTTCCTTTTGCTGATTATAGCGTCGGCATATTTCTCCAGCTCAGAAACGGGGATGATGAGCCTCAACCGCTATCGGCTAAAGCACCTTGCTAGAACGAAGCACGCAGGCGCCATTAGAGCCAGCAAACTGCTTGAGTCTCCTGACAAACTTATTGGCATCATTTTAATCGGCAATAATTTTGTTAACTTTTTAGCAGCATCAATCGCCACCTCAATAGCAATTTTATTAGTGGGAGATCCGGCGCCAGTGACCACGGCCGTAGTGCTCACTTTGGTAGTTTTAATTTTTGCGGAGGTAACACCCAAAACTATAGCGGCGCTGCATCCAGAGAAGATCGCCTACCCTTCCAGCTTACTGTTGTCTCTTCTTTTAAAAGCGCTCTACCCCGTCGTGTGGATTGTGAACTTCGTTTCCAATAGCATTGTGCAAGTATTGGGTTTCGCCGTTGATGAAAATGACACCACGCATCATCTAACCCAAGAAGAACTGCGCACCGTAGTGCATGAATCCAGCGCGAACCTTACCGGCAATCACCAAGGAATGCTGCTAAACATCTTGGATTTAGAAACTGTCACCGTGAACGACATATTAGTGCCACGCAATGAGATCGCTGGCATCGACATAGAAGACAGCCTTGACGATATACTTGAGGATATCGCAACCAGTCAGCACACCCGACTGCCTGTTTATAAAAAAGACATCGACAACATCATCGGCACTCTTCATCTGCGAAGCGTCGGCAGGCTGTTAAAGCTTGAGAGCATTAACATAGCCGCGCTAATACAGGAAACTACCGAACCCTATTTCATCCCGGAAAGCACACCCCTGCACACACAATTGCTTAACTTTCAAAAGAAGAAGCTGCGGCTAGCAGTGGTTGTCGATGAATACGGAGCTGTAAAAGGAATTGTCACGCTGGAAGATATCCTAGAAGAAATCGTCGGCGAATTTACCACCGACATGGCCGCTAACATTAAAGAAATACATGCACAAACAGACGGCACCTATCTCATCGATGGCTCAGCTAGCATTCGTGATATTAACAAAGCCCTAGACTGGGAATTAGATAGCAGTGGTGCCAAAACCCTTAACGGTCTACTTACCGAAATCTTAGAGTCGATTCCCGACTCTTCGGTCGGACTGCAGCTTGATGGCTACTATGCAGAAATCGTGCAAATCAAAGATAACGTGATAAAGACCGTTAGAATGTGGGAGCGCGAGCCAAGCTTAGAAGACGAATACCCTGACTAAAAATTACCGATAGGACTTCTCGACTCTCGCAGGATTTCTACCGGGGCTTGCGACACTTCGTCGCCGATCAAATTCCATCGCCTTAGCTGCTGAATTTGCTGCCCGTTAGCAGATTTAGCGGCAAGGGCAAGATCAAAGCCTTCTTCTAATCTAAGCTGCCAAAACTGCCATTGGGCTGGGTCATCTACCCTCTCTTCATGAAAACTAATGGACAAGCAGTGATTATCCCCGAACAAAAAACTAAAGTGACTAAGATCGATGGCAAGCCCCATTCCGCAGGCCTTAATGTAGGATTCTTTTAATGACCACAATTCATAGAATCGACTTTGCTGCGCCGCCTCCTCTAATGCCAACAGATGCTCAAGCTCAGTCGTAGAAAAATAGCGAGACGCAATTTTTTTAATACGCCTAGCACGCAAATTGCACTCGATATCTACCCCAATATCGGCAAGCCTTGAAACGGCAAGCACCAATACACCTTGCGAATGGGAAAGGTTAAAATGCAGCGGGGCTGAAAATTGTTGTTGCTGCGCGTCAACTATCCGAGGTTTGCCGTAGTCGTTATAGGTCAAACGCCACTGCTCCATGGCAAGCTTTTCATAGCTACTTAAGGCATGTCTGAGCAACACTCGACCAAGCAATAATTGCTTCTTGTGCTTTTGAAAATACAAGCGATCAAGGCGAGTTTTTTCCCCGCTGCTCAGCCAAGGCTGGGCCTGCAGTTTGAGACCCGCAAGGTCAAAGTCGTCTACCGACGCTCTCCAAACATGAACCTCATTGTCAGGCAGCGGGATCGTCACAATCCAAACTCAGTATCTAAAACACAGTGCAAGTGTTTTCGAGCGATGCGATCTTCACTGGGGTAGGCGAAAGCGTTATTCACGTAACGGGTCGAATCCAGTTCGATAGAGCGATTGACGTGACTATGCCCGTAAATATGGATCGTCGGAGCCAAGGTTGAAATTTGCTCGCCGAGAGCGGTGCTTCCCAGAACCGGATAGACTACCCGCCGCTTGTCAGGAATTCTGTCAGGCATCACATCAAGACGCGGCAAGAAATGGGAAAAGCTGATTACGGTGTCATTGGAGACAGCTAAACGATCCTGATTCATAGACAAAAAATGCCTCGATACCGCGGCCATATCGCCTAATTCTGCCGGCCATCGACAAGATCGAAAATCTCGCCAGCCTCGAAGCAGATGACGATCTGGCTCACCAAAAGAAAAATCATACCAGCTATAGAGGGGCACCACGCTTACGCGGTCGTAGTGAGTCACTTGCGTCTTTATATCGTGAGCGGCGCATAGCTTTTCAATTAGGGCAAACTTCTCGAGGGAACAATCCACGTCCTCTTCTCGCAGCCACAGCTCATGATTGCCGGGCACAAAAAGTACATCGCTAAATTTTTCACGCAGCAGAGTGAACACCAAGCCCAGTAGCGCCAGATCGTCCGTCACATCACCCGCAAGGATCAAGACATCATCGCTGTGCTGCTGGGCATCAATGGCTTGAACCCACTGTAGGTTTTCAGGGTAGTCTACGTGGATGTCTGACAGTGCGAAGAACTTCATTACCGCATTGAACTCCGATGAGTAGTGCAAGTTCGGCGTAATTACTTAACCCGATTCTTGATAAAGTCCGCGAGCAGCAAATACTCTTCACGGCGCGGGTCAGACTTGCGCCAGGCCATGCCTATCTCCCGAGAAACGTTCTCCTCGCCAAAGTGTTTTAACTCGAGGTGTGTTTCTCCCAAGACATCTGCAGACACTGCCATTTGTGGGAGCAATGTGACACCCAACCCGTTCGCCACCATCTGCACTAAGGTATGTAGGCTGTTACCCTGATAGACAATTTGTGCATCGTCTTTACCCAACTTACAGGCTTCAAGGGCATGATCCCGCAAACAATGCCCTTCTTCTAACAGCAACAAGCTCTCACCCTGCAGGTTTTTTTGTGACACTTGCTTTGAGCGTTCTAGTTTATGCCCTGGCGGCAGGCAGAGTAAAAACTCGTCATTGAAAAGTTTTATAGACTCCATTTCTGGCAATGGATAGGGAAACGCGAGAATAATCAGATCTAGTTTGCCCTGCTGCAATTGTTGCAGCAAAACTCCGCTGAGTTCTTCTTTAAGATACAGCTTAAGTTTACTGTATTCCTTGCGTAGCTCTGATAACAAAGAAGGCAGTAAAAAGGGCCCTATGGTAGGAATAACACCCAATCTCAGTTCACCCGTTAATAAGTCCTCATGGGAGCGGGCGATAGACACAAAGTCTTCAACGTCTCCCAAAATAACCCGGGCTTGATTGAGCAAGCTTTCCCCCAAAGGGGTAATGAGAACGCTTTTCTTGCTGCGCTCAAAAATCACCACACCAAGCTGGGACTCCAAGTCTTGTATCGCAGCGCTAAGGGTGGATTGAGTCACAAAGCAGGCGTCTGCTGCCTTACTGAAGTGTCTATGCTCCGCCACGGCGCAGATGTATTTTAGCTGTTTAATACTCGGAATCATGGGGTAAATGTTAATCGATAAAACCGATTGAGGCATTAAAAAATTCTATTAGATTTGAATTTCAAAGAAGCGTAGAGTTCTTCGCTGCACTAAAGTAGTCTATCAATACGCTTTTGATAAATATGACAGGAGAATCAACATGTCCCTAAAAGGATCTAAGACTGAAGAAAACTTAAAGGCCGCGTTTGCTGGCGAGTCTCAAGCAAATCGACGCTATTTGTATTTCGCTCAAAAAGCGGATGTCGAGGGCTACAACGATGTCTCAGCGCTGTTTCGCTCCACCG
Source organism: uncultured Pseudohongiella sp. (assembly GCA_964352355.1). GTDB lineage: Bacteria > Pseudomonadota > Gammaproteobacteria > Pseudomonadales > Pseudohongiellaceae > UBA9145. The sequence goes on along the minus strand of CAYGRT010000004.1, from coordinate 127,385 downwards.
CCGAAGGCGAAACCGGACATGCCCATGGCCACCTTGAATACCTAGAAGCAGTGGGCGATCCCGCCACTGGCATGCCCATTGGCAGCACCGAAGACAATCTAAAATCCGCTGTTGCCGGCGAGACCCATGAATACACTGATATGTATCCGGGCATGGCCAAAGATGCCCGCGACGAAGGATTTGATGAGATTGCCGATTGGATGGAAACCTTGGCTAAAGCTGAACGCTCACACGCCAATCGTTTCCAGAAAGCATTGGACGCCCTCGACGATTAAGCAGCTAAGTCAATTCAACCGCTCCTGGGGCGGTTGAATTGACCCACCCTGCATTCAACCCGGAGACATTTCATGGCTGGAGATGGCAGAGAGGGCGGGCTAGCCGCTCCTACACGGCACCCCCTCAATCAAAACGATCCCAAGTTTTGGGACGAAGCAGACCTTAACAAAGAACTCGAACGAGTCTATGACATCTGCCATGGTTGTCGTCGCTGCGTCAGTTTATGTAACGCCTTTCCCACGCTTTTTGATTTAGTCGACGAAAGCGACACCATGGAGGTTGATGGAGTCGATGTAGCGGATTACAAAAAGGTAGTGGATCAATGCTACATGTGCGATCTGTGCTATCTCACTAAATGCCCTTACGTACCACCCCACGAGTGGAACGTTGATTTTCCCCATTTGATGCTGCGCGCCAAAGCAATCAATTTTAAAAAAGGCAATACCAAACTACGGGACAATCTCATAACCAGTACCGATTTTGTGGGCAAGGTCGCAAGCAGCCCCGTCATCAACACATTGGTGAACAAGGGAAATGAAAACAGCACCGTACGTCGCTTGTTAGACAGCACCCTTGGCATTCACAAAGATGCCGCGCTGCCTCACTATCACAGAGTCACAGCTCGAAACAAACATGCAGTAAAAGTTTACGACCCATCTTTATCAACTGGCAAGACAGTAGAGGCAAGTTCCAGCGGCAAGACCGTCACTCTATTCACGACCTGTTACTGCAACTACAACGAGCCGTCGGTGGCCGACAGCGTAATCAGCATACTAGAACACAGCGGCGTTGCTGTGGAATTAGCCGCCAAGGAACATTGCTGCGGCATGCCAAAATATGAGCTCGGCGATCTTGATGCAGTGACTCGTCTGAAAGAGCTCAATATTCCTGCACTGTTTGAATCTGTTAAACGGGGCAATGTGATCGTTGCCGCAGTACCTTCTTGTGTGTTGATGTTCAAGCAAGAGCTGCCATTAATGTTTCCTGAGGATGAGCGAGTCCTGGCTGTTGCCAAAGCCTTCTGCGATCCATTCGAATATCTCCAAAAACTGCATAAGGAGGGTCAACTCAATTTAGATTTCAAAAACTCACTGGGCAATGTTAGCTACCATGTGGCTTGCCATCAGCGGGTTCAAAATATTGGCCCCAAGACAAAGCAGGTGTTGGAGCTTGTGCCAGACACTACAGTCAAAAGCATCGAGCGCTGCTCTGGGCATGATGGCACTTACGGCGTCAAGAAAGAGACATTGGAGTTCGCCAACAAAATCGTCAGGCCCATCGTCAGACAAATTAAAGAAGCGCAACCAGACTACTATGGCAGCGACTGTCCAGTTGCAGGTAAGCACATCGAAAACAATTTGGACTCAGGTCAAAAAACTGCTCACCCAATCGATTTACTCCTTATCGCTTACGGGCTCGAAGCTAGCTAGTGAAGTCCTGCGATTGAATTATAGGAATTACGAAAAATGAAAAAAATAGCGCTGGCAGACTTAATGCCTCTGGAAGCTTATGAAGCCCAACGACCGGTTATCCGTCAAGCCATTATGGAGCATAAAAAAACTCGCCGAGTGCCTTTAGGTCCCAACGCCATGCTTCACTTTGAAGACTACATGGTGATGCGCTATCAAATACTAGAAACCATTCGGGCGGAAAAAATACGGGACGATGAGGCCCTTCTGGAAGAGCTTGAAGCCTACAACCCACTGATACCCGATGGAACAAACTTGAAGGCAACGCTGATGCTGGAATACCCAGACGCCCAAGAGCGTAAACTTAGGCTCGCCGCTCTCATTGGTATAGAAGAATTGATCTCGCTGCAGATTGAGGGGTTTGATCCTCTCTATCCTATTGCTAATGAAGACCTGCCTCGATCAAATGCAGAGAAAACGTCTTCTGTTCACTTTCTACGGTTTGAATTCACACCAGAGATGATCGCTGCGGCAAAGGCTGGTGCCCAGTGGACACTAAAATCAGAGCACTTAAATTACCAGCACAGCAACCATCCCATTGATAGCGTCATCGTTGACTCTCTTCTAAGGGACTTCGACTAATTCCAGTATTCCTATTCTCCTCCATAGTCGCTATTGAGAGGCTTAGTGGGATCGGATACCATCGTTCAAATATTCATAATTCCCAATCAGCTGGGAAAGGCCTCGACTCATGAAAAAACCCTACCGCCCGTCTCTGTTTAGACTAACTTTCGTCAGCGCTTTTACGGCATTCTTATTCAGTAACAGCATCCTTGCTGACAATCATGGCGATGCGAGTTCTAGCTCAATAAAACTAATTGATTCAGAAAACTTCGGCATTAGCGCTTCGGAAATCAATACCATACGAGAGCAAATGCAGACTGCAGTTGATGGCGGTTTTATACCCGGCGCCCTGCTGCTTGTCGGAAACAGTGAGGGGGTCGGCCTGTTAGAAACAGTCGGGACCCAAGCAAAAGCTTCGACGACCAAAATCGACGAACAAACACTTTTCCGTATTTATAGTATGACTAAGCCAATAGTCAGTGTAGCCATCATGACAATGGTAGAAGATGGCTTGATAAACCTCAGCGACCCTGTCAGTAAGTTCATTCCTGAATTTGCAAACCTACAAGTTATTGACTCAAGCACAGGAGACACAAACCCCGCTAAAAACCAAATGACGATCGAGCATTTACTCACTCATAAATCCGGTTTAATCCAAGCTATTTTTTCACCCAATAGTGAGCTGGGAAAGATGTATCAAGCTGAATTATCGGGAGATATGACGGCAAGGGAATTAGCGGCACGAATAGGCAAACTACCCGTGTATTTTGAACCAGGCTCCGCGTGGCATTATGGTCACTCCACCGATGTTTTAGGCGCGATCCTTGAAGTTGTTGATGGCAAAACTCTTGATCTAGTTTTAGCGGATAGGATTTTCGAGCCCTTGGGCATGGATGAAACTACGTTCTGGGTGCCCACTAGTAAATCCAGTCGTATCGCCGAGCCTATCTATGGTGATGGCATGACAGACAACACGATCCCGAGGGCAATGCTCTCAGGTGGCGGTGGTCTCAATTCGACGACCGAGGATTATGTTCGATTCGCAGCGATGTTACTAAACGGCGGCGAATACAGAGGTGAGCGAATTATTGAAGAGGCCACTCTCGACAAAATGACAGAGAAAACCATCGGCGATAACGTATCTCGAGAATTTTACTTTTATGGTGAGCGTGGAGATTGGGGGCTAGGATTTCATTTGCAGCCAACAACCGATGACCCTAATGGGCCCCATAATTTCGGCTGGCGCGGAATTGGAGGCACCTTATTTGCTGTTGACCGAGAGAACGATTTTTACATGATCTATATGGAACAAAAACGTGGCGGTCCGCAAGCACCTTTTAACAACAATACCGCTCAGCGGGTTGTCTACGATGCCATAAAAAACTAGCCCATCGGTGCAATAACCCTTTATTGGCCCAACAGATCGTATTTTCGAAGATAGCCGCGCAGTTGATGATAGGTTAGTCCTAAAATCTCCGCGGCTTTCTTTTGATTGAATTGACTAGTCTCCAGAGCTCGTTTCAGCAAGTTCACTTCAAACTCTTGAACCTCTGTCTTGAAGTCGATTGCCTCACCCAATTCAACAGCGGCAGGTTTCGAGCTAGGCACGCTGTTTAGCTCGCCCACCTTGGAATGAGCCTCATCCTGTTTCGAGACTTTCTGCTTAAGTCTATAAGGAGATTCAAACGGGTTAAACACCACATGATTGATTACCCCGCTGCCACATTGGTAAACGGCCCGCTCAACAACGTTTTTAAGTTCTCGAATATTGCCTGGCCAAGAGTAATTGCGTAGCGCCTTAGCGACACTGGCTGAGAAACCGGCAAAAAACTCGCCCTCTATCTCCTTCACCATACCCACAGCAAAATGCTCAGCCAACACTAAAATATCATCACCCCGCTCTCGCAAAGGCGGCAAGGTGATCACATCAAAGGCTAAGCGATCGAGCAAATCTTCACGGAATCGTTTTTGCTGTGCCAACGCTGGCAAATCTTCATTGGTTGCAGCCACGATGCGAACATCGACTTCAATGGTTTCATTACCACCAAGCCGCTCAAATTCCCCATACTCTATCACCCTAAGAATTTTTTCTTGCACTGACATGTCCGCATTAGCAAGCTCATCAAGGAACAAGGTGCCTCCATTGGCCCGCTCGAAATACCCCTTGCGCAGCTTGGTAGCACCGGTGTATGCGCCCGCTTCGTGACCAAAAAGCTGGGCCTCTAGTAGGGTTTCACTCATGGCGGCACAGTTGATCTTGAGAAACGTTTGTTGCCACCGCTTGGACAAGAAATGCAGTCGAGCGGCGATTAATTCCTTGCCAGTGCCTCGCTCTCCGACGATCAATACCGGCTTATTCAGTGGCGCCACCAGCGAAATGTGTTCTTGCATCTCAAGAAAGCTCGACGACTCACCAATCATTCTTGGGGCTGCATCTTGTTGTGCCATAACTCTGTCCAGACTCGATTAGCTGTTGGTCTGTGGTAATTAAGCGCCACAGACCTTGGGAAAAATTAGGTAGTGAAAATTACCATTTGTTAGGTATTTTAGCTATGCATTGAGTAGCTAAAGCGCCGTAAAAGAAACTATTTACATAGTTTTCAATAAGATAGATAGGCGCGATGAGTTGGCACGGTAGCTGCAAAGTAATAATTAAACCAACCTTGTTGGCCAACTTTGACATGGATACTAGAGGTATCAGTAATGAGCATATTTTCGAGACTATCAGATATTATCAATTCAAATATCAGCGCCCTGTTGGACAAAGCTGAAAACCCGGAAAAAATGATCCGAATGGTTATTCAGGAGATGGAGGAGACTCTAGTCGAGGTCCGCAGCGGCACTGCTAAAGTCATAGCCGAAAAGAAAACCCTTATGCGCCGCGCTGAGCAGTTGCGTAAACAGGCCAAAGACTGGGAAAGTAAAGCCGAGTTGGCTCTTTCTAAAGGCCGCGACGATCTTGCTAAAGCGGCACTGCTTGAAAAATCTAACCTCAACTCCAGCGTTGAGATCACGGAGAAAGATCTCGAAAAGCTAGACCTCACACTGGACAAGCTAAGTAGCGAGATAGAGCAGCTGCAAGCAAAGCTGAATGACGCACGCGCACGACAAAAAACCATTTTAATGAGAACCAAGGCAACCGAGTCCCGTTTAGATGTGAATCGGCACCTCACTAGTTACACTATTGACAATGCCATGGACAAATTTGAGTATTACGAAAAGAAGATAGATCTGATGGAAGGTCAAATGGATAGCTCGCTCGCAGAACGCCGTGGTCTACAAAGCGAATTCGACGAGCTAGAAAAACAAGAGTCTATCGATCGCGAGTTAGAAGCACTAAAGAACAAACTTAAAGAACAACAATAGGTATATATTATGGGCGTTCTGGAGTTCGTCTTATCCTTAGTGGTTATCACTTTTACCGCGATCACCGTATGGATAATGCTACTTAAGAAATCGAAGCGTCAGGAACCGGCAACAAGCACTGACGCTCTGAGCATGACCGAGTTGAGCACGATGGCAACGTCGTTGAGTGAACGGATCGATGTACTGGAATCCATACTCGACGCTGAAGTTCCTGACTGGAGAGAGCAAGATGAACAGCACTCCCAATAGTGGTTTTAGCAAACTTTACCGCGATAAGGAAAATGCCCGCTGGCTCGGAGTTTGTGCTGGGGTGGCGGCTTGGCTAGAAGTACCGGCAGCTGTGGTGCGAGTTATTTTCGTTATTTGCGTGCTCACTTGGCCCACTCTCATCATCGGCTACTTTGTACTGTATTTCTGTCTGTCTGATGATGAAGACACGCTGTCGCTAAAAGATTCTCTTAAAAACAATAAGACAGCTGATCACTTCAAAAAAATAAACTACCGTAAGCCAATCTATCGAAATTTAAACAACAAGCGCATTGCCGGTGTTTGCGCAGGACTCGCTGACTATTTGGAAGTTAGCCCGTTCATTGTGAGAATGATTACGCTAGGTTCTATGTTTATCTTAGGTCCGTTTACATTTTGGGCCTATATTATTTGCATCTTTGTGATTGAACCTGACCCTGCGACGGTAAGCAGTGACTATTGTGATAGTTCTTGGAGGGGAAAGCGTCGCAAGCGTCACGCCAAAAGAGAGCAGCGTCGTCACGCTAAAGCAGAATTTCGCGCCCGCAGCAGCTACACAAACGATGATGAAATGAATGACACTAGCTTCAATAAAGATCATTCAGCGCGATCTTTCGACACCGAAAAGACAATGGATGAATGCACTCAAACCTTCCGAAAAATGGAAACTAGGCTGCGCTCCATTGAAGCGTTTATGACCTCAAAGAAATTTCGGCTCTACTGCGAGATCAACCGAATCTAAAAAGCCGCGGCCCCACCGCTTCAACCTACTGGCTGAAACGCATGCGCGGCTTCTTCCATTTTCACTTTTAGCCAAAACGCAGTAAACTAGCGTCCTTCCTTCATCTCAGCGCGACAACGATCCAATGAAATTTTGCCATCAATGTGCGTCTCCTATTGTGCTGCGAATCCCAGACGGGGACGACAAGATTCGTCACTGCTGCGATAGCTGCGACAGCGTCTTCTATGAAAACCCGAAGAACGTTGTCGGAACCCTACCAATTTATGGCGACAAGGTTTTGCTGTGCAGACGAGCGATAGAACCTAGGCTTGGCAAATGGACACTGCCAGCAGGTTATATGGAGAATGGAGAATCTAGTTTGAGCGGAGCGATCCGAGAAACTAAGGAGGAAGCGGGTGCTGACATCATTGTGTCCGCCGACTCGCTGTATACCTTATACAATTTGCCGACGATTAACCAAGTGTATATGTTCTTCAGAGCAGAGCTGGCCAACCTCCAGTTCTATGCCGGCGCCGAGTCCCTAGAAGTTGCACTTTTTGCTGAGCACGAAGTGCCGTGGGATGAAATTGCTTTCACCGTTGTGAAAAGTACCCTGGAACTTTATTTCAATGATTTCCGCGACAACAAGTTCCCAGTGCGAATGTTTGACGTCCATCACGGTGAGGATCGCCAAATTTCCACAAAACTTATTAGCCATAGTCACCAACTATTCTAGCTGCGCTCAGCACGGCAGCCATTAACTAGCGGGACTTTTACTCGCTCCTCTCCCACCAATTTTTACCCGCAATTACCCACTTCTTGCTTAACAATCTGCAAAAGAACTGTTACCTTGATTTAGACGGGATTGCACTGCGCTCGGGTTTACTAAATTAGCTGCCCAGCAACTGCGAGCCCATCTCAGATTGGCATAGTTTCGGCCCAAAGCCGCCACTGAACGGAATCATAAAGTATGGAATTATTTTTCTTACCAGCACTTTTCGCACTAACACTTAAAGCGTTTATATTTTTTCGTTATAGCGAATCCTTGCGCAATGGCAATATCAATCTTGCCTTATTCTTTGTCGCGGCCTGCTTGTTAAATTTTATAGAACTGTTTGGATTCGAGGCACACTATGAAGGCAATACCATGCTCACTGTATTGTTAGCGTATTATTGCGCAGCCGTCCTAACCATTCATGGCTATGTAGTGGTCGCGCTACATTACTCAGAGTTTTCGTGGCGACTTCCCCAAGTCAAACTAGTCCTAAATGTTTTACTGGCAGCGATGATCATCAATGTTATTTTCAACCGGTCCATCATTGCGGGAGCAGAGTTCACAAACATTACCATTACACGAGTAAGCGGCTCCATGTATGGGTTATTTCAGGCCTATGCCACCATTGGTGTAGTGACTGGCGTTTGCTTACTTCTTAGCGGTCTCTATCGCTTGAAATCAAACCTCTCGCGACAACGATGTTTAGTCATCTTAATCAGCACTTTACCTCCGGTTCTAGTCACCCTCAGCGTACTTGCAACTATGGCCCTTGGTTCACAACTAACCGCAGCGATAATAATGCCGGTCGCCATGAGTTTAATGGTGGGAATAATAGTTTATGCAGAAGAAAAGACTCGATTATTCCAATTGCTCACCTTGGTGCCTTTCAGTAGCGAGAGAAAGCTCCACAAGCAATTGTTAAGCAAGATTACTAACTGTTTACTTATTGACGACAACCCCGAACCGCAGTCAACGTTAAATTTAAAACAGTTGATGAAGGAATTTGAAGTCAGCGTAGTCGAGCACGTTATTCATTACTATCATGGCAATCAGAAACTAGCAGCCAGGGCGCTTGGGGTCTCTGAGGCGACTATTTCGCGCCGCGCGCGAAGCATGCATAAGGCAGAGATTGGACCTACTCGTGTTGAGGCGGCTCAATCGCAATAACGGCATAGGCCACCTCTTCATAAGGATGGCTCTGTTTAAGGGCCGCAGTGGCGGCTTTCAGAAATGACTGCTGACAAACCATTTCTACTTTGTATTCCCGCACCGTTTCGAGTTTATTCACTTCACCGGCAAAGGGTTGACTCTTGGGCAAAGGCCGATACTGGCCTCTTCCCTCGGTTTGCCATGCACAACAATCGTAATCACCTACCTTGCCAGCCCCCGCCATGAAGAGCGCTTGCTTTACATTCTCCAAATGAGACTCGGGCACATAGAATTCAATTCGATAGAGCATTTAACCCCCTACCCCAACCATTTACGCCCATTCCTAAACAGGCGCATTGTCGGTGCATCTTCTTTCCAGTCATTGGGGTGCCAGGAATTCTGCACGGTTCTGAACACTCGCTCTGGATGGGGCATCATCAAGGTAACCCTACCGTCAGCACTGCAAACACTGGCTAGGCTGTCAAACGACCCATTGGGGTTTGCTGGATATATCTCCGCTTTAACGCCCTGATTAGACACATAACGCATCGATGCACAGCCGCTATTAAGAAAGCGCTGAGCCTGCGCGTCACTGCTAAAACTTGCCCTGCCTTCACCATGGGCTATCGCGATAGGAAATTGAGAGTCAGCCATTTCCGCCAAAAACACAGCAGGCGACTGCTCTATTTTTATCAGGCTTGCACGGGCTTCAAACTGCTCAGAGCGATTGCGCTCGAAGCGTGGCCAATCTTCGGCACCTGGTATACATTCATGCAATAGGGAGACCATTTGGCAGCCGTTACAAACTCCCAAGGTAAGGGTATTTGGGTTGGCAAAGTAACGCTCAAATTGCGCTCTCACTTGGTCATTAAACAGAATGGACTTAGCCCACCCACCACCAGCGCCAAGCACATCACCGTATGAGAAACCACCACAGGCTACCAACGTGTTAAATCCATCCAATGTCACGCGACCCGACATCAAATCTGTCATGTGCACGTCGATCGACTGGAAGCCAGCGCGATCAAATGCCGCCGCCATCTCGACGTGTCCATTAACGCCTTGCTCTCTAAGGATTGCGGCTTTTGGCCGTACTCCAGTGGCTATATACGGCGCGCTAATATCGTCATTTAAATCAAAACTTAGTGACGCGCTGAGACCAGGATCATCCAGCGCTAGCAGTTGATCATATTCTTCCTGCGCACAATCAGAATTGTCCCGCAGTTTTTGCATTTCATAACTGGTGCTTGACCACTGCCGTTGCAGCTCATGTGCCTGCCTTGTAAACAAAAGCGCATTCCCATGAACGATGGAAACTTCCCTATCAGAGCGAAGACTTGCCAATTCGATAAAGCAATCAGCCAATCCCAATTGAGACGCCAACTGCTTACACCATGAAACTTGTTCAGGGGCTATTTGCACCACAGCACCAAGCTCTTCATTGAATAAAAAGTGCAATGCGTCCACCGTCTCGTCAAGCATGATGTCAAGACCGCATCGGCTTGCAAAAGCCATCTCGAAGAGAGTGACCAATACACCACCATCGGATCGGTCATGGTAGGCAGTTAGGGCTCTTTTTTGCTTTAGCTCATTAACAAAAGTAAACAGGTTTTTCAGATCTTGTGTCGAATCTAAATCTGGCACAGTGCCATTTAAATCCCGATAGACCTGCGCTAAGGCAGATCCGGCTAGCCGGTTTTTGCCTCTCCCCAAATCCAGTAGAAACAGCTTTCCGCCAGTCTTCGACGTGTCCAGTAAAGGTGTTAGGGTTTTTCGTATATCGGTCACGGGAGCGAAGGCGCTGACGATTAAAGACAAGGGGGCTGTATTGCTGTTTTCCTGCCCATCTTGGTCAACCCAAACAGTTCGCATTGACATAGAGTCCTTGCCCACAGGGATCGCGATTCCGAGCTCTGGGCACATCTTCATGCCGACTGCCTCTACCGTTGCAAACAATTTTTCGTCCTCATCCCCATAGCCCGCTGCCACCATCCAGTTAGCCGATAGTTTTATGTCAGACAGCTGCTTGATATCGGCGCAGAAAATATTCATCAGGGCTTCAGCGATTGCCATGCGGCCTGACGCTGGGGCATCGAACAATGCCAATGGAGTGCGCTCCCCCATCGCGATTGCCTCGCCGGTATAGCCGGCAAACGAAGACGCGGTTACTGCCGCATCGGCCACCGGCACTTGCCAAGGCCCCACCATCTGATCACGATGCACTAAACCTGTGATAGATCGGTCGCCGATGGTAATGAGGAATGATTTGCTCGCCACCGTTGGCAGCGCCAATACACGATTGATGGCCTCATCAAGCACAATGCCATCTGTTAGAAATTCGGTAGGTGTGTGTTGGGCAGAAAAGGCTTGGCGATGCATTTTAGGCGGCTTGCCAAACAGCACATCCATCGGTAAGTCGATAGGGTTATTTTGAAAGTGAGAGTCGCTTAAGGCTATACGCTTTTCTGCGGTCGCCTCGCCGACAACGGCGAAAGGACAGCGTTCTCGAGCACACAAGGATTCAAATAGTGCCAGGTCTGACGGCTTCACGGCTAACACGTAGCGTTCTTGCGATTCGTTACACCAGATCTCCAGTGGAGACATTTGTTTTTCTGCATTGGGCACTGATCGCAGCTCAAAGCGCCCGCCACAGCCACCGTCTTTAACTAATTCTGGCAGCGCATTGGACAATCCCCCTGCCCCCACATCATGAATAAAGCTAATGGGGTTTTTATCACCCAACTGCCAGCACTGATCGATCACTTCTTGACAGCGACGCTCCATCTCGGCGTTTTCCCGCTGCACTGACGCAAAGTCTAAATCCTCATTACCGGCACCAGCCGCTACCGAGGATGCCGCGCCGCCACCAAGCCCTATCAGCATAGCCGGGCCGCCTAATACGATCAGCTTGGCGCCTACTTCGATCTCACCTTTTTCAACATGCATCTCGCGAATATTACCAATACCACCCGCGATCATGATGGGTTTGTGATACCCCCTCACTGTAAAGCTGTCAGCCGGACTGGGGCCTAGCTCCTCGAAGGTCCGAAAATAGCCGCACAGATTGGGACGGCCGAATTCGTTATTAAATGCCGCGCCACCCAAAGGCGCTTCCAACATAATATCTAACGCCGAGGCAATATGAGCGGGCTTACCAAAATCCTCTTCCCACGGCTGAACCCCATTGGGTATTCGCAAATTGGAGACGCTAAATCCAGTAAGGCCGGCTTTGGGCTTACCCCCTTTGCCCGTTGCGCCTTCATCCCGAATCTCACCACCAGAACCAGTGGATGCGCCTGGAAATGGAGCGATTGCCGTTGGATGGTTGTGGGTTTCGACCTTCATCAGTATGTGAATTGGCTCCTCGACGTACTCATAGGATTTAGTCAAAGGATTGGGGAAAAACCTGCCACCTACGTGGCCGGCCATCACGGCTGCATTATCCGAATAAGCCGACAGCACATTCTGCGGTGACAGAGCATGGGTGTTTCGAATCATCGCGAACAATGATTTCTCTTTGAACTCACCATCAATTTGCCAAGACGCATTAAAGATTTTATGGCGACAGTGCTCAGAGTTTGCCTGAGCAAACATCATCAATTCAATGTCATTAGGGTTACGCTTCAAGGCTGCAAAACTGGACTGTAAATAGTCTATTTCATCTTCTGCCAGCGCTAGGCCCAAGCTTAAGTTGGCGTCTTCCAATGCGACCCGGCCCTGTTCCAATAAAGGTATCGCTTGCACCGGACGCGGCTCTGAAGATTGAAATAAAACCGCAGCTTGCTCTATCGAGTCCATTATGGATTGAGTCATGCGATCATGGATCAACTGATCTATCTGACTAACTTGGGACTGGGTAGAGTCTCCATCCAACCCGATTTCATACTGGATAACACGCTCCACCCTCACAACGTTTGCAAGCCCGCAGTTGGTAAAAATATCGGTGGCCTTGCTTGACCAGGGAGAAATAGTGCCCGGGCGAGGGCAGACTATTCTCAGTAATAGTTCGCCACCATCATCTGCTTGGCCGGAATAAGGCTCGCCATAGCACAGCAGCTGATTCGCTGTTTCTATCTCTACTGTCGAAAGCGGCTCTGTGCTATGAATAAGATGTACGTAACGGGCTTTAACGTTAGAAACTTTGGGGCAACAAGATTGCAAACTACGAAGAAGTTTGGAGGTTGAAAACGTCGACAGAGCGGATGCTCCAAACATCACTTGCATGAATTTTTCCTCTAATTTAGTTCACATTAGGCAATTTCATCGCCCCCTAGGAGTGGGCGCAATGATAATAGATTCGACTGATAAATTCAGAAAAAACTGACGGAAGCGTGGCCGCTTAGGAGTCCGATGGGTTATATTGACCAGCTTGCTTTGACACAATCTCAACCCCATTTTGGTCTTCTACCCAAAAGTCCACGTGACTGAGAGTTGTAATGTCTTGTTTGCTTGACTCAGTGAAATAAGGCTGGGCCTTCACCACATATTCCATGCCCGCTCGAGCGTTAAACCGAAGCGTCCGGCTCAAATTTTCTTGCGAGGAGGCATAGCTCACCAAAGCCGGTGCCAAACCCCGCTGGCTGCCCATATCCCAGTAAAAATAGACTTCAATGTCATGGAAACCTGGTTCTACCTCAACAGACCTAAAACTATTACTGTCCTCGATACCAGTGTCGTCTACCCGAGAGAAACGAACCGCGTCCACATAGCGATTGATTAAGTCTTTACGCACATATTGGCTGCCTTTGATCTGAGACACCCGCAGCGCCGGCTTAGGCTCCCCCAGATAGGCCTTATAGGTTAATGCGCTCTCGCAGCTAACCATGAGACAGCTTAAAAGAGCCAAAAGCACAGTATACTTAGAATTCATCGCTAACCCTTGATAGTCCACCCCTAAGTTATACAAGCGCACTATTCATTTGGCAAGGCGTTTACTCTTGAAAAACTCTTGCATGAGCTCTGAGCACTGCTCCTCCAAGATACCGCTAACAACTTCAACGCGATGATTAAAGTGGGGAGCGTTCAGTAATTGCTGTTGGCTTATGACCATTCCGGCTTTGGGCTCAGCCGCGCCGAAAACAAGTTTACTCAATCGGGAATGGACAATTGCACCAACGCACATGGCGCAGGGCTCAATGGTGACGTAGAGGGTGCACTGAGGTAAACGATAGTTATGCAGCACTTGTGAAGCTGCTCGAATGGCTTGTATTTCAGCGTGGGCTGTTGGGTCACAGTTACCGATTGGCTTATTAAACCCAGTTGCAATTAACTTACCTTCGTGGATGACCACCGCGCCCACTGGGACTTCGTTTAGCTTCCTAGCCTTCTTTGCCTGCGCTAACGCAAGCCGCATCCAGTGCTCATGATCATCTCCAAAATTCACGCAGTTTCCTCACTATTCGCTAATAATTTCCTGGGAGATCCACAGCACCACGATGAGCCCAATGGAAAGCGCAGGCCCTACTCCAACAGCAAAAAGTACTGTACCAAATCCTACTGTTCCTCCGAGCATCCATCCAATAGCTAACACAGTAAGCTCTATAGACGTCCTCACCCAAGCAATCGGATAGCCTGTGAGCCTTTGTAGCCCTGTCATTAATCCATCTCTTGGGCCTGGGCCCAATTTTGCAATCAAATAGATTGCACTGCCTAGCCCAATTAACAGCACCCCTGCTATAGATTCAATGACCATGAGAAAACTATTCGCTGGCGATGGCAAATAAGGCAGACTTACATCGATCACAACGGCGATAATGAGCGCATTGAGAATTGTGCCAAGCCCGGGCATTTGCCGCAGTGGTACCCAAAGGGTAAGCACAGCCAGACTAATTACTGCCGTCGCCAATCCGATACTTAGTCCTAATCTGCTTGATAGGCCGTCGGCAAGCACTAGCCACGGACTCACACCAAACCCAGACGCTAACATTAGAGCCTCACCTAATCCAAATAGGGCTAAACCCCCGCAGAGGTTGAACAGTGTTAGGGGTCTTGGCCTGAAATTCAAAGGAAATGGCGAACTCCAGCTAGTGAAGGGTATTGCTCTAACCGAAAATAAGTTCACTGCCATACTCCTGGGCTTCCTTCGCCCGGTATTTCTTGATTAGCGCCCAAAGAATAGCCACGGTTTCCAGGTCAATTTCAGCAGTGTAATTTTCGGCGCGAAAATGCAGCTGAAAAGCACGCAACGCAAATTCAAAGCCCGGGCTAATCTCACCATCAACGTCGACTCCATAACCCATCACCGCAAGCGCCCGCTGAATTGATCTTATTGATGGCAGCTGGGTGCTAAAAAGCTGCGTGAAATAGTCAATGTCTTCTTGTTCTGGCCAGGCCCCAATGCCTTCCATATACAGTCTTTGCCATGGAAAATTCGGGCCAGGATCTGATTTTCGCAGTGGTGCAATATCTGAATGTCCAACTATGTTGATGGGCTCTATTTCAGGGTGACGATCTAAAATGTCTTTAACAAGCACAATGAGTAGGTCAATCTGAGCATTTGTGTATTCAGGAAACTGGCAATCTAACTGATTGGGGGATGTAAGCGCCTCATCACGAGTAGCCCCACTACACTTGAACTCATTCACCACTTCGATGCCGATTGAACGATCATTGAGGCCGGTGGCGTTAGCCCATTGACTAACCCCTGCATGCCACGCTCTTCTGTGCTCAGGCACCAGAGAATAAACTCGCAACTTCTTAGAGGGGTAGGTTTCATCATGCTCTGCTGGCACAAGATAATGGGAACTCACCGGATTTACAGTGGGAGTAGAGAGCAAGCGGAGTGATTCGGCAAAGTTTTCCGATGTTGCATGGATAACCAGCATATTGACTCTGCTATTTTGATTAGCAGAATCAATAAGCACATAGGGATCAACCTGGCACGTCGAAAGCAAGGTGAGAGTGGAAACAACAACTAGATACTTGAGGCGAGACAACATCGCCGCTTACTTTTTCATGACCAGCACATCTCTTACAATGGACTCACTCATACGATGACTTGCTGAAAATCCCAAGTCGATTAATCCTTGCTCAATAAACAGCGACGTAAGCTCTGAACGTTTAGGCATGTATTGATTAAACGCCAGCACCATTACCCCGTCTTTTTTCAAACAACCCGCCCAGGCTACTGCGCAGTCTGCAATAACATCAATTGGGTTCCTCGTATTTTTCGGCCCCAAATACTGGATACCATAAGGCAGGTCACACACCAACAGATTAAACTTCTCGGCCTTAAAGTAATGGGGAACTTCTGCTG
Source organism: uncultured Pseudohongiella sp. (assembly GCA_964352355.1). Classification (GTDB taxonomy): domain Bacteria; phylum Pseudomonadota; class Gammaproteobacteria; order Pseudomonadales; family Pseudohongiellaceae; genus UBA9145. The sequence goes on along the minus strand of CAYGRT010000004.1, from coordinate 111,564 downwards.
CATTTCCAACTACAGCTCTCAATGTTTTGTCTTCTATTTCTATGTTGTAGAACTTTCCGACAGACTGCTTATTAGCCGAGCCGATAAAGCCGTCGGTTAGTCGATGGGACTGGCGATGAAGTTTACACCACTTTCGTATGCTACTTCTAAATTCTGAAACGGATTTAGGGTCCTGCTCCAAGCCTCTGCTATCAATGCCATAGCGCAGCGCCCAAAGCAGTGTGGTGCCTCTGCCGCACATTGGATCCAGCAGCTTGAGCGGTGCATCTGGCTTTTGCGTCTGCCCGGCAAGGCCCAGGTTAATAAGCAGCTGCGTTAGGGTTTCGTTGGTTTTTCCTTTGTACTTAGAGCCAAAAACAAAGTCCTCATGAAGCAAAAAATTAGCACTTTGTTCTATTGGAATAAAACGCCCATTCGCAAACTCGAACAAGCCTTGAACGAAAGACAACCGCGCTAATGCAGGCAGCACATCGAGCGTGGTGTCCACCACGAGAAAGTCCATCTGACCAAAGCGTAGGAGCTCTGCCTCAGAGATACCTGTGACCCACTGTAGCTCGGCTCGCGCAACCGCAAGCGCGTCGTTGAAGTATGCGCCCTTAGTAAGAGGCGATATTAGTAAGGCAATTTCACTCATAGGAATATCTTTGAACTATCTAATTGGGCTACGCTAATCATAGACTAACCTTACTTATAAACTCTTCAGCTCGGTCAAATATCATTGTCCGGCGCTGAGCATCCATTTTCTCAAGGGTTTTTTGCATAAACGAGAGTCGGGGATTACTCTTAATTTTACTCATATGCTTGCTAACAAACCGCCAATAAAGGCCGTCGACTATATGACACCAGTCCCCTTTTTTATAATCGCTCATTTTTAAAATATAATTTGAACCGCAGCTATAAGGTTTGGTAGCGAACAATCCCCCATCCGCAAATGTCCCCATGCCATAGACATTTGGCACCATCACCCATTCCGACGAATCCACGTACATTTCCATAAACCACCGGTAGACTTCTCGCGGGTCGATTTCACAGAGAGTCATAATATTCGCAATAATCATCAGCCGGTTTATGTGATGGGTATAGCCGAACTCATTGGTGAAAGTAATAGCGTCATCTAAGGGCGGAATACCCGTTTCTGCTGTATACCAATGGGTCGAAAGCTTGCCGTTGAATCCAAAAAAATTTTTGCTTTCTTGTTCACCGCCATGAAGATGATACACACCGCGAATAAACTCCCGCCAACCGATTATCTGTCTAACAAACCCCTCCACCGAGTTAATGGGAATGTCATGCTTGGCGGTGGTGGATATGACTTTATCGATGATATCCTTCGGCGTTAGTAAACCTAGATTTAGCGCTGGACTCAACGCACTATGGAATAAAAACGTGTCTTTGCTGGTAATGGCATCTTCATAGGCACCAAAGTCGGTAAACTTTACATCCAAAAAATAATCCAGAGCGTCCAGCGCTTGGGCTCTAGTAAGAGGCATCCATACGCTAGTAAGCGAACCTGGATGATCAGGGAAGTTCGCCTCGATCTGCTTTTGTAATTCTTTTGTGTATTGAGAGCCGGCCGCGACAAATGGCTTTGGTAGGGTAATACCTTTCGGTAGTTTCTTTCTATTATCTTCATCGAAAGACCACTGCCCCCCTTTAGGGCTTTCATCATCATTTAACAGCAACTTAAATTTCTTGCGCATGTCTTTGTAAAAACTGGCCATGAGCAGGGATTTTTTTCCTCTCACCAGCTCATTGAACTCTTCTCGCTGCAGCATAAACATGGGAGAGGCTATTATTTCTAACGCAAGCCCCCGCTTATCAGCAAACTTTACGATACGATCTGCAAAGGGTTTGTCTTCAATCTCGAACAGTTGTAAATGAGAGACTCCACGGTCATCGATCACTTTTTTCAATTTGTCTTCGTAAGTAGACGCAAACTGTTTATCACCAAGCTCCACATAATCAACGCAGAATTTATTGGCCAGCAATTCATCTCTCTTTTCTCGCATTGCTGCCAAAAACATGAGTATTTTAAGTTTGTGGTGTTTTTCGTAGGTGCATAACCCAAGATCTTCAGCCATAAATACCAGGTCTGGTTTAATGGCTCGGATAGATTCCAAAGGAAACAGTTGGTTGCCAAGAATGATAAGTAGGCGCTTCACGGAAGATGAAAACCGAGAGGCTTAATGAGAGTAATTCGCAGTAGACTATTACTTAGGAAAAAACCAAGAAAGTCTAAACTTACTATTTCCGATTGAGATTCAGGCTTTAAAAAAAGGGTTAGCAAATTACTTTTCGAGCCTCTTCTCGTAAACTCTTTCAGCATTCTTAGTAATGGCTCCCCAATCACTTGATTTGGTTCTCACTTGATGCGCATTAAACCCATGGCAATCAACAAACTTTTCAAACACATGAAAAACACATTGATCATGCTCATCTTGTGGCACAACAAATTCCAAGCACCCTTCTTCATTTAGTGTATTTCTAATATGCTCTATCAAATGAATTTTTGTGGTCTCTAGCGCTTCAAATGGAACTCTAATATAGCCTTCCAAGATCACTGGCATTTTATTCCCACTCAATAGTGGCGGGCGGCTTGCTAGATATGTCATAAGCTACCCGCGACACATGGGCAATCTCATTCATTATCCGATTGGATATAGTTTCTAAAAGCTCAGGGTCTAAGCGGGCCCATCTGGCTGTCATGAAGTCGATAGTCTCTACCGCACGCAGTGTAATTACCCACGAATAACGCCTCGCATCTCCGACTACGCCAACGGAACGAACAGGCAAAAATACAGCAAATGCTTGACTCACTTTGTTATAGCAGTCGGCCTTGTGTAGTTCTTCCATAAAAATTGCATCGGCTTGCCGCAATATATCGCAGTACTCTTTCTTTACTTCGCCAAGAACTCGAACCCCGAGGCCCGGCCCTGGAAAGGGGTGGCGATAAACCATATCGTAAGGCAAGCCTAGTTCAACACCGATTCGCCGTACTTCGTCTTTGAATAACTCTCGCAGAGGCTCCACCAAACCCATTTTCATGTCTTCGGGAAGTCCGCCAACGTTATGGTGAGATTTAATAACGTGAGCCTTGCCTGTCTTAGACCCTGCAGACTCGATCACGTCCGGGTAAATTGTGCCCTGGGCGAGCCAATTCACATCCTTGAGTTTTGTTGCCTCGGCATCAAATACTTCTATGAAGGTATTGCCGATAATTTTTCGCTTCTGCTCTGGATCGGAGACACCTGCCAACTTGTTTAAAAACAGCTCTTCGGCGTCAGCGCGTATGACTTTTACACCCATATTCTTCGCAAAAGTTGCCATCACCTGATCGCCTTCGTTGAGGCGTAGCAAACCGTTATCCACAAACACACAGGTCAGTTGATCACCAATCGCTTTGTGTAGAAGCGCTGCTACGACAGATGAATCCACACCTCCCGACAGCCCAAGCAAGACCTTATCGTGGCCGACGCTGTCTCTTACTTTCTGTACCGCATCTTCAATTATATTGGCTGATGTCCATAGAGATTCGCAGCCGCAAATATCTTTGACGAAGCGGCGCAGGATGGCTTCTCCTTGCAGGGTATGGGTGACTTCTGGATGAAACTGCAAGCCATAGAAAGACTTTTCTTCATTGCACATAGCAGCAATTGGAGCACTGGCGGTGGCTGCGATTAGATCGAACCCAGGCGGCAATTGAGTGACTTTATCACCGTGACTCATCCATACATCAAGCTGTGGCTGACCTTCGTTAGAGACGTGATCTTGAATTGAATCGAACAAGCGATTTGGTTTGGCGACATTAACTCTTGCGAAGCCAAATTCTGATTTATCAGAAGCCTCTACCTTGCCACCAAAGTGTTCAGCCATAGATTGCATGCCGTAGCAAATACCCAGAATGGGCAAACCTGCTTCATACAAGAAATCGGGAGCTCTGGGCGACTCTTCAGTATTGGCTGACTCTGGGCTGCCTGAAAAAATAATGCCATTAGGCGAGAATTTAGCAAATTCGGCGGGATCAACGGTGTAATCCCATATTTCACAATAAACCCCAAGTTCACGAACCCGACGAGCGATTAATTGAGTATATTGCGAGCCAAAGTCGAGAATAAGAATATTCTGACTGTGTATGTTAGGTGCAGTCATGGCGGTAATCTAAAGTGTGAGCCGCCAAACTCGCAAACGAGCTAGCCTGGGCTAGCTCACTCGATAGTTTGGCGCTTCTTTCGTTATGGAAACATCATGAACATGAGATTCATTCATGCCTGAAGCAGTGATTTTTACAAACTGGGTCTTGGTGCGCATTTGTTCAATATCAGCACAGCCGGTATAGCCCATGCTAGACCTGAGACCACCCATCAATTGATGCACAATTGCAGACATGGAGCCTTTATATGGCACTCTGCCTTCAATCCCTTCTGGCACCAACTTTTCAGAGCCAGAATCAACATCTTGAAAGTAACGATCGCTTGAGCCTTGTGAGTGAGACATGGCACCGATAGAACCCATGCCGCGATAGGCTTTGTAGCTTCGCCCTTGGTATAGTTCCACTTCGCCCGGCGCTTCTTCTGACCCAGCTAGCAAACTACCCACCATTACCACATGGGCACCAGCAGCAATAACCTTAGCTAAGTCACCTGAGTACCGAATGCCACCATCGGAAATAACACAAACGTCAGTCCCTTTTAAGGCCTCTACCACATTGGCCACAGCGGAGATTTGCGGAACACCAACGCCAGTCACAATCCGAGTGGTGCAAATTGAACCAGGCCCAATACCCACTTTAACCGCATCTGCGCCCACCTTCGCCAAATCCAAGGCCGCTTGCGCAGTTGCGATGTTTCCACCCACCACGGCAATGTGGGGATAGTGCTTTTTGATTCGGGCGACTTGATCTAACACACCTTGCGAGTGTCCGTGGGCGGTATCAACAACTACCACGTCGACGCCAGCTTCAATAATGGCAGCTACACGATCGTTGGTGTCTGGACCGGTGCCTACTGCAGCAGCAACCCGCAGGCGTCCTAATTCGTCTTTGCAGGCGTTAGGAAAGTCTTCGGACTTACGGATGTCCTTCAGGGTGATTAGGCCTTTGAGTTCAAAATCATCATTGACTACAAGGATTTTCTCAATTCGGTGACGATGTAGGAGTTCTTTAACCTGTTCCAGGTTGAAGTCTTCGCCCACCGTGACCAATTTCTCTTTCGGGGTCATGATGGTGTCGATAGACGCGTCAAGATTGGCTTCGAATCGAACATCACGACTCGTCACAATCCCAGCCAAACCGTTACTGCCAATGACAGGCAGTCCCGAAATATTGTTTTCCTTCATGAGCACTACAAGGTCACGCACAGTCGCGGTGACAGGAATAGTGATTGGGTCTTTAACAACTCCAGACTCAAACTTTTTAACGATGCGAACTTCCCGTGCCTGTTTCTCAACGCTCATGCTCTTATGGATAACACCGAGGCCACCCTCTTGCGCCATAGCGATGGCGAGACGGGCTTCAGTGACAGTATCCATGGCAGAAGAAATCAATGGGATATTCAGCGCAATGCCAGGGGCAATACGTGTTTCCAGTTTTACTGATTTCGGGAGGACATTAGAGTGGGCAGGCAGCAGCAGTACATCATCGAATGTTAAGGCTTCTTCAGCGATTCGCAACATAAGATTACCACGTCTACAAAACGGAGATTATACAGAGACAGTTTAACCTTGTATAGATGAGAGAATTCAATTGCCTGCAGTTAACTCAGGGGCTTGGGATAGAACCGCTTAAAGACATATTCCGCAAGATAAATGGTGAAAAACAAAGAGAAATAAATATTTCCCGCAATCACTGTGTTGGGTGCTGGTACGAAAATCGCCAAACCAGAGGAGCATAGCGCGGTGATGGCTACCACCAGCCAGGGAATCGTAGCATGCTTGCAGTAGTAGATTTCATACTCAGACAGGACCAGTTGGTGCTTAAATCGCAGCGCATTCCAATAAAGGGAAATAATAATGATCGACAGAACCAACAAGCCAAAAGAAAAATAGACAAACAGACTTGCAACGCTGTTGTTGTCCCATCCCCCATTATCAAATAGTCCTGTCGCAAACATATCATCAGTTGCATACACCACGGTAGCTTGCACCATTAGCTTTATGGGGTATACGAAGATTAAGACTAAAACCACCAAAGACAGACTGAGAAACACAGTCATAGGATCTTGCAAGCCAAAAGTGCGACTCCAATGACTATGGCCAACCCAGATCCAACCGAGAAGCGAAGCACTTAAGACAAAGGCCGGGATATCTTTTGACAGCTCAAGTAGCTCAATTGGGCTTTGAGGAATCTGATCGATGCTGATTACCAGCATGGTAAACGCAAAGGCGAACGCTGCATCAACAAATGTTTCAATGCGGGTCATCCCCTCTCCGCGCAAAATTCTGCCTTTCTCGCGAGGGCACGATGCGAGAAATTGTGGACTTAGTCTATCCATGGGCTCTCTTTGCTTGGCACTGTGATGTTGGAACGATTACAGGAAACTGGCATCTTACGTTACACTAATCTCCCGAGAAAAGTACACCTAGGATTCAGAGCCGTAACTCACTATGACCGAAGCCCCATCTGAGCCGTCTTTTATAGCCAAACTAGTTGCCGAACCACTAAGCTATTTTGCAATCATAGCCTTGGGGCTCTTTCTTTTCTATGCAGTATCCCAGCAGGGGCAGGCGAATCGGCTCGAAATAGACCAGCGGGAAATCGACGCTCGGCTTTTCCTGCAAGAAATCGCGCAAGGCTTTCCACTCACTCCCCAGCAGCGTCAGCAGGCGGTCGAGGAATTCATTGACGAGCAAGTGCTGGTCCAAGAAGCCTTGGCTTTGGGGCTCGATAAAGACACAAGAATTCATACCATTCTGGCGCAAAAAACCCGCCATGTGCTGAGCGGCGACATCATTCAACCGAGTGAAACCGAACTCGCTGAGTTCTATGAGCAATACGCGAGCAACTACCAAAGCTTGCCCACTGTCTCTGTAAACGAATTGGTTTTTAACAACAATCAAGACTTGCCTAGAGAGGTGATACAAGGCCTCAAGCAAGGCCTGCCGGGAGAGGAACTGCTGTTACTTGCAGCAGGCAGCGATACCCCCTTGCCCCGAGTATCCCACACCGATTTAGCCAACATATTTAGTGAGGAGTTCGCCGATTCGGTGTTCGCCGCGCAGAACGACGAGTGGGTAGGCCCCTTCAGAAGTAATAGAGGCCAGCACTGGCTTCAAATCTATGAGCGCACAGCATCACAAAGGCCTGAGCTTAATGACATAGCAGACCTCGTTCGTCTCGATTGGATAGCGTTGGAAGAAGATAAACGCTTAGCGCAAGAGGTGAACAAGTTAAGAGCTAAATATTCAGTCGTCATCACTAATGAAACTCAATAGCCGCACCAACCTTGGGAAAGCATTATCCACCCTGCTGCTAGTGTATCTGGCCTCATGGCAGGTTGAGGCTCACGATATCAACGTCACCGGCATTGCTAGGGTGCTGCTCGATGCTTATCCTGATAGTGAATATCGCCTGTCAATTGCAGACCAGCAAGTACCGCCTCTTTTTAATGTCGAACGAATATTGCCCGAGCGCTGCGTCGGATTGGACCCCGGCCGGTATAGCTATCGCTTCCGCTGTGTGCCAGAACTCAATGGAGACGATGCATTAAATTTCCCGTGGAGCTTTGAAGGCTTAGTGGTTGTCGTCAAGTGGTCAGACGCAAAAAGTTACTCAGGCTACTTTGCTGGCGACGGCAGTCAAATAGCCGTGCCCTTATCAGGTCTTCAGGCTGGCTCCGCCTCTAAAGCTCGCTTGGCAGCGAATTATTTGCGGCTGGGCATTGAACACATCTTGTTCGGCTTTGATCACTTGCTCTTCGTACTTGGATTACTGCTGCTCAATCGCAATCTCAAAACCCTCGTGCTAACGATTACGGCTTTCACCGCATCCCACAGCATCACCCTAGCGTTAGCCACGCTAAACATCGTCCCTCTGCCAGGCCCACCAATTGAAGCGATTATTGCGCTTTCTATCGTGTTTTTAGCCCGCGAGATAGTTTTGGGCAAACGCGGCCACACTAGTCTAGTTCATGACAAGCCTTGGGTAGTGGCATTCAGTTTTGGCCTTGTGCACGGCTTCGGCTTTGCAGGCGCTCTGGGCGAAATCGGCATCGGGATCAGCGATATCCCTGTCGCGCTGTTATTTTTCAATCTTGGAGTCGAGGCGGGCCAGCTGACATTTATCGTTCTTGCCATCGCCGCTCTAAATGGTTTCAAATTAGCCTGGGGCAGCTCTGTGGCGAAAGCTGAGATTGCAGTTGCCTATAGTTTGGGCGGCATCGCTCTATTTTGGTTTGCCGAGCGCGTCACCGCTTTGGCCTCAGTTTAATCAAAAAGTACTTTTTACGCCCTACAACTAGCGCGCTTGATAAAGCTGATGACAAGATTCGCATGGGGGATAGAGATCATCATTACCAACTAAGGCGAGCAAGCCCTCCTCCTTGGCGTTAGCAGCCTGCAGGACTCGACGCCCAGCGGCCACCATTTGCTGATTAAATTCCTGCCATTTTTCCTGTTTGGCAATATCAGCCTCACCTTCTCCAGAACCACCCGCCTCGAGGAGTGCGCCCGCATCAATCACGGCTTGAGCAGCTTCTTTGACTGCCTGCCACTCTTCTTCCGTCTTAAGCTCAAAGGCACCCCAAATAGTCGCCGTAGCTGGAGTAATTATCCCATTCATGATTTGCTTTACGGAAAGTCGCGTTTCAGCGGCCATTACGCCATGACTCATTAGCCCCGTCAGCGCAATCCATGCTGCCCATCCATAACAAGTTATTGCGCGTCCTGTTCTCATAGATTTAGCCTTTGCTGTTCAAAATTGTGTGGGTCAATTGGGTAGCTCTAATTTACCTCAATTCAGCTCATTTAGTGAAACATAGCCTCTCGACTCTGGTCTAATTACATTCTTTATCAATGTAAATGTTTGCCAAGTCAGCTCTCGGGCATACTATGGTCAGGACATTACGTTATCGGGGAAAACTATGACAACCTTCAAGACAGCTTTACATGCTGGTCTTTGCGTTTTGCTCTCGCAATCCGCGTTGGCGCAGGATACTGCCAAACCACAAACCGAACATGGCGTACCAGACCTGCAGGGAACTTGGTCTAACGCCTCAATTACCAACCTCACTCGTCCGCGGGGAATCGATGTGCTAACGGTATCGGTAGAGGATGCCATTGAGCTCGAAAGATCGAACATCTGGAACCGAGTCGGCGCTTCTCAAGCTGGTGTCGAAGAAACCTCCCTACCAGAATCTGGTGAACGAGCCGCCGCTTTCAACACCCGCGGCTACAATTATTTCTGGATTGATCCCGGCACTCGTTTGGGGGTTGTCAAAGACGAAGTGCGCACATCATGGATAGTGGAGCCCGCCGACGGCCAGATACCCTACCTAGACGGCGCCCAGCAAATTAGACGAAATCCCGCCGGAGTTACTCCCATTGGCAGCTTTGACGGCCCCGAAACAAGGCCGTTGGCGGAACGCTGTCTCATGAGTTTTTCCAACTCGGGCGGGCCGGTGATGCAGAACGGCCTCTACAACAACACTTACCAGATTGTTCAGACTAAAGACTACGTCATGATACTGGTGGAAATGGTGCACGACGCGCGCATTATTCGTCTGAATCAAGAGCACAGGGATGACACCATCAAACCTTGGATGGGCGATTCTGTAGGCTGGTATGAGGGTGACACTCTAGTGGTTGAAACTATCAACCCCAATCCAAGCCAGCGCGCCTACATTTCCGACACGGGCAAGGTGACAGAGCGATTTACTCGCTGGTCTGACGAACAGATTCTCTACGAATTTGAAGTAACGGACCCCACTTTATACTCACAAACATGGCGGGGTGAAATGAGTCTAAACCGATCCACGGAGCCCCTTTACGAATATGCCTGCCATGAGGGCAATCATTCTTTCCCTGGCATATTGGCAGGCGCAAGACGTGCCGAGCTTGAAGGACAAACAGTTGAGGAAAATAACGAGGTGGAACAGTAAGCTCTGCAGTTGTAATAAAACCACGTTAAACTGGTCTAATCCTGTGACTGTAGCGTTAACAGACAGTAGCTCAATGTAGTACTGGATCGCCTGTTTTAGCTCAAGCAGCAGGACCAAAAAGTGGATTTGCCCTAATCAGTAACAAAAAGGAGAAAAAATGAATAAGTTAGCCATTGCCATTGCCGGACTCGTTCTAAGCAGCCAGATTCTCGCCGCAGATGCCGAAGCGACCCGTGCCAAAATCGAAGCCAACCTATCTAACGACAATAGGAATGCATCGGAAATAGCCCGTGATGCCAATCGCAAACCGGGCGCTGTGCTGGAATTTTTTGGTCTTGAAGACGACATGAAGGTTCTAGAGATTTCTCCAGCTACTGGTTACTGGTCAAAATTCGTCGGTCCAACCCTATGCGAGAACGGTGGAGAGCTAGTGTTTTCCGTCGGCGTTAGCGATTCATTTCGCAGTGACGTAATGACCCTCGATGGCATGGACTGTACCTCAGCCATCAATGACGATATTAGCTTAGGTAATTTACCTGTTTTCGATTTTTCCGAGAACGACTTTGACCTAGCATTGACATTTTGGAACCTCCACAACCCATCGCCTGAAGGTCGCAGAAACTTGAATCAAGCTGTTTTTAATTCACTCAAGAGCGGTGGCATTTATGGAGTGGTTGACCACACCAGAAGACACATGCAGGAGACTAGCCGCGCCGTGGGTCGGCGTTTAGATCCAGTACTCATGATTAAAGAGATTCAAGCTGTTGGGTTTGAGTTTGTGGATTTTAGCGACATGCACTACCACCCAGAAGACGACCTCACTCAAGAAGTTGGCACGCCGGGAGTGCAGGGCAACACTGATCGCTTCACCCTGAAATTTCGTAAACCCTAAACATTTCTAGGTGGAAATGATTCAAAAGACGCGGTCAACTGGCCGCGTTTTTTTATCTACCCGCAAATCACCTTCGGCCTTATCTCAACTCGTCTGCATTGGAGCTAAAACCATTTATGGAATTCCTTCACCCATTGAACGAATCGGCGGAATACTTTTTTAAAGAAGGTTGCCACATCGTTGAGGTATCCAATTCCGAAGCAGATCCAGAGCTGTCCGTCGCAAGAGCTCGGGTCGAGCCCGGAAAAACCACGGCATGGCACTCTTTAAACGCTTGCACCGAACGCTACGTCATCGTTGCGGGCAGCGGATTAGTTGAAATAGGCAATGAAGCACCAGCACTAGTTAAAACTGGAGATGTCATCGTTATTCCAGCCGGTGTTCGTCAGCGAATCCACAATCCGGAGAAAACTGATTTAGTTTTTCTGGCTCTCTGTACTCCGCGCTTCAAGCCCGAATACTATCAGAGCTTAGACGATTGAACCGACTGGCGACTCGCCTTTGATACAGCACCATTTAGACTCTTAATCGCAGTAATTTACCGGCAAAATAGACAAGACCTTATCATTAAGAAGCGCTGAAACTGCGCTGTGCACCCACTGAAGACGCAAGTTTGATACACTTGCCTTGTTTATAATCAAGAAAGTCACTGACCATGAATCGACGTTTTTTCAAACTCATCATCACGCTAGTCCTTTCCATCACCACTCTCTCTTCGGTCCGTGGTGCTGAGGTATTGCCTGCTTGGGCCGGTCAAGTAATTCTAGAAGCACAGACTAGCAAAGGGTTAATGGTTGAGTTCGACAGCGAAATTAGCCCGCTTGCCATCAACAAAATTCATAGCTGGATTATTCGGCTAAAAGACGCTGAGGGGCAAGCCGTTAGCGGCGCCGCCATAGAGTTCATCGGTGGCATGCCGGAACATAATCACGGCTTACCAACCCAGCCTCAAGTTACCAACGAGATAGCGCCCGGAGTCTATCTGCTTGAAGGTATTCGATTCCATATGCAGGGTGCTTGGCGAATTGAACTAAACCTGGATTGGGACCGTCTTGGTTCTCAAGTTTCTGACACTGCTGTAATTGACTTCATCCTAGAATGAAAAAAATCGTTGCTGTAATTACTGCTATTAGCATTGGCGTGCTAATTTACAATTACGCCCCGTCACTTCTTAACTCTGCACTAACGGATTCCGAGAGGAAGCTAGTCGCATCGCTGTCTTTGTCAGCCTTAGAAACCTTGCCGGCTGATCCGAGCAATCAGTATGCCGACAGCCTTCAAGCTGCTGAACTGGGACATGCTCTTTTTTTTGACACCCGATTAAGTGCTAACAACAGCGTTGCCTGTGCCACCTGTCACCAACCGGAAAAAAGCTATACTGACGGCCTGACTCTCGCGACTGGCACAGCCCTTGGGCCAAGACACACCCCTAGCTTGCTTGGGATATCCTACAGCCCTTGGTTCTATTGGGATGGTCGAAAAGACAGCCAGTGGGCCCAGGCACTTGCCCCACTTGAAGCTAGCCACGAACACAATATTGACCGTGCTAGTTTAACTCGATTGATTCAGCAAGACGCAATACTAAGCAGTCTCTACTCCAAAGCCTTCGGCGAGTTGCCAAGCTTTACACACCCTACTCCACCCGCCTCACCCCTTGGTGACGCAGAAAAACAGCGCGCTTGGCAAACACTCTCTGAAACAGAGCGAGAGCGTATTAATTTAGTTTTCACAAATATTGGCAAAGCCTTAGCAGCTTATCAGAGACTCATCATGCCAGGACGAAGTCGATTTGATGATTTTGCTGACAGCATCATGAGCCAATCGGGTGGCAGCGTGGACAACCATCTAAACAAGCAAGAAATTGCCGGGCTGAAGCTTTTTATAGGCAAAGCCCAATGCCTTACTTGCCACAATGGCCCACTATTTACCAACCATGAATTCCATAATACCGGCGTCATGCCTGTTGCTGGCGAACTACCGCCAATGGCACGCTATGATGGCATACGTATCGCGCGCCAAGACCCATTCAATTGCCTCGGCAAGTACAGCGATGCGCAGCCAAGTGAATGCACTGAGCTGCGATTCGCTCGCGATACTAATGACTTAGTTGGTGCTCAGAAAACCCCGACACTGAGAAATATTACGGAGACGGCGCCATACATGCACGGCGGCCAATTGGCTACTCTCGAAGACGTCATAAGGCACTACAACGAAGCGCCGACGTCAATGCTTAGTCATAATGAGGCTAAACCATTAGGCTTAAGACGGATAGAAATTCAGCAACTAGTCGCTTTTCTCAAAACCCTAACGGCGCCGCTAGCGACGAATGCTAAATGGCTAGAGGCGCCTAAGTCTTAATAAGCGACAAGCTTGTAGGGGCTTGCTAGCCTAGATAGCCATGCTGTGCCAGTTGCACCAATATACCATCGGGATCAGAAAAATAGAGTTGATCCCCACCACTGGTTCGGTTCGCTGGATCTCGATTCACACTTGCAGTGATGCCATGCTGTTTCAATTTTTCTGCAAGCACATCGGCGTTATAATCATTTACGCCAATGCACCAATGGTGCATTCCGCCTGGATTACCGAGCTTGTATAATCCAAGAAAGCTAGTGTCCCCAAGTCCCAGATTAATACCGCCGTTTGCGGGCCTGCTAATTACATCAAGCCCAAGCACGCTACTGTAAAATTCAGCTGAACGCTCCACATCGGCAACCGATAGAGATACATGATTCATGGAAAGCCCCCTCGCGACAGGTACCGCTGTTTGACCACTTAGCAGCGGACTTGCGCTAGAGGCCGTAAGAGCAAGTAGTGACGCAATCAATTGACGCCGGTTTAAGGTTTTATTCTCAAATTGAGAAACCACGTGTTCAATTACTTCTTGGTTCGGATTCATAGTCGAGTCTCTCTTATTGATTACCATTTACTTTGGCAATGCGAAAACCCATAAGGTTCCACCTTGCGGCACGTAGTGTGATTCACCCTTGGCCATATTAATTAAGTTTTGTTCCCGCTGTGCATCAACTCCCCAGCCAGATAACACAGCGATGTATTGCGTACCATCAATGATGTAAGTTACTGGCACGCCAATCACGCCCGAATTAGTTCGCTGCTGCCACAATATTTCTCCGGTGTTTGCATCGAAGGCGCGAAAATACCGATCGTTAGTGCCTCCCATGAAAATTAAGTCGCCTGCGGTGGCCAATACAGGGCCCCAGTTTTGATTCTCAAACGTAGTAGTCCACGCACGCTTGCCTGTATCTACATTCCATGCCTGCAGTTCGCCAATATGATCACTGCCCGGTCTTACAAAGAAACCACCGTTCTCAGATTCGCCTCTACCCATATAGGAACGGCCTGGGCTGTACTGCACTTCTTCTCCCACCATGGTGGAGCAGACATTATCATTGGCTGGAATAAACAAAAGCCTGCTGATAGGGTTAAATGCCGCCGGCGGCCAATCCTTTCCGCCCCACAGGGACGGACAGAAATCTGCTTCATAGCCCGTGCCAGGCTTTTTAGTCATGTCGTATTCAGGCCTGCCGGTGACTGGATCAATGCTAGTAAATACGTCCTGATAGACATACGGGTTAGCCTCTACAAAACTGATTTTCTCAGCATCCCGTTCAAGAAACCAAAGGTAGCCATTACGTCCAGGATGAATCATGCCGTTAACCGTACGACCATCGCGCTGGTAATCAATGAGCAGAGGAGCTGACACCTCGTCCCAATCCCAAGAGTCGTTCCAATGGTACTGATGGTGATTTTTAATCTCACCTGTCTCGGCGTCTAAGGCAATCACGGAAGTAGAATACAAATTATCTCCTGGCCGCGTATCACCCATCCAAGGCCCGCCGTTACCAGTCCCCCAATAAGTAAGATTTAGTTCTGGATCATATGATCCAGTAATCCAAACCGGTACGCCGCCTGTTTGCCAAGAATCTCCAGGCCACGATTCCGAACCAGGCTCACCTGGAGCAGGAATAGTGAATGTTTTCCAAACTTGTTCTCCGTTTTCAGCATCGTATGCGGCCACAAAACCACGAATACCTAACTCACCACCGGAGACACCAACCATTACTTTTCCATCCGCAACGAGGGGAGACAGGGTCATGTAATAGCCATTGTAATATTCTTCAACCGGCACCTCCCACTCGACTTCGCCAGTCAGCGCATCCAAGCAGACTAAATAGGCATCCACTGTTGCCAGGTAAACCTTATCCCCATACAGTGCTACGCCTCGATTAGTTGGATGAAACTGAAACAAATCTTCTGGCAAATAGCGTATGTAGCGCCATAGCAAATCACCGGTTCTGGCATCTAATGCCAGCACATGGTTCTGTGGAGTACTAATGTACATATAACCACCATTTACAATAGGAGGGGCCTGATGTCCCTCACGCAAACCGGTCGCGAAACTCCATACGTTCTCAAGCTCTGACACGTTCTCCGTTGTAATTTGGTTCAGTTGACTAAAACCGTGGGAGTCATAGGTCCCTCTATACATCAACCAGTTTTCAGGTTCTGGGTTCAGCAAACGCTCATCAGTAACTGGGTTATAGGGCGCGAGCGATTGAGCAAGGCTAGTGTTTGCGATGAATAAAAATATTGGACAGACAATCAACTTGCTCATGGTATTGATCATGGACTTTCCTCGCGGGCGTTTTTGATAACATTATTATTTTTAGAATTCTTGACTAAAACCCACCTTGCCTGAAAATCCGGCGGCCACTTTAACAAGGCCATCCTCAATTTTAAGGGGAAGCATGGCCAGCGGACGCTGCGCCGGACCACCGACGACTTTGCCACCGGCGTAAATGTCGAATTGTGATTCATGACAAGGGCACGCCATAAGTAGCAAGCCAGAATCCCAGTTAGTAACGTCGCAGCCTGTATGAGTGCAGACGATTGAGTAGGCAATAACTCCATCTGCTGCGTAGCGCCTATAGCGAGGCTCTAGTTTGAGCGCATCAACTTTTACCACAACAACACGATTTAGTCTTGACCCGCTGCGCAAGACATTCGTCTGCGGGTCTCTCGCCAAAGCAGCGACGGGTTGTTGCTCTAACTCTAAAAGACTGGGTGAAACCGCCTGACCTTGATGAGGGCCTTCTTCGAATACCAGCGTATCACCTCGCTGCGGCCTTGCTCTATCGGGCCCCTGGGCAAGAGTTGTCATGGGAATGGCAATCCCTGATACGATACCGAGCTTGCAAAGCGCACGCCGCCCGATTGAAACGGCGGCGACGTTAGGTGATCGAGTTTTTGGCGTCTTTTTATTCACTTATCTAGTTCTCGGATGCGGACCATAGCAACTGCCACAGTGCCTTTATAATGGATGGCTACTCGAAGGTAGCAAAGACAAAAGCCACCTGCAATCGGCGCACAGCTCTGCCGTTTGTAGTGCGCCCCTAGCAGTGCTACTTTCTGTTCACGATTTCTGCCTAACTTAGGCAAGTCAGAGGTTACTTGATCTAAGCCAGCCCAATTATTAACAGGTTTATACGCCGTTGAATATTTCACTGTCAAATAACTCCAAATGGATACTCGCAGCGCTTGTTCTCGGCCTTGCTTTAGGCGCCGGATTCTCAACTAGCAACCCCGCTCTAGGCGAAAGCTTGGCCAATTGGCTAGCTCCAATTGGAACGCTGTGGGTGAATGCCATCAGGATGACAGTAATCCCTTTATTGATGGCATTATTAGTTACCGCAATCGCTGAGCCACAGCTTGCATTAAGCACGAGTCGTTTGGGCATGGGCATGGCCGCGGTGTTTATTGGCCTAATCGTTTATTCAACAATCTGTACCTTTTTATTTGCACCGCCTCTTATAAGCTTAATACAGGTTGATCCAAGCGCTGCGAGCATCTTATTGGCTAGCGTAGGCGGTGACGCTGCCACGGCCGAGTTACCACCCTTTAGCGATTGGTTGATTGCGTTGATTCCCCCTAACGCTATTGCCGCAGCTGCCAACGGCTCCATTCTGCCCTTACTAGTATTTACCGCTCTTTTTGCCAGCGCTTTAACACAGGTTGAGACCCAGCATCGCAGTACAGTCTTAAGTTTTTTTCAGGGGCTGCGTGATGCCATGAGCGTGCTTATTACATGGGTCATGCAGCTAGCACCTATCGGCATTTTTGGATTAGTGTTCCCTTTATCTGCTACTTTAGGTTTTGACGCGGTAAGGGCGCTGGCAGCATTCATCGTGTTGGCCTGCCTGCTAATAATTTTTCTCACTCTTGGCCTTTACTTAGTCGTCTACTTTTTTACGCCAGTGCCTCTCAGGGCTTTTGCTAGGCTTGCCCTGCCGGCGCAGATCATAGGATTTAGCACCCGCTCTTCAGTTGCTGCATTGCCCACCACGTTTTCTGCCGTAAAACAAATGGGCGCCACAAGTCAGGTAAGCGGGTTAGTGCTGCCGGTTGCAGTCACCCTACTTAAATTTGCTTCCCCAATTGCACGCACGTCGGGAACCTATTTCGTCGCGATTCTCTACGGTATTGAATTAAGCAGTTATGAACTCTTTATTATCGCCGCCGCTATTGGCGTTTTTAGCTTCTATTCGCCGGGTATTCCTAGCGGCGGTTTGCTGATTATGGCGCCGGTGTATTTATCTTTGGGGCTGCCTGTAGAAGGCATAGGCATTTTGATTGCCATCGATCTCGTTGTTGATATGTTTCTTACCGCCGCCAATGTCACTGCAAATATCGTATCCACCCTCCTGCTTTCACATCAGCATTCCTAAGACAAATACCAGACCAGTCACCAATTGATTGATTTAGGTCAATATGCTGGCCAATCACCTGTCTAAGATCGAGGCTCAGAACTTTGGTTTAGGCGTTCGTAGCCTAAGTATCGAACTTCACCCTTATCAACTTTCGGACACAAAGGTGCATTATGAAAAAATCTAATCTACTTCTTGGAGCCGCGGTGACAGCCGGTCTTCTGCTAAGCTCAAGCCTACAAGCACAGTCTTTGGTTGAAGGCATCTATCAGTCTAGCGGCGACGCAAACGGCAAAGGCAAGTGCACCCTGACCCTCACCAATCTAGATCAGGAGCATAAGTACGGCGATGAGCTGTTCGAAATCGAATCTTCTGGCGATGGCGCTTGTGAATGGAGCGCGGTAGGCTTATCAAAAAGTTTTGCCATTTCCGCTGGGTTTATCAGCAGCGGCGGCGCTCAAGCGTTTTTGAAAGTGACTTTCCCCTATGGACCTGCCGGCAATCATGCTGAAGTGACTGCAATTGACCAAGATGGCACACTGCGTTTTAAAGAAACCTTCATCAAACAGGAAAAGACCCTTACCGGCGGCGGTTAAGGCGACGCTGCCACTAAGCCCCAGTGCTGCTTGATAATCGAGCAGCACTGCTTAAGTTCTGCAAACAGTAGGCTAACTTTACAAGCCTTTCCCTGCCCTTTACCCGAGAATTGATTCCGACTTTCCTCTGTCTGGGGTAAACTCCGGCCATGGCTTTCTACATTAATTCAAGCGCCGACCTGACGGCCAAGCTGCCCCCACAGACTCAAGATATCCTCAGTGTAAGCAGCCTCAACAAGATGGCGCGCTCCTTGTTGGAAGCTAATTTTCCAAGTGTTGTGGTTGAAGGCGAAATTTCAAACTTAGCGAAACCCGCATCGGGCCACTGGTATCTCACTCTTAAAGACAAATCAGCTCAAATTAAGTGCGCAATGTTTGCGGGTCAAAACCGCCTAATCAGATTCCAACCCGAAAATGGCCAACAGGTGTTAGTGCGAGGAAGGCTTAGCCTTTACGAAGGCAGGGGTGACTACCAACTCATACTCAATGCGATGGAGGCCGCGGGTGATGGCGCTTTACAGCGGGCCTTCGAGGCACTTAAAGCAAAACTACTGGCTGAAGGGCTCTTTGAGGAGAGACACAAGCAGGCAATTGCCAACAACTATAAGCATATCGGCCTGATCACCTCTGCTACAGGTGCCGCAGTACACGACATGATCACCGTGTTTAAGCGACGCTCTCCCCGCACCCGACTCACCCTTATACCGGTTGCCGTTCAAGGCTCTGCCGCTGCTGATGAAATAGTTAATGCCATTGAGACAGCCAACGCACTGGCATCCAAACTAAGGCTGGATGCGCTGATAATTGGACGAGGCGGTGGATCACTAGAAGACCTTCAACCTTTTAATGAAGAGCGAGTTGCTCGGGCGGTTTTTGCAAGTGGATTGCCGATTGTAAGTGCAGTCGGTCACGAAACTGATTTCTCTATTGCCGATTTCGTTGCCGATCTGCGGGCACCAACGCCTTCGGCTGCCGCGGAACTCTTGAGTACTTCACAGCAAGATTTGGCAGACCAATTACTTCGCTTTGAGTCGTCATTTTCACAGCAAATTACCCAAAAGCTGAGGCGCTTCTCCCAGCAATTACTGTGGCTTACGAAACAATTAAAGCATCCCGGGCGCCGGCTGCTAGAGCACGCTCAAACCTTAGACAGGCTAGAGATGCGCCTTTTGAAAGCTACTCACGCTCACGTTGAGAGTAAAAGCACCTCAACAAACGCCTTGTTGCAGCGATTGTTGAGCCACTCGCCCAAACGTCGAGTCGCACAAATGGGTACTGACTTAATCGGAAAGAACAAACGACTTTTGCATGGGATAAACGCATCACTGCAAGCCAAACAGGCTCAGCTAGCCTCACTTTCTCGAAACTTAAACACCGTAAGCCCGTTAAACACTCTTGCTCGTGGCTATAGCATCACATTTAATGATTCTAATAGCATAATTCGCAGCACCTCTACCCTAGCAATTGGTGAGCAGATAACTACCCAGCTTCATGATGGTAAAATCACGTCAACAATCCAGCAAATATCCCCCTCCCCGGCAGCCAAAAAGCCCCGTTAGCCAGTGCTACCCAAAATGGGGCCACGTTGAAATTTATACGCTTCCCGCTGAACAAACCTGCTAAAACTCAAACAGTTCTTATTGAACGGCCCCTTTCTGCCAAACCTGGCTGCTTTAGGTTGCTAAGTGCTATACCGGCCAGCGCTGATATGACTGACAAAAAATGTCAACATCACACAGTTTAAGACATAAGATACCCATATTTCGGGTGTAGGTAAATTTTACATTTAATATTCATATCAATAACTTACAGCTAATTTGGGTAGACTTCGGGCTAAAATAACCGGTCTTGCCTATAGAAATGTGACACAGCTAACAAAACCTCCCTAGCATGACTTTCACTGGCCTTTTAAATGCTTATAGTGATTATCTAGGACTTCAGGTTTTAGTTCTAAACTGCCAACGTAGGCACGTTGCATAGAGACTCGCGTAGTCCTCCATGCGGTCGCCTAGGCTAGGGATTAACGAAGAGAATCTATGCTTATGCTGTTTATTGAAAATCTGTTTATGCTGCTTTTCGGCCATGCGTTGGCAGATTTCGTGTTGCAACCCGAGGCCATGGGTTATGGCAAGAACCGCAATGACAAAATTCACGACAAGGAACATAGCTTATTTCCCGTGTGGTGGTACTGGCTGACAGCACACTCATTGGTACACGGAGGCGTCGTCTTCATGATTACCAACAGCTTACTGCTCGCGCTGCTTGAGACGGTCATTCACTGGTTTACTGACTTCGCAAAATGCGAAGGTTGGATCGGTATGCATCAGGACCAAGGCATTCATATTGGCTGCAAAGTCGGCTATGTCTTTTTTATGTAAAGCAGGCAGCAAATTTAAAAAAAGCCTCTCTTAATGATTTATCCCGTTATATTCGCTAGTATCCAGATAAACATTAATGGTGAGGCCCGATGAGACTAAACAAACGCTGTGCTACCTTTTGGTTTGTCCTAATTCAACTTTTTACTTTTAACACAGGCGCACAAGCTCAAGAATTTTGTGAAAACTCCAAGCTGGAAAACGGCCTTGATATAAAAATTGCCTGCCTTATTGTAGGTGACAGCGTTTACACCCTCACCTTAACCAATGTCGACCCCATAGGGTTAACTTGGCAATTTAGTGGTGTTACTAGCACCCCGAGCTGCAAGACCGATCTTGTCCGCTGCACCAATGTGGCTCCAAATTTGGCACTCACAATCAATAGTTTAGATATCAACAATGAAACCTTTCAAGTGGAATTGGCTCATGCACCGGAGCTTGGTGACTTTTTTTGGCGCTATGCCGGTCACACAGCATTACAAGGTGACAATTCTCCCCTATTAGATGCCGCCGCTCTTGAGCAAATTAGGAGCTTCATGAATGCTGCCGTCCGCAATCAAGCCAAGATTCCAGGCGCGGTGCTTGCGCTAGCCCAGGGAAATTCGACGATATTTATGGAGGCATTTGGTGTAAGTGATGTGTCCTCAGGTAAAAAACTGGCAATCAACGATTTGCTGCATATCGGCTCAACCAACAAGGCAATCACCTCGTTCTTAATCGCTAGGCTCATCGATGACGGTATCCTCCAGTGGGATACTAAAGCCATTGATATCTACCCCAACTTCAGCACTTCAGATAGCGCCGCATCCAACAGTATTACCATTCGCCAGTTACTCGACATGACTAGCGGTTTGCCGCGGGATGCGGACATAGACACTAGCGAACCCGCCCGCGCACTATTCGATCAACTTAGTCAGCAAACCATGATCGCTGCTCCAGGAACCCAGTACCAATACAGTAATTTGAGTTCTTCCTTAGCAGCCTATCTCGGCGTATTAGCCAGTGTGAAAGCGAGCAATGGGGTAATCACAAGCGGAGATCTAGACAATTTGCAGAGCGGATACGCACAGCTATTGCAAGAAAAAGTGCTAAACCCACTTGGTATGAGCGATTCTACGTTGTCAGCCAATGTGGCTATCGCAACTGGCCGACTGTCTAAGTCCCATGCCTTAGTCAACAACAGCTTTCAGGTCTCCCAGTCCATTGATGTAGACCTAGACAATATTGCCCCGGCAGGGGGATTGAAATCGACCATTGGAGACGTGCTTCGCTACACCATCACCGATATGCAGCAAGGCCTCACCCCGGAAGGTCAGCGTGTGGCCAGCGCAACAAACACACTCGCTCGGCAAAAACTTTCCCCTGGTCCAGCGAGTGAAATGAAATATGGCATTAGCATGGAAGTAGTTAAATTGGAGAATGGCGTCGACTACGTGGGCCACTCTGGCAGCTTCGACAACTTTAACTCAATCTTAGGTTTCTTCCCTAAATACAACTTGGCGTTTGCATTTATTAGTAACGGCGACAGTCCGGCCGCACTTGATCTCACCGGCAATGAAGAAAACAGTATCGTTGAGCTTTTATCACAGCTCTTAATCAACTAGTCCACGCCGCGGGCTAAGTTAGTATCAATAATGCGTTACCGATTAACGCAGAGTTCGGTTGGCCGGTGGTGATGTCTACATCTGTTGTGAGAAAACCCTCTTGCAAGTTACACTAGCCCCCTGATTTCGCCACCGAAACCAATACGGGCAGTTTCATGAACAAACGAGAACAACAGCGCAAGATTAAAGAACAGAAAGAACAGGCGGCAAAGCAACGCCAAAAGACTCAAAAGCTTTTTGGAAAAATAGCGATTTTTGGCGCGCTTCCTCTACTGTTATTGCTTGCCGTTTACACCTTGCTAAGCCAAGGGCCAACCTACTCACCGGTTGAAATTGCGGAAAACGACCATCTTCGCGGCAACCCTCAAAACCCTGTCAGCATAGTCGTTTATGCAGACTTTCAGTGTCCCGCCTGTGCGACAGAAAACGAAACCATGACCCAGCTCTGGCCCTCTGTTAGAGACAAAGCCCATTTGGTGTTCCGCCATTTCCCGATTACCGCTGCCCATCCAAATTCTTGGACTGCATCGCTGTTCGCTGAGGCTGCGGGAAAACAAGGTAAATTTTGGGAAATGCACGACTTTTTGTTTGCAACTCAGCAAATTTGGTCACCCATGCGACCTGCAGAACCTGAGTTTGAAGCCTATGCGCTTGAGCTTAGTCTAGACGTAGATCAACTCAAGCAAGATATTCAATCAGAAGAAGTGATCAGCAAAATCAGAAATGACCAGCGTGGAGGAAACAGCGCTGGGGTCTTGTCCACGCCTGCGGTGTTTGTAAACGGCAAGCTACTCAGCCGACCAACGCGGGAGAGAATTATTGAAGCGGTAGAAGAAGAATACGCTAACTTAACGGGCTAGCTAGCAGCTTTCTGAACTACCACCGCTTTAAACTTGGATAATAGGCTGGCAGCTTCTGGGGTGTCTTCAACTCCCGCATACAGCCCCTCTGCAGACAAGCCTTCGCCATTAATCACAGCCCGTCGGGCATCAATGTAGGCGCGGGTTATGTCCCCTGAGAATTCCGGGTGAAACTGCAGGCCCCATGTGGTTGGCCCCAAGCGAAAACCATGATTAGAATCCAATTCATTTCTCGCCAATCGCACTGCCTCCGGCGGGAGTTGGATCACAGATTGTAGGTGCGACGCGTTTGCCTTAAAACGGCGAGACGCACCTACAAACAGCGTATCACTCTCGGCAGCTTGCTCTAACTCGACAGTGACAGTGCCAATCTGTCGACCGGCAGGGTTAAAATCCACTCGCCCACCAAATGCCCAAGCAATTAGCTGATGACCGTAGCAAACTCCTAGAATCGGCAAACCCATATTATGAGCCCTTCTAATGTATTGGGCGGCTATGTAGTTCCAGTCCGCAAGATCGGTTACATAGGCCGCAGAACCACTAATCACAATTCCTGAGATGGATGCTAATGGCGGTAGTGGCTCAGACTGGTGAATTGAACACACAATGCTTTCCTGACGAGTAACGGCCAAGCCCTGACAAAACCAATCCTCGAAATCGGCACCACTGGTGCGCAGTTCTGTGATGGTGTTTCCCGTTTTAATAATAAGTATTGGCTTGATCACTTTGCTATCCACTACGACTCGGTTTTCAGTATACTGCAAATTCAACACTGTCTTTGGCCAGTTCAGCAGCCAACCCTGTTAGCTTAGCTGCGCTTGTTTGAAGATCATCACGGGTAGTCTGGCAAACTAAGAGCAATAGTAGGTGATTCGATGATAGGAAAAATAGACAAATTATTTGGTCGACTTGGCGAAAACCTCAAAGACCTTAGTTGGTTGATGTTTCGCATTCTCTCCTCAGCAATGTTCATGACCCACGGTTACGCCAAACTGCTTGGCGACACCCCTCAGCCAATGACTGGGGGCGGAATGACGACTATCACAATTGGTGAACTATTTTCTTATCCCATGCCCTTCGATATTAACGCGCTTTATATTGCAGGTGTCGTAGAGTTAGTCGGAGGCGGTTTAATTTTGCTGGGGCTATGGACCCATGTCGTGGCGTTTATCGCCTTCGTCATCATGGTAATGGCATACCTCACAGCTCACCTCGCTTGGTTTCCAACCCTCAACAACGGTGAACTTGCCGCAATGTATATTCTTACCTACCTTATTCTATTTTGTTACGGCCCTGGTCAATACAGTGTTG
Organism: uncultured Pseudohongiella sp.; assembly: GCA_964352355.1. Classification (GTDB taxonomy): domain Bacteria; phylum Pseudomonadota; class Gammaproteobacteria; order Pseudomonadales; family Pseudohongiellaceae; genus UBA9145. The sequence continues at coordinate 87,110 of CAYGRT010000004.1, read as the reverse complement.
ATACTTGGCTAGACGTGAGAAGGCAGGAAAAACGACAAGCAAAAGCGGATTCCATGTAACGCTGTTGGCAATCGGCGGCAGAGGGAGTCAAAAAAGCCTGGCCTAGATAACACGCACTAGGTCAGGCTGATTAAGGACACGCAAAAGAAAGTGGCGTCTATTCCGAGTACGCAAAAAACGCTTTGGTCGCTTCGAACAGACTATACACATCAATTTTAGAGCTCACCGCATAGGGTGTATGGATGGAAAGCAGCGGCACACCAAAATCGATGACTTCGATATTCTGAGCAGAAAACTCGCCGCCAATTGTGCCACCACCGGCGCTACCTACTTTATAAGTGATAGTTTGCCAAGGCACTTGGTTGTCGTCCAATAACTTGCGAGTCCAAGCAACAAATTCTGAGTTTGCAGTATTGCCCTGCCCATACAGCTTGAGATTAACACCATAGCCTAGCTTAGGTGCATTCCCTAATTCCCAAGCGCCGGGGTTTTGCGGATTGACACCTGGGTTTACATCGATAGAAATAAACTTAGTTCGTCGCAGTGATTGTCTGAATATCGGCTCTCGGTAGTCGTCACCCAATTGAGAATAGAGCATGCGCGAAAGCAGGTCAGCGAAATACTGGGAATGAGCCCCTGTATTATTGCGATTGCCCACTTCTTCGTTATCGACCAAATAGGCCATTGTGGTTTTCTGGGGGCGGTCTACTTCGGCGATAGCACGCAGCGTCGCGTAAGCGGCAAGCCTATCATCCTGTCCATAGGCTGCGATCAATCCGCGATCGAAACCCATGTCCCTCGGCGCACCCGCCGGTACCAGCGACAACTCTGAAGAAACCAGATCGGCTTTAGTAACACCATACTCATCAGCAAGATACTTCAATACCTGATCAACTACGTCCCCCCCTTCCAACTCATCGGGGATATGGCCAATAACTGGGTCTAGGTCTTCGGGGCCCATAAAATCTGCCAAGGACTTCGAATTGCGGCTGCGATCAACATGAGGGGACAACTCCGGAATCATAAAAATCGGATCATCGTCATTTAATCCGATGGATAGCTGAACGGTGCTGCCATCTTTCTTGTCGATTCGTCCCATCAAAGCGAGAGGCAAATTAGTCCATTGATGAAATTTTATACCGCCATGGTAGTTGGTTTGAAACAGTGCAAACTCACTGTTGGCATATAGTGGTCGTCCTTTCAATTCCAGTCGCGGCGAATCAATATGGGCGCCCACAATATGAAAGCCTTCTGTTAGAGACTCTTCGCCTATAACCATAAGGCTGATGGTGCGATCTCTATTTACTTCATACACCTTTGCACCAGCGCGAAGTCGAGTATTCGATGTGAGTTCAGAAAATCCATTGGCTCTTGCAAACACCACTGCTTGTTCAACAAAACTTAGTTCAGTTCTAGCAAGGTGTAAAAATTCTTTATAGTCGTCAGCGAAGTCAAAAACCGCTTCTTTTTTAGCGCTAGAAAGTCCAATCCACGACGATTTACAATCTAGGCTGTCAACGCATTCACTGCCACTCTGGGCTAATGCCACTGAACACAAGCTCGATAGCAAACCTACCATTGAAATAATTTTATTCATTGTCATCTATTACCTCTACGTTAACGTGTGTGCCATTGATGAATTAAGGGTTGGGAAATTTCTTCAGGCAGTCGGTAAACATTGGGCTATCGATGTTACCACCCGATAATATCACCACAACTCGTTTGCCCTGCACGGATACTTTGCCATGTAATAGCGCTGATAGCCCAACCACACCGCCAGGTTCGACTACCTGTTTTAAATAACGAAAGCCATAGCTAATCCCGTGAGCCACTTCGTCTTCAGACACCACAACGAATGCATCAACCAATTTGGAATTAACTGACCAAGTGAGTTCACCTGGCATAGTCGCCATTAAGGAGTCACACAAAGTAGGGCTGGTCCCCGATATTTTAACCCTTTTCCCAAGTATTTTTGACTGCTGGTGATCATCAAAACTTTTTGGTTCTACCCCAACTACCTGAGTAGAAGGAGAAAGAGCTTTAACAGCCGTTGACACTCCAGCCATTAGACCCCCACCACCAACAGGGCTGATAACCATATCTGGGGTCAGGTTGCGCGCCTGGAGTTGGCGCATCAGTTCAAGGCCGCAGGTTCCTTGTCCAGCAATAATGTCAGGATCATCGAACGCTGGCACTAAAACTGCGCCGCTGGATGCAGCAATATCCGCCGCAATCTGCTCTCTAGATTCGGTGTGACGATCATAAAAAATCACCGCCGCACCCAGAGCTTCAGTCCCACTCTTTTTTATCGAGGGCGCATCGGTAGGCATCACAATTGTGGCTTTTAAACCAAGCAGTTTGGCAGCAAGAGCAACGCCTTGGGCGTGATTGCCGGAAGAAAAAGCAACCACTCCTTTTGCTTTTTCAGCAGCGGTGAGTTGAGACAAGCGATTATATGCACCGCGAAATTTGAACGCACCAACATGCTGTTGATTTTCGCACTTGAAGAATATCTCAGCGCCTAGTGCTTCATTGAGATAGTGGCACTGCGTGAGGGGAGTTTCTAAAGCAACGCCCTGAATTCGCAGCGCCGCATTTTCTATATCTCTTATACTCACAACCATTGCTGGTAATTCCTCTAAAAGTCTTTAATCTTTATTTGATAGCTTCCTACTATTTGCGATACGCCTATTCCTTGCAATTTTTCGCGGCGAAAGATCCTGTTCTTTTTTAGTAAATGGATTGCCGTCGCTTTTCAGTTCAATTCTAATTGGAGTGCCTTCCAGCTTAAGGGCTTTCCGGAATGACTTTTCCAAATAGCGAATGTAGTGAGCCGGCACTTTTTCTGTTTGTTTACCATGAATTACGATAATAGGTGGATTATGCCCTCCCGCATGAGCGTAGCGAAGCTTAATGCGGCGATTATTAATCACGGGCGGAGCATGATCTGTTACGCTATCTTGCAATATCTTAGTAAGAACATTGGTATGCAGCGCTTTATTGGCAGAGTCATAGGCGCGGTGGATAGACTTATAAATATCTCCCACTCCTGTCCCGTGTAGTGCGGAAATGTAATGAATAGTTGCAAAATCTACAAACGTAAAACGCCTTCTAATGTCTGTTTTTACAAATTCTTTCTCAGTGGACTCCATTCCATCCCATTTATTTATGGCGATCACTAGCGCTCGACCTGTATCGAGAACATAACCAAGCAAATGCAAATCTTGCTCTACGACCCCAGTTCTCGCATCGATAATAAGCACAACCACATTGGCATCTTCGATTGCCTGCAATGATTTGACCACGGAGAATTTTTCAACTGTCTCGGTGGTTTTGCCTCGACGACGAATCCCTGCCGTATCGATTAAAGTATATTCTTGATCTCTTCGGGTAAATGGTATGTAGACACTATCTCGTGTCGTACCGGGCTGATCGTAGACAATAACCCGCTCTTCTCCCAGCATTCGGTTCACTAATGTAGATTTGCCAACGTTGGGCCGCCCCGCTATCGCAATCTTAATTCCTCGGGCTGGCGCAGCAGTTTCTTCGCCCTCATCAACCGACCATGCTTGCTCCAAAACCTGGGTAAGCATTTGCGTAACGCCTTTGCCTTGGGTTGCTGTAATTGGGAATACTTCCGTCATACCAAGGGAGAAGAACTCGGCCATAGCCTGATCGGGATCTAAGCCATCTACTTTATTAACAACGAGGTAACTGGTTTTATTATTCTTACGAAGGTAATCGAGAATTCTAGAATCATCCGGTGTTAAGCCGTCGCGGGCGTCCACCAAGAACAAACAAATATTGGCTTCGTCAATAGCAAGCAAAGACTGAGCAGCCATGGCTGCATCAATACCCTCTTCATATCCAGTGATTCCACCGGTATCGATTGCAATAAACGGTTTTCCACCCACTATTCCCTCGCCATATTTACGGTCTCGGGTGAGCCCAGGAATATTGGCAACAAGAGCATCGCGGCTCTTCGTCAGTCGATTGAATAGTGTGGACTTGCCAACGTTTGGACGACCAACGAGTGCTATAACTGGCCGCATGATTTAGACCTTCAGAGAAAATTCGAAAATTAAGAGTTATTGAAGCGAAAGTGAGACTAGTCGCCCACTATTACCAAAGGCGATTAGCTTGCCGTTAGCAGCGAGTATGTTTGCGCGAACACCGTCGTTATCTATCTGTGTACGACCGACAACCGAGCCATTTACTTGGGAAATAAGATGTACGTAACCTTCAAAATCTGCCACCGCAATATAGTTACCTATGGCGGTTGGGGCCGTGATCGCCCGATACTCTAGATCGTCATTTTCCCAAACTATGTCTTCACTATTGTCTCGCAGCGCCACTAAGTGGCCCGTATCACTGCTGTAGTAAAGATTGCCAAAACCTCGAGCTAAACCGTGGTAGCTTGAGGCTTCTTTGCCCCACACAATGCGACCTGTGTTCACGTCAAAGGCCATTAAGTTTCCTTGATAGCTGGAAGCTAAAATACGATTTCCATCCAGCATTAAATCGCCATCCACATCTATCACACGGTCAATGTCGTAACGGCCCTCGGGAATAGCAACCCGCTCTTCCCAGCGAAAAACACCATTTTGCGCGCCTACTGACACAAGAGTTCCGTTACTGAACCCTGCAACCACAGTACCTACGGTCGTGAACAATGGCTTACTGGTTCCTCTCAGTGTTAGCGCCGGAAGATTTGATTCATAAATCCAACGCTGCACGCCAGTCTCGAAATCTAGCGCCACTAGCTTATCATCCACTGTCTGGGCAACGACTACGTTCCCGTTCGTCTGTGGCGCCGACAGTACCTCACTCGACACACGGGTACGCCAAAGGATCTCACCATCAAGTTGATTGAGTGCAACAACTTCTGCATCCTCGGTGCCCACCATCACAATGCTGTTACCCGCGCCGACTCCCCCGGTGATAGACAAACTCATTCTAGTTCGCCATCGCACTGAACCATCATTGATATCTACAGCAACAATGGTTCCGTCTTCACTTGCAGCGTAAACAGCTGAGCCATCTACTGCTGGTGTAAGTTTGTTGTATTTGCCACCCTGACCGTTGCCAATACCGACGCTCCAATCACGGCGCAAGTTCACTTGACGATCGAATTCAACTAACTCTTTGGGCGGGTTAACCTCATCGTCTGAAAACCAGGTAAGTGGGTTCATGCTAAAATTTGCACAGCCAGTCAACAGTACCAGACACAAAAATGCCGGCAGTCTTATTAACACTCGTTTTCTATCTGAAAGAGAGGAAACTGCTATTTCTGAGGAGACTAAAGGCATTAGCTATCTTCGGCTAGGTTGTCTAACTTCATGCGAAGCGAATCGCTGCTAGAACCCGCTTGCTGAGCGGCCTGGTAGGACTCCCTCGCTTCGAGGCTGCGACCAAGGGCCAGATAAATGTCACCCTGTAACTCAGCAAAGCCTGCTTCAAAATCTTCAGGAGCTACGCTAGTTGCCACGGCCAACGCTTCTTCTGCATTTCCTTTTGCCAAAAGCACACGGCCTAGTCTGAGTGTAGTGGTTAGTTCTAAACCCACATCTTCCTTGGCCAGTAAGCCTTGTCGGGGATTTTCAAGCACCCACTTGAGCGACCGCTCAGCGGCGTCAAGATCGTCTTGAATCACTTGTTGCTGAGCTGCAAACAACGACGCATAGCGCGCGTAAGAAGTATTAGCATGTTCTGTACGGAGTTCTTCGGCTAAATCAATAATGGATTCAGCATTGACGCCGCCTGCGGTTGCGATGGGATCAGCGTTCACAAGCGTAAGAATTTCTTCGTATATATCTGAGGCAGCATTGGACTGAGCAAGCTGTGAATTTTGCCAGAAAGTCCAGCCGCCATAGCCACCCGCGATTACTACGATTGCCAAAAGCAACTGACGACCGTTTTCTTCCCACCACTTTTTGAGTGCTTCAATTGTTTCTTCTTCTGCCGCGTGAATCGCCACGACTTACTCCTATACTGCTTGAGCGCTAACCGGCTAGTTGCCGCTAAAGACGCAAGTTACGGCTCATCCCTGCTTGCTAAGAAAGCCAGAGATGAGATTCCAAGTTAAGACCGTGATTTTACCTGTTTGTTCTCAGACGCGCACGAGATTGTGCAGATTCATTCAGAATTGCTGAGAAAATCAGCCAATTTAGCGTCGATTCTTGCCATCTCGACAGTTTCCGATAGCCCCTGTTCATCTAATCGTCTAATTTTTACGATTTCCGGCTCTGCCTTCGCTTCCTCGGCCTGTTCCACAATGACGGCGATATCTGCACCAGTGGCATAGGCCTTTTTAAGTTGCCCATTAAATTTACCACCACCACAAAGCTGTAATATGCCCAGCTGTGGAAATTGCCTTCGCAGTCGGCTAGCAAGCTGCAATGAAATTGCCTCTAGGCCATTGCCAACGCTCAAGACGACTATATCCACGGGCTTAAGCTCAGAAATAGGTACCTTGGCTAATTCGTCGAGCATCAGCACAATGCGTTCTTGCCCGATGGCAAATCCTGCTGCCAGAGTTGGCTTACCCCCCAACTGTTCCACCAGGCCATCATAGCGCCCGCCACCACACACTGCGCTTTGGGCACCCAAGATATCGGTAGTCCATTCAAATACACAGTTATTGTAGTAGTCCAATCCTCGAACTAATTTCGGATTCTCGATATAGCTAATCCCTAAATGATCTAATAGCCGTTTTAAGGCGCTGTAGTGGTCGCAGCTTTCTTCACCAACATAATCGGCGAGCTTGGGAGCAGCGTTCATGACCGCTTGCACCTGAGGATTTTTAGAATCGAGAACGCGCATTGGATTGGTGTGCATACGACGCTTAGCATCTTCATCCAACTCATTTTCATTGGCTTCTAGGTATGCGCTCAAAGCACTGGCGTAGACCTTGCGATTATCTGAACTGCCAATATTATTGATCTCAAGACGCAAGTGTTCGAGCAAATCCAACTCCTGCCACAGCGCCCAAGAAACAGAAATGACTTCAGCATCAATATCTGGGCCTGCCATGCCGAAGGCCTCAACGCCAAACTGGTGAAATTGCCGATAGCGCCCTTTTTGTGGTCGCTCATGACGAAACATAGGACCGTGATACCAAAGCCTTTGGTGCTGGTTGTACAACAAGCCATGCTGGTCTGCCGCCCTTACGCAGACGGCAGTGCCTTCAGGTCGCAGGCTTAAATTATCACCGTTGCGATCATCGAAACTGTACATTTCTTTTTCGACAATGTCGGTGACCTCGCCAATGGATCGTTTAAACAGCTGAGTCTGTTCTACGATTGGGAACCGAATTTCTTGATAGGCAAAACGAGCCGCAACCCGCCTAAATGCAGACTCCAAGTATTGCCAAGTTAGGACTTGTGTCGGAAGGATGTCATTCATCCCTCTTATTGCTTGAATTTTGGCCATAGTTAATCTGTTATCACTTGCTCGTGGCAATAATGTCTTTCTCGGCCGCCTGCTTTTTTGCCACTCGGGCCCTGACCATTGCTTCTAACTCGTCGACCAAATTCTCATTGCTAATTTTATGATCTGGCTCGCCCTCGATATAAGCAAGATTACTGGGGCTCGCTCCGGTCAGACCGATCTCAGCAACCTTCGCCTCTCCCGGTCCATTGACGATGCAACCGATTACCGCCACATCAATTGGTGTGGTGATGTCTTCGAGACGAGATTCAAGTTCATTGACTACGGATATCACATCAAAATTTTGCCGAGAGCAGCTTGGGCACGCAACCAGATTTACCCCTTTGTGTCTCAGGCCCAGACTTTTCAAAATATCAAAGCCTACTTTGACTTCCTCAACAGGATCTGCGGCCAAAGATATTCGTATGGTGTCGCCGATTCCATCCATCAGAAGCGCGCCTAAACCGATCGCGGATTTAACTGTTCCGGATCGTAAACCGCCCGCTTCCGTAATTCCTAAATGGAATGGCTGATCAATTTGTGTAGCCAATGAGCGATAGGCACTGAGAGTCATAAATATTTCTGATGCCTTCATACTAATTTTGAAATTATCAAAATTCAGGCGATCCAATATGTCGATTTGAGTCATTGCAGACTCGACCATAGCCTCAGCGCTAGGTTCTTTGTACTTGCGCAGCAAAGCCTTGCCAAGTGACCCCGCATTAATGCCAATGCGCAGCGGTATGCCTTTGTCCTTGGCACTGTCCACCACAGCCCGAGTTCTTGCTTCGGTACCAATATTGCCTGGATTTATACGCAGACAATCTACTCCATAATCCAACACCTTTAGGGCTATCCGATAATCGAAATGTATATCTGCGACAAGCGGCACTTTTACTTGGGCACGAATCGATTTAAAAGCCTCTGCGGCATCCATTGTGGGGACAGAAACACGCACGATGTCCACGCCTGCATTCACAAGTCGCTGTATTTGATCGAGAGTTGCTTTGACGTCTGTAGTTTCAGTATTGGTCATACTCTGCACTGAAATAGGTGCATCACCACCAACAGCAACATTGCCAACCATGATCTGCCGGGTTTGGCGGCGTTTTATAAACGATTCACCCCTCATTGACTTAGCCCCACTATTACCCTTGCCGAATTGTCAACACGAATATCTTCACTTACATCGATCACATTGCCATTCAAAGAAAGTTCCGCGAACGGCGCATCTCCTAAAAGCACACTAAAAGGCGCAGTACCAATCACTTCAAGACTATCTCCCGATTCAAGTAAATCGCGGTAAATCTGCCCATTCGAATTATCACTAACCTCGACCCAGCTAACCCCAGTGAAATTGATTAACAAGACATCATTTCCTTCAGATTCAACGTGGATAAGTTGATCATCTGGGCCATCCGCATCCGCAACCAAGCTGCTTTCCCTTGGCGCTTCGATGGGGGCAACCACCGCTACCGCTGCATCTGATACATTTTCTGCTACTTCATCTACTACTTGGTTGGCTTCATTAAATGTGTCGCTAGATAAATCCATTAAGCCCGTCGCTGCTGCCGGCTCGGGCTCGTCAACTGGATTAAAGCTATCGATAGCAAGCTCGTTCTCGCTCACATCCGCAGGCACTTGAGTCTCGGCAACTGTTTCCAGCGCATCACTAACTACAAACTGGTTAGCAGACTGACTGATTGGCGCTTCAACAGCTTGTGGGGCAGTTACTCCATCAGCAAGCTCCGGTTCGGACCCCGAGAAATTGAAGGCCCAAAGCCCAATAAAAAGAGCAACAAACAACGCAGCAGACGCGATCACCCACGGTCTATTCCTATCTTGCCGTTTTCTAACCTGTATTCGAGTTTGCTCTTTTGCCACATCAAGCTGCTTTGCCACATGCGCATTAAAGCTGCTCACTACTTCTTCTACATTCAACCCTAACAGTATTGCGTAACTCTTCAAATATCCTCTGGCAAACACTTCACCGGGCAATTTTTCGAAACTATTGGATTCAAGAGCGCGCACATAATGCATCGTGATATGAAGCTCATCTGCCACTTCTTTCTCAGTTTTATTCTGCTTTAGGCGCTCTGCGTTTAACAGCTCACCAACACTAGGTAAAGAAGCTTCGGCAATGCCATGGCTTTCTTCAAGAGCGCCTTCAGAATTATCGTGAGTCGTCATTTTGCAGCGCTTGATAGATTAAATATTCAGGGGAATCTTGATACAACGAAGTGAGAATTAGGGAAAAATCTCGAACCAACTTTTGATTTTGGAATTTACCTTCTATAAGAATTCCGGCTAATAAAGCCTTTGGAGAATGTGGCAAGTTATAGAATGCAACGGTGGTTAAGTATTGATTAAACGCCAAGCGGGCTGCTTGCCAATTGTCCTGCTCAAAACGAATTCTCGCCAATTCCAACGATGAGAGATAAAGATTCGAATTAAGTTGAAGCGCGCGCTGGAAGGCAACAGCAGCCTCTTCTTTCTTGTCTAGCATGAGAGCGCTACGGCCTAAATTTTCAAACGCAGTGGCTCTTCCTTCATAGGTGCTGTCGGTAACAACGACTTCCAACTGTGCCATCGCTTCTTCATATTCTTGCTCGCTAAACAACAGTGCAGCATAATTATTGCGCGCCCGAGAATTATTTCTATCTAAGGAAATTGCTCGGCGGAAATTTTCCTTGGCTAGCTCCACATCCCCTTCGCGCTGAAAAATCATAGCCAGAGTTGTAAAAGCTGCCGAGTTGCGACTATCTAAACGCAACGCATTGTTTACATTACGCCGTGCACCAGCCATGTCATTGGCATCATAGTAACCTGCAGCGAGCTTAATATAGTCTTCAATGGCTTGTTCTTCTGAAGCGACGGTGTTGAAGCCCCCCGTCGTCGTGGTAACGCAGGCACTCAACACAAACCCCATGGTAAAACCCATGAACAGCGGTCTGTAACTTAAAAGCTTTTTTAAAGAGATATTGGGTAGAGACATTACTACGCTCAAAATAATTAAATTGTTCTCTATAATCTGTCGGCAGATACGGCAAGATTATCAGCGCTTTCAAAAACTTTCGTCTTTATCGCATTTGCTGCTCTATGTCTTTCGCTACGCCTTGTGTTATCGCTCACTTCCCCTACTAACTGGCCACAAGCAGCGCCTATGTCATCTGCGCGAGTGGTGCGGACCGTTACAGTATAGCCTGCTCGTTGCAAGATCTGACGGAAATTAGTCACAGATGAGCCACTTGGCGTTCTGTATTCACTCATCGAAAAAGGATTGAACGGAATGATATTTATCTTACACGGAAAGTCTTGCAGCAGTTCAGCGAGTTCCCTCGCGTGTTGTCGGTGGTCATTAACTCCCGCAATCATGGTGTATTCAATCACAGGTACACGTGCATCGGATAAACTAGCCATATAGCCTTTAACCGAGCGTAATAGCTCCGCGATAGGGTATTTTTTGTTAATCGGTACTAATTCATTGCGCAGTTCGTCATTGGGAGCGTGGAGAGAAACAGCCAACGATGCGTCCGTATAGTCTTTAAGCCTATCGATAGCAGGGACCACTCCGGATGTACTAATAGTGACCTTCCGCTTGGACAGACCGTAGGCGCAGTCTTCCATCATGAGCGATATGGCTTCCATCACCGGGTCAAAATTCAACAGCGGCTCACCCATACCCATCATGACAACATTACTGATAGGGCGTTGAGTCTTGCCTTCAAAGCCCCCCAACTCTTTGACGGCCCACCACAACTGACCAACTATCTCGGCGACAGTTAAATTGCTATTAAAGCCCTGTTTGCCAGTAGCGCAGAAACTGCAATCCAACGAGCAACCGGCTTGTGATGAAATACACAAGGTTCCCCGATTAGCTTCGGGAATGAACACCATTTCTACGCGACTGCCACTGGTTACTTCAACTATCCATTTCTTTGAACCATCGTCCGACGCATAGTCTTCCACAATGGTGGGAAAGCGGATTTCCGCAGCGTCTTTGAGTTTCGAACGCAGTGACTTACTGATATCGGTCATCGCGTCCAAATCAGTGACACCGCGCTGATGAATCCATTTTAAAATTTGATCGGCATGAAAGGGCTTTTCACCAAGCCCTTCGAACAATGCCCGCATATGGGACCTGCTAAGTCCAGCAAGATTTGGAAGAGATGTCTGAATCATGCTCATCTAACCTCGGCGGGCAATGTTAATTATGAACAGATTTCGTTTTCAGTGAAGAAGTAAGCAACTTCGCGGGTTGCAGACGTAGTTGAGTCTGAACCATGAACCGCGTTGGCATCGATAGACACTGCGAAATCCGCGCGGATAGTGCCTGGGGCAGCCTCTGCTGGATTGGTCGCTCCCATTAATTCGCGGTTAAGCGCCACCGCGCCTTCACCCTCAAGAACCTGGACCATAACAGGTCCGGACGTCATGAATTCTATCAGATCGCCAAAAAACGGTCTGCCTTCATGCTCAGCGTAGAAACCACCTGCTGACTTATCGTCTAGTTGTACCATTTTAGCCGCCACAATCTTAAGGCCTGCTTTTTCAAAACGACTGTATATTTCGCCAATTACATTCTTGGCAACTGCATCAGGTTTAATTATTGATAGAGTACGTTCGATCGCCATCATAGCTCCCAGTAAATAGGTATTTCAAAAGAGCGCGCATTATACGCGCAAATACTGGCATTTTGTACGCTAATTAAGACTAAAAACCCCTTATTTCAAGGTTTTCAAGCGATTTCTTCTATCCAAGCGGCCTGGATAGCCTCTAGGATTTTCTCGCCGCTTCGATCTGGCTTGTCATCAAACTCATCTAATTCGCACACCCAGCGGTGAAGATCAACAAAGTTGACATACCGTGGGTCAACCTCTGGGTGCTTATCGGCAAGTGACATAGCGATATCAAACACATCAGTCCATTTCATACCCTGCCTCCTCTAGTGGTCTTCAGAAACCATATTGATTGTATATTTAGGGATCTCAACAACTAAATCTGAATCTCTGACTTTAGCCTGGCAACTCAGGCGCGAATCCGGCTCTAATCCCCAGGCTTTGTCTAGATAGTCTTCCTCGTTCTCCTCTGCATCATCAAGACTATGAAAGCCCTGCCTAACTATCACGTGACAGGTAGTGCAGGCACAGGATTTTTCACAAGCATGTTCGATCGCAATGCGATGACGAAGCGCCGCATCTAAAATACTTTCGCCCGTATTCGCCTCAATTTCCGCACCCGCAGGACAAATGACTTCATGTGGCAGAATAGTTATTTTTGGCATCGTCGTGTAAACATCCTTCAGTCAGTAAAGTGATTCAAATCAAGTCTTAGCAACAGCGTCGTCCACAACATCTATGGACTCCCCTTTCAAGGCTTTCGATATATGTAAATCCATGCGTTTGGCGGCGAAATCACCGCTTAATTTGTTCAGCTGCGCAGTTTTTTCGTGAATTCGCTGCGAATTCTCACTAGAAACCGCGTCTCCAAGGGCATTGACAGAATTTTCTAAGTTCTGCCGCTCGGCGGCACTTAGCAAGTTGCCATCTTTAGCGATCGCATTGGTAATCGCGTCGATCAGTTGAATGGCTTCGATTTGGGCTTCTTTCAGCGCCCTAATTTTCATGTCAGCTTTTGCGTTTGCATGAGACGACTCTAACATCTGTTCTATTGCACCAGACTTCAAACCGTAACTTGGTTTCACTTGAATTTCCGCCGTCTTACCGGTGCTCATTTCCATGGCAGAAACGCTCAAGAGACCATCAGCATCAATCTGAAAACTCACCCTGACAGTCGCTGCGCCAGCAACCATAGGGGGAATACCTTTTAGCTCAAACTTCGCTAAAGACCGACAATCGCTAACCAATTCTCGCTCACCCTGAACCACATGGAGCGACATGGCAGTTTGGCCATCCTTGAACGTTGTGAATTCCTGCGCCCGAGCAACGGGTATGGTGGTGTTCCTCGGAATTATTTTTTCCACTAACTCGCCCATCGTCTCAATGCCAAGGGAAAGCGGGTTTACATCAAGCAGGAGGAAGTTGTCTTGAGATTTATTGCCTATCAACACATCGGCTTGAATACCGGCTCCCATTGCCACAACTAAATCCGGGTCTATGGAAGCCAAGGGCGCCTTACCGAATAGCTCGGTCACCGCATTTCGCACAATTGGCATGCGCGTAGAGCCGCCGACAAGGACCACATTATCAATCTTATCCACTGCCAACTTGCCATCTCTGAGAACTCGGCGACACGTGAGTAACGTGCGCTGTATTAGATCTTTTGCCAGTTCAGCAAAACCGGCATTATCTATCGTACCCTGCCAAGATTTATACCTAACCGTAGCCTCATCACTGCTGCTAAGATCATGCTTACACTGAGTGGCTAGCTGCAGTATCACAGCTTGTTCACGCGGGCTGAGTGTATCGCTCAACTTCGCCTCGCGTTTAATCCACGCGACAAGCAACTGATCAAAATCGTCGCCGCCTAAATCTGTATCGCCTCCAGTGGCAATCACTTCAAAGACTCCCCGGCGGAGACTTAAAAGCGACACATCAAAAGTACCACCACCAAGATCGAAGACAACAATATTGCCCTCGTCTTTACTGTCTAGTCCATAAGCTACCGCTGCCGCAGTGGGCTCGTTCAATAACCTAAGCACATTCAATCCGATCGCCGCAGCAGCGTCTTTTGTCTGCTGTCTCTGCGCATCGTTAAAGTATGCCGGTACAGTTATCACCGCTCCTTCAAGAGGACCATTGAAAAGTGCCTCAGCTCGTTGCACCAAGTTTGCTAAAATATCCGAAGAAATTTGTACTGGTGTTTTACCGCCCGCCACGGTGGCGATTGTGGGCATGCTATCGGGATCGCTGCTCTCAAATTTGAAATGGGCGAGTTGGGGATTATTGGCTGCCTCGGCTGCGCTTTTGCCAAACAGCCGTTTAACCGAGGCAATGGTATTGGCAGAATCTTCTGCTAGTTTTGCTTTGGCAAGATGGCCCACCAGTGGGTTTGCTGAGTCCGAATAGTTAACAACAGACGGCAGTAGCAACCGCCCCTCCCCATCAGGCAATACTTCAACTTTTCCTGCACAGGATGCGGCCACTAACGAGTTCGTCGTTCCCAGATCGATACCGACAGCGAGCCTATGTTTAGGTTTGGCTGGCTTGCCCCCTGGTTCTGATATTTGCAATAACGCCATTGTTACCCGTTTTCCATTATGCGATCCATGAGAGACTAGTATCCCAATCGCAGTTCTTCACCCGCATCAATTTCCGCCAGCAGCTTAGCGAGAAACTGCATCTCGTGGAATATTTTTTTGGCCAGTGTAAAGTTTGAGTGTCTGAAGCAATCAGAAAGGTCCGATTTCTTTTGCGCCAATTTGCCTTCTGCTTGCTGTTTTAGTTTATCTAATTCAGGTAGCGAACTGGGGTCTTTAGGAAGCTCTGCCAATGCTTCTCGCATCTGCATTTGCTCCATCAGTACCTCCATATCAAGATCTGCTTGTGACACTTTTTCGGTATCCAGCCCTTCTAAAGCTAGCAGGTAAGCTGCCCGCTTAAGCGGAGATTTTAGTGTTTCATAGGCATCATTGATTACACTAGTTAGCTGCACCGCTCGAATTTTGCTGGCTTCATCTTCCCCTGAAAACTTATCTGGGTGATGCTCTAATTGAAGCTGATGATAGCTACCGTCAAGCTTTGATTCATCGAGATCGTAGCCAACTTGCAAGTCAAATAAAGCAAAGTAATCTTTGGTGTTCATCAGGCTCATTGAGTTTCGTAAACACCCAACAACCGGGCGATTACGGATAGACTAGTGAATGGAGGGAGTTCGCTGCGTGAAAACGCAAAGCTGAGAATTACTAAACGCTAAAACTTTCACCGCAGCCACATTCTCCCTTTGCGTTGGGGTTCTTAAATTCGAAGCCCTCGTTGACTCCCTGCTTCACAAAATCCATTTCCGTGCCATCGATATAAGCCAGACTCTTCGGATCAACAATTATCTTTACGCCCGCCTTCTCGAATACTTGATCTCCCACTTCCAACTTATCGACAAACTCTAAAACATAGGCCATGCCGGAGCATCCTGTGGTTTTTACGCCTACCCGGATACCCACACCATGGCCTCTAGTTCTAAGCTGTTCAGCTACATGTTTGGCAGCGTTTTCTGTAATTGAAATTGGCATGGACTACTTTTTAACCTATCCTTTTCGCTTTTGCTGAACGTCTGCGATAGCGGCTTTGATTGCGTCTTCCGCAAGAACAGAGCAGTGTATCTTAACAGGTGGCAAACCCAGTTCGTCAGCAATATCCTGATTCTTAATTTGTGTTGCCTCTTCTAGCGAGCGGCCTTTCACCCACTCCGTGAGTAATGAGCTAGAAGCAATAGCGGAGCCGCAACCATAGGTCTTAAATTTTGCATCTTCTATAATGCCGTTTGCATCTACCTTGATCTGCAACCGCATAACATCACCACAGGCTGGGGCGCCAACCATACCAGTACCCACGCTGTTGTCGTTATCATCGAACTTACCCACATTGCGGGGATTTTCATAATGATCAAGAACTTTATCTGTATACGCCATGATTACCTCTTCTGCTTAGTGAGCAGCCCATTGAACTGAATTTAAATCAATACCATCTTTAAACATATCCCAAAGCGGTGAAAGCTCTCGTAGTTTAGCAACTGCTTCGCGGATTTTACCGATTGCATAGTCGATTTCCTCTTCCGTTGTAAACCGGCCAATTGTGATACGCAGCGAGCTATGAGCTAACTCATCGTTGAGTCCAAGAGCCCTGAGCACGTAGGACGGCTCCAAACTGGCTGAGGTACAAGCCGAACCCGACGATACGGCTAACTCACGAAGCGCCATCATCAATGACTCACCTTCGACATAGTTGAAGCTTATATTTAAGTTTCCGGCAACCCGCGAATCGATGTCGCCATTAACATACACTTCTTCCATATCACTTAGACCATCAAGCAGACGCTTACGTAGGGCTAAGACTCGAATATTCTCTTCTGCCATCTCTTCCTTAGCAAGACGGTAAGCTTCTCCCATGCCAACGATTTGATGTGTTGGCAAGGTGCCCGATCGCATTCCTCGCTCATGTCCCCCGCCGTGCATTTGAGGCTCTATTCGGACACGTGGCTTTCTGCGCACAAACAGTGCACCAATACCTTTAGGACCATAGGTTTTGTGTGATGTCAGAGACATTAAATCCACTTTCATGGCTTCCATGTCTATTTCTATTTTCCCCGTGCTTTGGGCCGCATCCACATGGAACAGCACACCCTTCTCACGAGTCACCTCACCGATTGCTGCAATATCGTTGATAACACCAATTTCATTATTAACGTGCATTAATGACACCAAAATTGTATCCGGTCGGATGGCCGCGGCGACATCTTCAGGTGTGATCAAGCCCTTATCTGAAGGGTCTAAATAGGTCACTTCATAGCCTTCCCGTTCCAGCTGACGGCAGCTGTCTAGCACCGCCTTATGTTCAATCTTGGAAGTAATGATGTGCTTGCCTTTGTTGTGGTAAAAGTGGGCTACGCCTTTGATAGCAAGATTATCCGATTCTGTGGCGCCGGAGGTCCAAACGATTTCGCGCGGATCACAGTTGATTAAGTCCGCTACCTGACGGCGGGCTGTTTCAACCGCTTCTTCGGCTTTCCATCCAAACATATGTGACCGAGAAGCGGGATTACCGAAATTCGCCTCTAGGGTTAGACACTCCGCCATTTTGGCAGCAACGCGGGGGTCGCAAGGTGTAGTTGATGAGTAATCCAAGTAAATAGGAAGATGCATGTTAATGATAACTCCAAATAGAAACTGGTTTAAATACTGGTAGCAGGCACTCGATTGGATCCGAGACCGCTTACCTCTAGCAAATTATCGCGCACAGTGATCTGTCTCTTATCTTGCTGATCAGCAATAGTCTTCACTTCTCGCTTGGCCACCAAGTCTGCAAGGCTAATGCTTTCTAAGAAATGATGAATCTGCTGGCTCAGGTCTTCCCATAGATAGTGGGTAAGGCAAGTCTCGCCGTCTTGACAATTACCTGCCCCTTGGCATTTGGTGGTATCTACCGATTCGTTGACGGCATCGATTATTTGCGCGATAAAGATTTTGTCCGCATCGCGATTCAGAATGTACCCCCCACCAGGGCCACGAATACTGTTAACTAGGGTACTTTTTCGCAGTTTTGAAAACAGCTGCTCTAAGTAGGACAGCGAAATTGCTTGCCGCTGAGAAATATCCGCTAGACTGACTGGACCTCTATCTCGGTGTAGAGCCAAATCAAGCATCGCTGTCACTGCGTACCTGCCCTTCGTCGTCAACCGCATAGCTTAGCCTATAAATAACTTTGTGATAGGCGAAGATTATTAAATACCTAAGTAATTTAGTCAAGTATTGGGAAGCGATTTAGTCAAGTATTTTGGATGCTCTCCCTTTGCGAATAAACCCTAGCAGTTCTTCTCAATCGCAGGGCTGCACCGCCTCAAAGATAAGCGTTGACGGCGCTTTGCCGAAGCTACTGTCTAGGTTGTAGCCCAGTGATTTCGCGAGCATGGCAATTATCGCCAAATGATGGACACTGTGGGTTGCCAAACTCATGAGCTCACGATACGCCGAACTTTGCACCTGGACAGAGAAGTCCTCTGGGTTAACGGTTTCCATTACGGTCAATTGTGTCTGAGCCAACTCACTAGACGAGAGGCCATTTAAACATCGACGAATATGCAAGACGGCTGCCCTAGCGGCTTTAACGTCAACTTCAATGGATCGATCCCTGTCCCTCTGGTCATAGTCGATCTTAGCACTACCGAGGCCGGCCAAAAAACTCCGATAGCGATCGATGACGTGCCTAAGGTGCGTGCCGATTGAGGCTGAATGAAGGCTTGCCGCTTTATAATCCTGCTCATTAATCACGATCAGTAATTGCTCAGCTTGATCTAAGCTATGACAGCAGCCTGAGGTGAGTCGAATTAACAAGTCGTCGTCAGGGTTAGTGTGGACCGCCCGCTGAAGTTTTTCCATAGTGGTTTTCCCTGCCTTGGGAGGCCTATTATTGAAGCA
>CAYGRT010000004.1:0-68493 GCA_964352355.1 uncultured Pseudohongiella sp. | reverse complement strand
GCTGAAGTTTTTCCATAGTGGTTTTCCCTGCCTTGGGAGGCCTATTATTGAAGCACGACCATCCCGCGACTTCGTTTCCTTTTCGAGGCGCCTGGTTGTGAGTTACCGCCGCGCCGCAGCTTAACATAAGACGCTGCAATCAGAGCAGCTGTTGATAAGACCCCTAGACCTGGTGATTTATTGCAGGGCAAAGCCAGCGCAGTAAAAGCACTCGCCACCAGATTTAAAATGATAAGCTATGGCGGCTAAAACTGTCTTATTAACACCTACCCACTAAGAGAAAGTAATTATTAACATCATGAAAGCCGATCTGCATTGTCACAGCCATTTTTCTGACGGCGCCCATCCACCTCAGTTTCTTGCGGATTTAGCGATATCCAATGATGTCACCCATTTGGCTATCACGGATCATGATCACATCACCATTGCGAAAGAATTGCTTACTAAAGAGCAACCTTTCCAGCTCATCTCGGGCGTTGAGATTTCATGCCTTTGGCACGAGCAAGAGATTCATATTGTTGGCCTTGCATTTAACCCTTATGACCAGCCTCTTATTGACGCCTTGGAAAATCAAAAGGCACTGAGGCGAGCCCGGGCTTTTAGAATGGCCGACAAATTAGAGGGCGAGCACCAATCTGCTCTAAAAGACTATCTCGAGTCTTTGCCAGCAATCGCCTATACGCGAACCCATATTGCCGATTATTTGGTCACAGCTGGATTGTGCAAAAACCACGAGCAAGCATTTAAACGCTATTTATCCAGACGGGGAAAGATTTTTGAGCCGATCCAGTGGATGAGTCTGAAGACGGCATTGACATTATTGCAGCGCGCCGGAGGTGTCAGTGTAATAGCTCATCCAAGCCGCTACCGCTTTACACGCACAAAGCTAAAAAAACTGTTAGAGGATTTTTCAACACTAGAAGGCACAGCAATTGAAACCGCTTACTCGAATATTGATCCCGCCACGCGTCAGCAACTAACAACCCTAGCCGATGATTTTGGACTCATGGTGTCTAGCGGCTCAGATTTCCACAGCGCGGCCAATCATTGGACCAATCTAGGCAAATTCCCGATTTTGCCGACTGATACAAAAAATGCCATCTGGAATCATCCAAGATGGCATTCGTTGAATCTTTAAATCAGACCGACTAGTTTACGAGCTATCGTCTTCGGATCGATGCAATCACGTCGCGAAAAATATCTAGCAAGGTTTCATGTTTATAATCAGTAAACTCACCCGCATCCATAAACATGCCATGCTCTTCGCACGCTTCGTATTCTAAGTGCTTTTGCTTAGGGTCATTAATTTTTTTCATCGGCTTGCTACATCTGGGGCATTGAATATCCCGAACAGTATTGTAGGTTTTACCCACTTCGGGATCGCCGCTGTCAGCAAAATCAGCCATCCAATCACCTTTCAGTTGTTCTGCCTCTCCATTGTCGAACCAAAGACCTTTGCAGCTATCGCACTTATCGATAACAACTTTGCCGTGAAGTGTCTCAATTTTTAGTTCCTGCATCGCAGAATTGCATTTAGGGCAGTCCATCTTAGTATCCTCCACAGGGGCTTCTTATTTTCTTAGACTATTGTTACAAATATACTCAACAACTGCCGTAAAAGCAGGAATCAGCAAGCATTCAAGCCCATCAGTGAGCTTTCTCTACCGACGAGATTCTATAAGAAATTGCGTCTGAAAACCAAACCAAATTACCCCTTCGCTACTGCCGGCAGCTCAGGCCCCATTAAGTCAGGGTTCACTTTGTGCAGGTTAAATTGTCGGCCAGTGCTCTATAGCATTGGCGGCAATAACTCAGGAGAACAGCAGTGCAACTTTCAAAATTTACTATGGCTTTGGTCTTTTTGTTTGCCTCTCTTAGTGCGTCGGCTCGATCTGGGGCGGAAAACGTGAGCAGCGCCTGCGCCACTCTTGAATTTATGGCAAAGATGGTCTCTCTCAATATTCTCCTTCCTCAAGATGATGATAATCTTGACGAACTTTTCAACATTGAGTCCCAGCTGATTGAGCTAAACACCCTGGTTTGTCAGCCAGTAATTTTGACTGTCTACACCAGAAGCGGGACTTTCTACAACAATGGTTCATTGATATCTCGCGACCTCTACCACCAATCATGGCGATTCCCCAATGGCCAGCTCTTTATGGCTGAACCCGGTGCGGATACTACTATTTATTATCCGAATGGGCAGATCATGGCATACCATTGGATGCACGGTGATCAGGCCATATTTTGGCCCAATGGCAATCTCGCAACCAATTACTTTTGGGAGCACGATGTCACTTGGTACTATCCTGATGGGCAGATAATAACCTATGAGACAGGTCGCAATGGTGGCAGGTGGTTCTACCCATTCCCAAGACTAGATGGCCGCGTAGGTCAAGAAGTCATTTCAAGCAATTGGGGTAGAGATGAAGAGGATTTTACTTTTTTAAATTTTGACGTTAACGGAAGGCTTATCACCACAAGAGAGAGAATTAGGCGAAAACTCATCTTTAGTGATCATGATTTGTTAGACGTTCCGGGTGTCCTACTTTTGATTACTCGATTGTACCAAAACACCGACTCCGCCAAACAGTTCACTCCCGCGGACGTCAATATTGCAGGAGCACCCTTTTGAAACAGCCGTGGCGCTCTATCCCGTTATTAATAGGAATAGCTCACCGCAGCCGCGAGTAACGCCGGCGCATCAATAACTCCGCTTTGGCAACTAACTAAATCTGATTTCTTTACAACAAATACTTTGTCAGGTTTTTCGCCTTCATTTGAGTCTTTACCTAGCCCGACCAAAATAACGGACACATACTCCTGCGCGGGCACTTCTCTCAAGGTCGCCCCATAGGCACACAATGCATTAAACAGCGATTGCTCGAACTCTGCGATCTCCAGATCCAGTTGAGCCGAGAAGTCTTTCTGTGCCTGTTCCGATTTGGATTTTAGTTCCGCCGCTTTCGCCAATGCCTGTTGCTTCAAGGGTTCCACTTCTGAGAGCAACCGATCTAGCTCTTGCTGAAGCTCTGACTCCGCTTCATTCTGCGCATTCGCATCTGCAAACGAGTTTTGCAGACTATTTACTATATCTCTAATTTCCGCGCTACGTTGCTGAGTAGCCTCTCGCAGTGCATCTATTTCCTGCTGCAAAGCATCGTAATCTTCCGGGCCTACGCTACCTAAATTCCTTAGAGAACGAGCGGCCTCAGAAGCCTGCTGCAAAGCAGAGCTCATCACCAATGAGTAATCAATATTCGCGATTCGATCCATCATCTGCTGATACACCACGCCTGCCTCTTGCGCCGCATCTGTACTTAGTACCGACGCCGACGTTGCGGTTTCTTTCGCAGTCCGCGCAATAGTTTCGAATGGATTGACACGGGGTAGTGACTGCATTGCCAAACTTAAAGCGCCAATACCTGCGCGATTGCGCTTGTTCGCAAGCGGCGAACGCACCTCGAGCACCGCCCCTTGGCCCACAAAATAGCTGCCTTTCACGCCACCTAACTGCATACCAAACAGGCCGCTGCTTTGGTTGAGCTCTAATGCATCTTCTAGAATGCCAGTAAAGATTGTAACGTTTTCTTTTACCGAACTTACATCAATCTCTTGGGCAGAAACGAACTGACTGAGGGTTCCTATCATGCCGATCGTGAACATTGCCTTCAGCTTCATACAATAACTCCTATCGTACCGTGTCATTGAAGCTAACAAATTGTGCTAACTGCTGAAGCGAACGAATAGTTTCATAATCGTTATTGACCAGCTCTTGATATCCAACTCGCATATCTTCTAAATCTTGGATTCGCTGCTGCTCAAAAAACGCATAAATTCTCTCCAAATTTTCTGCAGTGGTCTGCTGAGTTTGATCAAACACAGCTTGCATTAACTGCAAATTATTCTGGTCCTGCCTATTCTCGACACGCACCATAAACGCAGACAGTTCTTCTTGTTGTTGGCGGCGGTAGTTTGCAAACTGCTCAGCGACAGACCCGTCGGATTTATTAGCACCAAAGCTTAAAGCGAGACTATCATCACTGATTTCTAAACTGGTATTCAGCACCACCAACAACATCATGGCGAAACTGAAGCCCGTTGGCAGCCATTGCCAGAGGTTGAATTTGGACGCAGTCACGTCAACATGGCGGTGCTCACGTCGAAACAATTCCACACCTCTGTCCCAATGGGGTGCATGTTGATCTTGCCAGCCGTGTAAGCGGGTTTGTACAGAAATAAATGCTTCAAGTTCGGCATTACAGTCAGCGCAGTCAGAAAGATGGCGTTCCATCTCTGCCTTAGCTAGAGCGCTCAAATTATCTGCGAAATATTCTTTCAACAAGTGTTCAGTTTTAAGGCAGGACATTGGACTCCTCCGAGATTACTTTCAATTTTTTCAGTGCCGCATAAAAACGGGTTTTCGCGGTATTCACAGACATATCCTGAAGCTCTGCAATTTCTTCAAACGTTAACGACTGGAATACTTTATATTCAACAACTAGGCGTTGATCCATTGGCAATTGGTCCAGCATTGCTAAAACCGTCGCATTAAACTGAGACTCCCCTAGCACTGACTCCGGCTCTAACTTAGAACTCGCTGGAAAACTATCCAAAAAATCGAATTCATCGTCATCGGCCCGCGACTGGACAGTGGTAAAGCGCTTTCGCCTAGCCATATCTACCGATTTATTGTGCGCAATACGAAATATCCAGCTACTAAATTTTGCATCTCCCCTAAAACGATGCAAATTTCGATATACACCTAGGAAAACCTCTTGCATCAAATCCATTGCATCGGTTGGGTTGCCGGTTAGTCGCAGACCATGGTTATAAAGCCGAGTCTCATAGCGTTTAACTAGTTTTTCCCAGGCATAAGAAGACCCTTTAATTGCTGCCGCAATTAATGCTTCATCTTCATCGATGAGAGTCATGGGCATTCCATCAAGTTTGGCACTCTTGCTTTGTCATCCTGCTTCCCTTTTCTAACTCCGGCAAAGCAGTCAGATGATGCTAAGTTTAGTCGCTGTTGACTTACCAATAGTTTGTTCACAGGCGTTTAATCAGGAACATAGTGGTAACTTTTATCGATGAGAGCACCCCAAGCTTTATTGTAAGGATGGACCTTACTTATTGGTCCGCGGTCATTTTGCAGAGGATAGCCTTTTTCAACCCACTCAAAAATGGAGTGCTTAAGATTAACTGCGTTGTTAAAGCCCAGTTCTTGTAACTGCGAGGCCACTGCGGCGGAACGGTAGCCTACCGAACAGTAGACAATAATTGGAGTGGATTTATCAGGTACGGCGTTTGCTATCGCTGCTGCTGTGGTCAGGTTTTGAGCCCCTTCCAAATGGCTAACAGCAAACTCAGCTGTTTCTCGAACATCAAATAAAGCGAGAGAGGACTCCGGTGATGAAGCTTGAAGGGCGACCAATTCGTCGGTGCTGATGTAGGCGACAGTGGGGTATTGACGGGCAATTTTTTCATCCACAGCCTCCCAACTGACTCCGAACAGCCCAAACAAAAAGGAGGAGAGCGATGCTGTAATAAGTAAATCAACCATAGGGGTCGCCTGCGACAACGCAGGCGACCACTTCATCCTGAGCCAACCGGTTTGGCCTTGCCTTTTGAGCAATTATCCAGGATGAAGTGATCGAATCTGCGATCTTAAAAACTATGCGGCTGCTTTTTGTTGGCTAAGAAGTTGACTAGCAGCACTCATGAATGCGTTTAAAGACGAAGAGATGATGTCCTTGCTGATAGCAACTCCACTGTATCGTCGTCCTTCGCACTTGATTTGAATATAAGTAACGGCTTCCGCATTTGCACCTTGTCCAAGTGCATGCTCGCCATATTCCTGAATCTCAAAGTCAATATTTATGGCCTGTTTTAGCGCCTCTACAAATGCGTCTAATACGCCATCCCCTTCTCCGCTTATTTCCAGAGACTGACCGAAATAATCAACAGTGGCTGCAAAAGTTTCTCTACCTTGATGTTTTTCAATTTTAAAGTCTTCAAGACTAAGAACTTTATTGTTGCTGAAATAATGCCGATTGAACAAGTCCCAAATCTGATCCGGGTGAATCTCTTGCCCACTTTCTTCCGTGTGCTTTTGCACCACACGACTAAATTCGATCTGTAGCCAACGGGGTAATTCGAAACCGAATTTATTGGCGAGCACATAGGCGACTCCACCTTTTCCTGATTGGCTATTGACGCGAATAACATCTTGATAGGTTCTGCCTATATCCCGAGGATCGATGGGTAAATAGGCAATTTCCCAAGGCTCACCTTCTTTATATAAATCGAGACATTTTTTTATGGCATCTTGGTGGGAGCCGGAAAAAGCGGTAAACACCAGATCTCCGGAGTAAGCCTGTCTTGGATGCACATCTATTTGAGTGCATTCTCTAATCACAGAAACAATCTTATCCATGTCATGAAGATCGAGCTTCGGATCTATCCCCTGGCTGTACATATTCATGGCCATTATGACAATATCCATGTTGCCAGTTCTTTCACCATTGCCAAGCAGTGTTCCTTCAACTCGCTGCGCTCCAGCCATTACGGCAAGTTCTGCAGCTGCAACAGCGCAAGCTCGATCGTTGTGAGTATGCAGACTTACAATAATGGCGTCCCGCTTATCAATATGGCGACAAAACCATTCAATTTGATCAGCATAAACATTCGGCGTTGCCATCTCGACAGTTGAAGGCAGGTTAAAAATAATTTTTTTGTCAGGGGTGGGCTGCCAAATCGCCGATACCGCATTGCACACTTCTACCGCAAAATCCACTTCGGTGCCGGTAAAACTCTCGGGAGAATACTGGAAGGTCCATTCGGTATCTGTCGCCAGTTCCGCGCAGCGCTTAACCTCAGCGGCACCTGATTCAGCTATCGCGATAATGCCCGCTTTATCGGTTTTAAACACCTTTTCGCGCTGGACTACTGAAGTCGAGTTATAGACATGAAGAATCGCTTTTTTTGCGCCTTTGAGTGATTCAAAAGTACGCTGGATAAGTTCAGGCCGAGCCTGAGTAAGCACTTGAATGGTTACGTCTTCTGGGATTTTATTTTGCTCGATCAGGCTTCGAACAAAATCGAAATCTGGCTGGGAGGCTGCCGGAAATCCAACTTCAATTTCTTTAAAACCCACCTCGACCAATAATTCGAACATCTTGGTTTTTTGAACGACACTCATGGGCTCAATGAGGGCTTGATTGCCATCTCGAAGATCCACACTACACCAGGCAGGCGCTTCGCTGATGACCTTGTCTGGCCAAGTGCGATCGCGCAGCCCGATCGGTGTAAAAGGCTTATATTTGGTATGGTCAAACCTTTTTGCGTTCATCTCATTTTCCTTTTGGGACTCTATTTGCGAGCTTTGAATCTGTTTAACTCTCAGCCCATAGCTTGAGAGTGCGTAGAATAGCCAAAAGCAAAGGGTGATTCTAGTCGTATTTTGCCCTTTTTAACGCCAATTTTAGCGAATAATGCCAATTTTCAACAATTTTATTTGCATTTTATCCAATAATTGCCATAAGCTTAATTTTTTCAACTATTGAGTGTTTTTTATGGCTGTCTTGGACAAGATGGATAAGAAAATATTGCAACACCTGCAAAAAGACGGACGTATCACCAATCTCGAACTTGCGGATGCTATCGGGCTGTCTCCATCGCCCTGCGCTAGGCGCGTCAAACAATTGGAAGAGCTAGGCATAATTGAACGTCGCGTTACCTTGCTTAGCCCACGCCAGCTTGGCCTAAAGCTAACAGCTCTAATTCAAATTAGTATGGATCGACACACGCCTGATCGATTTGAACAGTTTGAAAAGACTGTCAAGAGCTTTCCCGAAGTCTTGGAGTGCCTACTGATAACGGGTCAATCCGCGGATTACCAGTTAAAGGTAGTTGTCCCGGACATGGAGCAGTATCAAGACTTCTTATTGAACAAAATCACTCGTATCGAAGGTGTTTCCGATGTCCACTCTAGCTTTATGTTAAGAGAAGTATGGAACACCACAGAGCTTCCTTTAGATCACTTGGCTTAATCCTGGCCCGCTTCAAGCCACTAGAAAAAGTGTTTCACTTTATCTTTGTAAGACCTGCTCATTTTCAGCGACGAGCCGCAGCTCAGCGTTAAATGAAACTCACCGTTTATATGAGAAGACACTTTCTCCACTCGTTCAAGATTGACGATAGTAGAACGGTGTACCCGCTGAAAGATTAAAGGATCAAGCTTTGCCTCCAATTCCTTCATGGTTGTTCGCATGATGTGAGTCTCACCTTTGACATGAACGCACATATAATCGCCGGCTGCATCTATCCAATCTATATCTCTCACGGGAACAAACGTAATTGATGAGCCGTCTTTGATCGCGAGTCGATCCGCGTGTTCCACTAATTCTTCGTCGCTGTCTAGCAGTTCAGCAACTGCGGCAGCAGATTTACCCGTAATACTTACGACCAATTCCATAAGACGCTGCTTTTCGCTAAGCGCTATTTGCTGAGCCTTAGTTTGCTTAGCTTTCTCAACAGCTGCCGCGAGGCGGTCAACTTCGACGGGCTTTAGCAAATAGTCTATCGCGTGTACATTAAATGCATCGATCGCAAAGGCGTCATAGGCGGTCACAAAAATGACCATGGGCAAAATATCTGACTGTATTTCTTTGATCAGATCGAATCCAGTCATTCCTGGCATTTGAATATCTAAGAAAATAATATCAGGGGCGTGTTCTAGAATGGCAGCGATTGCTTCCTCACCGTTGGCACACTGACCCACCACATCGACCCCTGATATTTCAGCAAGTCGCAGCGCCAACCCCTGGCGGGCCAACGCCTCATCGTCAACGATAATTGCTTTCATAGGTTTGACTTCATTTTGTGTCATAAGGGATTACCACGGTTACAATTAATCCATTGGGATTCGCGTTAGAAAAACTAAACTCATAGTTTTCTCCGTAAATTTCATCCAACCTGTTGCGTATATTACTGATACCCACGCCTTTTGAAAGCGCTAGAGCGTCTGTTGTATCGTCTAATTCTGCCAGCCCAGGGCCATCGTCTATGACTTGCAGCACGAGCTGGTTATTTTGCCGCGACGAAACAATCTTGATTGTACCGCCATCAATGGATTTGGAGATGGCATACTTTATTGAATTTTCGATTAATGGCTGGAGAATCATTGTTGGCACTAGGGCGTTCTGAGCCTCGGTGTCAATATCCACCTCTATTTTCAATCGCTCTTCAAATCTAACCTTCTCGATATCCAGATAGAGCTTAGATGTCTCTAATTCATGGGCAAGCGTTACTTTGTCTAAAGGCGAGTGATCCAAGGAGTAACGCAAGAATTTACTAAGCTTGGTGACCATCTCATTGGCTTGGACATTGGAATTTGTGAGCACAAGGGTGGAAATAGCGTTGAGGGTATTAAAAAGAAAATGGGGATTTAACTGATACCTCAACATAAGCAATTGCGCTTGATGGGCTAAAGATTCTGAACGCAGACTCTTTTCTTTTTCTTCCTGAAGTAAAAAATAGTACTTAACAATGAAATACAGAGCGCTCCATAACAGGAGCAATGGAAAAGAAATACTTAGGGTTCCGTCAAACAAATCTTCAGCGGATGCATTTGATAAATCTAGAATGTCACCGTAGGGCAATAGAGCAATATAGTTACGAAAAGGTTGCCAGATAAAGGCAGCTGTCAACGAGCCAAACCAAGCCACGAGAAAGCGTATAATGAAACCGCTATCCCAGACCAAGCGATAACAATAGCGAAGGGCAAAAGTTAGTGACATTCCCGCAATAGCAGACACGCCTGTCACGATTGCACGAGGGAAAATGTATTCGACGGGAATTGCGATCAAATCTCGCAATATCAACAGCGACACCCAAAGCGACCAGCCAGTTAACTGAAAGAGCCAGAACTGCCGGCTCTTTGCAGGGTTAATTGAATCAGATGCCATGGTGTAATCAGCCTCGACGAGTGTCGAGGCTATTGGCCCTAGGGGAGCAGAGCCGCGACAGCGTCTCTTTCTTCGGTTAATTCTTTCGCAGTAGCGTTCATTAGACCTTGGCTAAAATCGTTAACTGCCAAGCCTTGAACAATTGTGTAGTTACCGTTTTCACAAGTCACTGGAAAAGAATAGATTAGACCCTTTTCGACACCATAACTGCCATCGCTGTGGATTCCCATGCTAACTATTTCTCCTTTGGTTCCTAACGCCCAATCGCGCATATGCTCGATGGCTGCGTTAGCAGCGGAGGCTGCACTGGATAAACCACGGGCTTTAATGATCGCCGCACCGCGCTGTTGAACTACAGGTATAAAGTCTTTCTCCACCCACTGTTGATCAACGAGGCTAAGCGCTGCTTCACCGGCGACTTGGCAATGGTGGATATCTGGGTATTGCGTTGCTGAGTGATTACCCCAAATTATCATGCCCTTGATATCGGTGCTGTGGGTGCTGGTCTTATTGGCTAACTGTGCTATCGCTCGGTTATGATCCAATCGAGTCATGGCTGTGAACTGACCTGGATCTAGATCCGGTGCGTTTCTGTATGCAATCAGGGCATTGGTATTGGCAGGATTGCCCACTACTAGAACTTTGACTGATCGACTAGCATGGTCATTAATCGCCTTGCCCTGAGCGGAGAAGATTGCTGCATTCGCTTCTAGCAAGTCTTTGCGCTCCATTCCCGGCCCCCGTGGACGAGCGCCAACAAGCAGGCAGTAGTCTGCATCTTTAAATGCAACTGCCGCATCATCGGTTTGCACAATACCGGCAACCAAAGGAAACGCACAGTCTTCGATTTCCATTACGGTTCCCCGCAATGCCTCTAATGCAGGGGTAATTTCCAATAATTGTAAAATGACAGGTTGGTCAGTGCCCAACATTTCGCCAGCTGCAATTCGAAATAAGAGTGAATAGCTAATTTGTCCTGCTGCTCCGGTAACAGCGACTCGCACAGGTGCTTTCATATTGATACGTAATCCTTTGTATTAGTTGAAGAAATAGTACTGGCAAAGCAAGCGCGCCAGTATAGCAGAAAACGTCAAAATAAGTGAGTTGCTAAACTTCCCCAGTAATAATCTGTGGCGCTAACAATTACCGAGTAATGAACATGGCATCACCGTAGCTAAAGAACCGGTAGTTCTCAGCCACCGCTTCAGCATAAGCAGCTAAAATTGCCTCGCGGGATGCAAAAGCGCTCACCAGCATAACCAAACTGGACCCAGGTAGATGAAAATTGGTCACCATCGCATCGACAACTTTGAAGTCGAAACCAGGATAAATAAAGATATCAGTCTCTCCTTGGTAAGCTGAAAACGGCCTATTAAGAGCACAGGTTTCCAAGCTTCGTACTGACGTTGTCCCAACGGCTACAACTCGCCCCCCCTGCTCTTTGCAGCGCTGAATCTTATCGATCACAGACTCATCCACATCAATCCACTCACTGTGCATTTTGTGATCGGTAACAGTATCCACTCTGATTGGTTGGAAAGTGCCCGAACCCACATGCAATGTGATAAAGGCCTGCTCAACGCCTTTAGCTTTAAGGGCGTCTAGCAATTCCTGATCAAAATGAAGGCCAGCAGTAGGAGCTGCCACCGCACCTTCGTGCCGGGCATAAACAGTTTGATATCGTTCTATATCAGCCTGCCTGTCCTTCCGCTTAATATAGGGCGGCAAAGGAATGTGCCCAATGCGAGCAAACACGTCTCCGAGATTAACCTCCAAAGGGAAAGCGATTCGGTAAAAATCCTGCTCCCTACCGATAACTGTTGCAGTTACTGAGTCCAAACCCGACCCGTCTTTTGACTCAAACAACAGCTTTGTGCCTGGTTTCGCCGGTTTACTCAACCGCAACTGCGTAATCAGCTCATTGTTGTCCACAACCCGCTCAATTAAGGCCTCAAATTTGCCACCGCTTTCCTTGCAACCAAAAAGCCGTGCCGGGATCACCTTGGTGTCATTAAAAATCAGCAGGTCATTTGGATTGAGCAAACTAACGAGCTCATGAAACACCCTGTGCTGCAGGCCGCCCGTATTGGCGTCCAAATGGAGTAATTTGCTGCTAGAGCGAGTTTCGGCGGGATGATGTGCGATGAGCCTAGACGGTAAATGATAGTCAAAATCTGAAACTTTCATAATATTAGCCAATATACTTAAGTCTATAAAATGCTGCTGTTGTCAGGGCCGGCAAGCCTAACTGACTTTATGAATTAGCGAAAGCCTTGCAATCGCGGCCTGTTTTAAGCCAAGCCTCAGTAAACGTAGCAGTGAAGTTGATTGCCAGTAGGCGCTCAATTGGTATAATACCGCCCCGCTGAGCCTTTAGACCTTACTCGCGGCTCAGTCAGGGAATTGCTGAAGTTAAATACTGCATTGCCAGTGTGGTGAAATTGGTAGACACGCCGGATTCAAAATCCGGTTCCTTTGCGGGAGTGGCGGTTCAAGTCCGCCCACTGGTACCAGACAATGAGTTCATTTTGCTGCCGATTCGTTGAAGCAGCGAGCAAAATGGCCGATATGCCTGATTAAGATCAGAGACGTCTGATCTAACGATAGGGAAATTCAAAGGGAGTCAATGTCGATATGAGTTTCGACGACGAAGATCACAGCGAAAACAATGAAGATGGCGATAAGCCAAAAACCTTTTTTGGTTTTGAAATTGGTGATGGCGTTGTATACGGCATAGTCATAATTCTCACCTTGATATTCATACGGCAAGTTTCTGTAGTCCTCTCAGTACTGTAGTAACACCCTTCTTGATGCAACCTAATGTGTCTGACACTACAAGTCTCAGGCTGGTTTAATCTCCCATTATGCGGCCTTGGTTGTTAGCAATTTACTTGCCGTGGTAAATTAGCTTGTTAACACTAACTAATATCCCATTTACAAAATCTCTGCCCTCACCCAATAGGAATTGCTATGTCTAACTACAAAATCGCCCTTCTCGATGGGGATGGAATTGGCCCTGAAATCATGTCGGAAGCGGTGAAGGTGCTGGAATTAGTCGGTCAACGAAACAACATAAACTTTCAATTGACCCACGGTGCGTTTGGCGCCAACGCGTATTTTGAGCATGGTCATTCATTTCCTGAAGAAACCAAAGCACTGTGTGATGAAGCGGATGCGATATTAAAAGGCCCCATTGGGCTAAGTCACGAAGCCTCTCAAACAATTCCCGTCGATATGCAGCCAGAGCGAGGCGCATTACTGCCGCTGCGTCGTCGTTACAATACGTTTGCTAATATTCGTCCGGTATTTCTACCAAAAAGCTTGGCGCATTTTTCACCACTCAAGCCCGAGATAATTGGTTCCGGCATCGACTTCATTATTATCAGGGAACTGGTCGGCGGACTCTATTTTGGCAAGAAAGAAACCGGCGTTAACGCCGCAGGCAAACGCTACGTCACAGAAGCACTGGAATATGACGAAGACCAAATTGCAAATATCGCGAGAGTCGCCTTCGAAACTGCGCAAAAACGCAAAAAAGTTCTTCATAATATTCACAAGAGCAACGTTCTGAAATCCAGCGTACTGTGGAATGAGGTAATGGCAGAGGTTGCTGTCGATTACCCTGAAGTGAAAGTGGTTCCCATTTTGGTAGACGCGGCAGCAACCTATCTTTGCCTAAACCCTGGCCAATTCGACGTAATGGTCATGGAAAATATGTTCGGGGATATACTAAGCGATCAAGGCGGCGGCATTCTTGGCTCATTAGGCCTCATGCCATCCGCATGCTTGGGGCCAGACAAGGCCTATTACGAGCCTTCCCATGGTTCAGCACCGGATATTGCTGGGCAGAAAATAGCTAACCCCTATTCAATGATAGGTTCGGTGGCAATGATGCTGGAAATGAGCTTCGACATGGAGCAAGAGGCGCGAAATGTTTGGCAGGCTATGCAGAGCGTATTCGCTCAGGGCTACTCCACACCGGACCTGTCAAAACCAGGAGCCGCTGTAAAAATGATAAGCACAGATGGCTTTGGCGATCTTGTGGTTGCAGAACTAGCGAAGCTATAAGGTAATCCAGAAGGCTACCCCACAAGCGCTTCTTATTTCGGGGAAATTATACAGCCACAGGCGTCAAGGAAATGTGACGCCTACTGCGCTGATTGCTGCTCTCGGATGCTATGCAGCCTGATGTTAATCATGCGCATGGTTGCTTTCACTGCGGCTAACACTTGGTTTGAATCAACACCACGGGTTTTAAATTCTCGCTGCCCCGCGTTCCAACTGATAACACACTCTGTCAGTGCGCTGGTTTTACCCCCTCTCGGGATATGAACTTCGTAGTCCGTTAACTGGGGCATGACGAAGTCTCTTTGTGCTAGCAGCTTGGTGATAGCATCCATAAAGGCATCGAAGCCGCCATTGCCAGCACCGGACCCTTGCAGTTCGTCCCCTTCTATTTCAACTCGAATGCTAGCCGTACTGTCAACATCTAGACCACTATTGATGTAGCAATTGAGCAAGGTAATGTAATGTACTTCTTTGCTCTGCATTACATCAGCAATGATAAAAGGCAGATCTTCGGCCGTAATAAGCTGTTTTGAATCGCCAAGTTTGACGATACGCGCTAACACCTTTGCCTGATCTTCCTCTGAAAGACTGATACCAAGTTCGTCTAAGTTATTAATCAGAGAAGCCTTGCCACTCATTTTGCCTAGGGCATAGCTTCGCTTTCTCGCAAATCTTTCTGGGCTCAGATTCGTCACATACAGATCGCCTTTCAGATCGCCATCGGCATGAATCCCAGCGGTCTGTGTAAACACATCTGCACCCACTATGGGTGTGTTTGCCGCTATCCATTTGCCCGAAAAATTTTCAACCATTCGACTTAAAACGGCGATACGGGTTTCATCGATGGATAGTTCCATATGTAGCTTATCGCGCAGTGCAACGGCAACTTCGGCCAACGATGCATTACCCGCTCTTTCGCCTAAACAATTTATAGTGCAGTGAATAGTATCGATGCCAACCTCTACGGCCGCTAAGACGTTGGCTGTCGCCAGTCCATAGTCATTGTGAGGATGAAAATCGAACACCAGCTTTGGAAAGCGAGTCATCATATCTGTGAGCGAACTTGCCACCTCACGAGGTGACATCAAGCCTAATGTGTCTGGGAGGAGATAGTGACCGATTGGTAGATGCTGCGTGCGTTCTATCAAGCCAAACACATAGTCTGGACTATCAGCATAGCCATTTGACCAGTCTTCAAGATACATATTGACCCGCAGTCCCTGTGATTGAGCATAGTCTACAGTGCGCGCAATATCCTCTGCGTGGGTTTCCAATGTTTTTCCTAATTGCTCCCTGCAGTGTTTCTCACTACCTTTTGCGAGCAAATTGATCACCTTGCCGCCGGCTTTGACTATCCAATCAACACTTCGTTTATGGTCGACAAACCCGAGCACCTCAACCCGGTCCACTAGCCCCTGGCTACTGGCCCATTTAGTAATGTCAGCTACAGCTAATTGCTCTCCAAGCGACACGCAGGCAGATGCCACTTCAATTCGATCAACTTTTAATGATTGCAACAAGGCGCGGGCAATATTCACTTTTTCGTTTGCCGAAAAAGAAACCCCCTGAGTTTGCTCCCCATCCCGAAGAGTGGTATCGAGCAATTTGATGTGCCGTGCCTTCGCCGTAGCCATTAGAATTCCTTAAAAATCTCTGCAGCAATTAGTCTGCATAGTGCAACTATAGTATTTAACCGGCCACATTCTAGCAAAGTCTCCGTAAATACCCATAGCAGAAGCGCATGATTAAGCAGAGGTATTCAAAAGACTAGGGAAATCCAGCCCTCTATAGTCTCCATTGCTCATATACACTACAATGCAGATCACTGGCTTCTCAGCTGCTGGCAGCTAATTAGGGACCTGTGATTAAATTCGCCACGCACGTCACCTAACTTGCGCCTTTTCCATAATCAAATCAGCCGCCAACATGACAGACAACAACCATGCAAGTTTCCCTCGGGCCGGCCTTCTGCGTCGACTAGCGGCGCTGCTTTATGACGGCTTTTTGGTAGCCGCTTTATGGATGCTCATCGGGTTTTGCATCCAAATAATTGTGGGACCTGACTCTAACAGGCTGGTGGATGGAGTGGTCGAAACGAATCCTTGGGTGGATGCCGTAACCTTCTTATTAATGGTGGCCAGTGCTTCCGGTTTCTATATTTGGTTTTGGATAAAAAGCGGCCAAACTCTTGGCATGGTGTCATGGCGCCTGAAAGTCCTAAGCACTGACAATAAGCTCTTAACTGCGCCGCAAGCTGCATTGCGTTTCTTTCTGGCATGGCCTGCTTTCTTTGCCCTCGGCGCAGGTTATCTTTGGCTCTATGTGGATAAGAATAAAGACGCAGCCCACGACCGGCTATCTAAGAGTAAAGTGGTGCTGGTCCCTAAGTCTCACAGGCCGTTTAATTAGCAGAAAAATCTGCAAGAACGGGCCTTAAAAAACTGCGCTGGTAACGAAAGATGCAACCTGTTTTTTCCGCGTAAGCAAACGCTGCTTTGCACTCATCATCGGCTAAGGATAGCTTTCTATATTTTTCATACGCCGCCAGCGAATCAAAGCTAAATAAGGCGTAAGCTTTGTCGTTTGCCCCCTCTGATGGCAAAAAATAGCCATGATGCACACCACCAAAACGCTGCACTAAAGGAATCCACAATTTTGCATAGGCTTCAAACTCTTTAATTTTGGCGGGGTCGATTGTGTAGTCCAAGTAACAGGTAATCATAAAAACTCCAATGCATCGCTTAAACCCTAAGCAGCGCTCAGCGTACTCGAATTAGCAGGACATAACCCAACCCAGCGCAAATAAGTATAGGTAGCAGTACGGCAGTTAACGGACTGAAGCCATAAATAAGGCTGGCAGGCTCCATCATTCGCTGTACGATAGTAAATAACATACCAACTGCAATCGCCACAAAGACTCGCGATCCCATGGTCGCCTCTCGGAGCGGGCCAAACACAAATGATATGGCGAGAATAACCAGTGCAAGGGTAGCGAGGGGTTGTAGCAATTTTTTCCAGAACGCTAAATAATAAACCTTGGCCTCAAGCCCTTCCGCTTCAAAGAATTGTGCCAGCCTATACAAGCCGGATATGGACTGCTCATCAGGCTCCACTAAGAGTACGCTTAGCAATTCTGGCGACAGCTCTACGACCCAGTCCACTTGAAGATAATTACTTGTGATTATTGCTTGGTCTTCGAAAATCGACTGTTGCACGTTTTCCAAGCGCCAATAGTTTCCGTCGCTACTTTCAACGTACTCTGCAGCCTCGGAAAAACTGGCAGAAACAAGTCGCCTGGCGCCATCGGTTTCAAATCTCGACACCCCAATCAGCTTCGTCCCACCTGGCGCGATGGCATTTATGTGAATAAATTCATTGCCGATGCGCTGCCAATTGCCCTGCTCTGAACTTATGGATTGGGCTCCAGATTTTTGCACTGCTCGATTGCTCTGCGCCAATTGTTCCAATGGCGGCGACACAAATTGGCCAAATATCACACTCAATATCATCACTAAACATGTTGGCTTGATAACGGCAAACACAATACGGAATACCGAAACACCCGCTGCCTGAATGACTACCAACTCGTTGCTCGACGCTAGTATTCCAAGGCCGATGAGGGCGCCTCCTAGGGCGGTAAACGGTAGCAGTTCATATAGACTGGTCGGGGTTGTCATTACCACGTACGTCACCGCGTCCATCAGGCCATAGTTATCATCGGTATCTGACAGCTCTTCCAACAGCGCGAATATCACGTCCAACAACCCTATTATCGCAATGACTACTAGCATCGAAAGCAGCACTGTAGAGCCTATGTGCCTATCTATACGTTTCACGCTTTCGCCCCAAACTGAGCAAGAGACGGATATTGATTGAGTAACAACCCGAAACTCAGGAAAATCACATGCACCCACCACAACCCTAGTGCCGCTGGGATGTCTCCCTCGGCGAAAGCATCTCGCGCAAACTGTAAGAGCAAAAAGTAGATGGCATAAAGTAACACTGCGGGCAAAAGTTTTGCGTAGCGTCCTTGTCGGGGATTAACCGTCGCAAAGGGCACTGCGATTAACGTGATAATAGGAATAATTAGTATTATTGAAATGCGCCATTGCAATTCTGCCTGGCGAGCACTGGATGGATCTCCAATAAGCGCTGCTGTCGACAAGGTCGCCTCTTCCATTACCGCTTCGATCTCTGGCGCTGCAGGCAGCAAAATTGACTGCACATCAAACTGGCCAACGGAGTAGTCACCCCGACCCGCAACGCCCTCATATTGCATAACATTATCTAAGCGCATGTATCGAGCGCCGGAGTCTGCGTCTATTTCAGGGCGAGCAGATTCGGCAAAAATGAGCCTTAGGGAGTCACCATCAGTGGCATTGGCTCTGTTCATTGCAACAAAGACCTGACGCAATTCTCTCTCCCCATCGCGCATAACAACATCTCGCGCCCATGTCACTCGCTCTCCTCTTGCGAAGGATTGAAACTGTCCTTCGGCAATCAGATCAATTTCAGTGAGCCGCTCTTGGTTTTGCTTGAGAAGTTCAGTATTGCGAACACCCCAAGGAGCCAGAGAAAGGCTAACAATGGCGATGAATACTGCGACAACTGAGGCGGTACACTGGGATAGTGCCATTACGCGGCGGGGACTCAAACCCGAGGACATCAGCACCACCATCTCGTTGTCCGCATACATTCGTCCCAGGGCAATTAAAATACCTAGAAAAAGTGCAAGGGGGACAATTACTAACAGGAAATCAGGTAACCGGTAAAACATCAGCAGGAACAGCACATCCGATGCCAGATCTCCTGCCACGGCTTGGCTGAGGTACTGAATAAACCGACTAGTGAGAGCGACAACCAGTAAAACCAGCGTCACGGCAAGCATCACTACAAGGATCTGCTTGCTGAGGTAGCGAAAAAGGATCAATGGTCTGAAATTTCCTAGCCAAGGGCGATAAACCCGATAACTCGCAGTGTACTAGGGGGCCTGTAATTAAGTCCATTGCCATACCGGCCCCCAGTTCTCCTTAGCGGCAAACTGACCCCGACATTAACAATGGCGCGAGGAAAAAGTGAAAATCAGGCTACCTGAGCGTCAGAATAACCCAACAGTGCCTGCAAAACCTTTGGCACTTCGCTGATTTGATGCTTATCGAAATCAAACAAGACGATGCCGAATTTGGCATCACAGACTACTGAATCCAATGCGTCGTTGGTAACTTGCATACCAATGTCGAAGCCATATCGATTAAAGTCACTGACACCTACATCGATTACTAAACGATCATTGGCAAAGGACTCTGCTCTATAGTCGATGGCAAGATCAGTAACCATCATGCCGAGTCCGTAGATATTACTCTCGGTAAATCCAAGACTCGCTAGAAACTGCAACCTTGCTTCATGCAGAATTTTAACCATTGC
Organism: uncultured Pseudohongiella sp.; assembly: GCA_964352355.1. Lineage (GTDB taxonomy): Bacteria > Pseudomonadota > Gammaproteobacteria > Pseudomonadales > Pseudohongiellaceae > UBA9145. Next base: position 49,033 of record CAYGRT010000004.1, on the reverse strand, counting down.
AACACTGTCTAAATGCTTAGCGAAATTAAGGTCGCTCAAACCCACTTGGCGCTCCATGCTATACAAAAAATTTGCTGGAGGATGAACTTTTACTCTAGGCATACAATCTCCTAAACTGCGTAAAGAGTGGATCTACTGTTACACTATCTCTAAGACACTACCTGCCGAAATTGGTTCACTAGATAGTAATCAAAAACCAAATTTTTACAATTTCTAACCCGAAAAAAATTGACTAAAAATTGTTCAATCACCCCGTGCTATTGCTTAACTCTTTGAATATCTTTAGGATTGTGTCTCTCAAAAATTTTCCAAATAGAATGTTCCGCAACCCATTAGACCATAGTCAAAGGAGTCATCGACGCTGATGAAATATTCACTCAAAGCTGGTGCTGTAACTACTCTCAATTCCGATTGCATTATCGCGCTAGTTTGGAGCACAGGAGGCCTATCCGACGAGGCAAAAAGTATCGATGAAGCCAGTGGCAAAATCATTAGCAAACTTAAAAAAACCGGTGATTTTAGAGGCGATCTTGGAGAAACCACGCTTCTTCATGCAGTGCCAGGTATGGCCGCAAAACGCCTACTGCTAGTGGGTGGCGGTGCCAAAACTAAATTTGATGCCAAACAGGCCATCAAATTATTAAAAGCGGTTTTTACAAACACCAAAAAACAGCCTTCAACGTCACTGCATTTCGCACTAGCTAGCATAAATATTACCGATAGAGACGGTTATTGGTTCGCCTCTAGAATTGTCCAACAGTGCGAGGAGTCCAACTACCGCTACACTCTTACCAAGAGCAAGCCTGTAAAAGCGGCGGCAACCAAAAGTGTCTCTATAAGCCCTTTCGCAAATTGCATTCGCAAAAATCTCGACCAAGCATTAAAGGCCGGACTGGCTATTGGCAGTGGTATAAATGTCGCTCGTGAGCTAGGTAATTTACCGGGTAATATTTGCACGCCAACCTATCTCGCCGAGCAAGCCAAAACACTGGCTGTGAAAAAGCGCAGCATCACCACAAAAATTCTCAGTGAAAAACAAATGCAGCGACTTGGCATGGGCTCTCTGCTGTCTGTATCCGCCGGATCATCCCAAGAAGCTAAAATGATCATCATGGAATACAAAGGAGCCAAGGCCGATAGCAAACCTTTTGTCTTAGTAGGAAAAGGCATCACCTTCGATACCGGTGGTATCAGTCTAAAGCCTGGGCTCACGATGGATGAAATGAAATTTGATATGTGTGGCGCAGCCAGCGTGATGGGCACGATGAATGCGGTAGCAGATATGAAATTACCAATCAACGTAATTGGTATGATTGCAGCGGCTGAGAATATGCCCAGTGGCAAAGCCACAAAACCAGGGGACATAGTCACTAGTATGTCAGGTAAGACAATCGAAATTCTTAACACTGATGCTGAGGGACGTTTAGTGCTTTGTGACGCATTAACTTATGCTGAACGATTTAAACCGCGCAGTGTCATCGACATAGCCACACTAACTGGCGCAGCCGTGGCTACCTTTGGGTCTCATGTTAATGCCCTGCTCAGCAACAACTCTGCCCTTGCCAGCAAGCTACTTGAATATGGTCAAACCTGTCTGGACCGGGCTTGGGAATTACCCCTGTGGGATGAGTATCAGAGTCAGCTTGATAGCAACTTTGCAGACATGCAGAACATTGGTGGGCCCAGAGCGGGCACCATCACAGCTGCCTGTTTCTTGGCGCGTTTTACAGAAAAATACCCTTGGGCCCATTTAGACATAGCCGGTAGTGCTTGGCACTCTGGCCCAGAAAAAGGCGCCACTGGCAGACCGGTAGGACTTTTAGTCGAGTACCTTAGAAACCAAAGCGCTTAGCGCGTCTAAACATGGTTCAGATAAATTTCTATGCCTTAACCGATACTGCTCATGAAAGCGAAGCTGCCAAACTGGAGCTGGTCTGCAGAATAGTAGAGAAAGCGACTAGTTTGGGGCATCGCATTTATATTCGAACCGAGTCCGAGGCGCAATCGCGCCTGCTGGACAAGCTGTTATGGGAGTTTAAATCCACAAGCTTTTTGCCTCACGAAATCAGCTCGGAACCCGCCAATAACAAAATTTGCATTAGCCACGAGCAGCCGCCTGAGCAATTTGATGATGCCTTAATTAATTTACATCAAGAGCCTGTGGCTGAGCCACGCCGCTTAGCCCGGCTGAACGAGTTAGTAGGGCCCGATCAAAAATCCCTGCAAGCGGGTCGCGAGCACTTTCGGGCTTATAAGGCATTGGGCTTAGATATTGAGACCCATAAACTCTGACGGCTTCGGCATCAATGCTATTCCCTGATTAAAAACTCCTGTCTTGACGATCAGTGTTTGATCTTTCTCATGTATACTTACCGACTTTTCAGTTTTTACAAGTGAGATGAAGCGTGTCGACCACTATGGATAAGACTTACCAACCCAATCAATTGGAGCAACACTGGTATCAGACTTGGGAAGAGCGAGGCTACTTTTCGGCTCAGGGCGAAGGGGAGCCTTACTGCATAGTGATCCCTCCTCCTAATGTCACCGGCCGTTTGCACATGGGTCACGGTTTCCAAGATGCCATTATGGACGCCTTAATTCGCTATCACCGGATGCTTGGTCGCCAGACCTTGTGGCAGGTCGGCACCGATCATGCAGGGATCGCCACGCAAATGGTCGTCGAACGTCAGTTAAACGCAGCAGGCACGTCGCGAATCGATATTGGTCGCGATGAATTTGTGAACAAAGTGTGGGATTGGAAAAAAGAATCCGGCGGCATTATCACTCAGCAAATCCGGCGACTGGGCGCGTCCATTGATTGGGATCGCGAACGCTTCACCATGGATGAACAACTCTCGGCAGTAGTCGAAAAAGCGTTCATACAACTCTACGATGAAGGGCTAATCTACAGAGGTAACCGCTTAGTTAATTGGGACCCGCAACTGCATACGGCCATCTCGGACCTGGAGGTCGTATCGGAAGAAGAAAACGGTTCGCTCTGGCACTTTCGCTACCCAATTACTGGAACCGACGATGCGCTTACTATTGCCACAACACGTCCGGAGACTTTGCTCGGAGACAGCGCCGTAGCAGTTCACCCTGATGACGAACGTTACACACACTTAATCGGCAAATTCGTATCGCTGCCTTTATGTGATCGACAAATTCCTATTATAGCCGACGAGTATGTTGATCCATCGTTTGGCACTGGCTGCGTCAAGATAACCCCCGCCCATGATTTCAATGACTACGAAGTGGGCAAGCGTCACGATTTAGACATTATCAATATATTCACCAAGGATGCCTGTATCAATGATGAGGCTCCAGAGGCCTATATTGGTCTTGACCGCTTTGACGCGAGAGCAAAGATTGTAGAAGACCTCGACGCACTGGGTTTAGTCGTAAAGATAGAACCCCATACACTCAAAATACCTCGCGGTGATCGCAGCGGCGTTATCATTGAACCCTACCTCACCCATCAATGGTATGTTGCAATCCAAGAGCTGGCCGATCCAGCTATTAAAGCGGTGGAAGATGGTAGTATCGAATTCGTCCCCAAGAATTGGGAAAACACTTATTTCGCGTGGATGCGCAACATTCAGGACTGGTGTATCTCTCGCCAACTTTGGTGGGGACATCGCATTCCTGCTTGGTACGATGAGAGTGGCAATGTCTACGTTGCTCCAACCGAAGCCTTGGCTCGAGAAAAATACAACTTGGGGGCTGACGTAATACTCGAACAAGACCCTGACGTTTTAGACACTTGGTTCTCCTCTGGGCTGTGGACTTTTTCAACACTGGGTTGGCCAGATGACACTGAGTACTTTGACAAATTTCATCCAACTTCAGTGCTAGTCACGGGATTCGACATCATATTCTTCTGGGTTGCCAGAATGATTATGATGACTCTTAAATTTACTGGCCAAATACCTTTTAAGAAGGTCTATATCACTGGTCTGGTACGCGATGAACATGGACAAAAGATGTCAAAGTCCAAGGGGAATATCCTAGACCCTATCGATTTGATTGATGGGATAGACCTTGAATCCTTAGTGACTAAACGCACTGCCGACATGATGCAGCCCCAGTTAAAACAAAAGATTGAGGCTGTAACTCGCGAATCGTTTCCTAAGGGTATAGAAGCCTATGGCACAGACGCGCTGCGCTTTACATTTTACTCGCTGGCATCCACCGGCAGAGATATAAAATTCGACCTAGGTCGCACCGAAGGCTATCGGAATTTCTGCAACAAAATTTGGAATGCTGCCCGCTACGTCCTAATGAATACCGAAGAAAAAACTATTAGTGCAGATATTAGCAGCGGCAAGCTGTCTGTCGCTGACCGATGGATTTTAAGCCGGTTCGACCGCACCAGCGCCGCCGTTGCTGCTGCCATGGAAGACTACCGATTCGATCTCGCATCACAAGCACTGTTCGAATTCATCTGGAACGAATACTGCGATTGGTATGTGGAGCTTTCAAAACCCGTGCTTTGGAATGATGAGGAAGACCCAGAAGCCGCAGCAACAACCCGATTAGTGCTACTGTCAGTATTGGAAAAGAGTTTGCGTTTGCTGCATCCTTTCATGCCTTTCATTACTGAAGAAATCTGGCAGAAAATAAATCCATTATTGGGTCCACAAAAGCAAGCGGCCGAAAGCATTATGCTTGCAGCGTACCCTGTGGCGACCAATGAAGTGGACGTTGACGCGGAAGCAGATGTCGAATGGATTAAGGGAGTCATTCTCGCCATTCGCAATATTCGCGGAGAAATGGACATATCTCCTGCCAAGGCGATTTCGGTGTTTCTAAAAGGCAGTAGCGATCAAGATGAAGCGCGCTTAGTCAATTATCGACGCTTCTTAGAGAAGCTGGCCAAATTATCAAGCATCGAATGGCTAGACATGAGCACTGCAGCACCTGCATCAGCTACCGGCATACATGGCGAAATGGAAATACTCGTGCCTCTCGCTGGTATCATCGATGTAGATGCAGAACGCAGCCGATTGGCCAAAGAAATATCAAAACTCGAAGCTGGGCTCAACGCTGTTAGCAGTAAACTAGGCAATGCCAAATTTGTAGCCAATGCACCAGACGCCGTTGTGAATAAAGAGAAAGAAAAGCAAGAGCAGCTGAGCACTGCCTTGAAGGCCTTGCAAGAAAAGCTGGAAGAGTTAAAGAAACTTTGATGGGTTAGCCCGTGCGCGGCAGATGCTCTCGCAAAATAGCGCTAAGTCAATTCACTTAGCGCAGCTCTTTCGGCATGCTAAAGACAATATTTTCTTTCACTCCACCTAACTCGAGCGCGTCCACATGGGTGAGATCTTTGAGTCTGGCGACAACTTGTTGCACCAGCACTTCAGGCGCAGAGGCGCCAGCGGTAACTCCAAAGCGAGTTTTACCTTGAAGCCAGTTTTCATCGATGTCTTTCACACTATCGATAAGGTAGGCCTCACAGCCAAGCCGTTCAGCAAGCTCTTTCAATCGATTTGAGTTAGAGCTGTTTGGCGAGCCAACCACCAAAAGAAGTTCGCACTCAAGCGCCATTTGTTTTACCGCATCCTGACGATTTTGGGTGGCATAACAAATGTCTTTTTTTCTTGGTCCTTCAATATTAGGGAAGCGTTCAATTAAGGCATCGATTACTTTGGACGTATCATCCATGGACAGAGTGGTCTGAGTCACGTAGCTAAGACTTTGGGGGTGTTTTACCTGAAGCTTGGCAACATCAGTTACCGATTCAACAAGATAAATGTCGCCGCCTTTGGAGCGATCATATTGCCCCATAGTGCCATCCACTTCTGGGTGGTTTTGATGACCGATCAGAACGCACTCCCTCCCTTCTTGACTAAACTTAAGCACCTCCATATGCACTTTAGTCACAAGGGGGCATGTAGCATCAAATATCTTAAAGCCTTTTTCCAAGGCTTCATCTTTAACGGCTTGCGCCACACCGTGAGCGCTAAACACAACAATTGACTGGCGGCCGGTTTTATCTATTAGAGGGATATCCACTAGCTCGTCAACGAAAACAGCGCCACGTTTGCGCAGGGTTTCCACAACGTATTTATTGTGCACCACTTCGTGACGCACATACACCGGTTCGCCAAATATATCTAGGGCGCGGTTTACGATATCTATCGCACGATCTACCCCGGCACAAAAACCCCTAGGATTTGCCAGTCGTATGGACGCGCTAGAATCAATATCAGAGTGTTGCATCACAGCAAAGCCTCAAAGTTTGACTTGAACCACTTCTACACTCGGCGGCATTACCGCTCGAATCGTGGCTTTAAAGACGATGTCTTTCCCAGCCAATGGATGATTAAAGTCGATAACAATTGTTCTTTCATTCAGCGCGGCGACCACTCCAGGAATATCAAATCCACCCGCATCTTTAAACGACACAACACTACCTACTTCGGTGGGAATAAGATCATCCTCAAGGATATGCTGAAACTTTTCCACTGGAAAGGTCTGTTTGTTTCGCTCATTGATTTCACCGAAGGCATGCTCAGCGGGAATTGTCACCTCTATTTCACTACCCGGCTTCAAGCCTATAAGATGCTCTTCAAAACCAGGAAGCATGCTGCCATCACCCACACGAAAGCTCGCCGCCGGGTCACTGAAATTAGAATCTATTTCCTCTCCACTAATTAGCGATAGAGCAAAATGCAAACTAACTCGCGAACCTTCATGGATAATATTTTCTGCTTCTGATTGCATACTCATCCTAGGCGAAGTGCCTTACTTCCCCATCACCATCAATATTATCGACACAGCGCTGGCATAGTGTTTCATGCTTTTTATTAGCACCTACATCGGCGCGATAATGCCAACAGCGTTCACATTTTTTTAACTCAGATGGATCGATGACTAATTTCAAACCAGAAAGCTCAGTAGTCACTGCATGTTCAGGCGCTTCGGCCAAGGGTAGCAAACTTGCTCGCGACACAATGAGTACGAAGCGAAGCTCCTCATCTAACTTGGCCAGAGACTCCATCAATTGATCGCTGCAATAAAGATTTACTTCGGCGCTGAGGCTTGCCCCAATCGACTTATCTGCCCGCTTCGCTTCCAATTGTTTGTTAACTGCGGTTTTCACGCTAAGTATTTGCTGCCAGAAAGCATCAGGAAAACCTGCCTTTTCCGGCAGAATTTTGGATTCCACACTGAAATTCGCCAGAAACACAGACTCTTCCCGTTCACCTGGAATATATTTCCACAGCTCATCCGCTGTGAAGCTCAATATTGGCGCAATAAGCAAGCTAAGGGTTTCCACTATTTGCAGCATCGCTGTTTGTGTTGAGCGCCGCGCCAGACTGTCGGCGGCAGTGGTGTATTGCCTATCTTTGATCACATCAAGATAGAAGCCGCCGAGCTCAACCACGCAAAAATTGTGAATTTTTTGATACACATTGAGAAATTCATAGGCGTGGTAATGGGCAATTATTTCCTTCTGCAAAAGCTGGCTGCGCCGCACTATCCAGTAGTCAAGCGCCAATAACTCATCGCTATTGACTTGATGAGATTTAGGATCAAACCCATTAAGATTGGATAGCATGAATCTGGCTGTATTTCGGATTCGACGATAGGAGTCTGCGACTCTTTTAAAGATTTCATCAGAAACCGTCATCTCACCACGATAGTCGGTTGCCGCGACCCACAGCCGAAGTATGTCTGCGCCGTACTGTTTATAAATTTGCGCTGGGGCAACAGTATTGCCCACAGACTTCGACATCTTGCGGCCTTGAGCATCTACAAAAAAACCGTGAGTAAGCACTTGTTTGTAAGGCGCGGTACCATTCATCGCAACTGCAGTTTTTAATGAAGACTGGAACCATCCGCGATGCTGATCAGAACCCTCTAGATAAAGGTCAGCAGGATAAGTTAGCTCCTCTCTCTTATTCACCACAGATGAGTGAGTAACGCCAGAGTCAAACCAAACGTCTAAGGTGTCAGTTACCTTTTCATAATTGTTGGCTTCTTCCCCTAATAGCTCTTGCGGATCGAGTTTAAACCACGCTTCGATGCCTTCAACCTCTATGCGCTGAGCAACTTTTTCAACCAGTTCGGCCGTCAGTGGGTGCAACTCCTGCGTTTGTTTGTTCACAAACAGAGTGATAGGCACGCCCCAAGTACGTTGCCGGGAAACACACCAATCTGGGCTACCCTTTAGCATTAATTCGATCCGTGCTTGACCCCAATCTGGAATCCACTTAACCGACGCCACTGCATCTAGGCAAGATTGCAACAAACCCTTCTCTGTCATGCTAATAAACCACTGGGGAGTCGCGCGATAAATTAGCGGCGTTTTTGTACGCCAGCAATGGGCATAGCTGTGAGTAATAGTCTCTAAGGACACAAGACAGTCGTTTTCCTTCAACGTGGCAATAACTTGCTCATCGATCTTATATACATGAGCGCCGGCAAATTGGCCCGCTGCGGCAGTGAATACGCCATTTTCATCTACTAGATTCAAGGTTCCCAAACCGTATTGTTTTCCAACAATAAAGTCATCCATGCCGTGGTCGGGAGCCGTGTGCACAGCGCCCGTGCCCGCGTCAGTTGTCACATGTTCACCCAAGATCAATGGCACGTGTTTATCAAGAAACGGGTGCTTAAGAGTTAGGTTTTCTAATCTCTCACCACTGGTTGTTGCTACCACTTGATAGTCTTGGCATTTATAGCGGGTCATTACTCCTTCAACCATGTCAGCGGCAACCACAATGTACTCAACGCCAATGCCAAGATCGCACCGCAGCAAGACATAATCTAACTCGCCATTAATGGCAACCGCTTGATTTGACGGTAACGTCCATGGTGTTGTTGTCCAAATGACCACTGATACAGGTACTGAAGTGTCTAAGTTGTTAGTGCTTGTGAACGCAGTCAGAAATTCGTTCTTGTCCGCAGCGGCGAAGCGAACGTCGATGGCAAAGGATTGCTTGTCCTGATATTCGACCTCGGCCTCTGCGAGTGCTGAGGCGCCGACCACTGACCAATACACGGGCTTGTAACCTTTAACTAGATGCCCGTTAGAGGCTATTTTTCCGATGGCGCGCACAATATCGGCTTCGGTTTCGAAATTCATAGTCAGATAAGGGTTATCCCAATCACCTAGAACCCCTAAACGAATAAAGCCGGCCTTTTGAATCTCTACTTGCTGCATCGCGTATTTTCTGCAGGCTGCACGAAATTCCCCGTGAGTGACTTTCTGCCCCGCTTTGCCTATCTTCTTTTCCACGTTATGTTCGATTGGCAGACCATGGCAATCCCAACCGGGAATGTAAGGGGCGTCAAACCCGCTGAGCTGACGAGACTTAACAACGATGTCTTTTAAGGTCTTGTTAATTGCGTGCCCTAAATGCAAGTCGCCATTTGCATAAGGAGGGCCATCGTGAAGAATAAATTTGGGCTTGCCGGCGTTTTTCTCGCCAATTTTTTTATAAAGGCCAATAGCGTTCCAATGCTTAAGAATTTCTGGCTCGCGCTGTGCCAAATTCGCTTTCATGGGAAAGTCAGTCTGAGGTAGGTTTAAAGTTTCTTTATAGTCAGTCATAAAATATCGCTCAGGCGGTTTTTTGCTTATTGCTTAATGCTTCTCGAACTTGGGCTACATCAATCCCAATCTGTGTTTTAAGTGCTTGCAGGCTTTCGAATTTTACTTCGTCACGGATTTTCTGCTTAAAAATTACTTCAATTGGTTTGCCGTACAGATCGTCATTGAAATCTAACAGGTGAGCCTCGATCAACGCCTCGCCATCAGCGGTCACTGTTGGTCTGTAGCCGATATTAACAGCCGCTGGTATAAAAACATCGGCCAATCTCACCTCGCAGGCAAAAACACCCCAGAGAGGAATCTTACGACGGTGAGGATTCACATTACAGGTAGGGAAACCGATCTCAGAACCCAGTTGCTGCCCTCGAACTACCTCACCTTTCATTGAGTAGGGACGACCCAGTAATTGCTCAACTAGCGGAAAATCACTTTTTTCCAGCTGCTCTCGAATAAAGGTGCTGCTAATGCGCTGACCATTGCGCTCGTAGGCAGCCGTCTCTATAACCTCGAAACTGTGTTCGGCACCCCAACGCTGAAGCATAGAGAAATCACCGCGACGCTGATTACCAAAACGCCAATCGTTGCCAACAATAAAACTGGCAACACCAAGACCGTTAATCAGGATCTCCTGAATATAATCTTCAGGTGACTGCTGGGACAGCTGCTTATCAAAACGCAACTGGAAAACGAAATCGATACCAAAACTTTCCAAAAGCTCAAGCTTCTCCTTTACGGACGTAAGCCGGGCAGGACACTGATCAGCATCTTGCGCAAAGAACTCTTCTGGGTGGGGCTCCAGCAGAATTACCAATGAAGGAAGATTAAATTCACGGGCTTTGTCTTTTAATTGATCCAGAATCAGCTGATGGCCCAAATGGACGCCGTCAAATTTGCCTATTGTGGCAACGCAGCTTTGCTGAAACTGAGAAAAACGACTAGTGTCTTCGAAAATGATCATGGGATTCTGCAAGTCTGATCGATAAAAGCGCGAGATTATACTCTGTTATTGGAGAAGATTGCAGAATACTGCAGCGTAGTGGCTATTCTAAGTGATGTTGCTGCGGAGCTAAAACTGACTCCTTTTGTCGTTGGCAACCGAGGAGGAAACTCAGTTGGCGCCTTCTTCGGCGTTGCCCCGAGCCGCTTTCAGGCGCGTTAATCCCTTAGAAAACAGGATTTTAGCAATAGCCAGAAAGCCTATTATCAACACGCCCTGCCCAATCAGGGTATTGACCACGGAGATGGTTTCAGGTCTTTGGCTGATAAAAATCAGATTAATGAGGGTCGTTGCAGCGATAACAAAACTGAGGGCCGAGCCGAATAATTGCAGAAACGCGAGTAATCTATTCATGGCGAGATTATACGTGAACTTTTCACTGTTTGGACTTTTTCTGGCGTAGAAAAATTGGCGCTAGCCCGTTTCCTGCAGCTGATGAAAGGACATGAAATGATCGTAGCCCTCGCTGCCGAGAAATCTTGATAAGGTTTTCTTATCCGTAAGCCGCGCATCGACGATGATCAAGCCCTCGAGAGAATCACCAAACTTAGAGTGAATATTGAAGCACACCATCTTGCCATTCAGTGACAGGTAGTGACGCAGCAACACTGGAACGGCCTTGCCTGGATCGCAGCGCCCTATCAACTTGCCCAGCACCTTAATATTTGTCAGCTCTGCCAACATATCAGCGCTCCAAACCCGATTATTTACCAAATGGGGGGTGAGAGGCTTTACTAGCGGCGCAAAATCGGAGGCGCGGAAATTTGTTAATAAGGTATCGGCGATCAATGAGCGCGCAAGATCGCTGTATTCTCGCGAAATACTGACTGAGCCGAACAAAGTGTGGTATTTCGGGTTTGCCACCAATATTGAGCCAATACCCCGCCAAAGCAGGTTTAATGAAACAGGCCTGCGTTGATAGTCTGGGTGGATAAAGGAGCGCCCCATTTCTATGGCACTGCCCAAACGCTTAATAAAGGCCTCGTCGTACTCGTAGAGCGAACGACTGTAAAGCCCGTCAATACCGCATTTGGCGACAATTTCATCCACCAAACCCACGCGATATGCACCGGCTATACGCTTCTCAGCCTTATCCCATAGAAACAAGTGTAAGTAATTAGGGTCAAACTGATCGGAATCCTTAGACAACCCAGTACCCTCGCCCACGGCGCGAAAAGAAAATTCTCGGGCAATGGCTATTAACTCCATCATTGCTCCCAGTTTTTCGTAAGGCGCGCAATAAACATCGAACTCTTCATGCTCTATAAGCCTGTAGGGTTCCAATGCTTTTAGGTTTTCTGTCAGGAGAGCTTCACCAGAGGCCGTGTCGAATTCATCTATACCTACCTGTGCAATGGTGCCAAGCTTAGGTGTCCGCTGGGCCAAGGCATCGGTGCTAACCCGTAAATAGTCGGTGATAGCCTTTGGACTTTGCAACAAGCGCAGTTCTGGGGCTGGAATATATTTACCCACGGTAATCGGCAAATCAGTCCCTTGCTTATTGGCTAATTGGCGAGGCAAGAGCAAGGTCCGTAGTCTTGGATGAATTCTACCTGCGGTATAAAAATAAGCGCTGTTGCGACCGTCAACATATACCGGTACGCAAGGACAGTCGTAGCGCTTTATTAGCTGCCCCACTAAACGAGACCAGGCTCGATCTTGTATTCGCTTAAACTCAGGCTCATAGGCGGAGACCATTCCCGCAGGGAATATTAGGACTGCACCCCCCTGTTTCAGATGTTGATGCACTTGCTTTAGACCGCCCACATTGCCACTAGCCGCTTGACTCGAAAGCACATCGACACCAATGAAAATATCAGCCAGCTCGGGAATTCGACGCAGTAGCGCATTGGTAAGCACTTGAATATCAGGCCGCACCTCGGCAATAACACTTGCAATGGCAACCCCTTCTAGCCCTCCCAATGGATGGTTGGAAACAATCAGGAGCGGGCCTTCTGCCGGGATATCCAATAGATTTTCTGAGCCGTTTATCTTCAAAGTCACTCCCAGTGCGGAAAGTGTGTACTTTAAAAACTCAGCTGGCGTGGAATTTGGAGGTCGGCCATCATAGATATCAGCCAATCGGCTGAGCCCTAGTGCCGCCTCGAGTGCACGAGCGACGAATGTTGGCTTTATTGGAAGCCTGCAAGGATTAGTCATTGTTAGGATATTGTTTTACTAATTTATTCTCGAGTCGCCACGCTTTCAACAGCGCTAGCATCCCCGGAGGCTTGAAGCCTCGGGCTCTATTTTTAGCGCCCAGTTTAAACAGGGTGTCATATTGCTGCAACAGGGTTTTAATGGCCTCACCAAACGTTGTTTGCCGGTCCCAAATATTAATCGATTCGGAACTAGCCCCATTTATCTCAATGATCTCATAATCTTCGCCCAGGCTGAGTTGAGAAGTGTTTTTAAACTTCACGTCCAAGCGGCCATAGTAAAATTCTGGTATGTCGTCGAATATTCTATCCAATGACTGTGACAGTTTTGTGTTAATCAGGTTTCGGGCATCTCGAAATACTGCACCGCGACAATGACTCGCTGAAAAAACCAGTCTGTAAGGCTCTCCTCTAGGTAAGACCATTGACCAATTTGCACGATGCCGCTCACGGTAAAGATGTTCTAAGGCGCCGGCCCGAGGATCTTTCTCGACTAGCGCCGACACCGAACTGACACCATCGCCAATGACATAGGGGGTGTATTTTAAGGTCAGCGACGTAATCTTTCCTTGTCCAGTCTCTGGGTCTCTGACATAAAACACACCAGCCTCGGCGTCCCACTTGCTGAGCTGTTGGAATTGAATTGTACCCCCCACGGGGAACTGCTTGATGTAGTCTTGTAGATCTGTCTCGTTGTTTATGAGCTTTACCCCTGCACCTCGACAACCAATATTCGGTTTGCCAACAATGGGCAGACTAAATTTACCTTGCTGCAGTCGCTCCATAACACGCTGCAGCTGCTGCTGGGCTGGTACATCTGTCACTTTATAAAGCGTCCAAGGAAGTATCCATTGACGGGCATAGTCACCTGCGGCATCAAAAACTGTAGACTTTGCTACACCAACCATACCGGATAGTGGTACAGCCGGGTTGGCTAATAATGGCAAACTCAAACTTCGGTAACGAAGTGCTAAAACTGCCCACTGCATAGCGACTGGCAAGTACATCAGCCAAGCAGGCCAGAATTCAAAAAAAGACGTGCTCCTGCCCTCAAGATCAAGGGCTGGCATGCCATCTGGCACATAGCAATTGGCATTTTGTTCAGCTGGGATGTGAATAGGTTTAACGGGGTTATTCAATTGATAAGAGTTCCTGTTGGCAAATTGTAGACCATTGTCATGAACGTTTTGTTGCGGCCCACCCCACTAATCTATCGAATACGATTATCGCACTAGTAGATGATGAAGCTCAATTTTACGCCGGAACCTTAAGGAGAGCACTTAATGTCACCGGCAAGACAGACTCTTGCCTAGAAGGCGGGTCTTTTTTCAACGAGTCTTTGTTATAGTAAGGACAAGTAACTGCTCAACAAGCCGCTAACTGACTATGCTTAGTAAATTTTTCGTCACAGTAATTGTAATTGGTATGGCTTTCTTCGCCATCAGTCGTCGCTCGGCAGAAAGCAAAGACAATAGCCAGCCCAAATTACCGTCGCCACCGGCAGCAAAACCTGAGGTCACTCAACTAAATAAAGATTTGCGAGCCGGCGCCTACCTATTCGCAGGATTCATGTTGTTTATCGGCGCGGTGCTTTATTACTTAGACTGGCAAGACGACCACACCGTGCTCACCGTAAACCTCATTAGGGGTAATGAAATACAACCGGTGACTTATGAGGTCTACAAGTATCAACTGCAAGACAAATCTTTTGTTACCACTGATGGTAAAACTGTCAGCGTGGCTAGCAATGAGCGAATGGAAATCGAAGGACTTAATAATTAGACTGCTAGCCCCTCAAGTTGAAAAAAAAGCGAGCCATGGGGCGGCTCGCTTTGTGAAATTTAAAATCGTTATTACAATCGAGAAATAGTGCCTAGGCTAATCAATCTCCAAATCTGAAAGCTCATCAATATCGAAGCGTTCGCCTAACGCACTAATGTCATCAACACTGATATCACCCACGATGTTCACCAGCACTGTCTCTCCGGGCTCAGCAACCATAATAGCAATGCCTTGAATACGATTAGCATCCTCAGAAAAGCGGAAGTAGATATCCACATGCTCCTCTTGATCACGAACCCTAACTACTCGCTCCCAACCCTTTTCATCTAAGTCCTGAGAGATTAGGTTCATAGACGCCGCGATAGCTAGCACATCTATATCATCGCTCTCAAAGACATTAACTGTCACTCTGAAAAGTTTAGAAATGAATTCTGCTGCCTCGGCGTCTTCGCTACGAACGAGATTGGTCATCATGTTCAATAGCGGTGCTTTAAGGCTTATCTCCACAATAGGCTCAACGCTTGCCATGGCTCTAAGTGAAGAGAAATCAACAAAGCCTGGTAAGTCTTCCACACTTCGGTCCGCGGCTCTTACTGCGACGGCGGAAACACAAACTAGCAACAAGCACACTGTTCGATTTAAAAATTTCATTGGTTTACCTCTCTCAATTGCAATATCAGTCAACCTGACTTGCAGACTTTAAATAGGATTGTTTTGAATCGTTGGTCGCGTTTCTGACCGCCGGGGCCGTAGCGGCCGAGTACGATCGAATGATGCATTTATGGATTCTTGCAGCGGGTTAAGCAAAAACTTTTCACCAATCATGACTTCGGTTCGCTGGCTTACATCATTTAGATATTCGATGGCTAAGTTAAGATCTCTTAATGCTTGCTGAATTTCCTCAGGGCTATACTGCTCTACCTGCTCACTAGCAACCTGAGGCTGCACGGTGCCGGCCCCATCACTTAGATTCAGTGCAATGGCGACAAGCACTGTCGCAAATACCGGCGCGCCTACTCGAAAAGACAGTGGCGCTGACTGCAGCCAACTGCCAACCGTCGACCACCAAGCGGCCTCAACCAGACTTGGCTGAGACATGCGATGGACTGGCTCAAACACAGAGTCCGGACAATCTTTCAAGGGCAAATCTAAAATGGCGTCATGTAAACTTCGAGCAAATTGAAGCTCATGGGCACAAGACTGACAGGATTGTACATGCCCCAGAAAAACCTGCTGCGCCGCCTCTGGTAGCTCTCCATCTAGAAAGCTATCAACTTGTAGCTGCACAAAATAGCACTGCGAATTATTAGTCGATTGCATGATTCAGTTTCCTGGTAAAGTTTTCAGTTCTCACTCTATTACCTAATTCCATTCTCAGCGTTCAATTCCTCGGCACCGATTACTGCCGCGCCAAATAAACGCCTTAGTTTTTCACTTTCTCTGAGCTTTCGTCTGGCTCGGTGTAAATATACTTTTACCTGACTCTCACTAATCTCAAGGCTTT
Source organism: uncultured Pseudohongiella sp. (assembly GCA_964352355.1). Lineage (GTDB taxonomy): Bacteria > Pseudomonadota > Gammaproteobacteria > Pseudomonadales > Pseudohongiellaceae > UBA9145. The sequence goes on along the minus strand of CAYGRT010000004.1, from coordinate 33,029 downwards.
CTTGCACTTCGGCATAGCTCAATCCCTGAATGTCTCGCATTATCAGGATGCTTTTGAAAGGCTCGTCCAGCAGCTCAATCGCTTCCATCAGCCCTTCTTTAACCTTGTCTTGATCAATGCTCGCACTAGTCCCTTCGTCTATCGTTTGCGCTTCGACGTCTGCGAACTGGTCAATCCCGTCGACACTGGGCTTTTGCTTCCTGACATAGTCAACAACTGCATTGTGTGCGACTCTCATCAACCATCCACCAACTTTGCTATGGTCAATTTTTCGCCAATGCTGCCAAAGCTTTATGAACACCTCTTGGGTGACATCTTCTGCATCTTCCTTGGCGCGCAGGCTGTAATAGGCGAACGAGTATATTCGTTGCCGCTGCTCTTTAATCGTTTGTTGGTATTGTGTAAGCATTTGATTAGTAAGACGGGGGTTGTCTAAAAAGGTTACACAGAGCGGAAAAATCGAACGGCCGGCCTTTCTAGGAGTAAAGTCAACGAGTTGTAGCGGTATTCTATCTCATTGCCATGCAAGGTTAAGACTCCAGTTGCTATACTTGCTCGAAACAATAATCACAATGAGTCTACACAGCCATTCTATGGGTTTATTCAGGTTAACATTCTTAGGGGTCTTTCTGCTTGGATTTCTAAACACAGCGCAGGCTGCGGAGGAGACGGTTTTCTTAACCGGCGGAGACGCCATAAAGCTTTATTTTTTCCGCCCCGAACCCGCGCTTGAACCACCTAGGCTGGCTATTTTGATTTCCGGCGGCTCAAACGATGAGTACATGGCCGAAGTCCAATACTGGATCGGCAAGGAGATGGTAACTAGGGGCTGGGCAATAGCAGTGCCCATATCACCCAAAGGTGGGAATTATTTCGTCGATGAGGCTGATGTGTTTCCTCGGTTGCTAGATTTTATTGCCGCCTCCCATGACCTTCATAACAGCAAACCTCTCCTATTTGGCGTTTCTCAGGGCGGTAGCGCTGCCCTTGCTATAGCAGCCCAAAACCCATCGCTTTACTCAGGAGTCATTGCGACTCCAGGTCGCCTCTCGAAAGCAGCGGAGATTGGCGATTTAAAAGGCTTGCCTATCTACCTACGCATCGGTGAAAAGGATACGTTTCACTGGCATAAGCAACTGCCCGAAATGGTCAATACACTCTATAACGCTGGGGCGAATGTAAATGCTGGCTTGGTGCCAAATGGCAGGCATTTATTCCAATTAGATTGGGCGGATTTTGACATCTGGTTAGATCAATTGAAGCAGTCGAGCCGTCCCTAAGCGATGACTGCTGTCAATCGTAACGCTTAATATCTTTCTTCTTCTACCCAATAGTTGCTCACAACACCGTCAAAAAATTCTACTGAAAGAGTCTCCACTCGTTCGGACTCAACATCCACGGAAAATACGAGGAACAACCCCACTTCTGTATCTTTTTCAGATCTATTGCGGTACTTCCATATTTCCGTACCGTCGGCATAGGTGAGTTTTGTAATCGGCTCACCGAAGGACGTGCGCACCCATTCTTGATCGCTCTTACCCAGTTCTAGACGAGACACATCACCATCATCCCAAACCGTGTGAATTGGCCTAGAATCGGAATCCACAGTTACCAGACATCCTGTAAGCAAAAAGACTAACACCCCTGCCATCGCAGCTTTAAACATACCTAAACCCTCTATATATCGATTAGTTTCACTCAAAGCCGCCAAGCGTTATTGACAGCGTTTAGTAATAGACGCTGCAGCCCATAATTAGTTACAACACCCAGAGAGTCTCTGATTGAGCACTCCTAGCTGCTACAATGAAACAAACTCAATGAATGAAACCTTAATGAAGCCCGAGTTGTGTCGAAAACTGTCTTGTTGCAAACATCTGCCCGCTTCACTTATCAATCTCACCCAGGTGGCTCATAAATGCTTGCTAGATTTAATCAACTGTTTCCAATTTGGGCAATTTCCCTGTCTTTTTGCGCCTTCTATTTTCAATCGTCTTTCCAAGGGTTGAGTGGTGCAATCGTCCCGCTGCTTGGGGCAATCATGTTTATCATGGGGCTAAACCTCACCAAACAGGACTTTATGGGAATTATTGAAGAGCCTCTGCCTGTTGCAGTGGGTGTATTCATCCAGTTTTTGTTAATGCCTATATTGGCTCTTACACTAGCCCTAATGCTGCAGCTTTCAAATCAGCTCACTGCGGGTATGGTACTTGTTGGAAGCTGCGCCGGCGGCACCGCCTCAAATGTCATATGCTACTTAGCCAACGGTGAACTTGCCCTTTCGATAAGCATGACTTTAGCAACGACCCTGCTGGGGGTTGTGATTACCCCAGCCCTGTGCACTTTCTATTTATCTGAAACTGTTGCCGTCGACTCCTTAGGAATGCTGCGCAGTATGCTTGAAATCGTTCTACTACCTGTCATTGCAGGAGGGCTGGTCGCGCATTTTGCGCCAAGGCTTGTTGAGGCAACCCAATCAGTCTTACCAACTCTAGCCATAGGCCTAATCCTTTTGGTTATTATGATTATTGTTGCCCTAAACGCGTCTCGCCTGAGGGATATTGGACCTTTAGTATTAGTTGCTGTCGTATTACATAACATTGGTGGATTGGCAGGGGGCTTCTACATTAGTCGCTTGTTCGGATTCAGCATCAGACGATCACAAACCATAGCTATTGAAGTCGGAATGCAAAACTCAGGATTAGGAGTTGCACTTGCATCGCAATACTTCTCCGCAACAGCCGCGCTTCCAGGTGCCATTTTCAGCATTTGGCATAATATTAGTGGCTCATTGCTCGCAGCTTACTGGAGCAAAAATCGCAGCTCTTTAGAATATGCTATTCGTGACGCTGAAATTTTTAGAACTGAACGGTAAATAATTATTTTTTGTTGACTATTATTTCTACGAGACTAAAATGCGTCCCCTCTTTCGAACATTATTAGATAAATTGGCAAACCTAGCAGACGATGTCTTAGGTTTTAAAGGCACTGAGAACATGATTCTTACTAACAAGTTAACCACGCTACTGACAGCGATGACCACTGATGGCCATCCTCTGTGCTCGCGCGTGAAAGAAATTCGAGGGCGTTGTTTGAACTAAGAGTTAATAAGTAAACGAATCTTATCGTTTAAGAAAAAGACCTCTAAGCAAACAACTTAGAGGTCTTTTTTTTGCATTCATTTTTTACTTGGGGATTCACAAAAATCCTCAACAGGGGAACTATTGTGCGCGAAAAATTGCACAGAAACGTTTTATTAATCTACGGGATCGCGTTCTTTCATAGCTTCATGATAATTGCGCCAGTAATTGTGCCTTTCTTCTCTTCGTTTGGGCTCAGTCTTACTGAAATATTTTATTTGCAAGCAGCCTACGCAACGACCATTATCCTGCTAGAAGCACCATCAGGCTATTTGGCAGATCTATTTGGACGCCGAAAGGTTCTGATTATCGGCAGCGCCCTTCATGGTCTAAGCTACTTCCTATTGAATTTCGCTGATAGCATACAATTTTTGCTGATATTTGAAATTGTGCTGGGAGTTGCGTCTAGTCTGCTGTCAGGTGCTGACCTAGCAATCCTTTACGACACTCAGTCTTGCCTTGGCGAGGATGAAAAAAGCGAACACAGCCAAGGAATTGCAAATCTAGGATTCTTTCGCTCATCTGCAGAAGGCCTAGGCGCATTGGTTGGCGGCTTGTTGGCAATATACTCGTTTGAGTTAATGGTGCTGGCACAGTCCAGCGTGGCTTGGCTTTGCATCTTTTTGGCTATATTTACGGTCGAACCCAATTGCAAAGCAAATAGAAACCTGACCATTGGCTTGTCCTTGGGCTACGTAGTGAAATTTATGCTAGCCGGCGACCCGATGCTAAAGAGGATTGCCCTTGCGATTCCGCTCTATAACTTAACGACGTTTCTTGCAGCGTGGTTAATCCAGCCCTATTGGGAACAACAGGGTTTGGCATTAGGCCTGTTTGGACTGTTGTGGTGCGCCCAAAGTTTAACCGCAGCTTTGGCCCACAAGCTTGGCTATGCACTTGAGCGCAAGGTTGGGGTGGTCAGCACTTTAGTGTGCATCGGCATTCTGCCGATTGCGGGACATCTTGGCTTAGCGCTGCTCGATGGTTGGCGCGGAATCGGGGTTGGACTATTGCTGTTTTTTTGCCGCGGGCTGAACCAAGTGGTTTTAGTCAATGCTCTCAACCGCAGAGTACCGAGCGAATTTAGAGCCACTGCAAATTCTTTAACAAGCTTTGTATTTAGGTTGGGGTTCATCATCTTCGGGCCATTGCTTGGCTTTATCGCAGAATCGTTTAGTTTAACGACTGCTTTTGTGTCTCTTGCAGTGGCAACGGCAGGGCTTTTTGCCTTGGTTATGTTCCCACTCATTTTGAAAGTAATCGGCCCTAAGGTTAAAGCACGGGCTTAGCATCAACTTTTTTGCGGGGGCTAATTTAGCCTCAAACTGATGCGCGGCCCCCGCTTTATAGGATCATCCATAACCGAGGAAATTACTGGCTAGTAAGGCAAAGTCCGTGGTGATTTGGAGGGTGACGTGATAAAGTTTTCAGAGTAATCGTGACCCACGAATACCCTTAAATAATAGCAGGCAAGGTGCCTTCCTCTCGATCGCTAGCCTTCATTTGGCAGGAGAACAAAAAATGAAACTGATAACAGCAATTATCAAACCTTTTAAAGCGGATGATGTGCGCCAAGCCCTCTCCGAGGTTGGTGTCAACGGCGCCACCATGACAGAGGTTAAAGGCTTTGGGCGCCAGAAGGGGCACACCGAGCTCTATCGCGGCGCGGAATACGTCATCGACTTTCTTCCGAAAACCAAATTAGAAGTCGCTGTCCCAGACAACATGCTAGACCAAGCGGTAGAAGCAATATGCGCTGCGGCAAATACAGGCAAAATTGGAGACGGAAAAATATTTGTAACCAACCTCGAACAAACTATTCGTATTCGAACAGGCGAAACCGGTAACGATGCGCTTTAAATAAGGAATTCAATGTGACTAGCAATAATAAAATTATAAAAATCTCGCTCGCCTCCCTCGCTCTTTTTGTAGCCCCATCTACGTTGTTTGCACAAGAAGGCCTGAACGGGGCAAATACTGCTTGGATACTGACCTCTACTGCCCTAGTACTCTTTATGACGCTGCCTGGATTATCGCTGTTTTACGCGGGACTGGTACGAACAAAAAACGTGCTCTCTGTCTTGATGCAGTGTTTCTCCATCGCCGTTGTCATTTCCATTCTTTGGTTTGTGGTTGGGTATAGTATCGCCTTCGGCCCTTCAGAATCAGCCTACTGGGGTGGACTCTCTAAAGCATTTTTTGCAGGTATCAATGTGGACTCTATGTCCGGAGATATACCAGAGACAGTGTTTGCTTCCTTTCAAATGACTTTTGCCATTATTACGCCAGCCCTAATTGTCGGCGCCTTCGTCGAACGCATTAAGTTTTCAGCTATGCTAATTTTTAGCGTCCTGTGGACGTTAGTGGTTTATTTTCCAGTGGCTAACTGGGTTTGGGGTGGGGGCTGGCTCGGCCAATTAGGATTGATAGACTTTGCCGGTGGCACCGTCGTGCACATTACTGCTGGTATTGCCGCATTGGTTTTTGCCATTGTGCTAGGACCAAGGGAAGGCTTTCTCTCCACGCCGATGATGCCACACAATCTAACCATGAGTTTCACCGGCGCCGCCATGTTGTGGGTCGGTTGGTTTGGCTTCAACGCGGGCAGCGCACTCGCTGCAGATGGCGCTGCAGGAATGGCAATGTTGGTGACCCACTTATCTGCCGCTACTGGAGCGTTGACTTGGATGATCATCGAATGGCGCAAATACGGTAAACCAAGTGGTCTTGGTGCCATTACAGGAATGGTTGCCGGATTGGCTACAATTACTCCCGCCTCCGGTTCAGTAGGACCCGCTGGCGCATTAATCGTTGGCCTATTGGGCGGCATCGTGTGCTATTTTTGTACCAACTTCCTGAAGCAAACCCTGCGCATTGATGACTCTCTTGATGTGTTTCCGGTACACGGTGTTGGTGGAATCGTGGGCACTTTTCTAGCAGCCATACTAGTGTCATCTGACTTAGGAATCTTTAGTGGTAATGGTTATGCCGAGGGTATGAACATGGTCTCGCAGTTGGGTGTGCAGTTGCTTGGGATTATCGTGACAGCCATTTACGCGGGCATAGTTACCTATTGGCTAATCAAACTCGTTGCCGTAATGACAGGTGGTGTTCGAGTAAATCAGGATGAAGAACAGATTGGCCTAGACATCACGGACCACGACGAAAAAGGCTATTCAATGTAAGTTTTTTCGGATCAACAAGCCGGCTTTGATAGCATCAGAGCCGGCTTTTTTTTGCTCAAATTTTATGCCGTCTTTTTCAGTGTGGTGATGGCATAAACTAGTTTGTTACCTTGCATATCGGTGAAATGAGTCGCTACCAAACACGTACTCTTGCTGTCTCGAATTAACTCTCCCTTTAACAAGAAGCGCGGGCCCACTACCGGGGCAAAATAATCAATTCGCATGTTTACGGTCGCTGACCATTTAAACTCTGTCTGCTCAGCGAATAGTGTTCGAACGGTGTAGATTGAAATCATATCCACGTAGGTTCCGGTAAAACCGCCGAATAATTGATCCCGAGGATTTAGCAAATGAGCAGGCAAATGGGCATCTACCTCAACCAGCCCCGGTTTTTCGATTAGAATCTTCCACTTGCTCGCTTCAACCAAATCTCCAGCGTTATGGCCGGGCCTCATAAATATCGGCCTATCATCTTCTGGTGCGGCTGTGTCGTTCACATTAGGCTCCCTGCAAAAAGTCCGAGGCACAGTAACCTATGGATTTTAAGCTGTAAAGCTACCTAGGGCGCACCATGGACTAGCCTCCCTCCTCCGCTAGCTAACAAAACCTTTCACCTTAAAAAAGCGGCACACAGAAGCTAAGGACGCATCAAATGAGTGGTGTTTTTAACCAACTTAGTTGGTGAAATTCCCCAACAAAGACCTTCAAATCGATAAAAATGATAGCTATGCTGTTGAATTACTTGAGTAATTAATACTGGCACAGCAATTGCTATCCCTATATCAAAGGAGTCAAAAACTCAAAAAGAAGAGCATAAACTCCGTTGATTCTATCAATTTAGCCAGAGGGAATATCATGCGATCTTTAAACCACTCCGCTCGACTAGGCGCCGCTTTTGCTCTTGTCCTTATGCTGAGCGCCTATCTTAACTTGTCGAACGCCCACGCCAATGAAACACACGATATCTCCAAAGTGAACAGCGCCATCCGTGTCGGAGCCGATGAGCGAGTCGGCGATGTCTCATCAGTGAACGGCAGTATTCGCATTGAAAAAGGCGCCACTACTGCTGATGTGGATACCGTCAATGGTGGCATCGATGTGGAAGACGGCGCCGAAATTGGCGGTGCTGCAACCGTCAATGGTGGTATCAAAGTGGGCGAAAATGTTTCCGTTCAGGGTTCTCTTGAAACTATCAATGGCGGCATTAGTGCCGATGGTGGCTCACGGGTGACATCGGATATAAGCACAGTCAATGGCACCATTAGGCTCAAGGGTGTCCATGTAGTGGGTGACGTAACCACCTCTAATGGCGATGTAGAGATCAAGCGAGGCAGTGTTGTTGAAGGCGATGTCGTCATTAAAGCAAGCTCATCTTGGTTTAGCAGAATTTTTTCATATAACTCCAAGCCTTCCGATTTACTAATAGATAGCAGTTCGAGCGTGCTTGGCAGCATTCATCTTCACAGAGAAGTAAATTTGAGGATAGAAGATGGCGCGCAGGTGGGCGAAATTATTGAGCATTTTTAGCCCCGTAGTTTTAGAACACATTGGCTACTACTAAAAGAGGCAAGAAAAAACGGCGACCGAGGCAATCGCGCATTAGGGCGCCGTTTTTCACAAGTGGAGGGTTATTCTTCTTTGCGTTCGTAGTGTCCCATTAACATTCCAGTTCCGAGAACATGCCCATCAATAGCTTCCAATAGCTGCTCTTTATTCAGCCCTTCTTCCAAATCAAGCGCTGCATCCAAAGCGTAGAGTCGATAATGATAAGCATGGAGTTTGCCATCGACTGGGGGCCGAGGGCCAAAATATCCAGTCCGTCTAAGACCGTTTACACCGTTAATCATACCTTCCAAGCCAGCAACTCCTGTTACCACTGAGTCTGTACTCATACCCGCTGGCAGCCCAGGGGCTGTTGCGGGAATATTGTAGGCTACCCAATGCACAAATGGGCTTGGCATGGGCACCACAGGATCGTCACAGACTAATGCAAGCTGTACGGTACCCTCTGGTAGATTACTCCAACTTAAATCGATTGAAACGTTATCACCGTAAGCCGTGTTAACTTCTGGCACAGTACCGTGGTGATCAAATGCGGTGCTGGAAACCGTTATGGTATCCTCCATTTCTGCGGCGACCAAACCACCGCAAATCAACGCCAATACGATAAAACTTGCAGCGCGGGTTCTTCTTAAATAGTTCATTGCTATATTCCTCTGACTAACGATTAAATTTCTTCACTTAACACTTTTTACATAATCAGCAACTTCTGCTTGCTGTCTTAATAAAAACTTTTGCACCTTACCGGTTGATGTTTTTTCAATTGGACCAAACACAATTTTTTTAGGAATTTTGAAGCCTGCCAATTCCTGTCGGCAATAGGCAAGTAATTCTGCTGCATCCAGTTGTGCCCCAGACTTAACTGAAACGAAAGCACATGGCACCTCGCCCCACTTCTCATCTGAGCTGGCAACTACCGCTGCTTCGAGCACTTTGGGATGCTTAAACAAAACTGACTCCACTTCCAACGATGAAATGTTCTCACCGCCCGAAATGATAATGTCCTTAGAACGATCTTTGATCTGAACGTAACCATCTTCATGCCACACAGCCAAGTCGCCAGAATGAAACCAACCTCCTGCAAATGAGGCTTCTGTTGTCGTTGGATTTTTAAGGTAGCCTTTCATCACAAGATTACCGCGCATAAAAATTTCGCCCATGGTGACACCGTCCTTGGGGACTGGCTTCAGTGTCTCGGGATCTGCAACCATCAATTCATCTTGCAAAGGTGCACGAACCCCTTGCCGGGCCAATAGTTCAGAGCGCTCATCAATTTCCAGCCCAGCCCAATTTTCCTGTGGTGCACAAACTACACAGGGACCATAGGTTTCGGTGAGTCCATAAACGTGGGATACGCTAAAACCCATGTTTTCCATTCCTGCGATAACGGCTGCCGGAGGAGCCGCACCTGCTGTCATTGCACTAACTTTATGCCCAATACCCTGTTTTAACTCGTCAGCAGCATTGATCAAAGTATTAAGCACTACGGGGGCGCCGCAAAAGTGGGTGACCTGATGCTTCTTAATAGCCTCATAGATTGCAACATCCCGCACATGGCGGAGGCAAACGCTCGTTCCTACCATAGCCGCCAGGCTCCACGGAAAGCACCAGCCATTGCAATGAAACATCGGCAGCGTCCAGAGATAAATTGGGTGAGCATTCATGCCCCAGCAAAGTACATTTGAAATTGCATTTAAGTAAGCGCCTCGATGATGAAACACAACGCCTTTCGGGTCTCCCGTAGTTCCCGAGGTATAATTTAGCGAGATAGCTTGCCATTCATCTTCAATTTGGAAACAACGGTAACTCTCGTCGCCTGAAGCCAGAACGTCTTCATAGTCTTTTTCTCCAAGCAACTCTCCGCCAGAAAAATAAGGATCATCTATATCAATGACGACAATGTCATGACCCACAAGTGGCAAGGCGTCTTTGATCGTTGCGCTGTACTCTCGATCAGTAAACAAAACCTTGGTTTCAGCATGAGCCAAAATGAACGCGATCGCTTTCGCGTCCAAGCGTACATTGAGCGCATTGAGAACAGCACCCGTCATGGGAACACCAAAATGGGCCTCAAAGGTTTCTGGAGTATTGGCGCCCATGAACGAAACCGTGTCGCCAGTGCCGATGCCCATTTTTATCAAAGCCGAGGCTAACAAGCAGCATCGCTTGTATGTTTCACCCCAAGTGTATTGAGTATCGCCGTGAATGATTGAGACTTTATTAGGATAGACAGCAGCCGCCCGTTCTAGAAAACTTAGCGGAGTTAAAGGCGCAAAGTTTGCGTGATTTTTGTCCAGCGCTTGCTCGTATATATTTGTCTTTTTCATCGCTATCCTGCTTTTTATTGTTAATCGCCTAACATCATCTGGCTCTCTGCTATAGGAAGTCCATGTCTCCAGCGGTCAGCCACCATTTTCCATACAAAGATTCTGCACTTGGCCCAGCGTTCCAGCTATTGCAGGGTATCTCAATACCCAAGTTATTCTCAACTGCTGAAGATATCGCCAAGCGCTTGACCCAACTTTTAGTGAGCCAAAGTTTGAGCATCCCTAAAATTTCAGCATGCTCACAACAATTAAGCAGTTGATCAAGACGCCACTCCATATCAAAGGGATCGCCAATGTATTCCATTAGCAAAGACTGGCCCCCATGTTCCCGTAGAACAAGTGCGGCAACAGTTTCACCACTTGCAATGTCCTCGACAAAGAGCCGCCGATAGCCACCACGCCTGCCCAAGGGATGCTGGAAATACCGATAGTTAAAATAGTCCCAATCCCGCACGCCGATAATCGAATCGTCATAATGCTTGAGCATGGTTTGCCACAGGTGGGTAATTTTTTCTCGATGGGCTTTGTTCTCTGGATTTACTTCAACTAAGCGGATGACAGGTTCATTTTGCTGCGCTGAAGCACTAAGGCAGAGCTCGACAAAATCATCCGTTTTTTCATAAAGCCCTAGCCTAATTGCGAGCTTCATTGTTTTCTTATTTGGAAATCCGAAACCTAGCAAGTGTGCCACGGAAAAACCTATTTCGCGCTCTAAAAATGTTGCCGCTGTTTTAAAGAACAAACTACTCTTGCCGTAGTGCCGTCTCAAGCGCGGGTCAACCATCACATCACAAACTTGAATTGCTTTGTGAGAGGCACCGAAGTATTGAATATCTCTTGGCGCGCCGCCGTAATGGGATACGATGTCTCCGTCTGGGCGCTCTTTCGCTACAACACTTTTCCCGTGGCCTACTAAATATTTCCAGTGCCACAATTCTTGATCAAAGGCATGCCCAAAGCTGGCAGTAAATAAAGCGCTAATGTCGATGCCGGCAAATTCTCCGTTAACCAGATAGTCAGCCGCCGGGAATTCCGCTATATGCTTTCGATTATAAGTAAATTGAAAAAGCTCAAAACTTCGGCGCTGGGCGTGAAACTCCTCGATGAGGATCGCAATGGCTGAAGACAGCTCATCCCATTTCGGCCTCTCGAGTTTTAGCTGTGACTTTTCCCTCAGAATGTTAAGCGAGCGAATGGCGCTTTCACTCAGGTCAGCAGCCAGTTCAAGCTCAAAACCTAGGCGCTTACTGAGTTTAAGCAAACTAGTTTTACTTGGCACGCTGGGGGCCGCAATGGTGTCTTCGGCAAGGAGATATTCACCAAATAGTAGAAGCGTGCCATTTTCTTGCAATACGTTTTTGACATATCGTAGCAAAGGGAGCTGATCAAGGGGGGTGAAAGAGCCTTCTAACACCACCGCAGCAGACTTAGAGAAAGCTTCCGGGATTGGATACTGCAGATCGCTAACGACTTTAGGTTTAAATCCTTTAGATCTAAGTTCCATGGCTGCAGCCGGCATGCTTGGACCAATTAGCAGTATCTCTGCTCCTTGGACGCAAGCCTTACTCACTCTTTCAACCAAATACTGACTAAACTGCTGCTGTCCTACAAATAAATCATTAACCTCATTTTCATCCTGATGGAACAACCCGTAATGGCAATACAATGATTCACTACCGCTTTCAGCAAGCACTGATTGGGCTATATCAAGAGGAATACGCTGAGGGTTTTTGGACATAGCAATACTGCAGGATGGCTCGCTGGATTTACAGTGACGGTAAGGATACTCGTCATCTCCCACTATAACCCGTAGCGTCTTGATTTCCCAGTAAAGGCGGCTTATTTAGCACCTGTGGCATAATGTCTCAGGCAAGGGAAAAAACCCCCGTCAGCCAATCATTTCTGTAAAATGCCAGTAGTCCCTAAACGAGTGAATTTTAGTCGTGATCACAACGCTGTTTGCCAGAAGCTCACAAAGTACAAGCCCTCTCCGGTTGGGCTTGGAACGCCTGCTATTACTCCGAGCTTTTATTACTGTTGCTAGCATTTTTGCGTTGGCGGTTGTCCGCATTTACTCAACCCTCGAAATTCCTTTGCAGTACATTGCCATCGTAGTGATTGCCATCGCAGGCTCAATTCTGTTTGGCACTTGGCGACTGGGGCGATCTCAAATTATGAGCAATGCTGAGCTGTTTGCCCATCTACTGTTCGACCTGCTCTTTCTTTTTGTCATTCTCCTCAACACTGGAGGAGCCAGCAATCCTCTGATTTCCTATCTGCTAGTGCTGCTAGCGGTCACGGCGACAATTTTGCCGCGGGTCTATGTCAACGTATTCGCGGTGATAAGCATCGCGTTTTACACCTTTTTCATCCTACTGGATTTAGACACCGATCATGACATGGGACCAGAATCCATGACTGAAGAAGTGACATTTCAATTACATTTGGTAGGTATGTGGGTCATCTTTGTTGTCAGCGCAATCCTTATAAGCGTTTTCATCACAAGAATGGCAAGTGCCATCAAAATACGAGAAGCTAATCTTGCCAAAGCCAGAGAAAAGGAAATACGAAATGAGCAACTAGTCGCAATCGGTACCCTAGCTGCAGGCACCGCTCATGCATTAGGCACCCCCTTATCCACCATGTCCGTGCTACTGACAGAATTGGATAAGCTAGACGCCGATAGGATGGATATGAATGAAATAAAAGACGATATTTCATTGTTGAAGCAGCAGGTAAATCGCTGCAAACAATCTCTGTCGGATCTAACGGGTTATTACAACAAAACCGGTACCGCACTTAGCGAGTCGATCCCTTTAGGGAGCTTTGCCAAGGATGTGCAAGAGTATATTGTAAACGTCCACCCGGCGGCGAATGTGACGTTTCTATCTGACTGTCCGCCGAGCATAAACATTGCCTCTGAGCTTAGTTTAAAACACGCCATCATCAATATTATTGAGAACAGCATAAAAGCTGCAGTCGACCGAGTTACGGTCGAATTCAGAGTAATTACTAAGTCAGAAGCTATTGAGATTGTAATAAGTGACGATGGTCCAGGAATCCCCCCAGAAGTCATTGAGAACGTGGGCGAGCCATTTATATCACTGCGCCAAGACGGCATGGGAATCGGCATTTTTCTCGCTAATGCAGCGATCCAAAAACTCAATGGGAGTATAGAGCTTCATAATCTAAAGACGGGTGGCGCACAGACCTCCATCAAATTACCTTTGATGTCTTGCAATGAACCAGAAGCAAAAGGAGACTCCTCCAATGTCTGAGATGACTAACAAGCTGCTCTTAGTTGAAGATGATGAGGTGTTTGCTCGCGTGATGACACGCGCGTTGAAGATGCGAGGCTATGATATTGCGGTAGCAAATGACGCGGATACTGCAAGCGCACAAATTGCCCAAGGCCCATTCGCCTATGCCATTTTGGATTTAAATCTAGGCGGCCACACCTCACTTAAATTAATCCCACTTCTCAAACAACACAATGAGCGAATTAAAATTCTCATTCTCACGGGCTATGCCAGCATAGCGACTGCCGTAGAAGCGATTAAACTAGGAGCTGACAATTATCTCGCCAAGCCCGCCGATGCAGATGAAATTCTCTCCGCGCTGCTGGGGGAGCATTCAGACTCTAAAGCCGAGGAAACTGCTCAAACATCGTTAGAACCAATGTCAGTTCGACGCCTAGAGTGGGAACATATCCAAAAGGTTCTTATGGAAAACGACGGCAACATTTCTGAGACGGCAAGGCAACTGAAGATGCACCGCCGAACGCTTCAGCGCAAACTGCAAAAACGACCCGTGTCAAAATAGACGCGAGTCTTAGCTAGCCACCGGAATTGGTCTTAACAGGCAATAGACACTCAACCATCCCAAGAACAAACCCGCAATTTCAGAATAAAGCAGGCTATAGGTAAAATCGTCGAAGACTCCATCAATAAAAATGCCGTAACTACGCACTAGTGCTAGCAAAGAGTAGCTGATCGCGGCGAAAAGCAGCGCACCAACGCGCAGCGATTGTTGACTAGCTGCAAGCAGGAAATACACACCCATCGCCCCCATCAACCCGATATACATGGTTTTTAGCTCGGTATAACCGAGAGGGGCAACAAGCGTAATACCTAAACGGCCAAACCATACTATCGGCTCTAGCACAAACAGTGCAGCGAGCACGCAGTAAAGCAATCCGTTAATGCCCAAGTAAAATGCGGGCAGTGCGCGACGTATTTTCGTTAGACTCTCAAAATCTGCCATTATTTATCAACGTCTCCCTAGGGGCGCCATGGCTAAATGACGCCCACCATCAAGGATCATGGTTTCTCCTGTCACTATCTGAGGGCCGGTAATAAAGTAAAGTATGCCATCTGCGACACTTTCAGGGGTTGCCGTTTTCCCTAGCGGGGCGTTACGCCGGTTAAATTCCAATAACTTTTCATACTTTTCTGCTCCAAGCCCTTCGAGCAGCCAATCCCCTTCGATAAATCCAGGGCAAACGGCATTAATCCGGAGGCTGGGGCCTAGTGCCCTCGCTAGTGACAGGGTCATTGTTATCATGGCACCTTTAGAAGCTGCGTAAGCGACTGAACTACCGATACCCGTTACACCCGCAGTAGATGCCACATTAACAACAACTCCACCCTCTTCGCGCTTGGACATTTCCTGTTGGACAGCCCGAATCATCTGATAGGCGCCAATCACATTAACGGCATAAATACGCTGAAAATCATCGCTGCTAAGACCATCAAGATCATCATGATCAACAAATTTAGTGGTGCCAGCATTGTTAACTAGTATATCGACTCGACCCCACTTCGCCGCGGCAGCAGCAACCATTGCTTTGCAGTCTTCATCATTTGCCACGTTACCTTGGCAAACCAAGCTATCACCTCCAGCTGCTACACATGCCTCGGCAACTGCTGATGCGCCAGCTGCGTTGGAGTTGTAGTTAATCAACACCCGACAGCCCTTGCTAGCTAATAGCTTCGCGGTCGCGGCACCTACACCACTGCTTGATCCTGTAACAATAGCGACTCTGTCTTGTAACTCTTTCACGTTAAAATCCGTCCTTTTTGATAAACCCCAAAAAAGCCAAAATAGCACAATTCAGTGAAAATGGATGTGGAACGATAAACTGCCGAAACTTAAGGTAAATGGTAGAGATTAGTTGGTTCTAATCATTGCATTTCCTTTGGCGATGGTTACAATACGTAACACTTTTTGCCAATTAAAATAAACAGACGTAACCAACCCTGATACTCGTAGCGTAGTTTTGACGATCCAGCTATTAGGGTCCGGCTTAATCGCAATACGAAACAACCGCATCTGGCAAATAAACGTACACCAAATGTACCCCGATTAATGAAAACTACAACCTAGCCTAACTAAGGATTCCGAGGAGTATTGGCGTGAAGAAGCAGCAATTAGTAGCCGTGGCGATTTTCGTCGCAGTCGTGGTTTGGATGTTAGTGCCGCGATCTAGCGAAACTCCCAGCGCCGAGCAATACAGTTCCGGTAGAACCATTGAAGCGATTGCTGAAGGCCAAGCCTCTAGCGAGAACCCTGAAATAATTACTGTTAGAGCGATTCAGGTGAGCCCGCAAAGTTACAATGAACAAATCCGAGTACGTGGCAGAACCCAAGCGTTCCGGAATGTTGAGGTACGAGCAGAACAAGCTGGTCGCATAATAAGCGAACCTATAGCCAGGGGCGCCAAAGTTGCCAAAGGTGATGTTCTTTGCGAAATTGCCGCAGACAACCGGCCGGCTGATTTACTGGAAAATCAATCACGACTAGAACAAGCAGAGTTTGAATACAACGCTGCAGTCGATCTGCGCAAAAGGTCATTGCAATCCGAAGTTGCCGTGGCACAGTTGAAAGCCGCTATGGAGTCAGCTAAGGCTTCGGTGGCTAGAGCAGAACTGGCACTGGCAAATACTAAAGTGCGAGCACCTTTTGACGGAATAGTTGAATCTCGGTTAGTGGAACTTGGCGACTATTTAAATCTTGGCGCTGTCTGCGCATCAGTTATCGACGTTAACCCAATGCTTCTAGTTGGCTTTATTCCAGAACAAGATGTTGCCTCACTCAGCGTGGGCTCTTCCGTAACAGCAGAAATACTTTCCGGCGAACAAGTTTCTGCGACGGTTACTTTTCTTTCCAGAAATGCTGATGACGTTTCTCGTAGCTATCGACTAGAGGCTGAGATTGACTCTGCAGGCGAAGTACTTCGTTCGGGCATAACGGCAGATCTTTTGGTCAGCGCTGCAGAACTAGAAGCCCATTTGATACCCGCCTCTGCCCTCACCCTGGATGACAATGGGATAATGGGTGTAAAGCTTATCGATAACGCGGGAAAAGTGAGCTTCGAAAACGTGACGATTGTTGGCGACGATACTAACCAGTTAAACCCTGGAATTTGGGTTACTGGTTTATCAGGTGATGTGAATTTAGTAACTCTTGGTCAAGAAATCGTTTTCCCTGGCCAAACGGTTAATGCCAATTTTGAGTGGGCGAGATAAGTTAATTCAGGAGTTTGTTTACGATGAGTAATTATATTGACGCGGCGATATCGCGGGCACGCACCACTCTAAGCGTATTCGTGGCGGTAATGCTCACTGGTTTCGCTTGCTACCTTGCGATACCCGTTGAATTAAACCCCGATGTTGAAGTACCGATTATTGTCTCAACGATTATTCATGATGGTATTTCACCCGAAGATGCAGAGCGCTTACTAGCCAAGCCTGCCGAACTCGAATTAAAAACCTTGGACGGAATCACTTCTATTAGCTCATTCTCTAGCGAGAACGCGGCAACTATTATTACCGAATTCGATATTGATTTCGAATCCCAATACGCACTCGCCGAGGTAAGAGAAGCTGTTAATAGAGCCAAAGCTCGCTTCCCACAAAACACTGAAGAGCCACTATTCCAAGAAGTATCTGCGGCCTCGGTACCTGTTGTCACCATTGCAATTGGCGGAGATGGCGTGGATGAGCGCACCTTACTGCGTATCGCTGAGAACTTGCAGCGAGAGATCGAAATACTGCCATCAGTACTTGAAGCAACTATGGTGGGTAATCGTGAAGAGCTATTAGAAGCAGTAATAGATCCAGCAAAACTAGAAACCTATGGCATTCCAAGTAGCGCCATAGTGCAAACAGTAACTAGCAATAATCGACTAATCCCTGCCGGCCAGGTAGACACAGGACAAGGGGCATTCTCTGTCAAGGTACCTGGATTAATCGAAAACGCAAACGACCTTTTTGAGCTACCATTAGCGTCCACTAGCTTTGGCGTGTTGACTGTTAGTGATATCGCCGATGTAAGACGAACGTTCAAAGATGCAACCCGCTACTCCTATGCTAATGGTTCGGCATCCATATCTCTCAATGTGCAAAAACGCAAGGGAGCGAATCTTGTTCAAACTATGGAACAAGTCGACGCGGTAGTTCAAGAAATTAGACCTAGCTTGCCTCCCGCGGTCACTCTCTCTTATATCAATAACACGGCACCGCTTGTAATCGAGCAAAACTTAGGCCTGCAGGGCAACATGGCCACCGCTATGGTACTTGTGTTAATTGTCGTAATAGCTGCGGTAGGGGTTCGCTCTGGGTTGATTGTGACACTGGCGGTTCCTTTCTCTTTTTTCTTCGCCTTCATCATAATCACGCTGCTTGGGTTTACCTATAACTTTATGGTGATCTTTGGCCTGCTACTTGGGCTTGGCATGCTGATCGACGGAGCCATCGTTATGGTGGAATACGCCGATCGCAAAATGGCAGAAGGCTTAGATGCTCCGGATGCTTATCGAGATGCGGTTAATCGCATGTTTTGGCCAATTATGGCATCTACCGCTACAACATTAGCAGCATTCTTACCTATCATGTTTTGGCCCGGAGTCGCTGGGCAGTTTATGAGCTACCTGCCAATTACCGTGTTCGCGGTTCTTATCGGATCATTGTTTTACGCCCTTTTATTTGCACCTACTATTGGCGCGCTAATCGGTCGTTCAACAGATGCCACCATCGCTCACCAAATGAAAATGCTGAATGATGAAGATGCAGCCCCTACAGGCATCACCGGTCTCTATGCGCGCATTCTAGCTTTTGCCGTGCGTATTCCTATCACTGTATTCGTACTCAGTATTGTAACCCTGATTTCAATCGTATTCGCCTATGGCAAATGGGGCAAAGGGGTAGAGTTCTTTACAGGAGTTGAGCCTAACCAAACGCAGGTGCAAGTTTTTGCCCGTGGCAATTTCTCCGCTGCGGAAACACGAGATGTTATGCTAGATGTCGAGCGGCGAATCAGAGAAGTGGGCCATTTTAAAGGGATTGTTACTCAGTCTGGAGCCGGCCAACAACTAGGGGGCGACCAGCAGACAGCGCCTGACTTAATCGGCAGCATATTTATAGAAATGACTGACCGCCGCAATAGGGATATTGATGGCTTCGAAGTTGAAGATCGTTACCGACAAGCTATAGCTAATATTCCTGGCGCCAGAGCTGAGGTTGCATCAATCGAACAAGGCCCACCAGTTGGCAAAGAAATACAAGTGGAACTTGCTGGCGATGATTTGGACGCCCTATTCGCCGAGGCGGCTCGCATTCGCGAGTACATGGAAACTGAAATGGGCGCAGACTTGATAGATATCGATGATACGGCTCCTGTGCCTGGCATCGAATGGGAAATCATTGTCGATAGAGCGCAGGCTGCGATGCTAGGAGCAAACATGGCCGAAATCGGTAGTGCAATCCAGCTGATGACCAACGGCATCTTCATGGGTGACTATCGACCCAATGACAGTGAAGAAGAAGTAGATATCCGCGTGCGCTATCCAGCAGAGTTTCGCGGCCTATCTCAAATGGACACGATCAAAATAAGCACGACTAACGGCCCAGTTCCCATCAGTAGTTTTGTTACTCGCGTCGCCAAACCCAAGGTGAGTTCAATACAACGAGTCGATGGCAATCGAGTGGTTTATGTGCGAGCTAACCCAGCTCCTGGCATAGTCGCTGATAATAAGCTTCGCGAACTAGCTACTTATATGGAGGAGAATCCGCCACGGCCTGGGGTGTTCTATCAGTTTAGAGGAGCCAACGAGGAGCAGGCTGAATCTGCGGCATTCTTAGGCCAAGCCTTTTCACTAGCGATGGCTTTAATGGCAATCTTGTTAGTCACCCAGTTCAATAGCTACTATCAAGCTCTGCTGATTCTCTCTTCGGTATTGCTTTCCACGGCAGGTGTATTGCTGGGGCTGTTAACGACGGGGCAAACGTTCAGCGTGATCCTCACCGGCATCGGTATCGTTGCCTTGGCGGGTATCATCGTGAACAATAATATTGTTCTTATCGATACCTTTAATGTGCTTCGCAGCGAACACCCAGACTGGACAATCGAGAAGCTAGTCGTCACGACGGGTGTCCAGCGTCTGCGACCGGTATTTTTGACCACCTTCACTACTGGCTTTGGTCTCTTGCCTCTGGCGGCTCACGTGTCAGTAGATTTGATCGGTGCGGAAATAGAAGTAGGTGGGCCAATTACTTCCCAGTGGGTTAGCTTAGCTTCTGCCATTGTATTTGGCTTATCCTTTGGCACAATTCTAACCTTAGTGGTTACTCCAGCAATGCTGGCTTTGCCTCAAAGGCTGCGGGAACTGCTTGGCAAGATCCCGGGCATTCCAGCAGCCTCCAACCCATCGCTTAACCCGCAGTAAACGTGCCAGAGACTGACTGAATAGTTAGGGAAAATAACTTGACTTGGTGACTCTTACTTTTAGTAAGAGTCAGCCAACAAAGAAGAACCTGCTATAGATGGTTGCCAAATGACACCGTTGTCGCGCTGAGCCAAAAGGCGAAGCCTCTGCTCAGTAATTTGAATACTCTCTTTTAAATAATGAAACTTCGGATCATCCGCGGCAAGATTTCCTTCAGCCATCTGCAGACGATCTTTGAACAAATGGTAGGCTTTGCGTAAATGCTCTACGTGCTTGGACGAATCCCGAATGGATAGAGCATGAACATGCCATGCTGATACTTTCTGCAAGCCCAACTCTAGCTGCGGGTCATTGGACGCATAGACTCTTCTATGCAAAAGCTCGAGGTACGCAAAATGATCATCTACCGCATCCCAGCGTTGCAATTCCATTTCGCTGTAAATGATTAGCTCTAAATTCGCCACCTGATCGGCGCTGTAAAGGCCGTGGTTGATCTTACTTATTTGCCAGGCATCTTTGAGAAACTCTAAAGCCAACTCATGGTCGCCATTTTCCTGATGACTACGACCATATTGACGCAAACTTTCGGCCAAAGCGTCACTATAGGGACCCAGTTCTTCTCGCAGACTCTGGATAAGCTGCTCTGGATTATCTGTTTCTGCGTAGCTCGCATACTGAGGCGACGCCAAAGACTGACCGGCTACCGCAGTAGAAAAGGAGATGAGGGAAACAATTAAACCAGCAAATAGCGAATAAGCCGCTATGCTGTAAAGGCGTTTTTGATTTTCAATTGGTCTAAGGATCATGATTCTCTACTCAAGTTGCAATAACTATGGAGCAAAAAATCAACTATTTCAATGTTAAATTACACTATTTTTTCAGTATTGTTACAATACGATTACAAAATAAAATATTAATTCTATAAAAATCAGTAGTTTATTTTTTTATGCACTATATTGGTGCCTATAATGTGACAATGGTCGAATGTAACAGTGACACATTTTTTGAGCTAAAAAATTACCGATAGGTTCTGTTTGCTATTACTGCCTCAACAATAATTAGCAGCGCCACTAAACATAGTAACCACCACCAAATCCGCTGCGGCCCCTCTATGTCTTTAATCATCTGGGCGGTTTGTACCTCCCTAGACTGAATTGGACTGGTGTCTGGATTGATAATTCGATCGTAAAGATTAGTAACAGGTAATTTAGCGAAGTTAGACTCTCGGGGCAGCACGTTAACCGCATAGTTGACCTGTGAGCCATTTGGGCCCGCTGCAATGATGCCCGGTTTAGTTGCTACAACAGTGAACTCATCAGCCGATAGCACCGACTCATTTCCATCCACATCAATGAGACTGATAGTCTGCGTCGAGTTTGAATTAGCAACAACGAAAGTATCCCCCACCGAAAAAGACCTTGCACCATCGTCCGCCTGCACCAGATGCTTTAATGTCTCATGCACAAACGGTAGATACAGCCCTTGAAGCGCCAGGTTGTTCCACTCTAAATCTAGGCTCGATGCAAATAGAAGAGTTCGTCCAGCACCAACTTGTCGCTCAACAAATGCAGGTTCAGTGGAGTCAAACTGCATAATGACAGACGCCTCTGGGTGAGGCTCTAAGGCCCAGTATTGCTGAAACCGAGCGCTCCATTCGGTATTCAGCGGCCTTAGTATCGGGTGGCGACGATCAAAATCTGCGATCACTAAATAATCATCTACCCCACTTGCGCTTTGCAGCAGCGCGGGAGAAATGTCAGCAAACAAAGAATTGAAGGTGTCTGCCTCTACCCTGTCACCTGGCGCAAACAACACGCTACCACCTGTCTCAACGAAGTCAGTTAGACTTCGGGCTTGGGCCGAACTTAAGCCACCTGCATTCAGTAAAACAGCGACATCATTGGCCCGCAGCAACCCTGCCGTTAACTCAGCTGCCTCAACTACCGTTAATTGAAATGGAGATTGGGCTGGCCCACTGACCGCCAAGCCAAACCAATGCCCTTCGTCATCAAACCAATTGTCTGAGGCCTCCCCATTAATAACTAAAACGTTAATCTTTGGCAGCACATCAACGGTGAAGTAATAAAAGTTATCAGCACTGAAACTATCACCAGCCAGTCTAATTTCTCCCACATAACTGCCTGATTCTGAAAAGTCCGCGGTGAAGCTAATGACCTCTTCTGATTTATCCACAAGATCGATAACTCGCCTGTCTATTAGCTCACCATTTAAGAGTAGACTTACATCACCTCCATCCAAATAGGCATTGCCGGTTGATCGTACTCTGACTAAGATTTCTTGCTGAGCGCTATCTTCGAGCAGTTGAGTCGGAGTACGCACATCGGTAATTGAAAGATTCTCACTTCGCTCATTACCCACATCGATGCCGGTAAACCCGACACCCGGTGCCAACTTCCATCCGTCTCTCAAGTCTTCATCGGCAACTGCTTGAAAATCAGATACTAGATAGACCTGGCGATTGTCGAATCGAGCCTCTTCAAGAAGTTGGTCGGCAAGCCTTAGATTGGGCAAGTAGCGTGTAGCTTTGTAACTAGGTTCTTCTAGTCCCTGAATGATTGAGCGAATACTTGAAATATCCGTATCAAACTCTTTAACCTGTTCCGCTGCCCCAGTAAAAGTAACAAGCGCTACCTCATCCCCCGCAGTCATAGTATCTAATAAGTCCAGTGCGGCCTCTCGGGCTAAGTCGAAAGTATCGCCATAGTGCATACTCATGGAAACATCAAATAGAATCACCGCTGACTGCGGGTCTGAGTCAATCAATCGAGCTAAGGTCTGATCGATTATCGGTCGCGCGAACGCTAAAACTAAAAGCACTAAAACACCCGCACGTAACAGCAGCAGTAAAATCTGTTGAAGTTGCTGAAACAGCACAAGCTTTTTGGAGGTTTTTTTTAGGAAACGAATAGTGCTGAACATTAGCTTTGGCGGCTTTTCTTTGCGAATCAAATGAATCGCAATCGGTATCAATGCAGCCAATAAACCTAACAGAAATAGAGGAGTGAGAAAGACCATGTTTAAAAGCTCTTTGCCCTCTTCGTCATATAGGCAGACAAAGCCGCATCGAGTGGTTCAGAGGTATTCATAAGGCAATAGTCGACGCCACTGCTTTGGCACCGTTTCTTACAAAACGCTAAATACTCGTTGAGGTTTTTAAGGTACGCAGATCGAATAGCCGCAGGCGAGGTAATATAACTTTCGTTGTTTTCCATATCGACAAATTCGGACGCTTCATTGAATGGGAAGTTTAATTCGGCATTATCCATCAGATGAAAAGCAATGACGTCATTACCCATTGCACGAAGGTTTTGGAGCGTCGCAATTACTCGGTCCTCATCATCAAGCATGTCGGTAATGAGTACCACCATACTCTTTTTATTGAGTGATGCAGCTAAGTCCGTTAGAGGCTTTACGGCATCGGTCTTTTTGCCCGCACTTGTTTGAGCCAATGCCCGCAAAATCCGCATTAAATGAGGCTGCCTGCATTTAGGTGGTAAATAGTCTTTCAACGCCTCGTCATAGGTTATGAGCCCTACCGCATCTCGTTGCTTCATAATAAAGTAAGCAAGCGCAGAGGCTAGTGTGACACCATAATCCAATTTGCTAACACTTCCTGAACTGTATGCCATGGATGCGCTACTATCTAAAACAATCATGCAGCGCACGTTGGTTTCGTCTTCGTATTGCTTGATGTAAAACTTTTCACTGCGCGCGTAGAGTTTCCAGTCAACGTGCCGCATATCATCACCGGGGTAGTAGTTGCGGTAGTCATTGAACTCCACGCTAAAACCTCGATGGGGACTTTTATGCAATCCAGAAACAAAGCCTTCCACGGCGATACGAGCTCGCAGCTCAAGGTTGCTCAACCCAGCTAAAACCGTCGGGTCTAAAAAATTGGCTCGTTCTGACATCGAGTCGCCTAGCCTCTATAATTCTGACGTAGGCTCAGGGACTGTTTCTAATAGCCTTCTGATTACTTCGTCTGTGGTGATACGCTCTGCTTCAGCATGAAAATTAAGTAGTACTCGATGCCTTAGGACTGAAGGTGCCAATGCTCTCACATCTCCGAAGGAGACGTTATAGCGACCGCGCAATAGGGCTCTGACTTTGCCACCAAGAATAAGGTTCTGTGAAGCGCGAATACCCGCCCCCCAACTGACCCAGTCTTTCACGAAATCAGGTGCGCTCGGGCTTTGTGGGCGCGAAGCATGAACCAATCTAACGGCGTATTTTATAACCGCTTCAGCCGCAGGAACTTGTCGTGCAATACGTTGAAACTCCAAGATGTCTTCGCCAGTAAGTGGGTGTGATAGCTCGGTGTTATTTATTTGGGTTGTGTTCCCCACTACAGTAATTTCATCTTCCTCAGACAGATAACCCAATTCGATCTTAAACATAAAGCGGTCTAGCTGCGCCTCAGGCAGGGGATAAGTTCCTTCTAATTCGATGGGGTTTTGTGTTGCTAAAACGAAAAAAGGTTTCGACATGGGGTGAGTGACACCGGCAGCGGTCACTTGCCGCTCCTCCATAGCCTCAAGCAACGAAGACTGAGTTTTTGGCGGTGTACGGTTTATTTCATCGGCAAGTAAGATGTTGGTAAAGATCGGCCCCTTAACAAATTTCAAATTGCGCTGACCGTTTTTCTCCTCCACTATCTCCGACCCAACAACATCAGATGGCATAAGGTCGGGTGTGAACTGAATTCGACTAAAATCCACCTGCAAAATATCGGCGACTGTCTTAATCAATAGTGTTTTGGCAAGCCCCGGCACACCCGTAACCAAGCAGTGCCCTCCGGCAAACAAGGCGATCAACAACTCATCGATGATGTCTTCTTGGCCGATAATGATTTTTTTAATCTCGGCTACGATTTGATCCCGGCCTTCTTGCATGCGCTTTACTAAAGCCAAGTCGTCCTGATTGTCCACAGCTTGGACTTCTTCTATTTCTTCCATCGTTGTTATCCTGCCTATTAGTGACTAAATGCGTAAATTAAATAATTGATACCAATCTTGTAAGCTTCGTTGGTGTATTTTGTAGGATAACCTTCGTAGAAAGTATGCTCCCAACCATCGCCCAAATCTGTGTTGTAATTTGCAACCATCATAACCCGACCATCATCATCGAGTACCGCATAAACCTCTGGGGGATAACTAGGATCGTCGAGGTTCATGAAACCACCAAAGTCCCAAGTCACCATTCTTCCCGGCACCTGGGCCAGTTCATCAATATCGAAAAAGGTGTGAAAAATTTCATGGGAAGTTTCTAGCTTTATAATTTCTCGCTCTGGGAATATCTTGCCCATTTCGGCAAACATATCATCAAGATGCGGTGGTCCCCAAAAATCGTCAACCAGAACGAAACCACCTCTAAACATGAACTCTCTCAATGCCTCGATTTCAGCTGGATTAAAATTTGGGCCACTAAAAGACGAACCAATAGGCACTCGCTTCCAGTTCATGTACAGAAAAATATTCTCGAACAGCTTTGGATCGGTAAGGCTTATGTACTCGTGGTTGCGGGGATTAGTATCGATGTTAGTGTAGCGCTGCACGCCACGCAGAAAGTTTTCATCGGAGTCTGGATAATCTGTATCCCACCAGCCACCACGTCGGCGGTAACTAAATCCACCGTTGTGATTTGTGTAGACCCCCCTCACCCAGCGAAAGTCAGTAAGCTCTGTGCCATAGATAGAAATATCTTCATCAGTTCCGAATTCCATAACCTGTGGAAAACCGCTCGATCCCGCAGCAAGCATACCAACAAGAAGAAAAACTGATAAAGCCCCCTTCATTAATCAGAGCCCCCATCAACCGCTTGAATTAGAACTTGCTGTGCGGGTAAGAACGAAGGTGCAATCTCCAATGCGTAGAGTACATTGCGCTTGGCCTCATCAAACTGACCGTTATCTAAATAGGCTTTTGCTAAATTCGTGCGCGCCTCTACTGGGTCCGTAACTTCTAAATTCATTAGCACCTCAAATTCGGTCACTGCCAACTGAGTGTCACCGATGGATTGGGCGTAGCGTGCCTTTAGTTCGTGCACGTCATTTCGATAAGGGTCTACCTGAAGCGCACGATCGATGTAGTACGCGGTTTTTTCAATGTCCCCCATCTCCAAAGCAGATTCCGCAAGTAACATTGCGGAGCCAAAATCATGCTGGAGGTTTTCCAAAAGCACCTCCAGCCAAATCAATTGCTGATCGCGATTACCTTCTTTCTCGTATATTTGTGATAACACTAATGCCGGACTGGGATAGCCGGTGTAGCTAGGCAATAAATCATGAGCAAACTCTAAAGATGCTTTTGCCTCATTAAAATTCTCTTCTTTAAATAGCACAATGCCTAGCTGGAGATGAGCCTGAAAATCTCGAATATTTTCTTGGATACGATTAGACATGTGCTGCTTCAAAGAAATATTGTTATAGAGCTCAGCCAAAATAGCACTGGAATTCTCTCGCACACCATGTCCATGGCCATCGCCTTCATCTGGAGTATCTTCGGCGTGGACATAGACATTGATCTCTTCCACCCGCTGATCTATCCAAGACTTGAAACCAGAATTAAACTCATCTAATGAAATACTGAACACTTCTTGAAAGCGCGATTCATCTTCTTTCACAACAGCATACTGATCAACGAGCTCAACCAACTTGCCAAAGCCAAATGCCTGAGCGATGAAGTCAACCACGAGATAAGATTGGAAGTAAGCGAAGCCAAGATCGGCATTAGATCTAGCACCTGAGAAACCGTCATTCAAATCACGAACATGTAGCAATTTATCTTGCTGGGCCGCTCGCACCAAATCTAGTCCTTGACTACGCCCCCAGTAAGGACGCCCTTCACGTTCTTCCCAAACTGAAATTCCTTCTGACAACCAGCGAGGCATTCGATTGCCTGTCATTTGCAAAGTGATGACATGCATAAATTCATGCCACACTATTTCCTGCCAATTCGCAGAGAGCGTATCAGGAGAAATTAGAGTAATGACTTTACCAAAACAGATTCCCACTAGTGGCCCAATATCAGGCAAGCCCACTGACCGCACTGCAAAGTCTTCTGTATTTTCGAACACTTCGATTAGAATGGGGCCTTCTGGCTCAAAGCCGTACTTGGCTGTAAGCGTATCCCATCCTTCTTCTAGTAGTGGCTCCATGTAGGGCCAGAGTATGCTTGCATCTCTTTCGCTCATATGAACCTTAAAATGCTCACTTTCAAGGGTCGCATAGGATTCTATAGTGTCGAATACTTTTAGCATGTTCGAGGTCATTACATTGAAGGGATCATTGTCATAGCCAATTTCTAAATTGGCCTTACCCTCAACTTCTTCACCTAGACGGATCAAATTGCCACCTAGGATTGTATAACCTTGCCAATATTGAGGATCCGCTTCGATCGATGCTCGTGCATAGGCAACAGCCTCTGTAAACAAGTAGTTCTTACCTAGGGTGTCCGCGATATCACCTAAAAAGTACGGATTATTAGGGCTAAACTCATCCACTTGCTGTTGGTACTTTTGCACGTCTTGCTGACGATCCTCAAGTGCCGCCTTCGCCGCAAGAGTGCTAAGTGATTTCAGTGACTCTGAGTTAAGAGCCAGCGCTCTATTGAAATAGTCGACTGCTTCGCTATCACGACCATTAAGTAGTGCCAACTGACCATAGGTTTCTAAGGCATAAACGTCATTCGGATTAATACTTAGCGCCTGCTGCAGCGCTCTCTCATCACCTACCACTTGAGCAATGCCAACTAGTGCCGGGGCGTAACGTCTATTGATGTCCAGAGCCTCTTGATATGAACGCTCTGCATCTACCGCATTAAACTTTTCAAGAAATAAATTACCCCAAAGCACATGGGCTTCGAGATTATTCGGATTAGCCCGTGTGGCTTCACTGAATAGACTGTTGGCATCATGAAAATTATCAGTAAGCCAACTCGCTAGAGCCACCATCGCAACATCTTCAGAGCTGAACACCAAGCCTTGATTGTAGCGGTCTATCGCTTGGTAGAGTACCTGGCTTGCCTTTTCTCTTTGACCAACAAATTTAAGCAAGCTGCCGTATTGAACCAGGGTTCTCACAGGTGGTTCAAAACTATTAGTTACCACCTCATCGAGAATGCTGAGCGCTTCTTTTGACTCACCTACTGCGCGCTTAACTTCGGCAAGTTGAGTGCTTATTAACGGAAAATCACTTTTGCTAGCGCTGCCGATCACTGACTCACACAGTCTAATGGCTTCCTGATAGTTCCCCATCATTGCCAGTGAGCGGCTAGCGCCGACAATGCCTTCATTTCGATCCAGACCATCGGCCATTTGGAACATTTCACCTGCAGCCGCGTAGGAACCCGCTAGATACAATTGCTCGCCCCTGAAAAGCGGACTCTCATTTATCTCGTTAGGCGTTACCTGCGCATGCAGCCAAGGAGCTGTGAGTGCACTGCTTACCACTGCACATGATAGTAGTAATCTAAAGTTCAGTTTGCTCATTGAATCGACCTGTAGTCCTGGCGAGATCTAGCAACAGCACTTCCATCTGTTGCCAGTAGTCTGCCTCAAGAAAATCGGCCTTGCGGCCTCGCAAAATAAAAATGGAACGTTCCAACTCTTGCATTCGAGATTTTAAAGCCAGCGCTTCGTTGGAAAGACCCGCGCTATCATCAACAAACGAATCGATATAGGCGATCTCGGCTAGTCTGCCGTCAGCATCGGCAACCACCGGGCTTAATGAAAAAAGCGAGTCGCCATTGTCATCTAGACCGGCGTGCTCCGAGGCGAGGCGCCCCTGCTCTTCGTACCACGAATCTACACTTGCTTTAGCGTAATTAAATGCTTCTAGCATTGATACTCGATTGTTTTTATCTCGGTCGCCATTACGGCCCTCTAGTGCTTCGATAAAGTACCTCGAAAAAATCGGATCAAATTTTTCTGATGGCGAACGTGTTGCTGAAATCACCACCCTACCTTCACCAGAAAGTGCTGCGGAAAAGCCATAGCTTGCACTTGTGGAATTAACCACGACAATGCTTTGCTGATCAAAGCCATCAAGTATCTCGGCAAACTCTGGCCCTGTGATATCTGGCCCGACTATGTTAAATTTTGCTTCTTCTTCCGCGCCGGAGCCATGTCCGATCAAGAAGATCGTTACCTGGTCACCAACCTTCACGTTGTCAGCCAAGGTTTTAAAGGCGTCAATTATCCCTGCTTTTGTTGTCGCACCGTCAACGCGCTCAAAACCATTCCCTAAATTCTCGCCCTTATCAAACAGCAAAGTGATAGCACTTTCACTGTAGCCGTAGTCTCGACCTAAGATGTCATGAAGTGAAAAAGCCCACTGGCGAAATCGCTGTGTATTTTCGTCTCCCACTGTTGGCCCGACCAAAATCATGGCGTGTTTTTTCGAGCTTGGATCATCGGCAAAAAATCGATCCATTGCTGGGTTCGATTGCCCATTGGTTACGCTAATGAAACCTGCCAATATTGCTAGAGAACAAACGCAGCGCGTCGCTACTGAAACCAATTGATTCAAGACAATCCCTTTAACCTTCTCATAATCCAATCTGCACAGAGCAAGAAAATGAGTAATGCCAATAACCACGGGGTATCCCATAAGTCGATTTGTACTTCTCGTGAATAAGCGTTCGGTGTAAATTGAATGGCCGAGGGTAGTTCTGCTGCTTGATCGATGGGGAAATAAGCACCACCGCTTTGCTCTGCGATACGAGCAAGTAAACCACTATCAAGTTGTGCATTAGTGAATTCGCGCAGAGACGGCGTAACAACAAAGGCAGTCGACTGTGCCAAGCCTTCTGCTCCAGATTCCCCTGCAGCGCTCGACACATCAACTAATAGATTAAAAACACCCTCTTCCTCAACCACGAAACTTGAGCGATAGACACCATCATCGGCGATATCCCATTCCATTGGCGTGTCTGTGGCACGGTCTAATGGGTCTGTGGTTTGCAGCCAGAGTGTTGCATTGTTATCAGGTTGATATTGATCATTAAGAACCGTTGCAGTGACGTTGACCACGTCACCCACGTTATAAAACTCTCTGTCATAGTCTATTGTGATGCGTTGTGGCGCTGAAACTGCTAACCAACGCAGTAATTGCCGCCAAAGTACCTCATGGGTCTGGTCGTCTGATGGCTGCATCATCTGCCACCGCCAAGTGCTCGCAGTAGTTACAGCCATGCTGCGCCCACTGCCATAGCGCTGATACGCGATAACCGGCAAGGCTTGGTTTTGATACTGTAGTAGTGGATGCTCGAGTAGGATCGTTGCACCTGGTTTCGCTCTTCCGGTTGCGTAGACACCTTGCAATGATGGCAACTGATTCCAGATTAGGTCGTTCTCTGCATCAGACGCAGCCAACTTGAGAAGCGGCGAGAAACGCCCTGCCTCACTTTTTCTTGGGTAAAATTCTTCCCCGGTTGGATGATTTCCGCGCTTGATTCCGCCTCGCAGCTGCGGCGGCAAAAAGCCCTCTTCGACAAGCGTTACTGGCAATAGATCTGCGACTCCTGTATCAATAAAGCCCTCGTCTATCATTCCACTCATCAAGAGTCCGCCACCGCGCTCGGCAACGAAATCTTCAATCATCTGCAATTGATCCCCATTGAAAAATGTTGACTCAATATCACCAAGTATTAGTGCCTCATATTGAAACAGCTCTGCCTTGCTGGTTGGGAACCCACGGCTCAATTCCGTAGGAGATTCGATGCCTTGACGATAATATTTTTCCGGCCCAGTCTGCAGATAGGTAGCCAACCGCAGGGACTCATCGCCAGCAACGGCGCGCCGAATAAATTTGTATTCATTGCGAGGATGGCCTTCAAGATACAAAATATCCAAAGCGTCTTTTTCGCTGTTGTCTACAAGAAATCGATACCGGTTATTCTCGGCTATTAGCTCGCCCGGCTGCAATTCAACTTCTAGTTGATAAACAATCCTTTCTTGGCGCTCTGGTGCCACATCTAGTTCGAATCGAGTAGTAACACCTTCAGCACCTAGTGTGACAACTTTGGATACTGCTTCAGCGTCACCATCGGTTATCGAAAGTTTTACTTCCTGACCTACGTATCCCTGATGTAAGAGTGATACCTGGACATTAAAAACAGAGCCTTCCAACACTGTTTTCGCAGCACTTACAGATACAATGCCTATGTCTTCTGGAATTTCCTCACGGCCAACCCCTACCGTAAAAATTGGGATTTTACGAAGCCCAAAGTTTTCAGCTAATGCCAGTGGGTTAGCCTCACTGTTATCAGCACCATCAGTAACTAATACGATTCCACCTAAGGGCAAGCCGCTCAACTGCTCATCCACGTAAGACATAGCTTGTTCTAGTGATGAACTTGTGCCAGATTGAGCCAAGCCATCTAGACTGGCGATTCGAGAAGTGGTTTTGTCAAAGCGAAAATTCCGCAGCTGAAACGATTCGCCGAGCTCTTCCAGCACGCCTTCCTCAAAAAACACATTTTGCACTGCTTGCTGCCGCGACTGGCCAGAGGCGAGATCTTGAATCCCCATGCTTTGCGAATCGTCAAAGAGAACGCCGAGGTAAGTTTCTTGAGGAGATACCTGAACCGTGCTTATAACCGGTCTAAGCAAACAAAATATCAGTAGCACTAAAATGCTCGAACGATTTGCAATGAGCAGACCTTTCCATAATGGTGTCAGTGGCCTAGTGGTTTTCAGATAAGTCAGCCAGACGGCCGCAATAATTAGCGCCACTAAAAGAGCAAACATCCAAACAGGCACGCCGTAAGCGAAAGTGACGCTACCCGAGCGCAGTGCAGAAAATAAGTCTGGTTGGCTATACGGCATAGTTACTGGCTAAGGTCTTCTGAATCTCGATTCTCTGAGAGCACTCGATAGTATTCTTCAACAAGTTCACGATAGGCCTCAGGCACTTCTTCATCAGTCGCCGAGTATAACTTGTTGTTAATGCTATCCAACTCTGCCTGTGCACGCAGGGCTCCTTCGAGTTCGATAATGGGTTGCAGCAACTGGCTAAAAAGCTCAGGCTGATTAAGAAAGTCTTCAATCCCTTTCTGGCTTAACTGTTGACGAATGGAACGGGCATTACCCACTGCAGAGTTGTTTCCTTGGGTCTGCGCTTGAGTCGTTTGTCCACCTGCCTGCGGCTGACCATTACGAGCACTGCCAATTTGTTGACGGCCGCCAGCTTGTCCTGCCGATTGGTTCTCCTGCACTTGCTGGGACAACTGTTGCGCTAACTGCTGAGACTGCTGCAATTGCTCTCTCAGCTCCCGTATCGATGGACTGCCTTCACCTTGACCGGCGCTTGCATCGTTCTCTCCAAATGCTGCGACTTGCTCTTGCAACTGCTCTATTTGCTCTCTTAACGCTTCAGCATCGTTTGCCGCCTGCTGCACACGATCCGATGCCGTGCCTGCGGCGGCGGGATTTAGTGCCATCAGTGACTGCGCTAACTCCTCCAATGGAGTCTGTAATTCCTCTTCGATATCCACCGAAAGGTTAAGCATACCGTTTCGAAGCACCCTATTGCTGGTTTGCATTTCTTCTTTAATGGGGCGCAGTTCTCGAGTCGCGGCTTGAGCCGCAGACATTAGTCGCTGATCCTCGCTGTCACCTCTCGCAACTATAGCCCGTAACATGTCTTCAATCTCATCTAGCGCGCGCTGCTGCTGTTGCTGCCTTTCGACTAACTCATTAAGCTCAGCGGCGCCACGTAGCTCTTGCCGAGTTTGCCCTAAGCCTTGCTCTTCGATGGTATCCCGCAGAGCCTCTTGCAACGCCCGTTGCTGATTAAGCAATTGCTGGCCTCGCTGACCTAAATTTTGCGCCAGTTGATTAAGAGAACGCTCAGACTGGTTTCCTAATTCTTTTTGCTGCTCACGTAAATTTTCCAACGCTTTCTGGCTTCTCGCTGCAGCTATAGAGGCGCTTTCACTATCGGCAGCCTGTTGCATTTGCTCCGCTGCGCGCTGAAGAGGTGATTGCTGGGATGAGCTGGAACTTTGACCCGATGACTGGGCCCCATTAAAGAAGAAATGCAAACCAGCAATAGGGTGCTTCGAAACGGTATGCT
>CAYGRT010000003.1:161088-172541 GCA_964352355.1 uncultured Pseudohongiella sp. | reverse complement strand
TGTTCACCCTGGGGACCCTGCTCACCCTGTGGCCCAGTGATGATGACAGGCGATGCAAGAGCGAACTCAAACCCAGCTTCACTCTTCCCGTTATTAACTGTGATTCGATAAGATCCATCAGGCATAGAATCTGGCAGCACTGCGATTATTTCCGCCATTTCAAGTTCCGGCACGATGGACTCGTTACAGGCAACAATTGGAAGCTGATTGATAAGTGAGGGAATCCCTAGACTAATAATGACCTCATCTTTGCTCTTGGCGGCGCAGAGATTTTGACCGTAAACGTGAATTAAGCCATCATCCGAGGTGGATCGCATAACATCGGTGATTAGAACTTCGTCCTTTTTAACTTCGTCAAAAGGCTCGTTCACTGAGTCATTTTTCGCAAAAACGCTTGAAGAGAGAGTCGCCAAAACAATAGCGCTAGTTAGCAATGAGTGTTTTCTAGTTAGTTTCATTGGTCACTCCGTGAATTACATTCACATAAAAATAAGAAAGGCGGTTTTCTAACTGAAGTCTAGTAACCATCAAATTCGATGACATCAGGTAAACACCCTAAGAAGCACAATAAATGTTTCAATATCCCAGCGATGAGCTAGACTGCCATCAACACACCGATCCTTGAAAATAGAAATGCCGTTGAAACCTGTAATTGACAGTAAGGGTAAGTGGGTTTTTCCTGCACCCGTGATAGCCCTGCTGATTTCTGCGCTTCTTTTTGCTGTGACGAGCCATTCCTTGGCACAAACCGCGTCTCCACCAGTGCTAGATGTAAGTCGTTACTCAGCGGCCATTGCACTACCTGAATACATTAGCGTTTGGCGAGGACCAAAAAGTATCGGCACTGCTCCTCAAACAATAATTGTCCCTCCAAGTTCTGATTTTTTGCCACTAGAGACCAATTCCGTCCAGTTTGGATACTCGTCTGATGAGTTTTGGCTCAAGGTGAGAACGGTTAATAACAGTGAATACTCCCAAGAGCTAGTTCTGACCACCGGCGTGTCATTCTTGGAGCCACTTGTAATTTACACCCACGACGAATCAGGAGTAATCAACACCCTCCTGACAATAAATGAAAATACGCCTTATAACTCCCGCCCATTAGCCACTCCAAAGATTACGGTTCCGATACGATGGCAAGCTGGAGAAGCTAAAACAATCCTACTCTATGCCGTATCAAATAGCGGGATTTCGATGCAGCTCGCCTTAATGCCCGAGGATTTGCTTAACGCAGACGTTAGAAATCTCGAAATCACTTTTGCCGCAATAACTGGGATACTTAGTACTCTTATCCTTGTGAATTTATTTCACTTTTTGGCGATCAGAAGACTGGCGCATCTATTTTATGCGATTCAAGAAATCGCTGTACTGCTGTTCTTACTGCACGGAGAGGGCCTAGCTTTTAAATACCTATGGCCCGATAGCCCTGTTTGGAACGCCCACGCCACCATGATTTTTGGCCATCTGACTAACCTATCCGCAGGATTGTTCGCGCTGTATTTTTTGAGTTTAAAGCGCCGTGCCCCACACTTTTTCAAAATGATTTTTGCAGTTAACTGCATAAGCGCAGCTATGCTGTTGGCTACAGCTTGGATAGAACCTCAGGTTTCAAACCAAGTTGGGTTAGCAGTCTCTGGCATTGGCGCAATACTGCTTTTCTCCGCGGGTGTGAAAGTGCTACTAAACGGCTATATGCCAGCAAGGTATTACGTTGCCGGCTGGTCTTTTCTTGCCGTGGCGACATCACTTTTTTTTCTTGCCAACTTAGGATTTATCTCTGTGCCTTTTGCACCTATTCTAGCGATCAGAGTTGGAATTCTACTCGAAGCCCTATTGCTTTCGTACGCCCTTTCCGATCAGCTAAAGGACATCGATATGCGTGCGAACAAAGCCCAGAAAGAATTACTTCTAGCTACCCAAGCGAGTTATCGGGATCAGAAAGAAAAAGCGGATTTAGAACACTCACGCTTGATTGCCGAAAAGGCACTACTTGAAAAGGAGGTTGCTTTTGCAAAAGAACGTCATGATATTAGGCAACCCATTTATTCTTTAAGACTGGCGCTTCTGGCAGGCAAAAAAAGCGATGAGAAACTGGAAGTAGAAGTATTTCAACGAGCACTGGATCACATGGAACAATTACTCTCGGATGAAGAAGAGCTAAGCCAGGCCGCTCCTTCTGCAATAACAACTTTTGGTGATTTGTTCACACAGCTGCGACAAGAATTTGTGAGTGAAGCCAAAAAACTGAATACTGAATTTTCTATAGTTCATAGTAGCGTGCCAATAACCGTGCCACTGCTACCATTAAAGCGAACTCTGAGCAATTTGCTTGCGAATGCTATAAGGCACTCCGCTAGCAATAAGATCCTTCTAGGATTAAGACGACGCGCAGCAGGGGTTTCACTGATTGTTGCTGACAATGGTGTCGGGATGAGCGACGTTTCAGCAACTAAAAAAGGGCAAGGCCTCGGAATGCAGATCATTGAAGAACTATGTAATCAACAGAAGTGGAAGTTAACATGTATTACCATCCCACAGCGGGGAACGGTCTTTCGGATAGACATAACATGTTGAAAATAGCCATCGCCGATGATCATGAGATATTTCGCATGGGCTTCAAAGCGCTATTGCAGGCGCTTCCCAACGTAGAGGTGACCGGGGAATACTGTAATGGCGACGAACTTATAGCGGCTCTCAGCGATATTAATTTTGATCTAATAGTTGTAGACCAGTCTATGCCAGGATGCACTGGTTTAGATGTACTGCGCGCATTAAGCAACCATCAGAATCCGCCCAAAGTCATTATGCTCACTGCAGGCGCAACGGGTGCAATTCTAAAAGAAGCCCTGACTTTAGGTGCCAACGCGATAGTTTCTAAGCGCGGCTCGGGCGAGGACCTGGTCCTTGCGCTTGAAGAGGTGCGCGAAGGAAAGGTATTCATTAGCCCCGAATATCTCAAGGTAATCGAGAAACGAAATTTATTGGACGACTTAACTTCGAGAGAAATGCAAATACTGCTCGCTATCGTTGAAGGCAGTTCCACTCGAGCAATCTCTGAGCATCTGAACATTTCTTACAAGACCGTAGACTCCCATCGGACTAGTATCATGAGCAAGCTGGACACACACTCTGTAGCTGAACTCATGCAATTCGCAAGGGCATCTGGTCTAATGCTGGAGATCTAAGTAAAAGACTGTGACCCCACTCCTACACCATAATTAAAGCGTTATTGGTTCTACTGGCCCTGCCTGAGTGCCTCGATGCGTTTTTCTAAAGGGGGGTGGCTCATGAATAACTCAGCCATTGCCCGTTTACCCGAAATACCAAACGCCGTTAGTTGGCCATCAAGCTGACTCTCCGTTTTATTGCTTGCAAGACGTTCTAGAGCGGCAATCATTTTCTGTCTTCCTGCCAATTGAGCCCCGCCACTGTCGGCGCGAAACTCTCTTTGTCTCGAAAACCACATAACGATGACACTAGCGAGAACACCAAACACTGCCTGAAAGGCCATCACTGTCATAAAGTAAACAAAATGGTTATCACTGCCACGATTGAGTGCGCTGGCAACTATGCGGGCGAAGAAAAATACAAAGGTATTTAGCACGCCTTGAATTAAAGTTAGTGTCACCATGTCGCCATTAGCAATATGACTCACTTCGTGCCCTAAAACTGCTTCTGCTTCATCTTGACTCATGTTTGCAAGCAAACCAGTGCTTACTGCAACCAGCGCGCTGTTGCGATTCATCCCTGTTGCAAACGCATTGATTTCTG
Organism: uncultured Pseudohongiella sp.; assembly: GCA_964352355.1. Taxonomy (GTDB): domain Bacteria; phylum Pseudomonadota; class Gammaproteobacteria; order Pseudomonadales; family Pseudohongiellaceae; genus UBA9145. The sequence continues at coordinate 168,770 of CAYGRT010000003.1, read as the reverse complement.
GGGATTGGTAGATAGCTACCTCTGGCATCCCAATGCCTGCCTCTTTAGCTTGACGGTGAACGGTTTGTACAAGCCATCGTTCCGTTTGGTTACTGGGCGATTCAATGACGTGAGCACCAACGCTGCGCTTGGCTACCCATTTAGACATGGCAAGGGAAATAAATGACCCACCCAAACCAAAAACCGCACAAATAACTAGGAGGCCGCTATTACTCGTCTGATCGAGCCCTAGAACCGGCATCAAAATGCTTAAAACAACGCCTAAGACGATTAAAACAGCAAAGTTAGTTAATAAAAAAAGTACGATTCTTTTCATTTCTACTCCAAATGGCCACAGTTGGCCGAAAGAACTGCCTAATAGCCAAATTGGGGCTAAAAACGAAATTTAAAGGAGGATTCCTAATTTTTATAGGTTCCTACTAGGCATCCCGAGCGCAAAGAAAGGAGAATAGGGTCATGAGCCCTGTACTTTTTGCGGGGTAAGCGCTTGCCTTAGTTGTTCTAATCTTACCGGTTTAGCGAGATAACCGTTCATGCCGGCTTTGCGCATTTCACTCTCATCTCCAACCATCGCATTGGCAGTAAGTCCAATAATAGGTGTTTGACCGACCAATCCTTCCATTTCACGAATTTTTTTCGTCGCCGCTAACCCATCCATGACAGGCATTTGCACATCCATCAAAACCAAGTCAACTTTACCCCGCTTAATGGTCTCCACTGCTTCATGACCATCTCGAGCCTCAAGCACGAAGTGGCCGAGCTTAGTTAAAAGTTGATTTGCTACTTGGCGATTGATTAAGTTGTCGTCGGTAACTAATACTGTTGCTCCCTGTGCTGGAAAATTGCTAACCAGCGATGGTTGAATGTGAGCTTCTTTACTCTCTCGAAATTCAGTATCCGTAATAGGCTTAATGGGCAACGTTAATCGAAATTCGCTTCCAACTCCCAATTCGGACTCAACATAAACTTGCCCACCCATTAGCTCTACTAGTTTTTTTACAATACTAAGCCCGAGACCGCTTCCACCAAATCGCCGGTCTGCTGACGACTCAACCTGTGAAAATGGTTCAAAAATTTCTTCAATTGATTCAGCAGCTATACCAACGCCAGTATCTTTCACACACAGTATTACTTCTGCATCTTGATACGATACGCGCAGATTTACGGCGCCTTTGGCTGTAAATTTAATGGCGTTACCACAGACGTTCATTAATAACTGTCGAATCCGTGCCGCATCAGTTATAAAAAATTGTGGGACGCTGGTATCGATCGCTATATCAAACACCAGGCCTTTTTGTGCAGAAAGCACAGATAGTGGTCCTCGACAAGATTCTAAAACCTGATAAAAGTCTGCTGGGGCATTTGATAAACTGAGCTTTCCTTCGTCTAGCCGAGAAATATCTAATACATTATTGATTACATCTAACAGCATTTCGCCGCTGGACTTTATAATTTTTATTAATTTTTCAGCATCCCCATTGAGTGTGTGGGCTGCCAATAAATCACTGGCACCAATAACGCCGTTCAATGGGGTTCGCAACTCATGACTCACGGTCGTTAAGAAAATTGCTTTGGATCGCTCGCCCGCTAGCGCTTTTAGTTCTGCATAACGTCGAACATCAACCTCAACTGCCAGCCGCTGCATATTGCTCCTTAGCTGTTGTTCTGCACGTAGCTGATTGGTGCGATAAAAATATCCAAGAGCACATGCAAGTATTAGTATTAATGAGCCAGCTATTGAAACGGTGACTGCATGGTCTTCAGGATTTATCGTGTGTCCTAATATTCCTTCAAGTGTCATCACAGCCACTACTCCCAGTGTAACAACACTCATAAGCGTAAAGACGATTGAAGCTAGGCGAGAAAGTATAAAATTCGCAAGAAGAATGACCGGCAATAGCCAAGCCCAATTGCTGCTACTAAAACCCTCTTCGAGCATTAAGCTTACAGGTGCAATCCAAAGGGCAGCAATCAGGATATTTCCAGCGAGCTTGGTTGCATCTTTGTAGGCTTGTAAAAATAAACTCATTACTCCGATGAGCAAGGTCACAAGTATGACCAGTGTTCTATGGTAATTGGTATCAAACAAGCTAAGGTGTGCAATGATTAACGTGAGCGAGCTAGGAATAAGAACAAACGCTGTACCGGATAAAATGCGTCGCTCGCCCAAAAGCTTAGGATCGGCTCTAAGGGGATCAAGGCCGCCATTCCAAAGTTTGGCAAAGAAGTTTTTTATCGCCACGTTAATTCCACTAATTCAGGCATTACCCCGCTTCTGATTGGCCCCAGTCTGGTAAGCCCGATAAATATTGTTAGCTATATCAACCGCGCATAACCAAGCATCGAGGCCGTTAGACCTCACTACTTAGCTTAGATGTTAATGGAAATAATGCAATGAAGTTTGCGGCTGGCAGGACAAAAAGGTAAAAAAATCCTGCAGTTATAGTAATTCTCTGTAAGAATAATTCTCTTTCCCTGATTACTCTGTAAAGAAAATCCTACTTACGTGTTTGGTAGGGCAGCGTCTTAGACGCTGCAAAAAGAATGGCTAAAATAGAGTGTACTAACAACTACGATTCCTCTGGGGACTGAAACTGAAAGCCCAGCTACTTCTACGCCTATTCGGGCTTGACCTTCGATTGATTACTCTGAGCTTAAATTTACCCGCATAACATTCAGCGAATCTGCTCGAACCACAAGCTTGTTTTTGCCGTAATATTCGCTGGGAAGTTGACTGAGTTTTTCCGCAGCAGCGAACGCCGTTTCCATCAGAGCCTCCGGCGCAATGACCCCATCTAAGAATCCAGCATCCACTGCCAACTCTGGAGTATAGTTTTCCGATTGAACGGCTGATCTAACTATATGGCGCTTGGACAACCTCGCTGTCGCTAATTCAACTAGCAAGGGGGACAGTTGCATGCTGATAGCCGTCTCAGGAAGACTAATCTTAAAATCGCCGGCAACGCCAAAACGAGTATCAGAGGCGAGTAGGATAAAAGCGCCTAAACCAATGGCATGCCCCGAGCATGCGCTGACTAGAGGGAGTGGCAAACTGTAAAGCTTGTAGAGCAATTCGTAACCTCGAGATACTAACGCCTTAGCTTGAGAAGGCCCTTTTTGTATTTCTTTAAGATCAAACCCCGCAGAAAAGAGTCCGGCTCTTCCTGTGAGTAAAACTGCTTTCACTTCTGTTTGTGCAGTGTCCAATGTTGGCAGCAATTCATCCAATAATGCGTGGGATATCACGTTGGCTTTGCCATCATCTAATGTAATTGTCATCACACTGTTTCTAATTTTGGTATGCATTAATTAACCCTTATTTCTAGACTTCTGATAAGACTGGATAGGATATCTGCTAATCCCACTGGAAGCACCTCTTAAAGATATATCAGTTAATCATTCATGGTACACCCAATGCAGAAAAGTGAGGTATAGTTACCATCAATCAACCCAATCTCCGCGTCTGACAGTGGACACACCCTATGCTCTTAACTCGCTCTTATAAGACTCCATTCATCTGCGCCTTGATTTGCTGTGCTTTGTCCCTAACAACAAGTCCAACTCTCGGCCAAGAAAATAATTTATCTGCGCTTGAAGTCATCACCCATGTTGAACAATACAAGGATAACAACGAAAGACTAATATTGTCAGACTTTATAAAGCTTCTGTCATTGCCAAATATTGCAAACAATCTTCGCGACATGTATGAAAATGCTGACCTAATTGAAAGCGAGCTCATTAAGCGTGAGTTCTCTGTACAGCGATTACAATCCGGCGGCTCGCCCTACATCTTCGGTGAATTAAACAGTCCTAACGCCGAGGCTACTCTGCTGTTCTATGCCCATTATGATGGACAGCCGGTTCAGATCGAGAATTGGGCATACCCTCCTTTTCAACCAACGTTACTCAACGATACATTAGAGAACAATGGCACAGCCATCGACATCAATGTTGCACAATCACCGATAAACCCTGAGGCACGGCTTTATGCTCGATCAGCTGGTGATGACAAAATGCCAATCATCGCGATCATGCATGCGCTTGATGCATTGAAAGAACGGAACATCCCACTTTCGGTAAATATTAAGTTACTTTTCGACGGTGAAGAGGAGCGAGGCTCCCCAACACTTGGTCGCCTAATCGATGAAAACCCAAATCTATTTGATGCAGACCTACTGTTGTTTTGCGATTCTCCGATGCATCAATCAAGAACTGCGCAGTTAGTATTTGGTGTTCGTGGTGGCCAAGGCGTGGAGCTAACCACCTATGGTGCTAGCCGCCCTTTGCATTCTGGGCATTACGGTAACTGGGCACCAAATCCGATCATGCGCATGGCTTTTTTATTAACCAGCATGAGAGATCAGACTGGCAAAGTTTTAGTCGAGGGTTTTTACGATGATGTGGTACAACTTACCGAAGCAGAACTCGGCGCAATCTCGGCAATGCCAGACGTGTCTGAACAATTACAAGACGAACTCAGTGTGCATACCCCAGAAGGCGCTGGGGTCAGACTCGAACAATTAATCACACAGCCCGCACTAAACGTCAGGGGCCTCGTGGCTGGTGGCGTTGGCGAAAACGGCAGAAACATCATCCTCGCAAATGCCACGGCGTCCCTTGATTTGAGGCTTGTGCCAAATCAAAATCCAACTAAGATTCGTCAATTGATTGAAGCTCATATTCGAGATCAAGGCTTTCACATCGTCCACACAGACCCCTCTCCTGACATTTTGCGAGGCTACGAAAAAGTCATTAAGGTAGATTGGCGAGGCAGCGGCGGATCGGGTTTAAGGACATCAATGGATTCTCAAGTGGCACAGCAATTAATTGCCGTGATGAGACAAGTTGCGCCCGATCTTATTTTAACACCTTCCATGGGGGGCGGCTTACCATTGACTGCTTTCAGTTCGAGAATGAATACTCCCATTGTGATTCTACCTCTCGCCAATCATGACAATAATCAACACGCGGAGAATGAAAACATTCGTCTGCAAAACTTATGGGATGCGATGTCTGTATACTCTGTGATTCTAACGCAGTTTGGTATTCAATAAATCTAGACACCAGCTTCGAGAAACGCATATGCAGGATTCGCAAACAGTAGACACAATAGAAATTGAACAACGCGTAAACTCGTGGGTGAAAGAATTTGTCATTAAGCTAAATCTTTGTCCGTTTGCTAGGCATGTGCTGGACAATGAGTCTATTCGCTACAAGGTGTCTGAGTCATCCTCAGTAGTTGATACGATGATGGATCTCGCCGCCGAACTGGAATTACTGCAAAGCAATGGCGATATTGACACTAGCCTTTTGATAATTCCTTCAGCATTGAGCTCTTTTGACGACTACCTATTTTTTCTAGATGACGCTGAACGCTTACTAACGGACTTAGAATTGGTTGGAACGTATCAATTGGCTAGTTTTCATCCAAATTACCAATTTAGCGGCACCGAACGAAATGCCGCCGAAAATTATAGCAACCGCTCACCCTACCCGATCATTCATATTCTAAGAGAAAGCCAAGTAGAAGCTGCTGTCAATGCATACGGCGATACAAATAGCATCCCGGCCCGAAACGTCTCCGCGTTGCAAAAACTTGGCAAGCAAGAACTAGAACAACAATTGAAAAAGTTCGGCCTAAGTTAATTTGCTCCCTAGGCGGATAGAGAATTGCAGCAGAATCGATTGTTATGAGTTTGTTTCTAGGGGCGCGAACATTCTAATTGACTCTCAACCCTACTTAGAAGAATTGGGTAATTTCCCGGCTAGACTCATCCAAACAGACAACTGTTATTTTTGACGAACTGACGAATCGGGCGAGTAAGCAATCATCAGCCAGTTCAATTTCCAAGCTTTTTTGTGCGTCGTCTTTTAGTTGCAATCCATTTCTAATCAGCAGGGCATTGCTCTGCGGCAAGGCCCTATATCGCCTTGCGTCTGCATATAGGGGCTCGTCATTTAACTGACGGTCAGACGAGAATGCTAGCGCCTCGGCGTTGTTGTCTGGAAGCTCAATATAAACCTGCTTTGGGTATTTACCAGAAAATTGCTCTAGCACTTTTGGATCGTTGCCGTAATCTTTGAACTCCCGAGCGGACAGACTGTATATCGCGTCATATTCAAATACCAACACGATTGGTCTCTCTTCGTAAACCACCCACACACCACCTAACAAACACACTATTTGAAAGATAGCGATTGATGTGAGATCAAACTTAAGGCTCGGTTTATCCGCTTTAAAAACTATGAGCGTTAGCAAAGGGCCTAGAACAAGATCCACTGCAATGACAATCCGTAAGCCATCCCAGCCACCATTGAGTTGAAAGAGCTGCCCTGGGTACCAAACTAAGAGAATGAGTAAGAGTAGAAAACAAAATACGACTAGACTAATCAGAAAATGGATTCCACTCGCTTGCCAACGATTCATAGTTTCACCAATATTTTATTAATACTTAGAGAGTTCGAGTTACTATTCTAAAAATTAGCCATGCGCTGTCAAGGGAGTCAACATCCTGCTATTTCAACAGTGCAAAAAATTCACGCAGCCTTTCAGCGTTCTTTCCGACGTCGCTGCGACCAACCCTAGAGACTGATCGAGCATTTAGAACCGCTCTGCCACCCATCTCAGTTACTTCCACCACAACATCGTCCTTAAAACGAAACCAAAAAGTTGTATCAGTCGCTTCCAACCGTCTCGCGTCCACGTCAATATTGACGATGTCCCAGCCCAGGCTTGTGGCAGCATCAACGGCTCTTGCGAAAACCTCATTCGGGGTACTTTCGAATTCTTGGGGCACTATGTCTGGATATGCTTCTTTTTGCATGGTTCGCAAGAGGGCTGGGGTCATCCCCTCGCCACTGCCGTATTCCAGCGTATTGGGAGCCCCCTCTCGGAGCGCAACAATTGCATGAAATTCAGTGGGGCTATTTAGGTTAGTTGTAATGTCATGTATGGGTGGCGTGCCTTCCGGTGGACGAAAGCTCTCGGGCACGGCATAGGCAAGTGCGGCAGCAACAGAGCCAGCCATAGCCAGTCCAATTAACGGGCCGGCATTATTTACTTTCAAAATATAGGCACTAAGGCCAATGCCTAGGGCCACGATAAAAGTGCCACCCGCCACCCAATCTGCCCAGCCATTAACAATCTGTAAATAGCCAAACCCTAACCGAAAATCGGCTAATCCAAGCCATACCGCAATTGGCCCTACAACTGCTAAACCAGCCATTGCTAATCCCGCGGCTAGGCAAATAAATGCATCCACCTTTAGCATTAGTCTTAGGGTACTTGCGCGTTTTGCTGCGGGGTCGACATTATTCATTAAAAAACCTCAAAGGTGGAACGACACTTAGGTATTACTACATCCGAAGAAAATGTAACGGCACTAAAGAACAACCACCATGGCCTTATTAGCTGGAGCACCGTTGAGCACAGATTCGTATATTGCACCAACATTTTTGAAACTGTGCTCTTCGATACTTATCCAGTCATCTACTCGATTAAAAAACCCATCCGTTGCACGCGCAAGCTTGGCTTGATATTCCATTGGACCCAATTCTTTGGTTCGTTTCACTATTTGACTGGGCGCAAAAAACAATTGCGGCTTAGCACCCGGCAGGTCTGCTAACTGAGCACCGTCTCGTGAACGCCAGTGGGTAATGCCAACAGCACAACTCGCCACAAG
>CAYGRT010000003.1:145770-160988 GCA_964352355.1 uncultured Pseudohongiella sp. | reverse complement strand
ATGCTGCTTGCACCAAAATCTTGATTGTCTGCAAAAAAATCATCCAGAACAAACGACGTTGTAAAAAGCGGCACGTATACCATTTTATGATTTTCAAACTCGGGAGCAAAACCGTTTTCTGGAACCACTCTCGCGTATTGATTGTAAACCACGGGCAATTCGGCTCGATGAGGAGAGCCATCGGTGAATCCTCTAGCAGATATTCTTTCAGGCTGAACGATCAGCTGATTTGACATTGGAAAGTAGCCGTAGAATCGATCCCCTACCGTGAGGCCTGCTTCATTTGATTTAACCACACTCGCTATGCCCCAGACAGGGATTTTCCCCCAGCCAGCATCCGCTGGAAAAAACTTCCAATAGCCAATCATGTCTCCAGCAACACCATAGGTGATATTGTTTGCAGTCAGCGCAAATCTCTCAATGGCTAAAAGCGCTTGTCCAGTGCTGGGCACCAAAGTTTCGACTTCTGTCAACTTAGTCTCAGCGATGTTCTTTCTGCTAACCAAAAAATCATTCATTCTTATTCAAACCACAGCCAATTAGATTAGTAATAACTTCACGATACACCTGTACTAACGTGCCCGTGTTGCTATTCTGCGATATTCGCGATAGCGGGGAATCCAAAAATTGCGTTCGATCGCCTGAAGTAGTTCCTCATCCTCAATTACTCGAGCGAGCCCTTGTTCCATCGCTGTTTTTGCAACCGCAAAGGCAATTTGACGACTTAAATTCGATAATTCGGTTAGAGGGGGAAGAATGCCTTTTTCAGAATCTGCACTACTAGGCGCGAGCTTGGCCAGTGTCATACTTGCCGTCATAAGCATTTCATCACTAACCCGCTTAGCACCCACTGCAACAATACCTAAACCAATCCCAGGGAAAATATAACTATTGTTACACTGAGATATCACATAAGACTTATTATTGTAGGAGACCGCCGAGAAGGGACTGCCGGTAGCAACAATGGCTTCCCCGTCGGTCCACTCGATAACATCTTCAGGACTCGCCTCAACGTGACGAGAAGGATTACTTAGTGGAAATACGATGGGCCGGGGGCAAAATTCATGCATTTGCTTGATCACGGCTTCAGTGAATAAACCGGCTTTACCCGACACACCAATCAATATGCCTGGCTTTACATTTTTAACAACATCAAGAAGCTCTGGGTTTCCATCTGCTGTCGACATTTGCCAGTCGGCAAAAACTTCCCTCGGTTGTGCCAGCTTTGCTTGAAAGTCCATGAGTAGATCCATCTCTGCATGAACGAGACCAAATCTGTCCACCATAAAAACTTGGGATCGAGCCTCAGCATCACTCAAGCCTTCAGCAATCATGGCACTTACAATCATTTCGGCGATACCGCAGCCGGCTGATCCTGCCCCAACGAAAACCACCTTTTGATCAATCAAACGAACTGACTTTTGCTTACACGCTGCTAGCAAGGACCCTAAAGTAACAGCCGCCGTACCTTGAATATCATCATTGAAACAGCAAACACGGTCTCTATGACGTTGCAGAATCGGCATGGCGTTGGGCTGTGCGAAATCTTCAAATTGAATAAGCGCCCCGGGCCATCTGTCGCGAACTGCATCAATAAACTGATCTACAAACGCGGCATACTCTTCTTTTTCAACTCGAGGATGTCTCACTCCCATATACATGGGATCGTCTAAAAGCTTAGGGTTGTTCGTTCCAACATCTAACATGACTGGTAGTGTATACGCTGGGCTAATGCCTCCGCAGGCGGTGTAGAGAGAAAGCTTACCAATTGCGATTCCCATGCCGCCTACGCCTTGGTCACCTAGACCGAGAACACGTTCTCCGTCTGTTACGACAATAACTTTGACACTGTCCTTGGTCACACTGCGCAGTATGTCATCCATGAGATCGCGTTCTTCATAGGAAATAAATATACCTCGTGCGCTGCGATAAATATCGGAAAAATGCTCACAGGCGTCGCCGACAGTAGGGGTGTAAATAATGGGCAACATCTCTACCAGATGCTCACTCAGCAGCCTATAGAAAAGCGTTTCGTTATTATCTTGAACAACGCGCAAATAGATATGCTTATTAATAGGCTCTTCGAAACTTTTAAACTGATGATAAGCGCGCTCTAGCTGCTCTTCGATGGATTCGTATCGAGGTGGCAGCAACCCAATAAGGTTGAATGCACGACGCTCAGCCTTAGTAAATGCCGAACCCTTGTTCAGCAAAGGAGTTTCTAAAAGCGATGGACCTGCATAGGAAATGTAAAGTGGTTTTGGTGTAGTCATAAAGCCCGCATTGGTGAAGAATGATTTAGACGGATTAATACTCGCATTGCTGAATATAAAATACCCGCATTAGTTAATTTTACACCTATTAATAGTAGCATTAACGGCTAGAAAAAACGTGGCTTGGCACTTTGATGGGAGAAAAGACCGGTTCAGGCACCTAAAAAGTGAGCTTATCGCTAACACGATGCTACCAACAAGAGGTTCGACGCCTCTGTGATAATCGACAGCCGAGCGTTAAAGATATAGCGAGCAACTTTGCTTTCAGCTCAGCGATTCAATATTTTGGCGACAAAATATCAAGATTCTCAAATCATGAACTTGGGCTTATGCTTTATTTTACAAAGAGCTATGAAATTTCCGGCAGTAATTTTGACTTTCGATCTATCATGATCCACTCTATCGACCAGCCAAACTTTGGAAAAACGTAAGATGTCGCTATTTGAATTCCTAATGGCCATAGCCTCGGTTGTCATTGCCATCGCGCTGACTGAAATTTTCGGCGGCTGGGGCCACCTCCTTCGGACTCGAATAGTGCCAAAGATTGACTGGCTACACTTAAGTTGGTCGGTGGTTATAGTGCTGTATGCTATTCAATACTGGGTTGGCATCTGGCCTTATCGTGACAGCGAGTTCCACGCCATATACCAAGTTTGGTTTTTAATCATTCCTACCCTTTTTATCGTTTTGGTTTCCTTTGCTATCACGCCAGATGTGGGTCCTGATGATAATCAAGATTTGCGCGAGTACTATCTTGCGCGCAGGGGACCGATATTTTTAGGGCTAACGGTTTTCATATTTGCTGCACAACTGGCTGATCTAGTGATTCTCGGTACTGCATTTAGTGCGATAGGCCTCAGTCTGTTTGCGGTTTCTGTCATACCGGCGATTACCACTAATATGTGGGCGCATCTCTTAGTTATGTTCTACCACCTCTACTTTCTTCTCATCACCGCATTCACGCCCAATCAAATTCTGTAGACAAACCACTCTCCCATCCTCAGATTCACACGGCGCAGCTATTCCGACTAAGGACTAACACTGGCGCCAGTCAGCTTAGAAATGGCTGAGAGCGTGGTTTGTGCAGCATTCAGGCCCAACCTAAAGTCGTCATCCGTGAACGACGACCAAACGTCAAGAGGCGTGTGCCATGTCGGATTCCAACCACCTCCGGTTTGGGCTCCCCGCTCGTTCTCTCGCAAACTAATAGACGGCACTAGATTCATGAACGGCGTTGAGTCTGTATTCGTCATATGGGGGCCGACAGTCGCAGGATAGTCTGTATTGTACGCATCTGCAGCAGCTTTGAATTCGAAAGCCAGCTGCATCGACTGCTCCGCAAGCTCAGAATTAGACTGAAATTCAATATTCACGTCAGCTTCTGGGCGTTGATCTCGACTAACCGTGCCGTCTGCTCTAGGCGCTCCGTGATCCCACAGCATCATATCGTGTTGGATCATTCCTAGCCATTTGGGTTCTGGGTAGAGACCGGACCCTGGAGGACTCTCAATGCCCTGCAGCGCCTGTCTTTGTTCCACATAGGCGCTTGATCCATTCAGGCCGGTTTCTTCATTGTTCCAAAGGGCAAAACGAATTGATCGTTCAGTGGTGACGTCACTAGCACTGAATATCCGCGCTAATTCCATCACCAATGCAGTGCCGGAAGCATCGTCATTAACCGCTTCATTTACACCGTGCCCATCCATATGGGCACTGACTATATACATTTCGTCAGGATGCACGGAGCCAATTTTAGTGCAATAAACCTCTTGTCGCGGGCCATTTACAGGCTCCTCCACATTCAAAAGCCGAATACGTTCGTCTGGCTGCGCGTTTAAATCACGATTTACTGAGGTAGGAACTCGATAGCCAAATACAGAGGAACCACCCGGCCCATCGCCATTTCGACCCACCCGTCCACCGGTTGATGTGGTTAAATCCTTAGTCTGGGCAGTGGCTGGCCTGGGCGTTCGAGGCGGCCTCGGCGCTGGATCAAATAGGTAATCCAGTCTTTCTGTATTACTACAACCATAGCCAATGAGTTGCTGCTCAATCCAATCTAAGGCATCGACATTGCGCTGAGTACCCTGACGCCTGTCACCAAATGCGGCTAGACCTTTGATAGTCTGCTTATAGCTATCAAGATCAAGGCGACCAACTAAAGTCTGTATGGGATCAGCTGACACTGTTTGAGCACCGGCAGTGCTAGCAAGGAGCAGGTAAAGAATGCTATTCGCTAATGCAGGAAGAGTGCGCTTTTTTGTCCACATAATATTTGCCTCAGTTGATTGTTTCCGATAAGAAAGTTTACATCAACACAAAAACGGTGTTGATGACGTTGAACACATAGGTGTAGAGTGTAACGATCTGATCTACGCATTGCCATCCGCTGCTAACACTATCCGCCAGTTTAGATAACGGTTAGCACAAAGACGAACTAACTGAATGACTATTCAAATAAAGCATTTCAAATTAGTCTCTACCTACCTATTTCTAACCCTCGTTAGTTTTCAGGCAACCTATGCCTACGGCCAAGCAACACTGCTAAGCAATGCACGCATAATCATCGGCGATGGCACAGTGATTGAGCAAGGTTCTATTTTGATTGTAGATGGAGTCATAGCCAGCGTTACGGCTGCCGACCTTACTGCTAATAGTAATATGCAGCAGATCAATGTACAGGGAAAAACTATCATGCCTGCCCTCATTGATGCCCATGCCCATCTGGGGTTTCAAAACTCAAGCCATTGGCAGGCCGAAAACTACACGAACTCGAACATCATTTCTAACCTGGAGCAATATGCATACTACGGCTTCGCCGCTGTGTTTTCTGCAGGAACGGACCCAATTGAAATTGCCCAGGCCATTCAAGCTCAACAAACTAACGACCAACTCGGCGGCGCTCGCCTCCTTTATGCTGTAGGCATGGGGCCCTCAAACCAAGGGCCAAATGATTTGTTTTTGAAGCAAATCGCCCAAGTAGAAGCTCGGCTGAATGTTCAAGTCTTGCGGGGGCTTACGTCGACCATCGATGGGATAAACGCAGCTCGCGAGGTTGAAGCCCTAGGGGTTCCATTTATCAAACTATGGATAGACGACCGGGGCGGCAGCCAACATAAGCTGCACCCAGACATCTATAAACCACTGATCGCAGAAGCACAGCGACTTCGCATTAAAACCTTTATACATCAGCAGTACACTGCGGATATGTTTGAGCAAATCTCATCGGGGGCTGCTGGCTTTCTTCATGGCCGCCTCGAGCAAGAGTTTAGTCGAGAACTCGCAAAGCTTAGCCACCTACATCAAGTCTTTATCGTGCCTAATCTTGGTCTTTCCGAACTTCGACGATTACCAATTGGAGCCGATCCATTTTTACAAACTGTGCTAACCGAAGATTTGCAGAATCAACTAACATATCGCGAGCCTTTGACCGAAAACGAACATCAAGCCAGACTAGCATTAGAGCAAAAACTCCAGAGCACATTCAAAATGCTGATCGAGGAACAGGTCGATGTGGTTCTCGGCACGGATGCTGGTGCTGTGCCAAACCACCCTTTTGGATACACTGGCCACAAAGAGCTAGAAATTTATGTTCGCCTTGGCTTTTCGCCCATGCAGGCGATCATGGCAGGAACATCTATAGCGGCTAAACACTTAGGTTTGGATAATTTAGGATCACTAAAAGTAGGCAACAGCGCCGACCTAGTAGTACTCACGGAAAATCCGTTGAGCTCAATTTCGAACACTCAAACTATCGAGAAGGTATTCATTAAAGGGAAACTAATTGACCGAGATTCGATCGCGCAAAAGCTAAGAAACCCATAAGCCCAACCACGGGCAAAACAATAGGGTCTGAACTATGCACACCTTGTTACTTGAAACTAAAATAATACTCGCCTGCGCTTTTTTAAGAAAATTATCGCTAGCGCTCATGTTGTGCTTTAGCCCGCTAACGCTTGCTGCCGATCATTCTGCGCCTGATTTTGATGCAAGCACCATCAAAGCACTGACATTTGATGTGTTCGGTACGGTGGTAGATTGGCGGAGTTCAATAATTAGAGAGGGCCAGCTTCTGAATATCGAAAATGGTCACGACATTGACTGGGGGGAATTTGCTGACGCATGGCGCTCAGGATACGGCCCAGCGATGAACAAGGTTCGTCAAGGCGAGTTGCCTTGGACAAAACTGGATGATTTGCACCGGCTAATTTTGAACGATCTAGTGACACGATACCCTCTGCAAGACTTATCTGAAGCCGAGCTGACGCATCTAAATAACGCATGGCATAGGCTGATGCCTTGGCCAGATACACTCCAAGGTTTATATACTCTCAAATCCAAGTACGTGATCACGACACTTTCCAATGGTAACGTTTCGCTGCTAACCAATATGGCCAAAAATGCTGGCCTGCCATGGGATGCTGTCCTATCCGCCGAACTCGCAGGTCACTACAAACCTGACCCTCGCGCTTACCTAAAAGCGGCGCAGCTACTTAGTCTTGAGCCTCATGAAATACTTATGGTCGCTGCACATCCTAGCGATTTGCGCGCCGCAGCTAGAGCTGGACTTAAAACGGCCTATGTAATTCGTCCTTTAGAAAGAGGGCCAAATCGCCCCGTCGACAGAAATCCTGAAGGGGATTTCGATATCATTGCAGAGGACTTTCTCGACCTAGCGCGGCAGCTTGGACTCTAGTCAAGGTATCCACAGCCCATTGGCAAAGCAAGGTCAATTTAGATAGCATGCGGTAGCTTAATCTACGCTGAGCTCCGCCATTGGCCAAGCAAGACTTCAGCTTATCGAACCTATTCTCCCTATCTTTCTGATAGTGTGCTTCGAGCAAAGTCGGTAGTCTTTAAGCGAACACTGAATTAAGTTTAACCAAGCTGAATGAGTCAATCAGTTCCAACAGCGAAAAGGAAAACAAAGCCATGAAGATTGGCGTACCAAAAGAGATCCACAAGAACGAACACCGCGTGGCGATGACGCCCGAAACATCAATTAGATTGCAAAAGCTAGGTTACGAATGCTTCATCGAAGCCGGTGCGGGCGCTGCGGCAAATTTTACCGATGAAGCCTATAGCGCAGCAGGGGTCAAGGTGGTTTCTGACACAAAAGCGCTATGGAGTGAGTCGGATATCATCTTAAAGGTTCGCTCTCCAGAGCTCCACCCTGTGTTGAACCTACATGAAAGCGAATTACTGAAACCTGCTTCGACGCTAATAAGTTTTATATGGCCAGCTCAAAACGAAAGCCTTCTGAAGCAATTATCAGAAAAAAATGTCACTGTATTAGCCATGGACTCGGTTCCGAGAATTTCACGAGCACAAAAGTTTGACGCACTTTCTTCCATGGCAAATATCGCCGGTTATCGAGCAGTAATAGAAGCGGCTAATCATTTTGGCCGCTTTTTCACCGGTCAAATTACAGCTGCCGGGAAAGTACCTCCAGCCAAAGTCATGGTGATTGGGGCAGGAGTAGCAGGACTCGCCGCTGTTGGCACTGCCAATAGCTTAGGCGCTATTGTTCGCGCCTTCGATACCAGGCCAGAAGTGAAAGAACAAGTGCAGAGTATGGGTGCGCAGTTTTTAGAATTAGAGTTCGAGTCAAATGAAGAAGGCGGAACCGCGGGCGGCTACGCCAAAGTCATGAGCAAAGAGTTTATCGATGCCGAGATGGCTCTCTTTCGAGAACAAGCCAAAGAAGTGGACATAATAATTACCACCGCTTTAATTCCCGGCAAACCGGCACCAAAACTAATTCTCGCTGATATGGTTGAAATGATGAAAGAAGGCAGCGTCATCGTCGACCTTGCGGCAGAGCAAGGGGGTAACTGCGAACTTACTGTGCCTGGAGAAATAGCCGTTGCACATGGGGTATCGATTATTGGCTACACCGATCTGCCAAGCCGACTACCCACCCAATCTAGTCAGCTTTATGGCTCTAATCTATGCCATATGATGACCGACTTAACCCCGCAAAAAGATGGCATCATCGAAGTGGATATGGACGATGACGTAATTCGCGGCACAACCGTAATTAAGGAAGGAAAAATTACTTGGCCACCTCCCCCGTTAGCGGTTTCCGCTGCGCCGACAAAACCGAAAGCTAAAGAACCAGAAGCACCTGCTCCCGCTAAAAGCTCAGGATTGGGTTTTGCTAGCGCACTCGCTGCAGCTGCTGCTGGCTTGTGGTGGATGGGCAGCGCCGCCCCGGCGGAATTCATGCAGCTGTTTACTGTGTTTATCTTATCCTGCTTTATAGGCTATTGGGTTGTGTGGAACGTGACAGCGGCACTGCACACGCCCTTGATGAGTGTGACAAACGCTATTAGCAGCGTCATTATTATTGGTGCGCTGCTGCAAATCGGCAGTAGCAGTTCGACCATTGTAATCCTCGCGACTCTATCGGTGTTCATTGCGTCTTTAAATATTGGCGGTGGATTTTTTGTAACCTGGCGAATGCTTAAAATGTTTCGTCGAGAAGATTAAAGAGGAGGCTAATCATGAATGAACAAATGTTAAGTGCGGCCTATTTGGCCTCTGGAGCCCTCTTTATTCTAAGTCTAAATGGACTAAGTAATCAGGAATCAGCAAGACGCGGTAGCATCATGGGTATGCTGGGCATGGCTATAGCAATCTCAGCCACAATTCTCAGCGGCGCCGTGAGCAACTACCAAGTACTATTTCCAGCGATGCTGGCTGGCGGTGCAATTGGTGCAGTGATTGCGGCACGGGTCGAAATGACCTCGATGCCTGAATTGGTTGCCATTTTGCACAGCTTTGTTGGACTTGCTGCTGTGCTAGTTGGACTCTCCAGTTACTTAGATCCTGCTGCCGCGTTTGAAGGCGCGGAGCAGATGATTCACGACATAGAGGTGTATCTGGGTGTATTTATCGGAGCAATAACCTTTACCGGATCTGTTGTTGCGTTTGGAAAACTAAAGGGCCTTATTGGTGGCAAGCCATTAATGCTTCCAGGACGGCATTTACTTAATCTTTTTATGCTGTCCATTAGTATTGTGCTTGGCTACATTTTTCTTAACGCCGGAGGCCACGGCGCGGGATTAACTCCACTTCTCATAATGACCGCAATAGCCTGTGTGATTGGCATCCATTTAGTGATGGCCATCGGCGGTGCCGATATGCCAGTGGTTGTTTCGATGCTCAATAGTTATTCTGGATGGGCAGCGGCAGCAACGGGATTTATGCTATCCAACACCGCACTCATTATTGTGGGCGCGCTGGTGGGTTCTAGCGGGGCGATACTCAGCTACATCATGTGCAAGGCGATGAACCGAAAGTTCTTGAACGTAATACTGGGAGGCTTTGGTACTGGCCAAGGCACAGCAGCTGCACTTGGTGAAGAAGAAGGTGAAGTCACCTCCGTTTCCGCCGAGGAAGTTGCCACTCTTCTGAAGGACGCCAGCGATATTATTATCGTTCCCGGTTATGGCATGGCTGTGGCTCAGGCTCAGGTAACTGTTAGTGAAATCACCAAGAAGCTACGTAGCAAAGGTAAAAAAGTGCGGTTCGGAATCCACCCAGTCGCAGGTAGATTACCTGGCCATATGAATGTATTGCTGGCCGAAGCCAAAGTGCCCTATGACATCGTTTTAGAAATGGATGAACTCAATGAGGATTTTCCAGATACTGATGTCGCCTTAGTGATAGGCGCAAATGATATCGTGAACCCAAGTGCTCAAACTGATCCCAACAGTCCAATCGCTGGTATGCCCGTGCTAGAAGTATGGAAAGCAAAATCCTGTATCGTACTTAAGCGGAGCATGGCCTCTGGTTATGCAGGAGTTGATAACCCACTGTTTTTGAAAGATAACACCGACATGCTTTTTGGTGATGCCAAAGAAAGTATGGATGCTGTTCTACAACAGCTAGGTTAAGCCCCACCTTGAGTTAGCACCAAATAGAGGCGCCCGCGTCTATTTGCTGCTAACTCCTCATAAATTCTCATTCCTAAGTCCTGACTAATTGCTTTTACAGCCTCATAGAATGCTGATAACGTTAGGCAAGCCTTGATGGTGTCTACTATATCTTTGGAGAATAAAAATGCGCGCTTCCACTCCTTTGGCGTTGATTCTAAGTCTCGCAGTTCCCATTGTATCCGCGCAAATCCCACCAGAGGAAATAACTATCGAAACCTTGGATGCGCCCGGTGAAAACTGGTTTATCTCCAAAACGGGCAACGGCGGATATATTTTTGATGGGAGCACCGGAGAGATGCAAGGCCTGCTATCACTCTCTCGCAATACTCCAGCCGTAACCCATTGGGCGCCAAGAAAAGAGTTTTACGCTGCCGAGTCTTATATCGCCAGAGGCGTCCACGGCGAGCGAACTGACCTGGTTGCTGTTTATGACTTCGATAACCTAAGCCCCATAGGGGAAATAATCATTCCCAACCATATGGCTCGCTTAGCTGTTCGGACCCACCTTGGATTAATGAACAACGGCAGACACTTAGCAATTCTCAACATGAACCCAGGTCATTCCGTCACCATAGTCGATGTAGAAGATCGAGTCTTTATTTATGAAATCTCAACTCCAGGCTGCGCTGTAATTATGCCTGTAGCCCAGAGTGATTTTTTGCAAGTATGCGGCGACGGAACCTTGCAATTGATCCAACTGGATGTGAGTGGCTTCGAACAAAATCGAGTTCGCAGTGAGACCTTTTTTGACGTTATGGAAGATGCTGTTTTTGATCGAGCGACCAAATCCGCCAACGGATGGTTCTTGATTACCCACGCTGGCCGAATATTTGAGGTCAGCACTGACGACGATGAAATCATCATCAGTGAACCATGGAGCATAGTACCGCAAGGCATGGAATCATGGCGCCCCGGAGGCTTAGAGTTCTTTAGTGCTCACCAAACCTCGGGCCTCATGTATATCGCCATGCATGAAGGCGAGGTCGACACTCACCATGAACCGGGCACAGAGGTTTGGGTTGTTGATAGCAATACTCAGCGATTACTTCATAGGTTAGAAATTGACCCTGCCGCTGACAGCTTAATGGTCACACAGGAAGCAAATCCTAAACTAATTATTGGTGATGACGACGGCGGCACACAGGTTTACAACGCTTTTACGTTTGCCCATGAGCGAACCATTGAAACTCCACAAGCCGCTATGTTTGAGGACTTCTAATTTTGTTAGACCCCCTAATCATGCGCATTATTTCTCTTGGGTTCGCCGTGCTATTTATGCTGTCGGCAATACACAAAATGGGCGATCGAATAGAGTTTTTACAAATACTCGGTGCCTACAGAGTCTTGCCTGCTATTTTTCTACGACCTGCGGCGCTTATCCTGCCAAACCTAGAAATGGTAGTAGCAGTGGGATGGCTAGCAATTGGATTTCTGGGGTTTCAACTGCGCGCAATCCCCATTATCAGTGCTGGTTTGCTCTTAATCTACAGTAGCGTCATCGCGTTAAATCTGATCAGAGGCCGGACTGACATTGATTGTGGCTGTGGATTCTCGTCATCTAAAACCAATAAGCACAAGAATGCTGAACGAATATCATACCCATTGGTGTGGCGAAACAGCATTCTCGCCTTAACGGCTCTGTTAGTAATCGCACCCTCCTCTGCACGAGAGATTACTGCCATAGATTATGTCGCGTTAATCGCAGCCACCGTGGTGTGTATCCTCATTTACGGGGCGGTAAATCAGCTGATTGCTAACAGTCAAGGCTTGAAGCCATGGCGACACAAGCAGGAAATATGATCAATGGTTGAAGCACTAGTTATTTCAAACATCGTATTATGGGTGGCAGTCATTGTACTTTCATTGTTGCTATTTGCTCTGACTCGGCAAGTGGGCATCCTCTACGAGCGAATAGCACCCGCAGGTGCATTAATGCCAACCAGTGGGCCAAAAGTAGGCGAACTTACCAAGGCGCTCACCCTCACAGACCTCAACGGCAACACCATTACTATTGGTGGACAGAGTAAAACCCAGGTGGCTAGTTTCATTCTGTTCGTGTCACCCACTTGCCCTGTGTGTAAATCCTTAGTCCCCACCGCGAAAGCCCTAGTCAAATCCGAGTCAAAACGGATGCAGCTAATTCTTGCCAGCGATGGTGATGAATTAGCCACCCATCAAGCCTACAGCCGAGACATGAAGATTGACGGTGTTCCCTATGTTGTCTCTGAGCTATTGGGCCGCAGTTTTGAAGTGAGCAAGCTGCCCTTTGCGGTATTAATAGCTGCCGATGGCACCCTTAGAGGTAAAGGCTTAGTGAATACTCGAGAACACATGGAAAGTCTAATCGAGTCTATGGACTCGGGGATTTCGTCGGTACAAGAATACATAGGTCAACTAGAAGAAAACACAACCGAATCCAAGCAAACTCCCAACGCGATGGAACACACATCATGAATATTGAACGACTAATTGATCGCAGTTACTACTGGATAGACGAAAACGCGAAGCGAACCAGTCTTCTGTTAGCGCGCAAATTGTCTCGGCGCAATTTTTTATCTCGCGTAGGAATGATTCTCGCGGGGGCTGCGGCGTTTCCACTGCTACCAGTGTCTAGGTCATTCGCTCAAAATTCAATTCAAGAAGTAGGAGATCCACAAAGCTGTGAGTACTGGCGCTACTGCGCCATGAGCGGCACGCTATGCAGCTGCTGCGGCGGATCTTACACATCCTGCCCACCCGGATCGGAAGCTTCGCCAATCACTTGGGTTGGTACTTGCCGTAACCCTGTTGATGGTCGTGATTACCTCATGTCTTATAATGATTGCTGCGGCAAAGCGGTTTGCTCTCGCTGTGGCTGTCACAACACAGAAGGTGACAAGCCTGTCTATTTCAACAGCAACAGCAACACGGTGCTTTGGTGCTTTGGCACCGAAAACACGAGCTACCACTGCACGGTATCACTAGTTCTTGGAAGTACAGACGAAACCAACTAATGATCAAACCATTAACAGCAAAGCTCTTGGCGATTGTTTTACTCTCTCAGCTGTCAGCGATCTCATTGGCGGCAACACCACGAATTAATTACCTACTCTATTGCACCGGTTGTCATGGTCAAACTGGTGAGGGTAGTCACCCAAACGTGCCTACCCTGGTGAATGAACTAGGACTCATGATGCAAGTGCCTGCGATGCGGGATTATCTCGTTCAAATCCCCGGCGCCTCATCTGCTCCAATAGACGATGCTGAGCTTACTGCCGTTATCAACTGGATTTTGCAAGAATTCAATGCCTCAACGCTGCCCGCAAACTTTCAGCCATTAAGCGAAAGTGAGGTTAGCGCCGCGCGCAAGAACGTGCTTGCTGACCCACTCAAATACCGCACCACCCACTGGAAACCCTATCCTCAGTAAAATCACAAACTGTGAGCCAGATAGCATCTATAGTGAGTGTTTGTTGGCATATTAAGAGCTGTGCCAATCCGCATTTAGGGTTAGTTGTTTAAGCAAGCCCTATGGTTTCTCGATTAAACAATAAGGTGTAGGATTACAATCTGTGGATACAGGTTGGATATCAGCGCAATAAGCAATCATTATAAACTGCTATTGCATAGTTAAGTTATTGATAATAATAGATATTTATTATTCGTGAGCAACTCGATTAAACAATAACACCACACTATGCGCCTTCTCTAGCAGGGTTGAAGGCAAAGTTATGTTGTTACTAAACAGTCATTCTCAAGGTTTTTACAAGCTCTACGGTCAATGCAAAGAGACTGCCCAGCGACTATGGGTTTTCTTTATTGCCATTTCATTAGTGCTTGCCCCGATCCCTGCTTTCACACAAACAGCGTCCGAAGCTGCCATCATAGCCGGGAGAGTGATCTCCACAACCGGAGCTGTGATAGCTCGAGACGTTAACGGACGTGATAGAAACCTGCAAAGACGAAGCGAGATTCTTGAAGGGGACACTCTATTTACTGGTCCTAATTCTTCCGCCCAACTCCGTATGAGCGATGCCGCTGTTATCGCACTAAAAGCCGATACGACTTTTGAGATTTTAACCTATCAGTACATTGAAAACGTCGAAACGGATTCAGTTGTAATTGAGCTAGTCGAGGGTGGGTTTCGAACCATCACGGGAGCCGTTAGCAGACAGAACCGCGACGCTTATGAGGCTCGAGTTTCTGGGTTTGCTACTATTGGAATTCGCGGGACTGACTTTGAGGTAATTATCTCCGATGGGACGATGTTTACAGGGGTTTATGACGGCGGCACCCGAGTTTTTAACAATGGAGGTAGTCTAAACCTTGGCATTGGTGCCAATTTCGATTTCGCCCGTGTGGATGGCGGTCAAGTTCCTCCACAAGGGCTCGTGGTAGAGCCCGTTCAACTTGGGCAACTAACAATCGTGGCAGTCGACGAAAATGATGATGAGAATGACGATTCTGATGCCGACAACTCGGACGACAGCAACACAGATAATAGTACCGGTGATGACAGCGACACAGACACTCAAAATGTCGCGAATGCCGTTGCGGCTACACTAAACAGCAACGCCAATGGCACAGTAAACAACACAGCTGGCGCTCCATCGCCCGCTGGAGCGTCAAGGGCCACTACTGGCAATGGCTCCAATCAGCAAACCAATACCAGCGGGAATCAAGCGCCTGCAGCAGCAACTACACTAGCCACAGTGCAAACTGGCAATCAACCAAGATCCCTTGCTCCTAGCAATACTCTTTCGCAGAGTACAGACACCAGTGGCGCAGGGAGTTCTAACTCTGTTGCAGAAACGACCGCAGGCACCGAAATCAACCCTAATCAGTTCGGCAACGGCCTAGTTGCCTGCACCGGTTCTGGAACAGTTTGCCAAGTTGCCAATAGTATTGAGGCACCAGAGCCAGAGCCTGAGCCCGATCCGCAACCAGAGCCAGATCCTCAACCCGAACCCAAGCCTGAGCCGCAACCTGAGCCAGACACCCAACCCGAGCCAAAGCCTGAGCC
>CAYGRT010000003.1:112160-145760 GCA_964352355.1 uncultured Pseudohongiella sp. | reverse complement strand
CGCCGCCCCCCGCAGACGCTAACCACTAGCCCTCCCCCGATCGACCTCCTGCCCCACAGCCTCAACCCGAGCCCGAGCCGCAACCTGAGCCTACCCTGCCTTCCGAAGATGAAGGCGACGCATCTAATGGGAATGGTGATGACGCCAACAGTGGCGATGATACCGATTCCGATGGCGATGAAGACGGCAAAGACAAAGGGAATAACGACAACGGCAATAACGGCAATGCCAATGGCAATAACGGAAACAGCAACGGTAACGGCAATAACGGAAACAGTGGCAACAACACCGGTTCCGATGACGATGACGACGATGACGACGACGGCAAAGATAAAGGAAATAATGGCAACGGCAATAACGGCAATGGTAACGGCGGCAACAGTAGCAACAACACCGGTTCCGATGACGACGATGACGATGACGACGGCAAAGATAAAGGAAATAATGGCAATAACGGGAACGGAAACGGATCTAGTGGCAATTTAACTCTGCCAGAGTCCAGCATCAGAACTCACAATATCGATTGGGGCATATGGGACAATGGCGTAGAAAATAACTGGGTCGTGGTTGAGTCCATCGAGTCTGGCAAAGCCCGCGTTTTGGTTGGTGACTATTACGCGGAAGTGCTACCTAGCGATATTGCGGACTTAAAAGGCTCTTTTGCTTATGGCACAACCATTGCTTCAGCGTTTTTGGGTCATGGCTCCAATGGCGCTATTGATGCATTGATCGCGAATATGCAAGTCGATTTCGACAATGGGTTAATTCAAGATGGCAGTCTTAGCATTCAGTCTGGCGATCATAATTGGGCTGTGAGTTTTCATGGAGCGATTGACGCAAGCGGGCTTGTTCTTACTGCCCTTGACGGCACGCTGAGCAATGAATTTGGCATCATAAGCGATCAGATTAACACTTCGTTGAATGGGGTCTTCACTGGAAACCAAGCCGAAGCGTTTCTTGGAGGATTCGATTTACTAGATGCCACAAACTCGGACAATTACATCCAGGGTTTATTTACACTCGAACGTTGAAACATTCGACTCTTTCAACAAAACTAATTTCTTGTTCTTAATTCGGCTAAATTCCTTCGAGAGCCAACACTGCATTAATCAGTAATTGTCTTAGCTCACTGACGATTAAGGGCATTCCATCTCTCCTCTTTTACATTGCCGATAGTGGCTAGTCTCTTGCCAAAAACAATTTGACTGGGTTTTCAAGGAAACCCGTAGTGCACTTGCTTTCTTTAGTCCAGTAAGTAGCGCATATCTAAATGTTTTCGGTGCTAACCTTTAAGCGTGAAGATACAGCGAAATTAATTTGGCGCTTTATTGGGGAATTATTGCAGCCTGTAGTAGGCTATATAATTATCAATACCACGCAGTAAGAAAAGTCTTAATTCGCTAAAAAGGTTCACCCATCATGCTTTATACACTTGGCAATATTGCAGTTGAAGTTAAAGGCGAAGACTATTTCGTCGCCGAAAGCGCCGATGTCATTGGCAATGTGATTTTGGAACACAATGCCAGTGTCTGGTTTAACGCTGTTGTTCGGGGTGACAATGCCCCTATCACTATAGGAGAAAATTCGAACATCCAAGATTGCTCGGTACTTCATAGTGACGAGGGAATCCCGCTTACCATTGGCAAAAATGTCACTGTGGGGCACAAGGTAATGCTGCATGGCTGCACTATTGGTGATAACACACTGATAGGCATCAATTCCGTTATTCTCAACAATGCCAAAATTGGTAAAAACTGTCTGATCGGCGCCAACACGCTAATCCCGGAAGGAAAAGAGATTCCCGATGGTTCTCTAGTGATGGGATCGCCTGGCAAGGTGATCAGGCAATTGACCGAAGAACAAAAGGCCATGCTGCTGAAAAGCGCTGAAATCTACGTCAAAAATTTCCAGCGCTACAAGTCAGAAATGGATATTGATATGCGCAATTAACTAAACTTTCATCCCTTAGTTAATTGCCTTTATCACCTCACGGGTTAGGTCCCATTGACTGAACCCCTGCCGGCCATAATCAAGACCACGACGAACGATTACCAAATCGTGCGAGGGTACGATTACCGTATACTGACCTCGATTGCCGTTTGTAGAATAAGCATCCCGAGGCAAATCATTACGATTTTCCGGCACCAGCCAAAATTGTCCGCCGTACATTCCACCTCTGCCAACAGTTGCAGGAGCAGGAGTGGTAACAAAACCAATCCAGTCTTCGGATAGCAGTCGCTCACCATCCCAAACACCATTCTGCAAGTAAAGTAAGCCAAATCGAGCCAAGTCCCGCGCATTGGTATAAACCTGACTGCTAAGGATAAAGTCGCCAAACCTATCAGTACTCACCAGCGTGTTTCGCATGCCAATTTTGTCTAACAAAGCCTTGCGCGGAAATTCCGCGTAGGTTTTTTCGCCGCCTAAAGCTTGCTTCATAGCATAGACAGCCAACAGAGTATCGTAATTCTCATAATCGAAATGGGTACCCGGTTCTCTAATCAAAGCCCTGCTGCGGGCGCCATTTACCGAACTCGCCCCTGCCCAGTAGGACAGACCAGACCCTGTTGCATACTCCATACGACTGTTGTCGATGGTTTCCAAACCACTGCTCATATTCAGCACATGACGCAAGGTGATTGCGTTTCTTGGGTCGGCTTCAGCGTCCCCGGTATCCGGAAACCAGCTAAATCCTAGCGGGGCGTCTAATGACATTCTGCCTTCATCCACCAGCATCCCTATCAAGGTAGCCGCAATGCTTTTCGCGGTCGACCAAGTTCGGGTTCGTGTTGTCATTTCAACGCCAGGAGCATAACGCTCGTGTATTATTTCACCTTTGTAAACCACCAGTAGGCTAAGTGTATTTTGCTCTGGAGTCGGCCGATTAAAAGCCCATTCGGAAGCTGCTGCCAACGCTTCGCTATCGATGTTGCTGGGCAGCGGTTTGACTTCCACCAAATCACCATTCGGCCACGGAATTCGAGAGGCATCACCAGCTGGTAACGGTAGTGTTAATTCTGGCAATCGATCCCCATCGGCGAGCGTCTGGTCAGGTGGCAAAACGATGCAGCCAATGCCTTCCCGAAAAATCGCTCGCATAACCGGAACAGCCCCGGCTTTGCCAACCTCGACCCCTTTAAGATTCCAGGCAACTGTGTAATCGCCGCCATTTGGACTACCTATCGGATTGGGTAAAAAAGCTAACTCATCGGCAAAAACTTGCTCTAAGGTTCTGTTAGATGTAAACAAACCATTGCACATAAAAACAGCTTGCTGCCCTCTGGCAATCATTTCACGTTGATGTTGCCAGTAGTCATAGCTTTCTTGCTGCTGAGCAACTGTAGATACAGACAATAACGAACCTGCGATCGCTGCGATAAGCGGTAAGCTTTTCATTGCTTAGTTCTCCACAAACTAAATCGATAAAACTCTGAAGATAGACAAATAGGTGTGCTGCAGAATTTATAAAACAATAATCAACAGTGATCGCTCACAATGACTGCACTTAGCACAGTACATTGTGAGCGCTGTGAGTGTTTATCTAACCCCATACTTGGTAAACGCTCCACCAGCCCAGCTTAAGGAGTTGGGCCCTTCTGCGGCGTAGACATTGCCATCAGCATCAACTGCGACACCCTCACCCGCTGTGCCTTGATACACGCGATCATCTCGCTCAAAAGGCGGAATAAATGCGGTAATTTCGTCTTTATCGATATGACCAATACGCACTCCGTTGCGCCAACCTACGTGATTAGTTGGGGATGATTCCGAGTCAATGGCATACAGCATGTCGTCTTTGGTTATAAATAGCCCACTTATTCGGCCATACATGTAGCGAGACTCCAAGTAATTACCTTCTTGATCAAAGATCTCAATTCTGTGGTTGCCTCTGTCTGCTACCCAAAGTCGACCTTTTGAATCGAAAGCCATGGCGTGGGGAGTTCTGAATTCGCCGTGCCTAACTCCAATTTGGCCCCACTCCTTGATTCGCGTTCCGTCTGCAGAGAATTTTATTATGCGCGCCGTCGCGCCAGCAGCTAAGCCCTCAGCCATTGCCTCGTTGCTTGTCATGCCCTGACCGTTATGCCCGTCGGACACAAAAATACTGCCATCTGGCGCCGTGATCACATCATTTGGTTGATTGAACTGATTAGGCCCACTACCCGCTTTTCCAGGTGTGCCGAGGCTCATGAGCAGTTCACCAGTTGGGCTAAATTTATGCACTTGCTGCCCTTTTGTTTCGGACTCGTTATTGGCAAAGTCGGTTACCCAAACATTGCCATCAGCATCCACATGAATGCCATGAGGCGTCATCATTAGGCCACCGCCAAAATTGGCTAGCACTTCGCCCGTATTTCGATCAAATTTAAAAATTGGGTCTACCGGGTTCGTATCGCAATTAATTGGCACACCGCCGCCAAAGTTACCAGCGCCGCAGCGCTCATACGCCCAAATATGACCATCAATGGGGTCAATATCGATACCAGCCGTAGAGCCCCACTCCCTGCCAGCAGGCAGCTCTCCCCAATTGGCGGTGACAACCGGCGCAGGATTCGGCAACCCTTCCCCGGATATAGGATTACCTTTAGCAGCGGGCATAGGGCTTTGCGCCACGGACGCCGGTTCCGAACAGGCAGCTAAAAGAACAGAAGCACAAGCCAGCAGTGACAACGGTAGACTAGATAACTTAAACATAGAGACTCCTTGTATCATTATTATTCATGAGAGTACTCTGTCAGGATAAAAGCATTACTTCGGCAAGTCCACCAGATGAACCCAACTTCCGTTCTTAATGGCAGCGAATTCTTTTAGTAAAGCAGCGATACATTCAAAACCCTGTTATTACAATAAGTGCATCCAACAAGTGGTAATGGCAAAATGTCCCTATGGCTAAACTTTACTTTTATTACTCGTCGATGAACGCTGGCAAGTCTACTGCGCTATTGCAATCGAGTTACAACTATCGAGAGCGGGGGATGAATACGTTGATCATGGCGCCCCTAATAGATGATCGCTATGGGATTGGAAAGG
The DNA here is from genome assembly GCA_964352355.1 of uncultured Pseudohongiella sp. Classification (GTDB taxonomy): domain Bacteria; phylum Pseudomonadota; class Gammaproteobacteria; order Pseudomonadales; family Pseudohongiellaceae; genus UBA9145. The sequence goes on along the minus strand of CAYGRT010000003.1, from coordinate 140,729 downwards.
TAGGCTCTAGAATTGGCTTAGAAGCCGATGCAACTCCGTTTTCAAGTGACCACAATTTGTTCGAAATTGTAGATCAAAGCCATCAAGCCAAAACATTGCACTGCGTACTCATCGATGAAGCACAATTTCTCACTCGGCAACAGGTTTACGAACTAGGTGAAGTCACTGATAGATTGAATATTCCAGTGCTTGCCTATGGCCTCCGCACGGACTTCTTAGGGGAGCCGTTTGAAGGCAGCAAATACTTGCTAGCTTGGTCTGATAATCTGACTGAGATCAAAGCGATTTGCCACTGTGGACGAAAAGCCACCATGGTAGTCCGGCTTGGTCACGACGGCAAAGCCATTACCGAGGGCTCTCAAGTGGAAATTGGTGGCAACGACCGCTATGTATCCATGTGCCGCAAGCACTTCAACGAGCGCTTACGCGCAACGTAAAACCATAGGAGGCAACATGACCACCGACAAATTCTTGCTACAAGCTGGACTCACCCGACGAGAAGTATTAGCAGGAGCATCCGCACTGCTCGGAGCTAGCGTTATCCCAAAGGGCCAAGCGCAAACAGGCAGCTCCCAGGCTAGCTTGGCTGACCCAATACTATTTACCAACACAACCATTGTCACCAATGATGCCGATCGCCAAACATTGCTCAATACATCCTTGGCAATTCAGGGTGGCATTATCGCCGCCATCGGACCGGCTTCTGAGCTAGTTTCCAGATTTCCTACCGCCGAAATCATAGACGGCAGTCGAAAAGCGCTTTTGCCCGGTTTAGTCAATTGTCATGCCCACCTCGATGCGTCCTTAGCGAGAGGGTTTAACGAAGACTTTGGCTTCCCTAATAGCCTTAACTTACCCATTAGCCCGAACAGCCTAATATCAAGTGAAGAGGCAACCATCATGTCTGTGGTGGCAGCCTTAGAAGGTTTGCGCTCTGGGACAACAACCATGGTACAAAATACCGGCGGCATTGCCAGAGACGCGGCTGCGTTAGCCGCGACGGGTCAGCGCTGGGTGTTTGCTGAATCAGTCAGGGACATCACAACTGTCAGTGGCCCGATGTCACCACCACTGCTTGCCAGCAGTGTCCCGCCTGTTTTTTCAGACCAACTACGGGTAGAAGGCATGCAGCGCATCGCTGACTTGTTCACTGAATGGCATGGTGCGGACAATGGCCGAATAAGCGTTTTTCCTGCCGCCGCGCTAACTGAATTAGCATCGCCACAGCTCTTAAAGGATGTTCACGAGTTTGCCGAAACTCATGACCTTGGTTACACAATCCACATGACACAGTCTATTGCCGAAGTAGAATTCATGCTTCGCTATCATGGACTGAGACCAGCACTGTTTCTGGAACGCCATGGATTTCTCGGTCCGCGACTATTTGCAGCACATGCGCGTTATTGTGATAGCACCGAAATAGAAGCCTTGGGTAGAACCAAAACTATAATTACCCACCAAGCCGCAATGGCAGCAAATAGGGGTGTGAATCCTCCAATTACAGCTCTCAGACAGGCTGGTTGCACTATTGCCCAGGGCACGGACAACAATAACAACGATATGCTGCATGTGATGAAAACAGCTATCTCCATGGAGCGAGTTCAGCGCAATGATGAGATTCCTGGCACCTTACCCCAACCCGAAGATATGCTTTATGATGCGGCTATGGGTGGAGCCGAAGCAGTTAAACAAGCCTCTACTATCGGTTCGCTAGAAGTAGGCAAAAAGGCGGATATTCTTGTGTTGGACCGCTTAAAGCCTCATTTAACACCGTCCGGCCGAATTCTTTCGGCCTGGATACACAATGGTCAACCCTCTGATATTGAATCTGTGCTAGTTGAAGGCAAATTTATTATGCGGGATCACCGCGTGCTTACAGTGGATGAGGCTGCCATCATGGAGCAAGCTTTTGCCATTAGCGAGAGAGTCTGGGGTCGCATGCTAGAAAATGGTGCCTTGCCACTGCCAAGGCTCTAATTTCGAGGTAAGGCAGGGTCTGGGGTGGCTAGCAATCGACAGATTGCAATTAGTTAGAGCTATTGGCACGGAAAGCTGTTAAAGTCCCGCTCAGCTTTTTTCGAGGATCGCAATTGCCTCTTTGTAAAAGCGAGTGCACATTCTTTAGTTAAAAGGTCGAAAGACTCAAGTCTTTCCCACCCCTTCTGCTTTTGCTGCCCAAGTGTTTACGGGCCAAACTCTGAACATTACCTATCGATTGCACACTAGTGCAACCAGCCGATATCGTCTGGACGCTTCACCTACAATTTTTTATAACTGCTGATGTTTCATTCGATGAATGTTGAGCAGCGTTGTAACTGTATTTTATTGAGAAATCACATGACATTTTCTACCCTCGGATTATCCGATTCGCTGCTTGATGCTGTCCAAAAAGAAGGCTACGCATCCGCGACACCAATTCAACAACAAGCTATCCCAGCAATTTTACAAGGCAAAGACGTAATGGCGGCCGCTCAAACGGGCACAGGAAAAACCGCCGGTTTCGTTTTACCGATGCTGCAAAATCTTGGCAGCCAATCAAAAGCTAAGCCTTGCCGTACCCGCGCCTTAATCTTAACGCCAACTCGAGAGCTCGCAGCGCAAGTATTTGAGAGCATTACTATCTACGGTGCAAATGAGAAGCTCCGCAGCGCTGTCGTTTTTGGCGGTGTAAACATAAACCCCCAACAGAAAATTCTTAGCCGTGGCGTGGACATTCTCGTGGCTACCCCAGGCCGCCTTTTGGACCTCTTTCAGCAGAATTGCATCAAGTTCGATGAGCTAGAAGTGCTTGTGCTGGACGAAGCAGACCGTATGCTTGATATGGGATTTATTCGCGACATTCAGCGAATACTCAAACTATTACCGAGCCGTCGTCAGAATTTAATGTTCTCAGCCACGTTTTCCAACGACATTCGTAAATTAGCAAACAGTATTTGTAATAACCCCATAGAAATAGACGTGGCTCCTAGAAATTCTACAGTGGAAAAAATCTCACAGCGACTCTACCTAGTGGATCAAGATCGCAAGGCCAACTTGTTATGTGATCTTATTTCAAGCACTGGAGAGCAGATTCTTGTCTTCTCTCGGACAAAACATGGTGCTAATAAACTTGTGAAAACCTTAGATAAACGGGGCATTCAAGCCACCGCTATTCATGGCAACAAGAGCCAAGCTCAACGAACCCGAGCTTTACAAGAGTTCAAAGACAATCGAGTACAGGTGTTGGTTGCCACGGACATTGCTGCCCGCGGGATAGACATAGAATTACTCACGTTTGTTATTAACTTCGACTTGCCTCACGTGCCAGAAGACTATGTGCATCGAATCGGTAGAACGGGTCGCGCAGGTGCCAGTGGCCAAGCGATCTCTCTAGTAAGCAGAGACGAGTCCAAACAGTTAAAGGCTATCGAGCGCCTGATTAAACGCAGCATTGAACGAGTTGATGCAACACGAGTTGTCAGCCTCGCTGCATAAAATAGAACCGACTTTCAGCAGCGGGGTTATTTTTGACTCCGCTGCTAATTTAGGCAATTCTGACCTTCAATAAACGACTAACGAGAGTATCAGCAAGTCATACAGGTGACGGGTTATTAGATCGAGCCACTTCCCGCAGGTACAATAGCCTAGCGAGCATCGCTGTAAATCCTATACTTCCGCTGCAGGCAATGAGAATCAACCAAAACCCCACTTTCATTTTTCGTTCCTTCGCTTCTGGCAGTATAAGGGTCCAACCGATACTTGCGGCAAGTAGCAAATCAAACCAAATCTGATTACCCCAATAGTTACGAATATGTTCGCTCCAAAACCCCATCGGCCCCTCATTCACAACTGCATGCAACGAGAATCCCAAGAATAATACTGAAACCACGCAAGGGATAAGCCAGAGTCGTTTTGATTGCTTAGTCTCATTAAAGGCTGTGTAGAGTAAAAACCCTATAAACAACACTCCTGCTACTGAGGCGATCAAGGTGTTAAACGGCATACGTTCCATCTCCAACTTTAAAGAAACTCTTCATCATACGCAGTCAACTATCTACCTTCACGTACCTGCGTCGGGCGGATGATTAATAGGTGTGTATATAAATCGATTGATGCTAGCGGGAGTTTTTACGAAAAAGAAACGAACTGCAATTACCTGCGAGGTAACTAACTAAAACGCCTGAGGTGAAGCTAGGCATTGATCCATCAAAAACTCAGCCGATCAACTCACAATAAACTAATTGTAACGATGGATTATCGAGTTTCCTTACTAATCCGAGCGAGTAATGTTTCTGCGATCACTTTACCATGGGTATTTTGTAAGAAATGCCCAGCATCAAGAATAGGGTCAAAGGTCGCTTGAGCAAATTTAGCGGCCCAAGACCGACCCCACTGCTCAGTGAAAATATCGTCTTGGCAGCCCCAGATGAAGTAAATAGGTTTTTGCCAATTCAACAATAATTTGTAATGCAATGTTTGTGCTGCGCCATTGCCTAAGCTGTAGCTTGAAGGCGGCAAAGGTATTGCACGGGGAAACTGCCGCAAACCATTGAAAGCAGCATCATCGAGCCCAGCAAAGGGTGCGTTGTATGCCGTCACCATCGCTTCGCAAAGGGGTGATGGGTAACTCTCGAGCTGTCCGGCAATGATACCCTTAATAGCGAGTTCTCTGCTTATAAGACTGGCACTTAACGCTATTAAGAGACCTATATTGGGTTTATTGCCTCCAAACAAACCACCTTCGAGCCAATTTTTTTGCCAACGTTCGATTGCGTTAGAATAGACAAACTCAGGATGATGTAGCCACGTATTCATAATGGTTAATCGATCGAAGCGTTCCGGCATTGTTGCCGCTTGAGCTAGACCTATGGGACCTCCCCAGTCCTGACACAGCAACGTCATACGGGAAAGATCGAGAGTTGTAATCAAACTCGAAAGAACTTCGACATGGCGAGCGATAGAATACCAATGGATATCAAGAGGCTTATCCGATTTTCCAAAGCCAAGGTGATCAGGTGCAATGCAGCGATAGCCCTGAGACACCAATACGGGAATCACATCCCGGTAAAGATAGCTCCAAGCAGGCATCCCGTGTAGAAGCAACATGACGGGGCCGTCTTTGGGCCCCTCGTCCAGATAGTGTAGTCGCAGGTCATGCCATTGATGATAATTTGCAGAATACGGGTAATCCTGCAGGCCTGCAAAATTTGCGTCCGGTGTTCGCGCGAACTCAGTCACTTAAAACTCTCCCCTCTTTTCCCCATCTCCGCGCCAAAACCCAAGCAACCATGAGTTTTTCGAAGCTAGCGTTCAGCCATGCAATTTAATAATCATCGTTCTAATAAAGCGCGCCACGCCATCGATATTGGCTAATCGATCTGGTCAACACTCTCTCTTTCTGACACCTGTTTGTGCCAACGCCACAAGTTTACCAATCCATCATCGGGCTTTAACCCCACTAGTGTGCGCGCGAAATCGATCGCTGTCAGCAAGCTTATGTCCGCTACAGTAAACCTAGACCCAGCAACAAAATCAGACGAGGCCAATTCTTTGTCGAGCCGAATGTAGTAGTTTTTTACATTAGCATCGCTTAGTAACTTGGCCTCTGGAATAGCTTTGTAGATACCCATTTTTGCAACAATTGGGCCGTTCACCCAAGACACTCCGATCTGCGACCACAGCTCAGTTTCCATCTGCCTATTTCGCATCTCAATATGACCGAGCTCGAACGCATCTTTCCCAAATAGATTTGGCTCCGGCTGAATTGCTTCAAGGTAGCGGCAAATAGCCACTGATTCAGCCAAGCAGCGACCATCATTTAGTTCCAAAACTGGCAATTTTCCACTGGGGTTCTTTGCTAAAAACTCTGGCGTTTTGTGCTCGCCTTTCATCATATCGGTTTCTACTAAATCGTAGGGCAAGCCTTTTTCTGCCAAGAATATTTTTACTCTGCGGGGATTCGGCGCTGTGCCGTAACTATAAAGCTTCATTACTTCGTCCTTTGTTAAATCGTTATTACTGCTTACGGCAACCGATAGGCCACCAACGAGCCTGGAAAATCGGTGCGCGAGCTTCCTATCTGCACCACAATATACTGCTTTCCCTCATGTAGGTAAGTCATCATCCCGTACTGAGCAGGCGCCGGCAGAGGCACACTTCCAAGCAGTTCGCCTGTGAACTTGTCTCTCGCATTCAGAGTCAAAGTTTCATCCGGAACAAATTGCACTCCACCTTCGCTCATTGCCCGTGCTTGCACAAGCACATCACCAGTGACCATCTGAATGGACCAACCTTGTCCCCCCGTTTCAGGTATATCAACACCCTCTAACGCTGGATGATTTTTTATTGCTTCTGGCATTGGGCCAATGGGAATCGACCACACTTTATCGCCCGTGTTCATCTGATAGGCAGTCAATTGACTATCCATAGGTTTGTAGAGACGGAGCCCATCTAACGTTGGCAAACCGCCGCCACCGCGCGGAAGCCAAGCGGCTACGGTTTTACCGGTAGTCGGCGTACTATTGGGAGTTACACCACCTTCACCGGGCTTAGGGTAGTTAGGATTATCTCTATCAACGCCATTTGTCGGTTCCATAAAACCGGGGGCAAAGCAACTGCGGCTGTGAGAGTTGTACATCATACCCGTACTGGGATCCGCGACCGGAGGATGAGGAATTACGTTACCCGCACCAAGGCAGCCGATATTGTTAACGTAGTCGTTTCCGTGATTTCGAGGCAAAGCGGGTACATACAATCCACCAATGTTATAGCTATCCAGTATGACCATCGCCTGTTCCTTAAGCTCTGGCGTGTAATCAATGACAAACTCCTCGGTTAGGCCATCAATGACGATACGGTCTACAGGTTCTGGCCAGGTCGGGTAAGGCTGAGTAGGCGCTGTCCAGTTCCCTGGCACTTGAGTTTGCATCACCTCCCTATCTTCAATAGGCCATATTGGCTCACCAGTTTCTCGATTAAAGGCAAAGATTAGCCCCTGTTTGGTATTTTGTATGAGTGCCGGAATTTTTTGTCCATCCACCGTCAGATCCATCAGCATGGGCGGTGTGGGCAGGTCATAATTCCACTGGTCGCTGCGATGGATTTGATAGTGCCAGCGCCGCTCTCCTGTTTTAACATCCAATGCCAATACACTGCCGCCAAAAAGATTATTGCCCGGGCGGTGACCTGCGTAGGATTGCACTGTCGATGCGTTTGTCACTAAGTAAACTAGTCCAAGCTCAGGATCGGCAGACGCCGGAGCCCAAGTAGAAATATCGCCTGAAAAACGCCAGGCATCGTTTTCCCACGTCTCATGTCCTATCTCGCCGGGCCTTGGAATAGCATGAAATTTCCAGAGGAACTCACCACTGGCGGCATCGAATCCCATAATGTCTCCCGGCACATTCTCAATCCGAGTTTGACCATAGCTAGGCTGATGCCCCACCAACACCACAACGACGCCATTCACCACGATCGGCGGGGCGGATGCGGTGACCATACCCAGTTCCCGGGGAATACCATAATCCGCATCGTAACTACCCCCAGCAACAATATAGTCTTGCCAAGGCCCCCAATCCTCTACCAGCCTTGGGATGAGATCGATTACTCCAGAGTTTGGATAGCCGCCAACAGGAAACTGTGAACCCCAGTTTTCAAGTGGTAAGCCAGTTTTTGCATCCAATGCCCACAAGAAGAAACCCGGCGTAGTAATGTAGATTACGCCTCGACCGTCAACCTCGGCGTAAGCCACCCCTTTACCATAGGCTTGTCGTGGTGAGCGTTGATGACGAATAGTTTCGGGCTCACGAAAGGTCCAAAGATTTTCTCCAGTCTCCGGATCGATTGCGATAACTTGCCGACGTGGTGTTGCCACTGTGTAGAGCGTGCCGTCAACATAAATTGGAGTAGAACGTGAAAAGTAATCGAGGTTGGGACCAAAATTGTCTCCCCGCCAAATCCAAGCCTGTTCAAGCTCATTAAAGTTGTCGCGGTTTATTTGTGCCAGCGGAGAATAGCGAGTATGCCCTGCATCTCCACCCAAATAACGCCACTCGCCATTTTCAGTGCCAGGCAAAGCTTGGCCTAACAGCGGGCCATGAAAACTTAGACACCCAAGCAACAGAAAACTTCGAAGGAATTGACGAGTCGAATAACCCAGATCAGTGAGGCTCATAGCAGGCACCTTTAATTATTTTTACTATGCCTGAAGAGTAAGAGGTAATGCCGGCTAAGTCTAGCAGACTAAGAGTGGCAAGACTCAATTAAGCAGCTGCGGAGCGCCTGCTCAGTTCTGAGACTGCAATAGAGGTATCTCTTTCATAATAGACTGCCAGTCTTTCATAGCTTTACGACCGGCTCTACTGAAAACTGACTCTAATTGTTGAATTTGAATCTTGGTTAGCTGGCGTTCTAATTTTTTACCAGACGGGCTTAATGAGAGTTGTTTAATGCGCAAATCCTCCGGATGCTGATCATTCAGCACAAGGCCCTGTTCTACCAAAACTCGCAAAGGTCCGTTTAGTGCCTGCTTAGTAACTCCCAACAAAGATAACAGCGCGTTTACACTAAGTTTCGGATTGCGGCCTACAAAATAAAGAATGCGATGATGCACCCTGCCTAAGCGACGCTCCTGTAACACTCGGTCTGGCCCTGCCGTGAAAGACCGGTAAGCAAAGAAAAACTGTTCGATTGACTCTAGCAGCTCTTCTTGTTTAATTATGTCAACCATATTGACTTATTTCTCCCTGTAGTTACACTTATTCCGGTAGGTAAATTTAGTAGACCGAGTGACGCCAATATTACTAAGCTGAATTAGCTCAAACCCAACAGAGAAAAGCAATGGTTAAGTTTTCCCAGCGGTGCCAAAACCTCAAGCCTTCATTGGTTCGTGAGATTTTATCAATAACTAACCGGCCCGGCATGATCTCATTCGCTGGCGGGCTACCCGCACCCGAAACCCTAAGGCCGGTGAGTCTAAGTGAATTGCCGGCGAATTTACTTCAATATGGTCCGTCCGAAGGAGAAGAGGAATTGCGGCAGCGAATAAGCGAGGATCTCACTGAAAACGGCTTAAGTTGTAACCGCAACCAGATTCTCATTTTATCGGGCTCTCAACAGGGTATAGACTTGGTCGCGAAACTATTTATTGATCCAGGCTCTTTGGTCGCTGTCGAATCACCTACTTATCTAGCTGCGCTACAAGTCTTTGAGTTTTTTGGCGCTGATCTCATGTCACTCAATGCGTGTCAATCTGGTACGCAATATGATCAGTTGTCCAAGCCGACTCTCGTTTATGCAATTCCAACCTTCCAGAATCCTACTGGACATTGTTACTCAAAAGAAGAAAGAGCGGCTCTCGCTGATTTCTGTAACGCAGAGCAAATATGTCTATTCGAAGACGACCCCTATCGGGACCTAGTCTTTGACGAATGCTATCGCCGGCCTGTTTGCGCCGATCTATCCTCTGCCTCTTGGATTTACCAAAGTTCTTTCTCAAAGACTTTTGCGCCTGGACTGCGCTTAGGATACCTCGCTTGTTCCGAAGACCTAATCACCCCCCTAACTCGTCTTAAACAGGCAGCAGATCTTCACAGTAACCGATTAAGCCAGTGGCTAGTTATGCAGCACCTGAGCGGCCCCGAGCATGCTAAGCAGATGGCGGAACTGGTCACTACCTACAAAAGTAAACGTGACTATTTTGCTGCGCAGCTATCAGAAAGTTTTTGTGACTTAGCAACTTGGCAAACTCCAAAAGGTGGCCTATTTTTTTGGCTTCAACTCAATCAAGCACTCGACATGAACGCACTGCTTGCCCAGGCAATTGAGTCCAATGTTGCTTTCATGCCAGGAGATGCCTTTTTTCCACTCAGCGAGCAAAGAAAATCGGCAAGCTTTATGCGACTTAATTTTAGTCATGCAACTAACGCACAAGCAGCAAAAGGACTAAGCACGCTGGCAAAACTTATAAAAAGTCATAATCTTTAGCGTGTGCAGGCAGCTTTTTCTAAAGCGGGCTGCGACTAATTGTCGCAAGCGCACCAACAGCCTACTGCGCTTGGCTAAAGTTTTACTAGCAAAGCCTCGGCGCGTTTCTATAACTAGCTGAATAAACTAACCTTTTTGTTGGTCGCCGCCCCGCTGCGGCTCAGAGACAAAAAATACTAAGCGCGGGCTTGCTGGCCTGCGGCACTTTGCCACATCGTTGAAGTTTGGAATCTAAGTACACTACTGGAAACACTATTCCAGAGGTATTTTAGCGTGCAGACTTTTCAAAAATCCTTTTCCCGTTCGGCGATAGCTATGGCCATCGCTCTGGCATCAAGCTGCGGTTTCGCCGCAGACCAGACTATCGATGAGATAGTAGTTTGGGGCAGTGAATCCGACCAACGGTTTGCAAGCCCAAGCCCTACCAGTGTGCTAACCCCAGAAGACTTTAAAAGCATCAATGTCGCGACCACCGAAGATGTCGTTAAATTTGAACCAAGCCTCGTTATTCGCAGACGCTTTATTGGTGATGCGAACGGCGTTGTTGGTATGCGCGGTTCAAATATGTTTCAAACTTCTCGGTCAATGGTATTTGCCGACGGCGTGCCTCTTCACTACTTACTGCAGTCCCGCTGGAATGGCGCACCGCGCTGGACCATGGTGTCCGCCTCAGAGATAGCACAAGTGAATGTGCTATATGGCCCTTTTTCCGCAGAATACAGCGGAAATTCAATGGGTGGCGTTATTGAAATAGAAACCGCTATACCCCAGAGGAGAGAATTTCATTTTGACAGCTCTTACTTCAGCCAAGATTTTGATGCCTATGGCTTCAATGAGTCAGTAGATGGCTATAAGTCATTTGTGTCTTTCGGGGACAAGATTGGCAATACCAGTCTGTACTTTTCGTTTAATCGATTAGAAAACGAATCACAGCCCCAATCTTTTCGATTTGGAGGTGGCAGTTCTGCTGCAAATCCTATTGCCGTAACTGGCGCCATTGTAGGCAACGATGAACTTGGCAATGAACGGCGATTCTTCATGGACGATGGTATTGTTAACACTGAAACCAATAATTATAAATTTAAGTTAAACCATGATTTTGGTAGTTGGACTGCGCTTCTAAACGTGGCTTATGAAGACAGAAGCGGTATCAACGATTCACCTAATAGCTATTTGCGAGACAGTGCTGGCAATACAGTCTACCGAGGCAATGTAATTCAGGATGGCGTCCAATTCTCAGTCCCCGCAAATCGCTTCGCTGTAAGCGATTTAGAACGCCGAAGCCTGTCCAGCAGCCTGCGCCTGCGTGGAGATATTACTGAGACCATAGAACTTGAAGCGAATATTAATTCATTCGCTGTGCTGAGGGACGAAACACGTACCTCTAGTGCGCACCCAGATGATCCTGCCCACACCCCTGCCGGACAGGTAAGTGATTTTGGAGACACAGGTTGGGATGCAGCCGAAGTGAAACTTACCTTTAGCGATCTAGGAATCGATGGATTGGCATTAGCGACAGGTCTACGCTATGAATCCTATGAGCTAAATCTAGATATCTTCGACTCCGACGACTATGCCGCTGGCAGCAAGAACCGCTTCACTTCAAGAAGTGGCGGCGAAACAGAACTACTCGCTGCCTTCGCGCAGTTAAACTGGCAATTAAATGATCAATGGGATGCAACTGCTGGCATCCGATTTGAAGAATTTGAAAGCAGCAACGGTTATTACGGCAGTGACAATCCAGCCACGCCTGAATTCGAACTGACCGGCTTGCCAACGCGGTCAGATAACGGCACTTCACCAAAATTCTCACTGGGTTACACGCCCAACGAAAACTGGGCTTTCCGATACTCTGCAGCTCGTGCCTATCGCTTCCCCATCGTTGAAGAATTGTTTAGTCAATTTGAAGCATTCAACTCAATCAGCGTCGCAAACCCTGGATTTCAACCGGAAGACGGCATTCATCATAACTTGATGGCGGAGCGAGCTATCCCTAATGGCTATATTCGCATCAACTATTTCACAGAATCCATAAAAGATGTGATCGAGTCCCAAACAGGGCAACTGGAAAATGGCGTTTCGATTCGGACATTCCTGCCAGTTGGAGAGATTGAGACGAGCGGATTAGAATTTATCGTAAACGCCGATGATGTGTTTGTTCCAAATTTTTCCCTTCGTTTCAATACCACTTACACTGACTCTGAAATCGTCGAAAACAGATTAAACCCAAGTATTGAAGGCAATGCCTATCCAAGAATGCCTCAGTGGCGAAGCAACCTACTCGCAAATTATCAAATAAACCCTGAATGGGATGCGGGTATAAACTATCAATATGCATCAGACAGTTTTGGCAGGATCGACAATCGAGATAATGAAGACAATGTCTTCGGTGCCCAAGATGATATTTCTAGACTGGGATTTAAATCAACCTATCGATTGAGTAATGGTTTGGCGTTTGGATTTGGCGTAGATAACATCACAGACGATGTAGCTTATGTGGCTCACCCATGGCCTGGCCGATCATATTATTTCAACCTATCCTATGACCTATAAATTAGCGAAATAAGTCATAGTATTTAAACACTGAGAGCTAATCACCGAGTGGTTAGCTCTCAGCTAACCATGAAATCAACGGATAAACAAAGATGACAAATGCCCTTGCAATAAACACGCACTCAAAAGTATTGCTACGCTCAATTTGGGCATTTTCGTATTTACTATTAGTAAGTTTCGCAGTGAACTTATCAGCAGAAACTTGCAGCGAGGAGGAAACCATTTCCGTGCACTGCGGCGATGCACCCAGCGCTGCTTTCGATAACGAGGGCAATCTGTGGGTTGCCTTTGTGCAAAATCAGTTTGTCTATGTGAGCAAGTCTGCAGATCTTGGTAAGTCCTTTACCAACCCGGTTCGGGTCAACTCCATCGCCGAAGATGCCGAACACAATGGTGAAAACAGACCAAAAATCATTGTAGATGATAGCTCGACAGTTTTCGTCTCATGGACAGAAAAAACCTCCCCACGCTTTACCGGCGAAATTCGCTTTAGTCGATCTACCGATGGGGGAAATTCATTTGAGGAACCGCGCACTATTAACGATGATGAGTTATTTACCGGCCACCGCTTTGACTCTCTTTTCTTGACTGAGAGCGGGCACCTTTATCTTACATGGATCGACAAACGTGACTTAGTCGCTAGCGAGGAAAAAGGAGTCGCCTATGCGGGTGCCGCAATATACTACGCGGTGTCATCAGACAAAGGCGCAAGCTTTTCTGACAACTATCGCGTCTCAAGCAATAGCTGCGAATGTTGCCGCATAGCCATCGCCCCGAGTGGCAACGAAAATATCACTATCCTTTGGCGCCAAATATTTGCTGAGGACATTCGAGATCATGCAATCGCTACCCTGAGCCCAAGCGGCGAAGTCATCGAGAGTCATCGTGCCAGTTTCGATGATTGGCACATTAATGCCTGCCCCCATCACGGCCCTACATTGATTAGTGCAGATAACGGTCAGGATTATCATATGAGTTGGTTTACCAATGGAGATCTACAACAAGGTATTTATTATGCAAAATTTTCCGCAGACAGCAAAAGCCCTAGTTTAGTTACTCTAGTGGACAATCAAGCAGGGGCAGGTCACCCGTTTCTTGCCAGCCATGCCGGAGTTTTACATCTTGTGTGGAAAGGCTTCGATGGCTCAAACACGCAGCTGAAGGGTATGCAAAGCACTGATGATGGACAAACTTGGAACACTCCCGATACCCTGCTTGTGACATCAGAGAGTTCAGATCACCCGCTGATTGTATCCAACCCAGATGGGTTGTATCTAAGTTGGCACACCGACGAATATGGCTATGTTGTTAAACCCCTGACTGATTCCGTCGAATTAAGTTCCAACGCACAGGAGTAGGGTTGTGAAAGAAAGTAGAGCAATTCGAATCGCCATCTTATTGGCTACCTTAGTTACAAGCGCTACAGCCATCACTGCTGAGAATATCCAGCCATTCCATGCTTCTAGCTTCGAGACAATCAAACAGAGCTTTCAAGGGAAGGAATTTTTGATAGGCCTTTGGTCTGTCGATTGCCCACCATGCTTGATAGAACTGCAGCTCATGTCAGATCTTTTAGAAATCAACCCTGAGTTGCCTTTCGTCTTAATTTCTACCGATTCGATAGAGCTGTCTGCAGAGGCTGCTGAATTTTTAGACGATTTCAATTTAGCCGGGCGCACAACCTGGATGTTTGCCGATAGTTTTGTCGAGCGTCTTCGTTACAGCATTGATCCGAATTGGTTTGGCGAATTGCCAAGAAGTTATTACTTTGACAGCGACCACACTATGCACAGTCACAGCGGCATTCTCACTGAAGATATCCTGCGAGCTTGGTTTGCAGACCGCCTTAGTTACTAGCATAAGCCTATTCGAACCACGCTCTAAAAAAGCCCGCCCCAAGTGTACCAGTTAATCATTTCACTATTCCTCATCAGGGTTCTGATCACCCTGTTTCCAAACTCCGCTGTGCGCGATAGCAAGAATTGAAAATTCTCCATAGGCTGTCGATAAACTAGTAACAACTACCTTAGCAGCACTGCTCCAGTCGCACACTTGAGGTAGAATCCTGCCAAAATGATCCGACTAATTTGAACGAGAGCGTGACAATGTTATACAGCCTTGAAAATGAACCCGAATTCCTCGATTTGCAAGTCGAGATGGTTCGACTACAAAACAGTATCCGAAAAGAGCGAGGTCGCCTACTCATCATTTTTGAAGGGCGAGATGCTGCGGGTAAGGGAAGTACAATCATGCGATTGGTGCGATTTCTTAACCCACGTCACTATCGGATAGTCGCCTTGAGCAAACCCACTGATCTAGAAAAAGGACAGTGGTATTTTCAACGATACATCAAAGAGTTACCTAACCCAGGGGAGATAGTATTTTTCGACCGAAGTTGGTACAACCGCGCGGTAGTAGAGCCTGTAATGGGTTTTTGTACAAAAGATGAATACGATTTTTTTATGAACCAAGTGATTCCACTCGAACGAATGCTTATCGAAGATAATCTAAATATCATCAAATTTTGGTTCTCCATAAACGAAGACGAACAGGCCAAGCGCATTGCCGAGCGCGAATCCAATCCACTCAAGCAATGGAAATTGAGCACTGTGGACGCTCAGGCGCAGTCTAAGTGGGATGAATACACAGAATACAAGAATGCGATGTTTCAGAAAACGTCAAAAAAAGTTAGCCCATGGGTAATTGTCCAAGGCAATGACCGAGACAAGGCTTGCCTCGAATCAATGCGGTACATACTCAATAAAATGGACTACGAGATGAAAGGTGAAACAGGAAGTCGATTGGAACCAGACCCAACAATTGTAGCGACCGGAAAAGAAGAATAGGTGAAACTGCAACCCTGTGCAGTTTCACCTTGATTCCTTTATTGAGGAATTCGATACAGCGCGCAAATCTTATTGCCCGCAGGATCTCTTAGATAGGCAAGGTAAATTGATCCAGTAGATCCTTGACGCGGCCCTGGCGGATCCTCACATGCCACTCCCCCGTTTTTTAAGCCGGCCGCATGCCAGGCATCAGCCATTTCCGTACTTTCTACCGCAAAACCTATAGTACTGCCATTACCATTACAGGCAGGCTCACCGTTAATGGGCTTACTAATGGAAAAAATGCCTTTTTTGTCCATCCAAAAAACGCGACCTTTCTCATCCATCACCCCAGGACGGTAGCCAAGAGCTCCTAAGGTTGCATCGTAGAACGCTTTCGATTTTTCTATATCGTTAGCGCCCAGCATAATATGACTAAACATAGGGTATATCCTTTACTATCAAAAAGAGCCAATAGAGTAGCAGTCTCTAGCGACTAGCAGCAATAGACAAGGTAAGGCCCTAACGGTATTTTCCAGACTATTCAGCCGCCAGAATTTCACAGCGATAACGCCCAGATTCAGCGGCTATTGCTTTAGCAATTCTTGGCAGTAACACGTCCATCTTAGCCTTAAGCTGCCAAGGCGGGTTTATAACGACCATGCCGGCCGATGTCATGCCCGAAGCACTTGAATCCTCTTTAACCCCTAGCTCAAACAGTTGGATATTTGGGATGCCGCTAGATTTGAGTTTTTTCTCTAGGCGGATATTGGTTTCCCTATTTATAACCGGATACCAAAGTGCGAATATCCCACTTGCGAATTTGCTGTGAGCCTTAACCATGGCGGTTAAAACACTATCGTAGTCAGACTTCACTTCGTATGACGGATCGATTAATGCCAGCCCCCGCCTGCAACTGGGAGGCACTCGAGCGACCAATCCAGTAAGCCCGTCCTCCTGATACGCGCGGCTGTTTTTCTTTCGGGCTAACAGCGAAGTGAGAAGTTCGAAGTCCTTGGGATGCAATTCGTAAAACCAAGCTCTATCGATACTGCGTAAGAAGTAGCTGGCAATTGCCGGGGAGCCCGGATAGGTTTGTAGCTTATGACCCGTATTGTGTGCAGCTATGACGTCAAAATAAGTTGCCAACTCTGGAAAATCGACGGCATTAAGCTTACCTATGCCTTGTTTATATTCTTCCAGTTTTTGCGCATGACTAGATTGCAAATTAAATAGCCCCGCGCCGCTGTGTGTGTCCACATATTCAAAAGCCGTGTCTTTTAGGGTCAAGTACTCTAATATTTCAACCAAGACAATGTGCTTAATGACGTCACCATAGTTGCCTGCGTGAAATGAGTGTCTGTAGCTTAACAAAAGTGATCCTCATAAATTAAGCGGATGGTCCGCTGCCTTCGAGCAGAGGAATAAAAATAAATTTGTGTATTGTGCTAGTGCATGGCACTCAATCAATCGAGCTCGAAGGTGAAGCCAACGACCGAATCAATGTAATCAGGCTTCAGCGATTCATACAGTTTTCGAGCAGGCATATTCTCTGCCTCCGTACCCAACCACACTTCCTCCAATTCGTGCTCACTGGCATAGTTGAGCAGCAGATTCATCATTGTCGAACCTACACCACATTTGCGTAGGTTTGCGACAGTATCCACTTCATCAATATAAAGCCACCGCATTCGATCATAGGGCTTTGTTAGAATTCGACCCGATGCGATTCCAGCAAATCTGTCACCTGACTCCAAGCTGACATAACAGACGACAAACAGCGTATCAGCTTGCTGAAGGTAGTATTCTAAACCATCAACACTATACTCACCCATCTCATTAGCAGCATCCCACTGTGCTGAGTTGATATCATTGACTACTGATGCCAAGTTATCACCGGCAGTGAGAAATTTTGCTGATATTTTCACCTTCCCCCCCTCTCTATAACTTAATGCGAGACAATAGTTTTCTGCATAAGGCACACTAGGGCCACTGCATTTAAAGCCTGGCGGACGTCTAGTTTATACTAAGCGCAATGTTGTCCATGATAATTGCGCCTTTTTGGGAACGATCAAAAACGAATCGAATCTTCGAAAGCCAATTTTTGTTGAAAGTCTCTGACACAGACGAAAATTCCGACAGAGGCAGTTCGAACCGTCTAAAGAGTATTTCTGTTGCCGCAGTGTCATCTAAAAAACTGGCACGCCTAGGCACTGCCTTAATAAGCGGGTACAAATGCGAATCATAGCTAAGGGGCAGAGTGGCAACATTCCCTGCGGCATCAGTCAATTCGACCGTCCAATCCAGCAGCTCACTGACTGGCTCGTCGGTTGGCTCAGCGAGTTCACCAGAATCGTCGTTAGCGTCGACATCGGTCCAGTCGGTGGGCTTGGTAGATTGATCTATTACCGAAAGCGATAGAACAAGACTCTGATTGCCCGTTCCTGTAAACGTATTTCCCAGTAAAAACGAAATGGATGGCAGCGATTCAGCGCCCGTGACCTCTTGATCCCACGCCAAGACTACAGAATGGGTGTCTAATTCGTCATACTTTAGCCGATTAGCCATTTCATACCAGCGAGTCATGTTTTCGGTTTCGATACGTCCTCTGTTTTTATCAATGGTAGTCAGATCTAAGTCGTCTTCAAAGTCGACAATGGCCCGTTCATTGGAATCGGAATACTGGTTAATATAAAAAGTATTTGGTAGCCAAGCAGCAGCAAAGCGAGCGTCTTTAAACATGGGTATATAACGGTCATCGCCATTAAAAACTGTTTCTAGAAAAGCACTAAAATATACTTTTGCGACAGCACGCTGAGCCTCAGGCGCCATAATTCGCTCTAGATCCAGCGCCCATGCCGAAAATTTCCCTGTATCCAAATTTTCCCATGTGGTGTTGAATTGACCGTGGTTGGCTCCAACCACATAAAGGCTTGAGCGAAACTTAAACTCTTCGCCTGTGAAACCGACTCGAGAGTATTGCGCAGCACCCTCGAAGCTTTGCACATCACCATCCATGTCACCATGAATCGTAAAGTAGTTAACATCTTTAACTGGTGTTGGCCGATTGCGCGGTTGATACTGGCCATAAACAGGCGCTATGGCGATTACACCTTTTAAGTTGAAATTAAAATCGAACTCCATGCTAGCGTCATCGGGATAATGACTAAGCTCATTAAACGCTGCCGCAATACCGACCGCCTCGCCACCTCTGGAATGCCCAATGAGGGCCAGCTTATCCATATCTATCATGCCATAGAACGAGTGGCCTTCTTCGCTGTTCCAGTCTCTCCACTGATTTAGATGCTCTAATAAAAGCCAAGCTCGCGCATCATTTTCTTCTTTTAGTCCTGGTCGATTGGCCAAAAAATCGACTCTCGCAGAGTAAGAGCTGTTTATGAAATTTTCATCCACAGAGGCAAGGATGATGCCTCTACTTGCCAGTAGCTCGCCCAGATAGTCATAACCCGGATCAGAAAAGTCTTCCATGCTGTGATTGCCATGGACTACCAACACTAGTGGAAAAGGGCCAACGCCGTCTGGAAGCCATACCCTCGCCTGCAATGGTAATTCATCCACACTGAACCCCCAGTAACTTGTCCGCAACCAGCCTGACAAGCCACTCCAATTCTCAATGAGCTTAGACCCATCGACCGACCGAGCTGTCAACGTGACATTCTTGCCAAATTCGCTTCTTCGTAAATCCTTGCCGCTTCCATAGCTAAGAGTTTTTACGTTATAAGCTCCCTTCAAACTTGGATTCGGGAGATTTAATGTGAGGTCTTCCAATTGATAGTTGGCCAGTGCCGGATTCGCTGCCTCTTTTTGGCTAAATACGGCGTACAGTCCAGCACTCAATATCAAAACACCGAAGCACAAATAGACTTTAGCCGCGTATCTGCGTGAGACCGACTGGTCTGACTGCAAGAGCACGCCGCTGCCTGCTCCCACGAGCCCGAAACTAAGCAGTGCAAGGCCGCCCATAATTAGCCCAGTCGTGGTGCTGCCGGGAAACACAAATAACATTAACAATGGACTTACCAGGCACAGAGTAATCCGCAGCTTTGATGGAAGAGCGTTCAACGCTGCAGCTCCATAGAACAGGCCGCAGCCGATTGCTGCGGGAACAAGTACCCAAATTACAAGCGCTGGTATTTTCTGTGGTGCAAAATCGGCAACACCTACCAAGAGCAAGTAAATAAACACCACGACGAGACCAAGCGCCGCGATACCATCTGCGGCGCCGCTTAAAGCCGCGGGCGTTGGCTTCAGCCAGTCCAGCGACGAAGACAGGGCCTGCTGCAGTCTTTTTATTCCGTTCATCGGTTTTTGTTCCGTTTTAGGTTTGCGGTTAAGTTTCGCTACCGAGAATTGTCGATCAAGAGCTTGGAGTAGAGGTTTGAAGAAACCCGTTATCACTTGTTATTTCTGGCGCTTTCTCGAACCCCATCATGCCTAAGAAGGACAAGAACGCTAAGCTAAGAGATAGCACATAGGCATAGTCGCTTTGTAGCCCGTAGGCAAAAAAGCCATAACTACAGATCCCGACGATCATGGAGGTGGCAGCAGTAAATTTGCCTCCTCTGTGTTGACTAAGGCCAAGTAGGCAGCATGTGAATATACCCGCTGAGCCAAATGCAGAGGCTTCCTCTACTAATCCTAGGACGCTGTCTGCACTGATCGCGAGGCCATAGGCAATAAGCCCGAACACGGCAACAGTTAGGCGCGATATCTTGACCTTAGCGGCATCAGTTGTAGCGCCCCACATTGGGAGAATAATATTGTGAGACGCTAAGGAGCCGGCAGCTAACAGCGCACTATCGACGGTGGACAATATTGCCGACATCAGTGCACCTGCAAAAATTACAAACATAAATGGCGGCAAATACGTCTGCGCCAGCAGAGGCAAAAGCTGTTCGCCGTCTAGCAGGCCCGGTATTAATTGCGGCCCAATCATTCCGAAAAATACTGGCACCAGACCAATAATAACGTAGAGCGATGCACCTAAAACTACCGACTGACGGGCGGCATCAGCGCTGCGACTTGCGAGGACTCGAGTAATTAGTTCGGCTGTAAAAAGCGAGCCAATAATTGGAATTGACCAGACATTAATAACGGCTAGCCAGGTTTCACCTTCTTGCCTAAGCTGAACGCGCTCATAGCTGAAGCCCGCACTCAGTACATCCGTATCCGGCAAATTAAGGCAAACTATCACCAATAACACGAGCAATCCGAGGATCAGGACAATCCCTTGAATAAAATCAGAAATAACGTCCGCTAGAAATCCACCGAGCGCGGTGTAGGCAATTACCATAACTGCGGCGAACGCAATGGAAAGCTCCAGGGCGAGTGTTGACGTGGCTGACAGCACATGGCCAAACGCTAAAATCTGCGCCGAGGCCCAAATAATTGATGCTGGAATCATTAGGGTAACTCCGAGCTTTTCTACCCCGTGTCCAAATCTGCGAGCGAAAAAGTCTCCCAGCGTGGTGAGATTGAGTGACCATAATTTTCTGGCGAAGAAAAAGCCCATTAAAAACATACAAGCGGCATAGCCAAACGGGTCTATCCGAGCCCCAGAAAGCCCATTTTCATAAATAGCGCCCGCTGCACCAATACAGGTCTCAGCACCAAACCAAGTCGCAAATACAGACATTGCTCCAAATGGCACGCCCAGTTTCCTGCCCGCCAGCAAGTAATCTGTTTCGTTTTTTAAACGCCGCATGACAAGGAAGCTGATAATCAATTGCATGGCAACGTAGATAAGAATGCAAATCAGCACCCAGTTAATGGCAGATTCTGGCAATGTAAAGGGGTCCTTGCAGCTGAGAACAATTTGACGCAAAGAGGCGTATCGATGAATCTATGAATATAGAGCAAGCTTTCCCCCTGTGCTAGTCAAAATTGATTTCTAGTTAGTAGTTGACCAATCACAACTGCACTCCGCACTAGTGCACTGAAATCTCTGTTAATTTTTGTTAAGGTAGTTGTCATTCAAGGGCGAGCGGTAACGTAGCGCAGCCCGCCCCGAAGCCAAGGCGAAAAAAAGTACTCTAATCTAAAAAAAAACTCTTGATGCGACAGGTGATCGGCAGTATAAAGCGCGCGTTGATTACCTAGGTCTCGCTGCCAGAGAGCCAAAATCATCTGTCTTTTGCTGTGTTGTTTAACCGCTTTCTTAAGAATGGAGATTATTGGCGATGCTTTACCCGAAAAAATTTGGTACAAACCCCCTTTTCCCGCAAGCATCTGACTTTAGGGTTATCACTAAAGATCATTCATCTGGCTATGGCGTTCTAGCGCTACGAAGTTTTGAGGCGGGCGAATTAATCGCCGTAATCTCAGGCGAGATTATCCCCGAGATTTTGCAACACACTTTGCAGATCAGCGAAGGCAAACACTTGCTTGATCTTTACTTTACCGGATACTTACTTCATTCCTGTTCTCCCAATATCTCCGTCGATATGAAAAACATGACAGTAACCGCGCTAGAAGATATTCCGGCTAATTCATTTTTATACATGGACTACGCGCAAACAGAAGAAGTTCTGTACAAACAGTTTCAGTGTGGTTGTGGCACTGAAGCCTGTCGCGGTTGGATCACTGGAAACCGCGAAACGGCGACTCGAACAACCAAAAGCGATGCAGACTCTGAAGCTAATGCCGCCGAGATTAATTGAAAAGTGAAAAGCTCTCCTAACACCTTAACATGGTGGCAAAGACCGGATCTTTGCTATAAAAACGGCCAGTTGATGTTTGCTGGTAGCTCAGTAAAAAGTCTTATCGCTGAGTACGGCACGCCAACGTTTGTGTATTCAGGGCAGCGAGTAACTGAAAATATCGGGCGTCTCAAAGGGGCTCTGGATGCCACGGCGCTTAAAAATCGCTACACGATTCTGTATGCCATGAAAGCGAATAGATTTCGCCCGCTTTTGCAGTTCCTGCAACAACAAGGCTCAGTGGGTATCGATGCCTGCTCGCCAAATGAAGTCGCTCATGCGGTTAAATGCGGATTTAAACCCAATCAAATTTCATTTACTGCCGGTAGTCTGTCCACCAACGATGTATCGCGCCTCGCTGAATTTGAAGGCTTGTTCATGGACTGCGACTCTCTCCACGCGATTAAAACCTGGGGCGAATTAAAACCTGGCACTGAAATCGGAATACGGGTCAATCCGGGCTTAGGCGTAAATCGGGCAGACAATGATCGCCTTCAATATGCAGGCGACGTGACCACCAAATTTGGTGTGTACAAAGAACAATTCCTGGAAGCATTGGAGCTGGCGAAACAACACAACCTCACGGTTACTAAAATCCACTTCCATACCGGCTGCGGATTTTTAACCGAGCAGCTAAGCCAACTAGACAGCGTAATTTCAGCGTGTTTGTGGTTCGTCGATAATTGCCCTACAGTCAATCGTGTTAACGTAGGTGGCGGCTTAGGTGTTCCCCATGTAGCAAGCGACAATCCTCTTGACTTGACTGAATGGGCTGCTGTACTCGAGAAGCATTTCGCCAAGCGGGATATTCATTTGGAAATGGAACCTGGCGAATATATCGTCAAAGATTGCGGAATTCTTTTACTAAGCAAGACATACCTAGAAACGAAGCGAACAACATTGTTTTTAGGAGTGAATGCTGGCTTTAATATTGCGCCCGAGCCTGCATACTACAAATTACCTTTTCAACCCGTGCCATTGCTCGATCCATCACAGCTCCCTCTCGATGGGTTGTACAAAGTTATGGTGGTGGGTAATATCAATGAGGCATTGGATGTTTGGTATGAAGACGCATTGCTACCGGACATGAGTGATCAAGAAAGCTTGGTACTCATCAATGCCGGCGGTTACTCCTCTTCCATGGCATCAAATCACTGTATGCGTGGCGAGTTTAAAGAAATACTTTTAGACTAAGAACATGCTTGGAGGCACCCATGACCGAGCGGCTATTTGTCTATGGCACATTAAGACCGGGCATGAGCAACGAACACTTCCTTGCCGCAATTCCCGGCACTTGGATGAATGCTTCGGTCAGAGGCATACATTTTCCCGAGGGTTATGGAGCCACTATTGGCTACCCTGTAATAGTTCCAACGATGCAGGGTAGCACCATTCCCGGGCTTGTATTAGAAGCCAATTTTACGATTGAGAATTGGCAGCTGCTAGATGAATTTGAAACTGAAGCTTACGAACGAGTGCTGTTATCGGTAATGGCAGAAGACGGTCGTGAACTTGATGCTTTCGCTTACATTCTGAATCAATCCGATATCGCTAAACTAAAACTAGAACGGCCTGAATATTTTTCAGCCTTAAACTAATAGATCCTATTGAATCAATCGCCAACTGGCTATGGCTTTTCCCAATTAAAGCTCTTCCTGCTGCCTACCCCAGAATTTGCCAATCTATTGCTACGCCGATCCGGTAAATAAGGTTAATATAGACCGCTTAACTGTTACCGAAAACCTCGATAGGATTGCAATGACTGCTGCTTCACTCTCAGAAAAAATCTCACAAAAAATCGCTACAGAACTTTCTATTGCCACTGAACAAGTTAAAGCCTCCATTGAGTTACTAGACGAAGGCGCAACGGTGCCCTTCATTTCCAGATATAGAAAAGAAGCGACCGGCGGACTAGATGATCTGCAGCTGCGAGATTTGGAAATCAGGTTACGCTACCTGCGTGAAATGGAAGATCGCATTGAAGTAATCATTGCCAGTATTACAGAGCAAGACAAACTAACTCCCGAACTTGAAAAGAAAATTCGTGGCACAGAAACTAAAACTGAATTAGAAGACCTCTATCTACCTTACAAGCCAAAGCGTCGCACCAAAGCCATGATAGCGATTGAGGCTGGGCTGGAGCCGCTAGCAGATAGTCTGTTTGCCGATCCGACTCTTGACCCATTAACCGTGGCTGAGAATTTTATAGACGGTGATGGCCACAACAATGGTGTAGAAAATAGCAAGGCCGCTTTAGAGGGTGCGCGCTACATACTGATGGACAGGTTCAGTGAAGATGCTGCACTAACAGGCAAGCTACGCGCCCATTTATGGAATCAAGGCGAGTTACGCTCACGAGTTGTCCAAGACAAGAAGGCTGAGGCAGAGAAATTCAGCGACTATTTCGACTATAGCGAGCGACTTAATAAAATCCCTTCCCACCGTGCGCTCGCGGTATTTCGAGGCAGAAAGGAGGGCTTTCTGTCAGTGGAAATCGGCAGTGCTGGCACAGAATCCGGCGCCACCGACCCCTGCGAAATAATGATTGCAGATTACTTTGGTATCGAGAATAAGGGCCGTGCTGCCGACAAATGGCTGCTAGAGGCGGTTAACTGGACTTGGCGTGTCAAACTTATTTACCGACTTGAGACTGATTTGTTAGGTCAGTTGCGAGAGCAATCTGATGACGAAGCAATCAGGGTTTTCACCGAGAATATGAAAGCAATACTACTGGCACCTCCCGCCGGCAATAGAGTAACTCTGGGACTAGACCCTGGGCTTCGCACTGGAGTGAAGGTTTGTGTGGTCGACCGCACTGGGAAGTTTTTGGAAGATACTGCCATCTATCCTCACGCACCAAGAAACCAGTGGGACGAGTCTATCTCTGTGCTTGCCCAGCTGGCTAAAAAGCATGGCGTAGAATTAATCGCAATTGGCAATGGTACCGCCTCAAGAGAGACTGACAAGTTAGCCGGCGATCTGATCAAACTGCATAAAGAGCTAAAACTCACGAAAGCCATGGTCAATGAAGCGGGTGCTTCTGTCTATTCTGCATCAGATATTGCACGAGAAGAATTCCCCGATCTAGACGTCACGGTGCGAGGCGCTATTTCTATCGCTAGACGCTTGCAAGACCCCCTAGCTGAATTGGTAAAACTCGATCCGAAATCAATAGGTGTTGGGCAATATCAGCATGATGTGAATCAAATTAAACTCAGCCAAAGTTTAGGGGCCGTGGTTGAAGACTGCGTAAATGCCGTAGGTGTTGATGTAAACATGGCATCCGCCGCACTGCTTAAACAAGTCAGCGGACTTTCCGCCTCTATAGCCTCCAATATTGTTGAGTATCGAAACTTACATGGCGAATTTAAAAACCGCCAAGAATTGAAAGCAGTACCGCGCTTTGGCGACAAAAGCTTCGAGCAAGCAGCTGGGTTTTTGCGGATCATTGGCGGCGACAATCCACTTGATGCCTCCGCTGTGCATCCTGAATCCTATAGCGTGGTTGAAAAAATCCTCAGCAAAAGTAGTAAACAAGTCAGTGAGCTCATCGGCGATCACAGTTTTCTTTCTACCCTTAATCCTGCTGACTTCACTGATGATAAATTTGGTTTACCGACAGTGACGGACATTCTTGCAGAGTTGGAAAAGCCCGGCAGAGATCCGCGACCCGAGTTTAAGTCCGCCACATTCAAAGATGGAATCGACTCGATAAAAGACCTAGAGCCCGGACTAACTCTTGAGGGGGTAATTACCAACGTGACGAATTTTGGCGCGTTTGTCGACATTGGCGTACATCAAGACGGCCTTGTGCACATTTCTGCGCTTTCTCATCAGTATGTTAAAGACCCCCATGGTGTGGTTAAGACTGGTGACGTGGTTAAAGTAAAAGTCATGGAAGTAGATGCACAGCGTAAGCGCATCGGACTTTCAATGCGACTAGATGATGAGATTCAGCCTCGATCGCCAAGCGACCGCAAGACTGAAGGCAAAAGCAGTCGGCAGTCCAACTCTCATAGAGGCGCTAATTCATCTCAACCGCGAAAACCAGACACCCCCGTTATTGGAAGCTTTGGCGCACTGCTACAAAACGCTGCGAATAACAAAAAGTGAAACCCCACGGTCTTAGTCTCAGCGATCCTTGGCAACTGCTTGAGAACCCAAAGCCATGCTAACTCTAGCTGAACTGACCTCTAATTTTCATCAGCAAGGGACAATCCGCTGGATTGGCACCCGTCCTGAAAAACGGGCAGAGATTATTAAAGTAAATGCTATTGAAGTAACGCCCAATGGGGCAATCACCGGCGATCGCTACAATAGTGCTAAAGGTAAGCGCCAAGTTACTCTAATTCAGGCTGAGCATTTGCCAGTGATAGCTTCATTGCTAGGGTTAGGGTCCGTTGATCCTGCTTTACTGCGGCGAAACATAGTGGTTGAGGGAATTAATCTGTTGGCCTTGAAGGGGCACCAGTTTGCAGTGGGCAGTGCGATATTAGAGTTCACGGGCCTTTGTCATCCTTGCTCCAGAATGGAGGAAGTGTTTGGCCGAGGCGGCTACAATGCCGTCAGAGGCCATGGTGGAATAACCGCAAGAGTTATTGTCGCTGGAACTCTGTCCGTTGGTGACTCTGTTCAGATTGTCACCGCAGAACCCTAGCCTTCCCCTCGAAGCCAAGACTCCCTTCTCCTTCAAAAACGGCGAAATACACTGCTCGCGGCCATGAGAGTAGTAAAACCAAACGAGGGTTTGCACTCAGGCCAAAAACTTAATTATAGTGGGAGCTCTTATATAGAGTGGTAACCACAAATGTCAGACACAGCAAATTCCTCAACAAAGACTGATCAAACTTTCGCAATACCTCGCCTTGAGTTGACTCTACGGGTTTTTGTTTTGGGTATTGTGCTGGCTGTGGTCATGGGCGCCGCGAATGTCTACGTCGGTCTAAAGGCTGGAATGACCGTGTCTGCGTCTATCCCTGCAGCTGTCATGGCAATGCTGCTTTTCAAGATGCTATTCAAAAATTCTACCATTCTGGAGGCCAATCAAGTTCAGACCTGCGCATCCGCCGGAGAGTCTTTGGCCGCCGGTATTATCTTTACCATGCCCGCGATGATACTCATAGGCTTCTGGGATGAATTTGATTTTTGGTCTGTCACCATAATTGCGCTTACTGGCGGATTGCTTGGAATCCTTTTCATGATTCCCATGCGCAAAGTCTTTATTCTGAACAACAAAGACTTAGCCTATCCTGAGGGCGTCGCCTGTGCTGCGGTACTTAAAGCGGGCGATGAAGCGAACGCGGGCGGCGAAGGCAAAAGTCTTTTCCTAGGTGGGCTAATGGGTGGTAGCGTGGCTATAGCAGCCAAACTATTCGGAATAATCGCCGGCACATTAGAAACTGCAACCCTTGTGGGGTCTCGTGTCTTTTATTTTGGCGGAGACATGTCACCGCTGTTGATTGCCATTGGCTTTATTGTTCGCCTAAACGTAGCGGTCTTAGTTTTTATTGGCGGCGCTTTGTCATGGCTCATCGCCATTCCTCTGCTGGGTGACGGCACAGCTTACCCCAACTCTATCGATGCGGCTTATGGAATTTGGAGTTCACAGATCAGGTACATTGGAGTGGGCGCCATGGTGATTGGTGGTTTCGCTTCTCTCTTCACCGTTCGACATGGTTTGGTGGCCGCTGTAAAAGAGCTGCAAAGCAACCTCACTAGCGGCCAATTCTTAGGCAGCGACTTAGAACGAGACATTCCTACTTGGGCAATTATTACACTGGGCATTGGCTGTGTTTTAACACTCGGCTATGTCAACTATCGTTTTACAGGCGGGTTTGGCATTACGTTTTTGGCCACAGCAGTCATGTTGGTTATGGGCTTTTTCTTTACTGCCGTAGCAAGTTACATCGTGGGTTTAGTAGGAAATTCCAATAGTCCGATTTCTGGCATGACCATTACGGCGGTTCTCGTTGCCGGTGGCATGTTGTATCTATTCAATTATTCGGGCACCGAAGCCATGGTGGCCACTTTAGGCATTGCGGCCATCGTGTGCTGCGTTGCAGCAACAAGTGGTGATGTATGTAACGATCTGAAAACAGGGTCGATGCTTGGAGCTGCGCCATTTCGTCAACAAATCATGCAGATCACCGGAGTTTTTGTCGCTGCATTTATCATGTCTCCAATCCTGAATTTGCTGAATAGTAATGTGGACGGCGGTATCGGTGGTCGCGAACTCTCAGCACCTCAAGCGAGCCTATTCGCATCCCTCGCAAAGGGTTTCTCAGGCGAATCTCAATTGCCCTGGAATCTAATTGCCATTGGCGTTGTAGTTGGGTTTGTCATTCTAATAGTCGATCAAATGCTCCATCGCAGAGGCGCGAAGTTTCGAGCTCACCTGATGCCCATTGCAGTCGGTATGTACCTGCCTTTTGGGTTAGCAACTCCCATGCTAATTGGTGGCCTTATCGCCTATTTTCATAGCCGGAGTGCACCTGAGGCTGATGTGGAGC